>DASXZK010000026.1:0-255841 GCA_036501965.1 Solirubrobacteraceae bacterium
CGATCAACGGCCAGTTGGACCCGGGCGGCAATGTCGCGAGTCCGAATCGCATCACCACCCACACGCCGATCCCGGCCAGCCCGATCAACATCCCCGCAATCCCGTAGCTGTGCCAGGAGTCCAGCGAGCCTGAGACCGACGCCCCGAATCCCAGCGAGATCGACACCGTCGCCAGCGGCAAGAACGACCCGATGAAGAACAGCAGCGAGGCGATCGCCATTACCCAGTCCACATTCGAGACCGGTTCGGAGTTCGTCTGCATAACGCTTCCTCCCCCTGCCGACCGCCGACGCGATCAGCATGTTGACGGTCGCGCCACGGTCGCGGCGGACCCAGCGCCACGAAATCTACGGCGTGGCGCGGATGATCCCGGGCCGGTCCGCGCCGGTGGCGACGACCGCGCTCAGGACTTGCCGAGCTCGAGCACCGCCAGGAACGCCTCCTGCGGCACCTCGATCCGCCCGACCTGCTTCATCCGCTGCTTGCCCTTCTTCTGGGCCTCGAGCAGCTTGCGCTTGCGGCTGATGTCGCCGCCGTAGCACTTGGCGATCACGTCCTTGCGGTACGCCTTGATCGTCTCACGGGCCACGATCCGGCTGCCAATGGCTGCCTGGATCGGGACGTCGTACTGCTGGCGGGGGATCTTCTCGCGCAGTTTCTCGGTGAGCGTGCGCCCCGCGTTCTGGGCTTTCGAGCGATGCACGAGCATCGACAGCGCGTCGATCGGGTCGCCGGCGAGCAGGATGTCGAGCTTGACCAGGTCGGATTCGCGCAGCCCGATCAGCTCGTAGTCGAGCGACGCGTAGCCGCGGGTGCGGGACTTCAGCTGGTCGAAGAAGTCCAGCACGATCTCGGCGAGCGGCAGGTCGTAGGAGATGTTCACGCGCTCGGCCGACAGATAGTGCATGCCGGCAGGCTGCCCGCGGCGGTCGGTGCACAGCTCCATGATCTGGCCGACGTACTCCTTGGGAGAGAGGATCGAGGCGCGGATATAGGGCTCCCGGACGGAGGCGATGCGGGCCGGATCGGGCATGTCGTTCGGGCTGTGAATCGGCTCGACCGTCCCGTCGGTCAACGTCACCTCGTACTCGACGCTCGGCATCGTCGTGAGCAGCTCCAGGTCGTACTCGCGCTCCAGGCGCTCGCGCACGATGTCCATATGGAGCAGGCCCAAAAAGCCGCAGCGGAAGCCGAAGCCGAGCGCCTCGGAGGTCTCGGGCTCCCAGGAGAGCGCGGCGTCGTTGAGGGTCAACTTCTCCAGCGCGTCGCGCAGGTCGGGGTAGGCGTCGGAGTCGATCGGGAACAGGCCGCAGAACACCATCGGCTTGACCTCGCGGTAGCCGGGCAGCGCCTCGCTCGCCGGACGCGCCCGGCTCGTCAGCGTGTCGCCGACGCGCAGCACCGACACGTCCTTGATGCCGGTGATGAGGTAGCCGACCTCACCGGGGCCGAGCGCCTTCACCGGGGTCATCTCGGGGGTGAAGAAGCCGATGTCGTCGATCTCGGCGTTCGTGCCGGTCTGCATGGCGCGGATCGCCTCGCCCTTGGTGAACGTGCCGTCCACGACCCGGATGTAGGCGATCACCCCGCGGTACTGGTCGAACTCGGAGTCGAAGATGAGTGCGCGTGGCGGCGCGTCCGGATCGCCGCCGGGCGGCGGCACGCGTTCGATCAGCTCGTCAAGCACCTCGCTCACCCCGGCGCCGGTCTTGGCGCTGATCTGGCGCACCTCGTCCGCCGGCTCGCCGAGCAGGTCGGCGACCTCCCCGGCGACGCGCTCGGGCTCGGCGCCCGGCAGGTCGACCTTGTTCAGGCAGGGGATGAGCTCGAGCCCCGACTCGACCGCCAGGTAGGTGTTGGCGACCGTCTGGGCCTCGACCCCCTGGGAGGCGTCGACGACGAGCAACGCTCCCTCACACGCGGCCAGCGAGCGCGACACCTCGTAGGTGAAGTCGACGTGCCCCGGAGTGTCGATCAGATGCAGCTGGTAGGTCTCCCCGTCACGCGCGCTGGTGTAGAAGACGCGCACGGCCTGGCTCTTGATCGTGATCCCGCGCTCGCGCTCGAGCTCCATCGAGTCGAGCAGCTGAGCGCGCATCGCCCGCGGGTCGACGGTGTGCGTCAGCTCGAGGATGCGGTCGGCCAGCGTCGACTTCCCGTGATCGATGTGGGCAATGATCGAGAAATTGCGGATGTGCGCCTGATCGGCCATGACGCACTGAAGGGTAGGGGGTGCCGCGCGGCGTCAGGCTACTGCGCGGTCCCCTCGCCCGCGGGGGGTTCGGCGGGCTGCCTTGCGGACGACGCGGGCTGCTGCGCGAAGGAGGCGGGAGGCGACGTGGGCAGCCCGCGACGAACGTCCAGCCGCGACAGCGCGCGCGTGACACGCGGCATGTAGCCGAGATCCTGGAGCGCCTCGGAGGCGATCACCGAAGTCGACAGGATCCCGCCGCAGAGAGCGACGGCGTCGATCGACTTGCGCCCCTTCGCGTCCCAGTAGTCGTCATGGAGGTCAAGCCACAGCGCGAACTCGTCGAGCGTGAGCGCCGCCGCCACGCCGTAGCCCGTGGCGGTCACGCGCGAGCCCCAGCGCGGCGGGTCGTCGTTACCGAGAAAGATCCGGTTCGTCCAGAGGTAACCGATCCCGAGCAGGCCGAAGATCCCGAAGGTCGAGTGGTGGATGTGAGTGCCGCCCGTCGAGGAGAGGTTGTGGAACGGGCCGATCCCCGCCCTGATCGAATGGGTGATCCCTCGGCACGCGGCGAACGCGCTCGTGAAGCCGACGGCCGTCAGCAGCGCCCGCTCCTGCTGGGCGTCGTCGGTGAGCTTGGCGTACAACTCCTTGACATGCATGCCCGCAGCCTAACCGCCCGTCCGCGGCCGCGGGGCGGCGAGCAGAGTCACGGGTGGATGGAACCACGCATCACAGGTACGCTGCGTCCGCCGCCGCGGTGGCGCGAGGGATGACGAGCACAAGGAACAGCGATACCGGACACGACGCCACACCCGGCTCGCGTACGGCCGCGCGCTGGACGCTAGCCTCGCTGGTGCGCCGCCACCCGCGGGTCGCCGGCGCGTCACTCGCATTGGTGATCGTGTTGGTCGCGGTCACGATCCTCACCTCCGTCTCGGATCCGCACCGGCAGCCGCTCAGCGACTCCGCCTCCTGCTCGCAATGGGCCGCCGCGACACCGGCGCAGCAGACGGCCTACGCCCACCTGTACATCAATGAGTACGGCCGGTTCGCCAACACCGCCGGTCACGCCGCCGCCCTCACGGCGGCGATCGACAAGGCGTGCACCCACGCCTCGTACCTGGGTGAGGCCGACGACATCTCGATTCTCGCCAGCCTCCGGCACGCGTTCTGAGGGACGGACGCCGCGGGTTCAGCGGATGGCCGCGTCGACCGCCACCGCGACGAACAGCAGTGCCAGATACAGCAGCGAGTAGTGGAACAGCACGGCCGCGCGCGCGGCTGTGCCATCTCGCCACAGCCGCCAAGCGAGGACGCAGAACACCGCGCCGAGCAGCGCGGCGCAGATCAGATACAGGAGGCCGAAAGTGCCAAGCGCTCCGGGCACGAGCGTCAGCGCGGTCAGCGCGATCGTGTAGACGAGCATCTGCCGCGCGGTCACCGCCGGGCCGCGGACGACCGGCAGCATGGGGACCTCCGCCGCCTCGTAATGAGGTGCCAGCAGCAGCGCCAGCGCCCAGAAGTGCGGCGGCGTCCACAGCAGCACGATGGCGAACAGGAAGACGGCCCCCACCCCGAGTGAGCCGTGAGCGGCCGCCCAGCCGGCCAGCGGCGGGATCGCTCCGGCGGCGCCTCCGATGACGATGTTCTGGCTCGTCGAGCGCTTGAGCCAGAGCGTGTAGACGACCACGTAGAACGCGCCGCCGCACAGGGCGAGTGACGCCGCCAACAGGTTGTCGAACGTGGCCAGGATCCCGAACGCGATCGCCGACAGCGCGATCCCGAAGGCGACCGCGCGCCGGGGCGCGATCCGGCCCGCGGCGACCGGACGCGAAGCGGTGCGCGAGCCCATCAAACGGTCGATGTCACGGTCGAACACGTGGTTGAGCGCGCTCGCGCCCCCGCACGCCAGCCCGCCGCCCACGACCAGCGCCGCGAGGGCCAGCGGCCGTGGCGTGCCTCCGGCCGCGGCGAGCATCGCGCAGACCGAGGTCAGCACCAGCAACGACATGATCCTCGGCTTGGTCAGCGTGACGTAGTCCCGCGCGACCGCCGACCATGTCGGGGGGATTGCCGCGGGCGCCGCCACGGCAGGGACCGCCTCCATCAGACCTCGTCGACAGGGTTGTCGATCGGAGTGACGTCAGCTTCCAGCGTGACGTCGGACACGACGGCCGGCCCCGCGGCATCGACCACCTCGTCGCGCGGCAGTGACGGCGAGGAGACGGGCGTGTCCGCCGGCACGCGCCTGACCGCCATCAGGTACCAGATCACGAGCGCGATCAGCAGCCCCAGTGGCAGCAGAATCGTGAGCAGCGAGCCGGCCAGGAAGTTGTCGGCGAATGGCAGGGGGGGCATGTGGCTGTCCTCTCCTCAGATGGTGAGCGCGGGACGCGGCGTGGCCCTGCGCTCCGGTGCGAGCCAGCGATACAGGCAGATGAACAGGGCGACGGCGTACGGGATCGAACCGGGCACCCACATCACCCCGGCCGCGAGCTGCTGGTCGATGAGCGCCGAGATGCCGCCGGGCCGGTGCACAAGCGCCTCGTAGGGCGCGTAGATCGGATGGGGAGCGAGCACCAGCGTGATCGCGAGCATCCAGCCGACGATCATCGCGCCGACCAGATAGCCGATCCGGGCCGGCCACTCCAGGCGGGCGCGCAGCGGCCCCGGTTCGACGACATGCGCCCAGAACAGCAGGCCGATGAAGAAGAACATCGCGTGCTCCAGGTCGTGAACCGGTTGCGAGCGCAGAGTCTCGTCGTAGGCGGCGGGGATGTGCCAGCCGACGAATGTGGCGTTGAACAGCAGCCATGCCGGCCAGGGGCGTGAGAGCGCACGCAGCCCGGAGGTCCAGCGCGCCTTGGCCAGCGTGCGACCGATGGTCGTCCGCGGTCGCACCGGAAGGCCGAGCCACATCCGCGGCCACGGCCGGCCGAGCAGGATCAATGGCGGCGCGATCAGGAGCAACAGCACGTGCTGGCACATGTGCACCCAGAACAGCTGGTCGGCGTAGCCGTCCAGCGGTGACTCGAGCGCGACTACGATCGTCACCAGTCCAAGCGCGAACACGCCCTCGCCCCACCGCTCCCGCGTCTGAGCCGCCCGGCTGTAGCGCCGGCCGCCGACCCAGTAGAGCAGCGCGGAGACGACCACGTAGGCCAGTGGGGGTTGGATCGACCAGCCGTGCCAGCTCATGCCGGCCGCCGCTCGTCATTCAGGCTCAGCCGCATGGACTCTACGTGCATCAACCGATCGCTCAGACCACGTACAGAACCACGAACGTGACCACGCCGATCGCGACGTAGAACGTCCAGAAGAACGAGCACGCCTCCAGGTTGGCCTGGGTAAGCCGCTCGCCGGTGAGGACGTCGGCGGGCGTCGGTGGGACTCCGGAGCGCCGGCGCCGCCAGGCGGTGGCGACCTGCGTCTCGATCCAGTACGCGGGCATCAACGCGAACACCGAGTAGAAGATGGTCCAGCCGACGTAGACGCTCGCGTAGCCACCGCTCGCCGGACCGAACCCGAGCGCCGACCAGGTGATCGCCTGCAGCGCAACCGCCGCCAGCAGGAGCACGAGCGCGCCCGTGCCCGCCCGAACCGTGAGCTCAGGGCGCTCCGATGCGACGCGCAGCAACACCGCGCTCAGGAGCAGCACGACGACGATCGCCACACCGAGACCGACCGGGGGATTGACGTGATGGCCGATCTTCCAGTCCCGGCCCAGATCGAGCGATCGCAGGTAGAAGTAGGCGAACAGGAACGCGAGGAAGAAGAAGCACGCCGCGCCGCACAGCTGACGCGCGCCCACCCAGATCGCGCGGGGCTGCCACTCGGGCGGCTCGAGCTCGATATCGGGATGGGTGGGGGCGGATGCGGCTCCGGATGCTTCCATCGTTAGTCTCCTCCGGCCGGCGCCAGCGCCGGGCTTCCGGCGGGCTCCACGCCATAGGGATACGGGTCGTCCTCAAACGTCGGGAACCGGTCGAAGTCGTGGAGGGGCACCGGCGTCGGCAGCTGCCACTCCAGCGACTTGGAGTCCCACGGATTGCCCTCCAGCGGCTCGCGCTTGATCAGCATCGACCAGACCAGGTTGATCAGGAAGACGAGCATCGACAGTCCGATCACGTATGCCCCGGCCGACACCCAGTCGTTGAGCGCCTGGAGGTTCACGGGATAGGTGACCACGCGCCTGGGCATCCCCATCATGCCGAGCGCGAACAATGGCCCGAAGGTCGCGTTGAAGGCGATGAACATCATCCAGAAATGGATCTTGGCCAGACGCTCGTTGAACACGAAGCCAGTCATCTTGGGGCCCCAGTAGTAGATCCCCGCGAACAGCGTGAAAACCAGGGCGCCCATGATCGTGTAGTGGAAGTGCGCCATCACGAAGAAGCTGCCGTGGGTGGTCACGTCGCTGGGGACGTCGGAGAGGAAGACCCCGGAGATGCCACCGATCAGGAAGTTGAACGCCCACGCGATGCAGAACCACATCGGCACGGTGAGCCGTATTCGCCCGCGCCACATCGTGCCCATCACGCACAGGAAGATGAACCCGGTGGGAAGCGAAATCGCCTCGGTCGAGAACATGTAGAACGGTCGCAGGTCCGCGTCGATTCCACTCACGAACAGGTGGTGCTGCCAGACGAAGAAGCTCAGCAGGGTGACGCCGAGCATCCCCGCCACCGCGAGTCGGTAGCCCCACAGGGGCTTGCGGGTGAACACCGGCAGCAGCTCCAGCACGACCCCGAAGCCGGGGAGCGCGACGATGTAGACCTCGGGGTGTCCGAAGACCCAGAAGAGGTTCTGCCACAGGAACGAGCTGCCGCCGTTGGAGGCGATGAAGAACGCGGTCTGGGCGGTCCGGTCGAGCATTCCCATCAGGATCGCCGCCAGCAGCATCGGCGGAGCCAGCAGCATCAGGATCGCGGTCGAGACCACGCCCCAGCAGAAGATCGGCAGCCGCATCCACGTCATCCCCGGCGCGCGCATCGTGATGATCGTGACCAGCAGGTTGAATCCCAGCAGGACCATCGAAATCCCGACCAGTGCGAAGAAGCCCAGGTAGGCGTCATACCCGACCGTCCCCTGGTCCCCGAGCGGCTGATAGCCGGTCCAGCCGGTCTGAAAGCCGCCGAGGAAGATCGTGGTCATGAAGACCACCCCGGCCGCCATCAGGATCCAGAAGCTCAGCGACTCGATCCGTGGGAAGGCCATCCTCCGGCTGCCGATCATGAGCGGGACCAGCCAGTTGCCGAGTGGCCCGAGCACGACCGAGGTCAGCATCCCCATCATCATCGCCCCGTGCAACCCGACAAGTGTGAGGTACTGGTTGGCGCCGAACACGTGCACGTTGGGCTGCAGCAGCTCGGTGCGGATCATCATCGCGTTGATGCCCGCGATCAGGAAGAAGACTCCGATGCCGACCATGTACTGGATCGCGACGACCTTGTGGTCGGTGCACAAGCGGAAGTACCGACCGATCCCCTCGCCCTCGGACTCGTGCTCGGCGAGCGAGGGCGGGTGGCCGAGCATGCGGTGGATCGGGTAGTTGGCGAAACCGAGTCCGACGAGGAACCCGATCGTCCCGAACAGGTAGGCGAGCAGCACCGAGAGATCGTTCGCCCCCGCCTCGGCGCTGTAGTAGGCGATGCTGGGAGCGTGGATCGCCGTGCCGATCAGGTCGCCGACCAACCCTCCCACGGCCGCCAGCACGATGCCGGTGAACATGTTGAAGTCGAGCAGACGGCGCCACGCGGGGCGGCGGCCGGCGGGCATCGAGATCGCGGTCATCCGCCCCTCCTCGTGGGTTGCGGCAAGTAGTGCAGGGCGTACGGCGGCAGCGACTTGGTCACCGGCGCGTACACCTTCTGCTGCCGGGCGATCCAGGTGGCGAACTGGGTCTGGGGCACGACGGCGCCGCTGTTGAACATGTACCCGTGCCAGACCCCGCACAGCTCGGCACAGTGCACCTCAAACCTCATCGGCGCCTTGGTCGTGACGTAGGCGACATTGTCGACCCCCGGGTTCGCATCGGCCTTGACGCCCAGCTGGTAGGCCCAGAACGAGTGGATGACGTCAAGCGAGGTGACGTGGAACTCGATCGTGGTGTGCGCGGGGAGATCGAGCGTCGGCGTCTCGACGCCCCCATAGGCCGGCCAGCGGTAGGTGAACTTCCACTGCTGGGCGATGACCTGCACCTGCAGGACGTGGGTGCCCTTCCCCGGCGTGGACAGCGGGTTGGGTCCCTGACCACCGCCGGCGCCGTTGCCCTCCAGCTCGACCGTCCCGAACGTGGCGAGGAAGATCACGAGGCTGGTGGTGACGACCAGCCACCATGTCTGGATCCGCGTGTCGCCCAGCACCCGGGGGCCGTCGAGCAGCGCCTCGGGCTCGCGCTCGCGGAACGCGATCATCGCGTAGACGAGGAAGACGACCACCGCCAGCGCCACCGGCGTCGAGATGCCGAGCAGCACCGTGTTGTCGTACACCTGTCCGGAGGCCTCGACCGTCCCGTTTCCCGGCGGAATTCCGGGAGCGAGCACGACCACGACGAGCACCGTGCCGATCACGCTCGTGCCAAGCCACCACAGCACGAACCGTCGCCAGTGGTTGACCTCGGCGGGCATCGGCTGCGCCTCAGACGACATGGATGTAGCCGTCCATGTAGCCGACGGTCTGCATCGGTCCGCCCCAGCCCGCGATGAAGCCGGCGGCGCACGGGACGAAGCATTGCCAGCGGTACAGGCCGCGCGCCGGTGTGCGGAAGCTGAACGAGATCGTCTCGTGGGCCTGGTGGAGCGTGCACGGGGCGTTGCCGCACTGATTCTTGGCGTTGCCCGAGACGCCCTGCAGCGGGACCGACAGTCCGATCTGGGGGATTGCGAACACGTGCGAGGCGTTGTTCGGGTTGATCGCCCGGGTGGACTTCCCGTCGAGGGTGAAGTCGCCGCCAACCGTCCCCTGCGACTGCGAGAGGAACGGATTGCGCAGACCCGAGTAACCGTCGTACTGGTAGATCGTCATGTGCACCAGCGTGTGCGCGGGGAGCACGTAGGTCGTGTCGTGACGCCAGTTGGTTCCGTCGGGGTTCACCACGTAGTAGGAGACCCATGTGGGATGGGCGTCGCTGGCCTCCGCGGCGGGGACCGTCGCCAGGTACAGGTGGACGCCCGCCGGGCTCGTGGTCGCGGCCAGCGACCCAGGGGCGGAGGTCAGGTAGAGCCCGACGTAGAGCCCAAGCCCCACGCCGAGCATCACCGTCCCGATCACGATGCCAAGGATTCTTTTCGCCTGAGCGCTCATTGCTTTCCCTTCTCCTCCAACCGGCGGAAACCTATCGTCGCCGGCGGGAAAGGCAAGCACATGACCGCGATGTCATTTTCGGGTCATTTACAAGTCATCTCGATGCGGATATGTTGTCGCCCTGAAATGCGCTTGCTCGTGGTTGAGGACGAGGCCCGGATCAGGTCGTTCCTGGCTCGTGCCCTGAAGGTCGAGGGGTTTGAGGTTGACGAGGTGGCAGACGGAGAACGGGGTCTGGAGGCCGCGCTCGCGCACGACTACGAGCTCGTGATCCTCGACCTCCTGCTCCCCGGCCGCGACGGCCTGGACGTGCTGCGCGAGCTCCACGACCAGCGCCCCGACCTACCGGTGCTGATCCTGTCGGCACGCAGCGAGTTGCCGACCAAGCTCCGCGGCTTCGAGCTCGGGGCGGCCGACTTCATGGCCAAGCCGTTCTCGCTCGACGAGCTGTTCGCTCGCATCCGCGTACAGACCCGTGCCCGCCACGGCGGCGATGACGGGTCGACTCTGCGGCTCGGTCGCTTCGTGCTCGACATCTCCCGCCGCCAGGCTCGGGTGGGAGACCGGGTGACGAACCTCACCGACCGCGAGTTCCGGCTGCTGCACTTTTTGATGCAGCATCCGGGAGAGGTGGTCAGCCGCCAGCGACTGCTCTCCGCGGTCTGGGGGTTCGACTTCGACCCGCGCTCGAACGTCGTCGACGTGTGCGTCCGCAGGCTGCGCCGGCAGCTCGGGCCCGACGCGCCGATCGAGACGGTGCGCAATGCGGGGTATCGCGCTGCGGCCTGAGCGCCCCTGGTGGCGCCGTTATCGGCTGGAGCTCGTTTGGGTCGCGTTCGCCGCCGCGAACTACGGCGCGATCATCGTGTGGCCGTTGTGGAAGGTGATCCCGTTCCACTTCGTCTGGATCAGCCTCACTCTTCTGTACGGCTTCCAGGTCTGGCCGATGCGGCCGACGCTGCTGGTGCTGGGATGCGTGATGGTCGCGAGCGGAGCCGCCCTCCTGCTCGGCCGGTTCAGCGGCGCCCTGCTCTGGAGCGAGCTCCTCGCGGTTCCCCTGATGGCCGCGATGTTCCTGGCGATGGTCTGGCACGCCCGGCGGCACATCGACGCCCAGCGCGTCGTCGAGCAGCGCGCGGAGGCGCACCGCTCGCTGCTCGCCTCCCAGGAGCGCTTCGTCCACGACGCCTCCCACGAGCTGCGCACCCCGGTGACGATCGCGCGTGGGCATCTGGAGCTATTGCGCGGCCGGCTCGGCCACACGCCCGAGATCGAGGTGGCCCTCGACGAGCTGTCGCGCATCGACGCGATCACCGCGCGACTGCTGCTGCTGGCCACAATCGATCAGCCCGACTTCGTCCAGCCGTTCGAGATCGAACTCGAGCCGGTGCTCGAAGAGGTCTTCATGCGCTGGTCAGAGGCCGCTCCGCGCTCCTGGCGGCTGGGAGCGCTCGCCGAGGGCTCGCTGATGGTCGATCCAGAGCGCCTGCGCGTCGCGCTCGATGCGCTGATAGAGAACGCGGTGAAGTACTCAGAGCCTGCAGCCGTGATCGAGCTGAGCGCTCGCCGAGAGGGGGGCGCCGGAGTCTCGATCGAGGTGCACGACGAGGGCCGCGGGGTCCCCGCCGAGTCGCTGAACCGGATCTTTGAGCGGTTCGCCCGCGCCGATCTGGCCCGGACGCGCGCCGCGGGTGGGGCGGGGCTGGGGCTGGCCATCGTCGATGCGATCGTCAAGGCCCACGGCGGAACCGCGACGGTCGCCAACACGCCACACGGCCCCACGTTCGCCCTGCACATGCCGCGGTTCAGGCCGGCGTCAGTCCCGACGGTTCCGGTCCTCGGCATCGCGGACGCGGACCTCGTGCCGTGACCGCACGACGCGCGCTTGCGGCGCTGCTGGCCACGGCCGTGCCCGTGGCCGTGGGCAGCGGACGCGCCGGCGTCCGGCGGTAGGAACAGCCGCTGGCAGACGTCGCGGGGTCTCCGTCGGCTCGCGCGACCGCCGGCGCCGCGCCCACGGTGCCATCGACGACCGGCCGCAACCTCCGGCTGGGGCCGAGCGGCGCCCCGCATCTGTACCCGTTTTATCGCCTTCCTCGGCGCCGACATCGAGGATTCCTCGGGGGACGCGCGCTCGTTCCTCGCCCACCATCCAGTCAGCTATCCGAGCTATCAGCCGAGCATCACCCAGTTGCGCAACCTCGCCCCCGGAGGCCTTGAAGGACTTCCGATGACGATCTACATCGACTCAGCGGGCAAGGCCACCAATGTCCACCTCGCGGCCAGTACTCCAGTCAGTGAGACCTGGATGCCGACATCCAGCAGTACGCCGGGCTCGGCTGGAGCACCGCTTTGGCGCTCGCCGGGTCGGGCCGCCGCCTGGACGAATTCATTTCCGGCCGAACCTGAGCGATTCTTCATCGGCTAACAAAATTCTTAGCCGGATTCGGGTGTATCAGACAGCGAGATGGGCAGGCTTTTCTATGGAAGGTTTATACGTCCTCGACATCTGGCTTACACGCCGTGCCTATACATCGAGGACAGCTCCAACCCCACAAGCCGAACACGGAGGCCACCATGACCCTGATGATCGTTGCCAACGCCGTCCTGGATTTCACCCTTCTCGTCGTCATGCTGAGTCTTCTTGGCGGCGCGATCCACCGCCACCGGACCGACCAGCAGCCCGCGATCATGGATGCGCGGCGCCGGCAGGCGCGGGAGCGCCGCCGCACCGCGGCGACGGTGCCGCATCGCCAGCGCGGCTGGGCTGCGTCAGCGTCTACCGACGCGCTCTAGACGCGCTCTCGCCGCAGCGGAGAACACCAGAGGCCCGGCGCCGGCCCGTCAGCGGCCGCCGGGCCTTTCGTGCCGCTGGGACTCGTGCGGCCGGGGTTGCCCTGCCGGGACTGGCGCTCCCGGGGCCCGGCGCTCAGCGGGCGCCCGAGAGCCGCCTCATGACGAGGCTCTGGATCTGGCGGGCCTCCGGCACCCGCATCGCGAGCACGAGCCGACCGTAGAGCGCGATCGCCAGCGCGAACGCGACCCCCAGCCCGACCAGCGCCCCGGCGAACGAGTCGCCGAGCACGCGGTGCAGCAGATCCCAGGCCGCCCAGCCGGCGGCGGTGGCGAGCGCCGTCGCGACCAGGACCCGGACGGTGATCATCAGCGTCACCTCGAGCTCGAGACGGCCGTTGAAGCCGATCCGCAGGCGGCGCAGCTGCAGATAGGTCATGACGACGTTCGCCGCCAGCGTGCCGATGATCAGCCCCGCGACCCCGAGATGGCGATAGAGCGCGAAGGACACGATCACGTCGACGATCATGTTCACCGCGGCCAGCCGCGTCGGGATCCACGGCCGCTGCAAGGCGAAGAACGTCCGCGTGAGCAGCAGGTTGACGCCGGAGAACGGCAGCGAGATCGCGAACCAGAACAGCGCGACCGAGACGCGGTCGGTGGACAGCGCCCCGAAGCTCCCGTGCTGATAGACGACGCGGATGATCGGCGTCGCGAGCACCGCCGTCAGCGCGGCGCTTGGAACCAGGAGCAGGTTGATCTGGCGGATGCCCTGACCGATCGTCCGACGCATGCCAGGAGCATCACGAGCGTTGGCCATGCGCGAGAGCGACGGGAACAGCACGGTCGTCACCGCAACCGAGAAGATCCCCTGGGGCAGCATGTAGAGCCGGAACGCGTCGTTGATCGCGATCGGGGCGTGTGAGGAGACGAGCGTGCCGAGTTCCGCGTTGAGGAACGCGTCGAGGTTGATGATCCCGACCGACATCGTCACCGGAAAGAACAGGATCAGCACCTGGCGGACCCGCGGATCTCGCCAGTTGAGCGAGAAGCCGAACCGGAAGTCGATCCGGCGCAGTGAGGAGGCGACGAGCACCATCTGCACGACCGTCGCCACCAGCCACGCGATCGCGTATGCGTAGGCCTGGTCGGAATGTCGAAAGTGGGTGTGGAGCACGACCAGCAGGACGATGATCACGACGTTCCACACCGCCGGGGCGATCGCCGGCATCGTGAACTCGTCGTAGGCCTGCAGGATTCCGGTGAGCAGGCCGGTGACCGAGAGCAGCAGCACGACTGGGAACAGCACGCGGGACAGCCCTGCGGTCAGCGTCACCGAGATCCCGCTTCCCACGAACAGCGGCATGATCAGACCCGCGATCGCGATGTAGAGCACGGTGAGCGCCCCGACGATCACGACGATCATCCCGAGCAGGTCGGAGGCGAGCTTGCGCGCCTCGTCGCGCTTTCCCTGGGCGAGCAGATCGGTGAAGATCGGCACGAACGCCGCTCCGAGCGCCGCCTGGCTGAACAGGTTGGAGAACAGGTTCGGGATCTGCGAGGCGATCGTGAACGCCGATCCCTCCGGGGAGGTCCCGAAGATGCTCGCTTGGATGACCTCGCGGGCGAGGCCGGCCACGCGCGACACCGCCGTCGCCAGCGAGAAGATCGCGGTCATGACGGCCACCCGGGTCGAGCGCCCGCGCGGCATCTCCCGGACGACCTCGGTCGGCGCGGTCACGAGCTCCGACGGCGCCGGTTGCGACGGGTCGGTGAACGCACGGCGCCGGGGGTTCGGCCTTCCCCTCGACCCTCGCCGACTGTCGCTGGAACCGGGCACGGAGGGCGCTATAGTACGCCGCCGTCCCGCGGTCTCCCCGGGGGCGCATTGCACCATGGCCAACATCCACTCACAGAAGAAGCGGATCCTTCGCGCCGAGCGCGAGCGTCAGGAGAACCGCCGCTACACCTCGTCGATCAAGACGTATTTCCGCCGGCTCGAGCAGGCGGTCGCCGCCGGCGAGGGCGATACGGCCGATGCCGAGCATCGCGTGCTCGTACGCACGATCGACAAGGCCGTCAAGCGCGGCGCGCTGCATCGCAACAACGGCGCGCGCAAGAAGTCGCGCGCCGCCCGTCTGCGCCGCGGCGCCTGACCCGACCCGCGCGCGAGCGCGGCCCCACCGGAGGTCTCACGATCGCCGCCACGCCGACCAGGGGACCCGACGCAGTCGCATTCGAGCTCGACCGACTTGAGGTCGTCGACGGCCGGGCTCAGGTGCACGGCCGCTGGTTCGGGGTGCGCGGGATGCGCTTCGTGCGCCCCGCGTTGATCCTCGCCGGCGACAATGGCACCGAGCGCCGCTTGCTGGCCGAGCTCGACGACAAGCCGTGGGCCGCCCAGGACGGCGAGGCCTGGCGCGCGGCGTTCACGGTCGAATCCGAGGAGGAGCTCGACGGTGCCGACGGCCTCGAGCTGTCGGTGGCGCCGAACATCAACATCCCGCTGCGCAGCGGTGGCGTCAACGGGGACGGGCCGATCACCGCAACCGGCCGGGTGACCGAGGAGCCCGCGCCGGCGACCGCACCGGCCGCCGAGCCGGAGCCCGACCTGCCGTTCCCGACGCCGCCGCGCCGCCGGCGCGCCCGGGGGGTTCCGGCCCCGACGACTCCGGCGGCCGCGACCCCGGACGCGGCCACCGCCAACCCAGACCCGGCGGATGCGCCGGCCGCCGCCGCCGCACCGGCGAGGCCGGTGGCGCCTCGCCCGCGCCCGGTCGCCAACCGAGCCGCGGACGTCGAGCGGCTCACTTCCAGGCTGCGCGCCGCCGAGGCGACACTCGAGAACGAGCAGAGCCGGCGCGACGAGGTCGAGCGGGCACTCGAACGCGAGCGCGGCGACGCGCGGCGCACGGTCGCCGAGCTCGCGCGGGTCAAAGCCGAGCTGGATCTCGCGCGGACCGCCGAGAGCGAGGCGGCGGACACCGCGTCCCAGCTCGATGCGGCACGCCGTGGCAATCACGAGCTGCGCGCCCGCCACGAGGCGCTACGCGCCGATCACGAGCGAGCCTTGCGCACCCAGGCCGAGCTGGAGGAGAAGCTCAAGGCCCAATCCTCCGAGCTCCAGGACGTGCGCAAGGAGCTATCAAACGAGCGCCGCCAGCGCCGCGACGCCGACTCGCGGGCCACCACCGCGGCCGAGACCGCCCACCGCCCGCCCGCGTTCCACACGACCGTCCACACCCCGCCCCCACCTCGCACCGACCGGCCGATCAATCCGTCGCTGCGCCGGAGCCCGTGGCTGCGATTGCTGGTGGTGCTGGTGATCGCGGGAGTGCTGCTCGCGGTCTACCTCGTGCTCCACTCGACTGTCCTGCACTGAGCCGCGGCTCGGCTCACGCAGCCAGCCGTCTGAGCGTCAGCAGGGCGGCGGTGTCCTCGCCGGCCCCACCCGAGCCACCGCCGCGGGAGGCGAGCTCGAGGTCGGCGATCTCGCACACCGCCTCGCGCAGCCGCTCGGTGCCGCGGCGTCCGGCGTCGGCGATCAGCGCGTCGGCCGCCCGGGAGGGCATCCGCAGACGGCGCTTGACCTGCGCCGGCGCCTCCCCGGCGTCCAGCGCAGCCGCGACCTCGTGAGCCTGTCGCACCCGCTGGGAGATCCAGTAGAGCAACCCGGGGACGCGCTCGCCCTGCTGGCGGAGCTCGAGAAAGGCGCGCACGGCTGCGCCACCATCCCCGGCGACGACCGCGTCGGCAACGGTCCACGCCCGGCGCTCGGAGGAGGAGGCGGTGAGCGCCGTGATCCGCTCCGCGTCGAATGGCATCATGTCCGATCCGTCCGGCGTTCCGCCCAGCGCGAGCTTCTCCAGCTCCCGGAGCAGTCGCTGCTGGCGCTCCCCGACATGCGCGATCAGCGCCCGGGCGCCGTCGGAGGTCAGCTCCAGCCCAAGTGCCGCCGCCTGCCCGGCGACCCAGCGGGGCAGCTCCCAGGGCTTGACGGTCGCCTCCACGCTGATGTCGCCGCCCGCGGCTTTGACCGCCTTGTGGAGCCGGTCCGGGGCCTTGGCGCGTGCCTCCTCACGGGCGAAGAAGGCGATCGTCGTCTCCGGCGCGATCGCGCGCACCGCCGCCTCCAGCGCGTCCATCTCGGAGTCCTTCCAGCGCTCGGCACCGTCGACGACGATGAAGCGCCGGCTGAGCGCCAGGGTCATCGCCGAGAGCGCCGCGGCGGCCGCGTCGGGCGTCGCGTTCTCGCCCTCCAGCAGCTCGACCCCCTCGGTCCCGCTGAGCGACTCGGCGAGGCCGCGGAGTGTCGCCCGCCGCTCCGCGATCCGCCCGTGGTCATCACCGTGGATCAGGTAGGCGGGCTTGAACGCGGGCACCCGACCGAGTCTACGGCCGTGCGCCCTCGCCCCCGAGCGACGCAGCTCAGCCGGATCGCAGCTTACGCAGCTCGCGCTCGAGCCACTCGTCGTGCTCCATCTCGGCCCGCCGCGCGGCGCGTGGGTCCCAGAACCCCGCCATCAGCAGGATCAGCGGGATGAACACGACCTCTCCACCCACGCCGACGAAGAAGAACGTCCGCCACTGCTTCGGGGAGTCCGCCGCCGCCTTGGCGACGGGCGGCCCGTCGGTGGCGAGCGTCTTCAGCGCCGCGCCGAGCGCCGGCGTCGGCTTGACCAGCGCGGCGAGGTTCGCGGGGCCGAGCGTCTTGGCGGCACTCACCAGGAACCGCTTGTCGGCAGCCGTCGGCGGCGTGGAGACCTTCTGCAGCCGGGCCACGATCACCGGGTTGGCGGAGACCGCGCTCGCGACCTTGCCGATCGTCGTGTGACCGACCGGGGCCGGATCGGCGAGCACGGCCTTCACCGCGGGTCCCTGCTGGACGAGCGTCGTCGCGGTCGTGACGACCTTGGGCACGAAGAACACGCTCACCGCGATCACGATTCTGATGACCAGGCCCCAGACCGCGAGGCCGGTCGCGATCAGCGCCGGGTTGCGCCGCTCGACGGTCTCGGTGAAGCTCGCCATCCACGGCGCGAAGGCAAGTGCCAGCGACACCGCGATGCAGGAGAGGAGGACGACGAACGTCGAGTAGGAGGTCGTAGGGTGAGTCGCCTTCAGCGCGAAGATCGTCGTGGAGACGATCGCGCACACCGCCCCGAACACCATGAACGGCTTGCGGACGCGAATCCGGTCCGACAGTGCACCGACGAGCAGCAGTCCGCCCGCGTCGAACGCCCAGAACCAGTCGCCGAGCGTGTTCGCGCGTGACTGGCTGTAGCCGAACACCGTCTCGAAGAACACCGGGAAGAAGCCGACGGCGACGTAGTAGATGATCAAGAAGACGCTGATCGCGAACGCCGAGAGCAGGATGTCGGGACGCAGCATCTGGCGAAACGGGTGGCGCAGCGACTCCTCGATGTCGATCCCGGCCGCCCGCGCCTCGATCAGTTCGCGGTCCTTGCGGGAGACCATGAGCTGATCGCGCAGCCGCGGCGAGAGCTCCCTCAGCCCGATCAGTGCCACGGCGAACACCACGAGCCCGATCACGCCGCTGATGCGGTACTGGTCCTGCCAGCTGCGGCTCCCGGCGCCCGAGACGAAGGCGGCGACCACGAGCGACCCGAGCACCGGCCCGAGCGTCCAGAAGCCCATCGCCGACGCCCGTCCCAGCTGCGGGGAGAAGTCACGAATCAGCGCCGGCGTCGCCACCAGGATGATCCCCTCCACGAAGCCGATCGCGACGTAGATGATCAGGAAGGCAGCCTTGGTGTGCGCGTTCGGCAACCCGATGAGGCAGAGCAGGCCGACGAGCGCCAGACCCGCGGTGACGATGTTCGCTCGGCCGTACCGATCGGCGAGACCCGCCAGCCAGGAGGCTCCGGCCCCGAGCAGATAGCCGATCACACTGATGTTCACGTAGTACGTGAACGACATGTGCAGGCTGCGGAGGATCGCCGTCGCTACCCCGCCGCTCAGGTAAAGCTGGTAGTACAGGACGATCGTCGCGGCGACGACGATGCCGAGGCTCAGGTACCGGCTCGGGTTCGAGGGATATCGATTCAGCGAGCGATGCCATAGTCGCTGCACCGGCGTCGGCGCGGCGGTGATCGGTCCCAGCTGTCCAGTCGTCATCGGCGACCCTCCCGGTGTCTCTCTCTCCGAGGCGGCATGCTACAGATCTCGAACGTGTAACGGTGACAGATGCTTGATATGTCACATCCGGACGCCTCAGACGCCCACCTGGAGGGGTCGGTGGCATACCGCGCATCACGGGCTCTGGCGGCCGGGGAGAGCGCGGCCGCGGCGACCCCGGCCGCGGCCTTCCGGACCGCGCGGCGACGGTTCCTGGCGGGTGAGCGGCTCGACATGCAGGCACTCGCGCTCGAGCTCGGGGTCTCCCGTCAGACGCTCTACCGCTGGACCGGGTCGCGGGAGGAGCTGCTCTCCGATGTCCTCTTCTCGCTCTCGGACTCGAGCTTCGCGGAGGCCAAGCGCCAGACCGCCCAGCTCATGGGAGCCGAGCGGCTGCTCGCCGTGTTCCGCCACCACGTGACCGCGATCGTCTCGAGCGTTCCGCTGCAGACGTTCGTGCGGCGTGAGACCCAGACGGCGCTTCGGATCCTCACCGCCCGCCACGGCTCGGTGAACGCGCGCACGATTCGCCGGCTCGCCGCGCTCTATCGCTCCGAGCAGGCGGCCGGCCATTTCGACCCGCGGGCGGATATCGACACGCTCGCGTTCGCCGTCGTGTGTCTCACCGAGAGCTTCATCTACAACGACGCGCACGCGGCGGTCGAGCCCGAGGTCGAGCGGGCCGCGGCGGTCGTGGCGCTGTTGCTGGGCGCCGGCTGAGCGAGGCGCCGCGAGCGCTCAGGAGCTCCGGCGAGCGGCGGCGAGCTCGAGCGCGCGGGACACCGCCGCCTCGGGGTCCGGCGCCGTCTCAACGCCCTCGATCGCCCAGGTCCCGAGCCCCACCACCGGCACCGACTGGGCAAGCGCGAGCGCGATCTCCGACAGAGTTCCGTAGGCGCCGCCGACGGCGACCGCGGCATCGCAGGCGCGCACGATCAGCCCGTTGCGCAGCTCCCCCACGCCGGTCGGCAGCGCGACCGACACCCACGGGTTGGCATGGGAGCGGTCCGCGCCCGGCAGGATCCCGACGACCGTCGCCCCCTCCCCGGCGGCGCCGCGGGACGCCGCCGCCATCACTCCCGGGCCGCCGCCACAGAGCACGATCGCACCCGCGCGACCGAGCGCCGCGCCGACCGCCTCCGCATTGCGCTCCTGCGCCTCGCTGGCTCGAGATGCGCCGATCACCGCGATGTACGGCGGCGTCATGGCGACCTAGCGTGCGACGACGTTGACCAGCTTGTCGGGCACGACGATCACCTTGACCACCTCGTGCCCGTTCAGGTGCGCCTGGACGCCGGCGCTGGCGAGCGCCAGCCGCTCGAGCTCCTCGCGCGGGGCGCCCGTCGGTGCGCTCACCCGATCGCGCACCTTGCCGTTGACCTGGCAAACGAGCTCGAACGTGTCCGCCACGAGCATCGCGGCGTCGGCCCGCGGCCAGGGCTGCTCCCACACGCGATCGCCGGTGATCGTCTCGTAGACCTCGGAGCCCAGGTGCGGGGCGAAGGGGAACACGAGCGAGGCCGCCGTGGCCACCGCAAAGCGGCGCGCCTGCGGATCGGCGGCGGGATGGCGGTAGAGGTCGTTGACGAGCTCCATGATCGCCGCGATCGCGGTGTTGAACGCGAACCGCCCGTCGAGGTCGGCGGTCACCTTGTCGATCGCCCAGTGGCCCTTGCGCACCAGCGTGAGCTCGTCGCCCTGCGGATCCTCCGGCGCAGCGGCCGGCCCGTGGATGCCCGCACCGGAGACCTCCTCCCCCAGGCGCCACAGTCGCGCCAGGAACCGATGCACGCCCTCCAACGAGGTCTCGCTCCAGGCCGCGTCCTGGTCGGGGGGCCCGATGAACAGCACGTAGCAGCGCGCCGCGTCGGCCCCGTAGCGCTCGACGATCGGCATCGGCGAGATCACGTTGCCCCGGGACTTGGACATCTTCTGACCGTCGGGGCCAAGAATCATCCCCTGGGTGAAGAGCGCCGCGAACGGCTCCTGCACTGAGAGCAGGTCCATGTCGGCGAGCGCCTTGACGAAGAACCGCGCATACAGCAGGTGCAGGATCGCGTGCTCGATGCCACCGATGTACTGGTCGATCGGCGCCCACTGCGCAAGCACCTCGGGATCCCACGGCGCCTGGTCGTTGCGCGCGTCGCAGTAGCGCAGGAAGTACCAGCTCGAGTCGACGAACGTGTCCATCGTGTCGGTCTCGCGGCGGGCCGGGCCGTCGCACCGTGGGCAGGTCGTGTGCACCCACTCCTCGGCGGCGGCCAGCGGCGAGCGGCCGCGGGGCTGGTAGTCGTCGACCTCCGGCAGCCGGACCGGGAGCTCCTCGTCAGGCACGGGCACCATGCCGCAGGACTCGCAGTACACGATCGGAATCGGGCAGCCCCAGTACCGCTGACGCGAGAGCAACCAGTCGCGCAGCCGGTAGCTGACCGTGCGGCGGCCGCGGTCCTCGGCCGACAGCCACTCGATCATCTGCTCGTAGCCGGTGCGGTTGTGCGTGCCGTCGAAGCGGCCCGAGTTGACCATCGGGCCGTCGCCGGTATACGGCAGCGACGCGTCGTCCAGCGCCCCGTCCGGCCCCTCGATGACCCGACGGATCGGCAGGCCGTGGGCGACGGCGAACGCGTGGTCGCGCTCGTCGTGTCCGGGCACCGCCATGATCGCGCCCGTGCCGTACTCCATCAGCACGTAGTCGGCGACGAACATCGGCAGCTGCTCGCCGTTGACCGGGTTGGTGACCGTGCGGCCGAGCGCGACGCCGGTCTTCGCCTTGTCCGCGGCGCCCCGGTCCGCGGCCGTCTCGTTCAGCGCGCCGTTGACGTAGGCACGGACTTCCGCCTCCTGCGGCGTGCCGGCCGCGAGCCGCAGGACGTCGGGATGCTCGGGGGCCATCACGAAGAAGGTGGCGCCGAACAGGGTGTCCGGACGGGTCGTGAACACCGGGTAGTCGATCGCGAGCTCCCCACAGTGGAACGTCACCTCGGCCCCGGTCGAGCGCCCGATCCAGTTGCGCTGCTGGGCCTTGACGCTCTCCGGCCAGCGGATCGTGTCCAGGTCATCCAGCAGCCGGTCCGCGTAGGCGGTGATCCGGAAGAACCACTGCTCGAGCTGGCGCAATTCCACCTGATGGCCGCAGCGCTCGCAGTGGCCGTCGATCACCTGCTCGTTGGCCAGCACCGTCTGGTCGTTCGGACACCAGTTGACCGCGGACTCCTTGCGGTAGGCGAGCCCGCGATCGAACAAGCGCAGGAAGATCCACTGCGTCCAGCGGTAGTACTCGGGCTCGTGGGAGGCGATCTCCCGCGACCAGTCGATCGACAGTCCCCAGGAGCGGAACGCGCGCTGGAAGGCGGCGATCGAGTCGTCGGTCGCCTGCCGGGGCGGGATCCCGGTCTTGATCGCGTTGTTCTCGGCCGGCAGGCCGAAGGCGTCATAGCCGAGCGGATGCAGGACCCGGTGACCGTGACGGCGGCGGAAGTGCGCCACCGCGTCGCCGACCGCGTAGTTCTTCAGGTGCCCGATGTGCGGCTCGCCGCTCGGGTACGGGAGCATCTCCAGGACATACGACTTCGGTGGGGCGCCGTCCGCCTCCGCGGCCGACAGGTTCGGGACCTCCCAGGTCCGCTCGGACTCCCACACCGCCTGCCAGCGGGGCTCGATCTCCGACGGCTCGTAACGACGCTCGCTCATATGCGTCGCGAGGTTACCGGGGGCGTCGCGAGCGCCCGCGCCGCGGTACGCCGAGGCGTTCGTCAGTCGGCGCCCGAGAGCGACGGGAACGCCCGCGCGCGTGCCGGGGCGGGCAGCCCGCCGTCGGGGTCCTGCACACCGGGGACGAGCAGCCCGACGACGGTGACGATCGCTCCGAGCACGCCCGCGCCGACGAGGGTGGTGCGGACGCCGAGCGCAGCGCTCACCGGGCCGGTGAGGCCATAGGAGAGCGGGAGCAGGCCGATCGAGATCAGCCAATCGAGGCTTGAGACGCGTCCGAGCAGCCGCGCGGGCACGAGCCGTTGCTTGAGAGTGATCCACGCGATCGTCCCCGCCGTCTCCAGCGCGTTGAAGGCGATGCTCGCCAGCGCCAGGCCCCAGTCCGAGCGCGCGACCCCATACCCGGCCACCGCGAGCGTGGCGATCGTCCAGGTGACGTAGATGAAGCGAACCGGGCGGCGCGGCAGGCCACGGCCGCCGATCGCCAGCGCGCACACGAGTGAGCCGGCGCCTCCGGCCGCGTACACGAGACCGAGGCTCCCGGCGTCCTGGTGCATCTGCTCCTTGACGACGTACGGCAGCAGGACCTCAACCGGTCCCATGAACAGCAGATATGCGATCGCGGCGCCGGCAAGGGTCACCCACAGCCACGGCTCCCCGGAGACGTAGCGAAGGCCGTCGGCGATCTCGGACCCGAGCGCGCCTGCCTGGCGTGCTGCTTCGGCGCGCCGCCGCCCGGGTGCGAGCGTGCCCACGGCGATGCCTGAGAGGGCGAAGGATGCGGCGTCGAAGGCGAACGCTCCGCCGCTGCCGAGCAGCGCGACGACGAGGCCGCCGAGCGCGGGGCCGACCAGCCGCAGTGCGAGCGGACGCACCAGCTGATCGAGCGCGTTGGCCTGCGCGAGGAGCTCGCCCTCGAGCAGCTCGGGGACGATCGCGTCGCTTGCGGGGTCGAAGAAGGCGCTCGATGCTCCCTGCACGACCGCCAGCCCGAGCAGCTCCCCGAACGTCAGGGTGCCGCAGAGCGCCAGCGTCGCCAGCGTCGCGGTGGCCAGCGCGCGGACCGCGTCGGCGCAGATCATCACCCGCCGACGGTCATACCGATCGGAGAGCGCACCGCCGAGGAGCAGGCAGGCGATCGTCGGAACGGTCATCGCGATCCCGACCGCACCAAGTGCCGACGGGGCGCCCTTCAGCGTGTAGACCTGCCAGGCGAGCGCAACCAGAAAGACACCGTCGCCGAGCAGCGACACCGAGAGGCCCGACAGCAGCCGCCGGTAGTCACGCCGCGCCAGCGGGGCGAGCAGCCCGCCGCGAGCGAACCCACCGGGGCGGTCGAGCCCCTCGTAGGAGTGGTTCACGGCGCCGGGGACGTCGCCGGCGCGCTCTCCGATCCCCGCTCCTCGGGACGGGTGGAGAGGAACTCGTACAGCGCCGCCGGCGGCATCGGCCGGGCGAAGAAGAACCCCTGGCCGGTCTCGCATCCGAGGTCGCGCAGCGTCGTCGACTGCTCGGGGTACTCGATGCCCTCGGCGACCACCTCGAGCGCGAACGTGTCGCCCAGGCCGAGGACGGCGGAGGCGAGCCCGGTCGTGATCGGGGCGGCGCCCGCGGCGAGCAGCGAGCGGTCCATCTTGAGAATGTCGAGCGGGAACTGGCTGAGCGTCGACAGCGACGAGTACCCGGTGCCGAAGTCGTCCATCGCCAGGCGCACGCCCAGCGCGTGCAGCTCGCCCAGTCGCGCGGTGGCGAGCGCGGTGTCGGTCATCATGACCGTCTCGGTGATTTCCAGCGTGAGGGCGCTCGGCTCCAGCTGCGCGGCCTCGAGCGCGGCGATGACGTCCGCGACGATGTCGTCGTCGAACAGCTGCTTGACCGACAGGTTGATCCCGATCGAGGGCAGCACGTCGCCGCCGAGCTCGGCGCGCAGCGCCTTGGCCTGGCGACAGCCCTCGTTCAGCACCCAGCGACCGATGGGGACGATCAGGCCGGTCTCCTCGGCGAACGGGATGAAATCGTCGGGCGGGATCAGACCGCGCTCGGGGTGGCGCCAGCGCAGCAGCGCCTCGACGCCGGTCACGGCTCCGTCCTGCAGACGAACCAGCGGCTGGTAGAACAGCTCGAGCTCTTCCTTCTCCAGCGCGCGCTCGAGGTCGGCGCGCAGCTCCAGGCGCGAGAGCATCCGCTGGTGCATCGCGGGCTCGAACACGCGGTAGCCGCCCTTGCCGTCGCTCTTGGCGATGTACATCGCGGAGTCGGCGTTGCGGATCAGCTCGTCGGCGTCGATCGCCACGCCCGCCTCGGCGATCGAGATCCCCACGCTCGCGCGGATCGACAGCGTCTTGTGAGCGATCTCCAGCGGCGCGGACAGGCTCTCGAGGATCCGCTGTGCGGTGTCGGCGGCCGCCTGCACATCGTCGACGTCCTCCAGCAGGATCGCGAACTCGTCGCCGCCGAAGCGCGCCGGCGTGTCGCCCGAGCGGACCGAGAGGGTGATCCGCTTGGCGACCTCAAGCAGCACCTCGTCGCCGGCCGCGTGGCCGAGGCTGTCGTTGATCGTCTTGAAGTCGTCGAGATCGACGAAGATCGCGGCCAGGCCCATCGGCTCGCGGCGCGCGCGGGCAACCGCGTGGCGCACTCGCTCGTTGAACAGCGCGCGGTTGGCCAGGTGCGTGATCGAGTCGTGGAACGCCTGGTGGGTGAGCTGCTCCTCGAACGCCTTGCGCTCGGAGACGTCGCGCCCGTTGAGCACGATGCCGCGCACATGCTCGTCGCCGCGCAGATCGTTGAGCAGGACCTCGAAGTTTCGCGGGCTGCCGTCCGGCGCCGCCAGCACGCACTCCATCGGCTCGCCCGCAGCCGTCGACCACGAGCCGTCGGCGAGGCAGATCGGCAGCCGCCCCTGCTCGGAGGGGTGCAGGAGCCGGGAGAACGGCCGACCCGTCACCTCCTCGGCGCTGTAGCCGAGGACGGCCTCGATCGACGGGCTCTGGTAGATGATCGTGGAGGACTCGTCGATGACCGTGATCAGGTCCGAGGAGTGGCGGACCAGCGAGCTCAACCGCTGCTCGGAGGCCGCGCGGTGGGCCTTCTCGGAGAGCTGGGTGCGCTCGACCGCGAGTTGGATCTGGTGGGCGAGGACGGCGAGGCTGGATCGGGACTCGACGTCCGGCGCCTGCGTGCCGGTGACCATGAGCCAACCCTGCCCGTCGCTCTGGGTGCCGAGCACGACGATGACGTCGTCCCCGGTGTGGACGAGCAGCTGCTCCGCGACGTCCGCGGGCAGAGCCTCCGGCTGGCCCGTGGCCGCCTGCGCGAGGAAGCCGGCCAACTCGACCGGTGCACCCCACGCGACCAGCTCACCGCTCTCGTCCAGGCGGGCGACCTGTGACTCGGGGCCGTAAAGGCGGCATACGAATGCCCGGGCCTCTTCACCGGCGAGCGCCTGCACGGCCGCCAGCCCTGCCGCGGCGATCTCGGCGAGCGAGGTCGCGGCGACCAGCCGCTCACCGGTCGCATTGAGCGAGCGCTCGCGCGTCGCGGCGCGCTCGCGCTGGCGGACGAGCCCGGCCATGCGGCCGACGACGAGGGAGAACAGCACCATCGACGAGGCGATGACGAACACCAGGTCCGGATCGTGCCGGGACCGGGCGTTGATGTACTCGAGCACCGGCGCGATCAGCGTCGCGGTGGCGAGCATCGCCAACCGCCCGGCGCCGAGGCGAGGGGCGCGCTCGATGCCCGCGTCAGAGAGGCTGCCCATCGACGGATGCAGCGCGCCCGCGCCCCAGAACACGTAGAGCAGGATCCAGCCTGAATCGAGCCAGTACTGGTGGTGATAGGCGTTGTGGAATGTGAGGACGCCGTAGATGTAGTCGGTGATCAGCAGGGTGACGATCGAGGCGATCACCAGGTAGAAGGACGGGCGGCGCCTGCCGGTGTCGACCGCAAGCCTGATCGCGGCGCCGAGCAGCATGATGTCTCCGACCGGGTAGGCGATCGAGACCAGCTTGGGCACCAGCGGCAGCGAGTGGTCGTGCAGGTAGGGGGTGAGCAGCTGGGTGGCGAGGATCAGCCCCAGCCCGAGCGAGATGATCAGCGAGTCGATCAGCCCCGGCCCGTCAGCGCCGCGGTTGCGGCTGCGCACGAGCAGCAGCAGGCCGCACATCAGCAGTGGATAGACCAGCAGGTACATCGCGTCGCCGACCGACGGGAACGGCACGTTCACGTGCGCGAGCTCGCGGATGCTGTAGGTGTAGGCGTCGCCGGCCAGCTGCAGCGAGAGGCCGACGGCGAAGCAGAGCCACGCGGCGCGGGCCCGGGGACGGTAGATCCGTATGCCGGCGAGCACGGCGATCACGCCCGAGAAGCCGAGCCCGTTCATCAGCACCGGCTGGCCCTTCAGCGGCGGGACGAGCACGTAGGCGCCGATCAGCAGCGTGCACACCGCGAGGTACGCCCACCACGCGTGCGTGCGGATACGGGACGAGACTGTCCAGCCGGTGCGATTCATGCGCGCGGCGCTGCGTCGTCGGTGGCCGAAAGCTGGAACTCGGTCGCGACCTCGCCGAGCACGTCGCACAGATGGTCGACCTGCTCGTCGGTGTTGGCGGAGGTGAGCTGGAGGCGGAAACCGACCTCGTTGCGGGGGACGAGCGGGTAGACCGCCATCGTCACGTAGATCCCGCGGTCGAACAGCAGGTTCCCGACGTCGTCGATCCGGGCGGCGTCGGCGACCGGGATCTCGATGATCGGCAGGCCCGACTGATTGGGGGTCGTGATCCCCAGCTCGTGGACGCGGTCGAGCACCCGCCCGGTCAGCCGTGCCAGCTCGGCGCGCAGCGCGTCGCCGCGCTCGGCGTTGACGCGCAGCCCCTCCAGCACGGTCGCCAGCGAGGCGACCGGCGACGGGCCGGAGTAGAGATACGGCGGCGCGGCGGTCTTCAGCATCTGCTTGATCGCGGTCGGGCAGGCGATGAACGCCAGCAGCGAGGAGTAGGCCTTCGAGAAGCCGCCGACCAGGATCAGGTTGTCGTAGGTCTCACCGAGGTGGCGTACGACCGAGTTGCCGCGGACTCCGTAGTGGCAGGGCTCGAGCGGCGAGCGCTCGCCGATGACGCCGAACCCGTGGGCGTCGTCGACGTAGAGCAGCGCGTCGTACTCGCGGGCGAGCGCGGCGTACTCGGCCAGCTCCGGGAGGTTGCCGGTCATCGAGTTGACGCCGTCGATGCAGATCAGGCCGGGTCGGCGCCACTCGCTGGAACGAAGCAGCTGCTCGAGCTCGTCGAGGCCGCCGGCGAAGCGCACGATCTCGGCGCCGCGGGCCCGCGCGGTCTGACAGCCGTCGTAGATCGTCTTGTGCGCGCGGCGATCCAGGAACACGGTCCCGCCGCCGGCCAGCACCGGGATGACCGACATGTGGATGTGGGTGATGGTCGGCAGGACGAGCGTGTCCTCGGCGCCGAGCAGCTCCGTGAGCTGGGTCTCGATCTGCTCGTAGAGCACCGGGCTGCCCAGCAGGCGCGACCAGCTCGGATGCGTGCCCCAGCGCGCGAGGTACTCGGGGACGGCGGCGATGATCTCCGGATCGAGATCAAGTCCGAGGTAGTTGCAGGAGGCGTAATCGGCCAGCCACTGCTCGCCGACGCGGATCATGCGGCCGTCGATCTCGTCGATCACGGCGTCGAGCATCCGGTGGGAGTACTGCAGCCGCGCCAGGTCCTCCGTCGAGCTGATCCAGCGCTCGAGCCAGCGGTCCTCGCGGCGCCGCCCGGTCTCTGCGTCGGAACGGGTGTGAACGCTCCCCTCGCGGTTCTGGACTCGCTCGTTGTGGGACATGCCCGAGCTATCGGCCACTTCGTGCGCGAGTTAAACCTGGTGCGCGGGTCTGGCCAGTTTCTGGACGTTCGATCGAAGAGCGGGCGGAACGGCGGTTCCGTCCGGAATCGATGCGAACATGTGTTCGTGCTCGATTCGAACTTGAACGAGGCGATCGCCGAGGCGCAGGTCGTCGCCGGCAAGCACCTCCTGGATCTGCGTCTCTTCCCCGCGCGCAACGGACGGCGGTCTTGTACTAACCTCGCGGATGAATTCGCCTTCGACGGGGCTGTAGCTCAGCTGGGAGAGCGCCGCCATGGCATGGCGGAGGTCAGGGGTTCGAGCCCCCTCAGCTCCACTCCATCACCCGAGCCCGTCACGATCGGCGTCAATGCCTTTCGTGACGCGCTCGGCTCGTGGATGGACCGGATCGCCTCCGGCGAGGAGGTGGTCCTCACCCGCCACGGGCGGCCGAAGATCCGGATGCTTCCCGCGAGCTCACCCGCCGAGGTCGGAGTGCAGTGAGGCGAGCAACCGGTCCAGCAGTCGGTTGAGTTGGCGTTTGTCCTCCGCGCTCAAGCCGGACAGCAGCGCACGCTCTCGAGCCGATCCGAGTTCGATGTAGTCGTCGAGCTTTGTCTGGCCGGCGGCGGTGAGGTTCAGGAGCACGCCGCGCCGATCGGACGGGTCGGGAGTGCCCGCGCTGGCCCTCGCGTTCCCGCTCGCCCATCCCGCGGTCACCTCCGTGATCATCGGACCGCGGACCCTCGACCAGCTCCGAGCGGCCCTGGCCGGAGGCGGGTTGGCGCTCGACGACGCCACTCTCGACCGGATCGACCAGATCGTCCCGCCCGGCGTCGATCACTATCGGGTTGCCTGGCGCCCCAGCCACCTGGACCAGCCGCACACCCCGGCGACGCCTGAGGACGGACCGTGCCGCGATCCCCGGATAGACGTCGGACCGGGCGCCCGAAACGCACCGGTGGCCGGGCGTCTGTGCCCGGCCACGAGGGGTGCGTCGCGTTGGATGAGCAGTCGCGGATCAGCCGACCACCTTGACCGTGTCGCCGGTCCGGAACGGCATACCCCGGTAGCTCCCGGTGACCGAGTAGGTGCCGGGCTTGATGTTGCGCGCGATCGTCGCGTTGACCTGGTAGGTGCCCTGGGCGTTCAGCTCGACGTTGACCATGCCGCCGGCGAACGCCGTCGAGGTGAACGTGAGCTGGTCGCCGGAGCGAATGCCGCCCGGGGCGGAGCTCGGACCGTCGCCGACCAGGATCACCTTGGTGCCGGGGGCCGCGGTCCCGCGGGCGTTGTGGTAGATCACGTGGACGGTGCCGTTGAGGCCCGCGTCGATCTGGAGCGTCGCCTGCTTGGCGAATCCCTGTCCCTGGAAGCTGCCGGTGACCGGCGCCGCGTTGTAGGAGACGATGCCCGGCTTGATCTTGGCCTGGACCGAGTAGGTGCCCTGAGCCGAGACCTGGCTCCGCACGGCCGGGACGCCATCGATGCGAGTCGAGGAGTCGAACGCGGGCGAGACCAGGGTGATCCACTTGCCGGCACGCGCGTCGAGCGGAGCGTTGCCCGTGATCGTGATCGTCGATCCGGGAGCGGCCTTGCCCTGCGGCAGCCGGATCGAGGCGCCCATCTGCGACGAGCGGACGTAGACCGGCGCGGCCACCGGGAACAGCGCCCCGTCGTAGCTGCCGGACACCGTGTACATCGTGTTCGGCTCCGCCGTGCGCGCGACCGTGGCGGTCGCCGTGTAGGTGCCCTGGGCGTTCACCTGGGTGCGGACCGCGGGCATGTGGTTTGCGCGCAGCGAGGAGGCGAACGCGGGCGACTCGAGCGTGATCCACGAGCCGGCGCGGGCGTCGAGCGGCGCGTCGCCGCTGATCGTGATCCGATGGCCTGCCAGCGGGCGACCGTTGGAGACGGCCATCGTCGCGCCCTTGGTGACGGCGGCGCCGGAGATCGGCGCGGTCGCCGGGGCGGCCGCAGCCACGCCCGCGGAGGCGAGCAGCGCGACGGCGCCGAGGCCCAGTCCGCGACGGGCGGTCCGGGAACGGTGGAGGATGGTGTTACGTGAGGTCATGATGGCTCCTTTGAGGTGTCGTTTCGGCGCGTTGAGTGCGGCGCCGTGGTGTGATGCACACGGTCTCAGCGGGAGCCGTCCACGACGTCCGTATCCGGCTACGACACCTGCGTCCCCGTACTACGACGTCGCCCGCCACCACGACCCGGCAGCCCGCCGCCCGGGCGTACACTGCCGCCGTGGCGCCTCAGACCTCAGCGCCCGCCCACCCGGGGGACATCTGGCCGCTCACCGGCCGTGACGCCGAACTGCGTCAGATCGAGGCGGCGCATGCGGACCCCCGCTGCGCCGGGGTCCTCATCAGCGGCGCCCCGGGTGTCGGCCGCTCACGGCTCGCGCGTGAGGCCTGCGCGGCAGCCGAGCAACAGGGCGACCTCATCTATTGGGTCCAGGGGACGACGAGCTCCGCGGCGATCCCGCTCGGCGCGTTCGCCGCCCTGATCCCTGACGACGTTCGCTCCGACCAGCCGCTCGAGCTGATCCGCCGCAGCACCGAGCGCCTGCGGGAGCGCGCCGCCGGACGCGCGGTCTGCCTCGGCGTCGACGACGCCCATCTGCTCGACCCTGCCTCGGCAACGCTCGTCCTCCACCTCGTGACCGCCGCCTCGGTGTTCGTCATCGCCACCGTCCGCAGGGACGCGGCCGCGCCGGACGCGATCGATTCGCTCTGGCGGGACGCCGGCGCGCTCCGCATCGAGCTGGCGCCACTCAGCGACGAGGCGATCGAGTCGCTGGTCCAGCGGGCACTCGGGGGTGCGGTCGAGCAATCAGTGCTCAGGCGCGCCGCCGACTCGAGCGCCGGCAGCCCGCTGTTCGCACGTGAGCTCGTGCTCGGGGCGATCGAGGAGGGGCGGCTCACCGTCGATCGCGGGATGTGGCGACTGCACCGCCGGGCGGTCAGCCCATCGCTGGTGACGATCGTCACCCGGCGGATGGGCTCACTGAGCGACGAGGAGCGCTCCGCGCTGGAGCTCCTGGCGCTCGGCGACCCGCTGCGGCTTGGCGAGGCCGGCGAGCTGATCGGGTTCGAGCTCCTGGAGGAGCTCGAGCGGCGGGGGATGATCGCGATCGAACCCGGCCGCCAGGACTCCGTGGTGCGGCTCGCTCAGCCGCTCTACGGCGACGTGCTCCGCGCTGAGCTGCCGATGCTCCGCGCGCGAGCGCTCCAGCTCCGCCTGGCCGAGGCCGTCGCGGCGCGGTCGCCGCGCACCCCCGAGGACGCGTTGCTGATCGCTCGCTGGCGCCTGGCGGCCGGCTCCGAGGTCCCCGGTGAGCTTCTGCTCGATGGGGCGGGCGCCGCAGTCGCCAGCGGCGACTTCGAGCTGGCGGCTCAGCTCGCCCGCACCGCGATCGACTCCGACCTGGGGTTGCCGGCGGCGATCCTGCTCGCCCGCGCCCTGTCGGGCGCGGGCCGCGACGCAGACGCCGAGCAGGTGCTCGCCGATGTGGAGGCGCTGGCCCCCGGCGCTCCCGAGGCGCTCGCGTATCTCGCGCAGCGGGTTCACGTCCTCTACTGGGGCCTGAGCCGGGTCCAGGAGGCGCGAGCGCTGCTCGCGCGGGCGGAGGCGTGGTCGCCGGAGCCCGACTGGGGACACGAGCTCGACTCGTGGCGGCTCGTGCTCTCCGGTTTCGCCGTCGAGCCCGAGGATCATGTCCACGGAGACGACGACCGGGGGCACGCGGGCGCCGGCCGGCACGTGGTCAGCGAGGCGGAGATGTCAGCGATCTTCCGGGCGATGGCGGTCGGCCATGTGGTCGAGGCCCACGCCCGCGCGGTCGCGATCCGACCCCGGGCCCCGCTGGCCGCCAACCTCGATCGCTACGCGCTGGGGCTGATGGTGCTGATCGAGCTCGAGGCCGGGCAGGACTGGGCCGACCTCACGCGCTACCTCGACGAGGTCCTGCGCGACGGCGTGCGCGGCGGCGACCACCAGGCCGCCGGCCTGGCGGCCTTCGCGCTGGCGGTGCTGGCGACGGCTCAGAGCCGGTACCGCGAGGCCGAGCGATGGGTGGGCGAGGCCGACGGCCACTTCGCGATCCAGGACGCGTTCGGGACGGCGTTCAGCCTGGTCGCACTCCAGGTGGGGATCGCGAGCCTCACCGGCAACCCGGGGCGGGCCCGTGAGCTCATGGCCGAGCTCCACGCCCGTCTGGGCGACGCCGAGCCGCTGCCGACGCAGGTCGGGTACCTGGCGCGAGCGGAGGGGTGGGCGGCGCGCGCCCTCGGCCCCGCCGCGGGCGCAAAGGCGTTCCTGAGCGCCGCAGCCGCGACCGAGCAGCCGCTCCTGGGCGCCCGGCTCACGTACGAAGCACTGCGCTCCGGAGCGAGCCCTTCGACGGTCGCAGCTGAGCTCGAGCAGCGCGCGGCGCGCTGCGACGCCCGCCTGGCCGCCGTGTACGCCGATCATGCGCGCGCGCTGGCACAGCGTGACGGACGGGCGCTCGAGGCGGTGACCGACGCGTTCGCCGCAATCGGGGCGAACGCCTACGCGATGGAGGCCGCCGCCGACGGGGCCCGCCTGTTCGTCGCCGAGGGACGGATGGACTCAGCGCGCCGGTCGGCCGCGCGGGCACGTAAGCTGCACCCGGCGGACCAGGGAACCGATCCGCCGGCGATCGATGGCCTCAACGCCTCCGCGACCGAGCTCACCCCGCGCGAGGCGCAGATCGCCGCGCTTGCCGCGCGAGGCCGGACCAACCAGCAGATCGCCGACGAGCTCATCCTCTCGGTGCGGACGGTCGAGACCTACGTCTACCGAGCGATGCAGAAGCGAGGAGTCGAGCACCGCCACGAGCTGTGAGCCCGGCGGTCGTCAGCCCTGCGTGCGGGCCGCCTCCAGCGCCGCCGGCGGATCCAGGGCCCGCCCTCCGCCGCCGTCGCCGGTCATCAGCGTGAGCGCGCGATCGGCCAGCTCGGCCGCCTCGGCACCGCCGAGCCTGTCGTCGCGCAGCGCCAGCGCCAGGAGCACGCCGCGCATCAGCTCGGGGTTGGCCAGGTCGGGCGGGGAACCGGCGGCGGGCAGCGCGCGTAGTCGCGCCGCGAGGCCGCTCGCCCCCTGGTCCGAACCGCGGGAGAACAGACCGCCGCGCGGATGGCGATCCTCGATCACGGCGACGATCCCCCCCGTCCCAGGATCGACGAGGCGAGCCTTGGAGCGCAGGCCGTGGCGCTCGAGCGCCATCCGGTAGCCGGACAGGCGCCGGTAGCCGAGCTCCGCGGCGAGCGACACGTATCCGGCGACGTCCCCGTCGGCGGCGCGGGTGTGATGGAGCGCGATCTGGGTCCCCGCGTCGGGGAGTCCGGGATCCGGGTCGGGTGCGATCAGCAGGAATGCCTGCGGTCCCAGTCGGCCGGCACCGACCCCGCCGATGTCCGCGAGCAGCTGGTAGCCGCCGAGGCCGAGCGCCCCGGTGATCCCCGACGGCAGCGGGTGCTCGGCGAGATATCCAGTCGTGAACGCCATCGGTGCCTCGCGCTCAATTGCCGAGCAGCCCGCCGATCATGCTGCCGAGCGCGTCACCGCCCTGTTGGGACTTGCCCCCCGCTCCCTCCACCACCGGCGGGTGGTAGTAGGCGCTCTGAAGCCCGACGCGGCCCGGGCCGATGAAGCGGTTGAAGACGAGGTTGCCACCGCCGCCACTGAGAAAGCCGGTCTTGAACCCGTAGACCTCCTGGGACATCTGCACGGAGTGGTCGCGGTAGACCCAGCCGCCCGGCTCGATGTCGATCGACTCGCCCGGCTCAAGCACCTTCTCGAAGACGTTGCCGTAGCCGTGCACCCAGACGACCCCCTCATGGTCGGCCGCGTAGAACTGATCGACAAAGAAGCCACCGCCGTAGAGCATGTTGGCGAAGCCCTTGATGCGGCTGTAGTCGTACTGGACGTTGCCCGTCGCGGCGAGGAACTGGTGCTCGCGCACCACGATCCCGTCCCCGGAATTCAGGTGCAGCGCGGCGATGTGGCCCGGCGCGTCGCGGCTGAAGGCGATCTCCCCCGCGGACTGCGCCTCGATCAGCAGCAGCGGCATGCCGCCGAACACGCGCCGCTTCAACCCCTTCTTCAGCGGGTGCAGGCCGATCTCCATCTGCGGGTACTTCCACAGCAGGACGTGGTGCTCGAAGTAGACGGGGATCCGGCCGTCGAGCGCCATGTGCAGGACGGGGACCAGCTCCCCCTCCAGCCGGTAGTTCACCCCCGGCGCGGTCCCCTCGGTGATCGAGGTCGGCAGAATCGTCGGCGCTGTCGGCATCGCTCGCTCCTCGTGACGGGGTCGTACCAGGCGTCCGGTGCCTCGGAGGCCGCGTGCCCGGGCGGCCAGCCTACACGCCGGGGCCAGATGTGGGCGCTGCGCTTCGCGCTCGCATCCACGCTGTGAGCTTGTCAGGCTCCACGGGTCGGCTGAGAAAGTACCCCTGGGCGGTCTGACAGCCGAGTTCCAGCAGGTGGTCCCAGATCTCCTGGGTCTCAACTCCCTCCGCGACGACGTCGAGACCGAGGTTGCGTCCGAGATCGATCGTCGAACGGACGATCGCGACGTCTGCGCCCTCCTCCTCCATCCTCATCACGAACGATCGGTCGATCTTGATCTCGTCGATCGGAAGCTCGCGCAGGTAGGACAGAGAGGAGTATCCGGTTCCGAAGTCGTCGATGGACAGCCGTACACCGAGCGCCGAGAGCTCGCCGAGCACGAGCTTTGCTCGCTTTGGATTGGCGAGCATCGCCGACTCGGTCACCTCCAGCTCAAGCAGTCTCGACTCGACCTCACAGCGCTCGAGTATCGCCTCCAGCCGGCGGGGAAAATCCCGGTCGAGCAGGTTGCGCACTGAGAGGTTGACCGCGACCGCGAGCTCGAGACCGATCTCTTGCCAACTGCGCGCCTGGCGCAGCGCGAGATTCAGAACATGCAAGGTCAGCGGGCCGATGAGGCTCGTCTCCTGCGCGATCGGGATGAACGCATCCGGGTAGATCAGCCCTCGCTCAGGATGTTGCCAGCGCACCAGAGCCTCAACCGAGCGCACCTCGCAATTGGCCAGGACTGCCTTGGGCTGGTAATGCAGGACGAGCTCTGAGCGCTCCATTGCCCGGCGCAGCTCGCCCACCAGGGTGAGGCGGCCGATGTCGTACTCGTGACTGTCGGGGTCATAGAAGCGCGCGCCGGAGCTCTCTCGCTTGGCCTCGTACATCGCGACGTCAGCGTGCTGAATCAGTACCTGGGCGTTCTCGCCGTGGGCAGGCCAGACGGCGACACCGATCGACGCCTCGACGGCGAGCGGCAGGGTATGGACGGTGATGGGTTGCTCGAGTGCGCTGCGAATCCGAGCGAGCACGGGCTCGATATCCGCCGGGGAGTGCAGCTCGGGCAGGAGCAGGCCGAATTCGTCGCCGCCGAGGCGCGCGAGCGTGTCCGAATCGCGGATCGCACCGCGGACCCGCTCGGCCACCGCGATGAGCAGCTCGTCGCCCGCTGGATGACCGAGCGAGTCGTTGACCTCCTTGAAGCGATCAAGATCCATGAGCAGGACGGCGAGTTGATCGCCGTTGCGCCGGGCATGACGAATTGCCTGCTCGATGCGTTCGCTGAACAGCACCCGATTCGGCAGACCGGTGAGCGGATCGTGGAGCGCCATGTGCTGATTGAGCTCCGCCTGGCGCACGAGCTCCTCCTCGGCGTGTTTCTGCGCCGTGATGTCCTCGATCATCGCGACCACACCGCGCAGGCCGGCCTCGCGGTCGCGGTCGGGCACCGCACGCAGATGACACCAGCGCAGAAGTCCGTTCTGGGAAAGGCAGCGGACCTCGAGGTCGAGCGCATCGCTGCCGAGCGCGGCGAGCGCTGCCTGCAGGCGCTGCGCGTCGTCCGCGAGCAGATGCTCGGCGAACGAACGGCCCTCGAGCGTGCGGACGCCGACGCCGAGGAGCTGTTCCAACGCGGGATTGACCTCCTTGATGATCCCGTCGGCGTCGAGGTACAGGATGCCCACCGCGGCTCCCGCGAAGAGGGCGGACAGACGCGCCAGGGCGCGTGCCTCGGCTTCGCGTGCCTCCAGGGCGGCAGCGTGACTGACCGCGGCCGAGAGCACGACCGACATCATCTCGAGCGTCTCGCGGTCCTGCTCGTCCAGCGGCTGCATGCTGTCGGTGCAGAGCACGTTCAGGGTGCCGATCACATCCTGTCCGCGCATGAGCGGAACGCAGATCTGGGACTCATCGCCGACGCGAGCGCGTGCCGTCTGGTCGATGCGCGGATCCGAGCGGCAATCGGCGATCAGCACCGGTACCCCCGATCGGATCGCGACTCGGCTGATCGACGCCGAGATCGCGCGGATGTTGCCGAGCAGCACGACGCCGATCCCGCTGGCCGCGTGGGTGTGGACGGTGTCGCCCTCGATCAGGTTGACGATCGCCCCGTCCGCCCCCACGATCATCTGCGCACGCTCGGACACGAGCTGCATGACCCCCTGGAGGTCGTCGCCCTGGGCGGCGATCTGGCGCTGGGTTTCGATGATGCCCGCCAGACGCGCGTCGGCGAAGACGCGCGCGCGTCCGACGTGTTGGCCGGTCGAGGACCCGTCTCGGTCTCTCCAATCGTCGGGTTGGGTTATTTCCACCGTCACGCCACCCGTGATCGGCCGCTTTTTCCGAAGTTTGAGCGATATGTGACAAGCCGACGAGCGGACCTCGTCATACCGACCGGCTCGCAATAATCAACGTGACATGGCCTCGATCTACGTCACCGGTCACCGCAACCCCGACGCCGACTCGATCGCAGCGGCGATCGGCTACGCGGAGCTCAAGAGCCGTGTCGATCCGAACAACCGCTACGTGCCGGTCCGGCTGGGCGAGTGCAACAACCAGACCCGCTGGCTGCTGGAGCGCAGCGGAGCGAGCGAGCCGCGCCACCTCCCCCACGTGCTGCTGCGCGCCCGCGACGTGATGATCGAGCACTTCCCGGTCGCGCGCGTCGACGAGTCGGTCCGCGAGGCGGGCCGGGCGCTCGCCCGCGCCGATCTTGAGCTCGTGCCCGTTGTCGACGAGAACGGCGCGCTGGCGGGCGTGCTGACCGAGCGTGCGCTCGCCCGCCGCTACGTCCGGGATTCGCAGCGCACGTCGACCCTCGAAGAGGCACCCACGCGGATGTCGGTCGTCGTCGACGTGCTGGAGGGCACCGTGGTGTGCGGCGAGGATCGCACGCTGTCCGGCCGCGTGTGGGTGTACGCGATGGACCCGAACACCGACAGCGGGATCTCCGAGGGCGACATCGTCGTGGTCGGCAACCGGCCCGACGCGCTGTTGCGGGTGATCGAGCTCGGCGCGGCGCTCGTGGTGCTCTCCAACGGCGCGGAGGTGACCGAGGACGCGCTGGAGGCCGCCGCGGGGCGCGGCACCGCGCTCGTCACCTCGCCGCTGGACAGCTACGTCTGTGGCCGCATGGTGACGCTGTCGGCGCCCTGCAGCGCGCTGATGGAGTCCGACCCGCTGATCGTCCCACCCGACTTCCTGCTCGCCGACATCGCCGAGCAGCTGAAATGGCGCCACGACGGCGCCGCGGTCGCGGTCGACACCAACCACCGGCCGGTGGGCCTGGTCACCCGCGAGGACCTGGTGAATCCACCGCGGCGCCGGGTGGTGCTGGTCGACCACGCCGAGCAGTCGCAGTCGGTGATCGGCATCGACGAAGCCGAGATCCTGGAGATCCTCGACCACCACCACATCGGCTCGATCGAGACCCGCATCCCGGTGGCGGCCACGTTCGACCCCGTGGGTTCGACCAGCACGCTGGTCGTGGAGCGCTTTCGCAACGCCGGCATGGAGCCGAGCCGGTCGGCGGCGTTGATGCTGCTCGGCGCGGTGCTCTCGGACACGGTGATCCTCAACTCGCCGACGACGACCGGCCGCGACCACGCGGTGGTCTCATACCTGGAGCGGGTGCTCGCGCTCGACGCCGGTGAGCTCGGACGCGAGATGTTCGAGTCGACGGCGGACGTCTCTGACCTCACCCCTGACGAGATCATCAACCACGACGCCAAGCGCTACCAGATCCGCGGCGACCAGGAGATCTGCATCGCCCAGATCGAGGTGGTCGGCGACGCGCTCGGCGAGCGGCGTGAGGAGCTGTTGCGGGCGCTCTCGTCCAGTCGCGAGTCCCGGGATCTCGCGCTGTACGCGTTGATGATCACCGACGTGATCGCGAAGGGCACCGAGATGCTCGTCGCTGGGGACATCCAGGCCGTCGCCCGGGCGTTCGGCAAGGATGCCGACGACTCGACGATCGACCTGCCGGGCGTGATGAGCCGCAAGAAAGAGGTTGCGCCGAAGCTCATGTCGGCGCTGTAGCGGCGCGCCGGCGCCGGAAGCGGGTCGGTCAGGCGACGAGCTCTCCGAGCTCCACGTGTGGCGCCTCGCCCCACAGCTGCTCCAGGCGGTAGTGCTCGCGCGTCTCGGGCGTGAACACGTGGACGACGACGTCGAGGTAGTCGAGCAGGATCCAGCGGCCCTCGGTGAAACCCTCCACGCGCCGTGGGAGCAGCCGGTGGCGGTCCTTCAGGCCGGCGTGGATCGCGTCGTGGATCCCCTTCGCCTGACGGTCGGAGCGGCCGCTGCAGATGAGCAGGTAGTCGGCGTAGCCGACCATGCCGCGCAGGTCGAGCGCGACGATGTCGAGCGCCTTGCGGTCGGAGGCGAACTCCGCGGCCTCGAGCAGGATCTTCTCGGGGTCAAGGCCGCCGTCGACGGTCGAAGTGGCGTCCATGTCAGTGCGTGATGCGTTGGTCATGCTCTCCCTGGTGGGTTGTGGACTCCTCACGGTAGAGGCCGTGAGCGTCGATGTACTCGCGAACCGGTTCCGTGACCAGGTATCGGATCGACCGGCCGGCCTGGACACGGCGACGCAGCATCGTCGACGAGATGCCGATTCTGGGCATCGCGAAGAATTCGGCCCGTTCACCGCCCGCAAGCGACGCAAGCGCCCGCTCCACCTTCCCTCGTGACGTGCCCCGCCGCTTGGCGACGGCCACCGTCGCCAGCGACAGCACCTGCTCCGGCATGTGCCAGCCCGGCAGCCCGGCGGCGATGTCGCCACCGAGGATCAGCACCAGCTCGTCTTGGGGAGCATGCGTGCGCAGCTCCTGCAGCGTATCGACCGTGTAGGACGGGCCTTCACGACGCAGCTCGAGCTCGCTCACCTCCAAGCGCGCGTTCCCGGCGGCCGCCCGACGGCAGAGCTCCAGGCGATGCTGAGCGCCCGGCTCATGCTCGACCCGCTTGTGCGGCGGGATCCGTGCCGGCACGACGAGCACCCGGTCCAGTGCCAGCTCGCCCATCGCCTCCTGGGCGCAGATCAGGTGTCCGATATGTGGAGGGTTGAACGTCCCCCCGAGGATTCCGGTGCGGCTCAACCGCGAATCTGCCCGTTTCCCTCGATCAGATACTTGAACGTGCACAGCTCCCGCACCCCGATCGGACCGCGCGCGTGCAGCTTCTGGGTCGAGTTGCCGATCTCCGCGCCCATGCCGAATTCACCGCCGTCGGTGAAGCGCGTCGACGCGTTGACGTAGACGCACGCCGCATCGACGCCGAGCTGGAAGGCGCGCGCGGAGCCGGCGTCCTCGGTGACGATCGCCTCCGAGTGGCCGCTGCCGTGCACGCCGATGTGCTCCACCGCCTCCTCGACGGAGTCGACGACCGCGACCGCCATCTCGAGCGCGAGGTACTCGGTGTCCCAGTCCGCGGCGATCGCCTCCGCGATCTCCACCTCGGGCGCGGCCGCGATCGCCCGCGCGTCGCCGTGAAGCACCACGCCGGCGTCGTCGAGCTCGGCGAGCACGCCGGGGAGGAAACGGTCGGCGACGCTCACGTGCACGAGCAGCGTCTCGGCGGCATTGCACACGCCGGGCCGTTGCAGCTTGGCGTTGTGCACGATCGCGCGGGCCATCTCGAGATCGGCCGCCGCGTCAACGTACACATGGTTGTTGCCCGAGGCCGCGAACATCACCGGCACGGTGGCCACGCCCTTCAGCGCGGCCTTCAGGCCCTCGCCGCCGCGCGGGATGATGAGATCGATCGAGTCGGTCTGCGTGGCGAGCTCGGCGAGCTCGGCACGTTCGCCGCCCGACAGGAAGGCGAGCGCCCCGGCGGGCAGCCCGGCCTCGGTGGCGACGCGGATCGCGACCGCGGCGAGCGCCGCGTTCGAGTGCAGCGCCGCGCTCGAACCGCGCAGGACGACCGCGTTGCCCGACTTCAGGCACAGCGCGGCAGCGTCGATCGTGACGTTCGGGCGCGCCTCGTAGACGACCGCGATCACGCCGAGCGGCACCCGGACGCGCCGCATCCACAGCCCGTTGGGGAGCACGTGTCCGTCGAGGACCTCGCCCACCGGGTCGGGCAGCGCGGCGATCTGGCACACGCCGCGGGCCATCTCCTCCAGCCGCCGCTCGTCGAGCGCGAGCCGATCCATGAGCGCGTCCGACAGGCCGCTGTCGGCGCCCGCCTCCAGGTCACGCGCGTTCGCGTCAAGGATCATGTCGCCGTTCTCGACGATCGCGGCGGCGATCGCCTCGAGGGCGCCGTCGCGGACCGCCGAGGGGAGCGCCGCCAGCGTCCGCGCCGCGCGGCGGGCGGCAGCGCAGGTATCGGCGATCGATGTGGTGGCCGAGGCCATGGCCTGAAAGCGTAGAGCCTGCCGAGCGATCCGCGCTCAGGTGAGCACGAAGTAGTCCCGGTGGATGGCCTCCTCCGGGCCGTCGGGCAGATGGGTGCGCACCCCCTCGGACTTCAGCCCGCGCACGCCGCGCAGCTCCTGGGCCGAGTAGTTGCAGATCCCCTTGCCGACGTGGATCGGGCCGTTGGTGATCTCGACCGCGTCGCCGGCGTCGAACTCGCCGGTCACCTGCACGATCCCCACCGGCAGCAGCGAGGTCCCGCCGTCTCGCAGCGCGCGGGCCGCGCCCGCGTCGATGTCAACTCGGCCGCGCGCCGGCTTGGCGTACTTCAGCCACAGCTTGAAGCTCGAGTACCGGCCCGGTCGCGGCGGGAACCAGGTTCCGACGGCGCCCGTCTCCGCCTCCCCCGCGGCGACGCGCCCGATCGTGCCGTCCTGGAGCCCCGAGGCGATGACGGTACCCACGCCGGCGGCGGTCGCCATCTCGGCCGCCACCACCTTGGAGCGCATCCCGCCGGTGCCGAGCGGAGAGCTCGCGTGGCCGATCTGCAGCTCGTCGAGCGCCGAGAAGTCCTCCACGCTCGTCACCCGCTCGGCGCCGGGGTCCCGGCGGGGGTCGGCGGTGAACACCCCGGCGGAGTCGGTGAGCAGCAGCAGCCGGTCGGCGGCGAGCAGGATCGCGACCTGGGCGGCGAGGAAGTCGTTGTTGCCGAACGAGATCTCGTCGGTGGTCGTCGTGTCGTTCTCGTTGATGATCGGAACCACCCGCCAGTCGAGCAGCTTGCGCAGCGTCTGGCGCGCGTTGAGGTAGTGGGTGCGCGCGCTCATGTCGAAGAACGTGAGCAGCACCTGGGCGGTGGGCACGCCCCGGGCCCGCAGCAGCTCGTCGTACACCTGATAGAGCTTCCCCTGGCCGACGGCGCTGGCCGCCTGCAGCTCGTCGATCGCGCGTGGCCGGGGGCGGGCGGGGAGCATGTTCATCACGCCCATCCCCCGGGCGATCGCTCCACTGGTGACGATCACCACCGAATGCCCGGCGTTCTGCAGCGCGGCCGCCTCGTCGCAGATACGCGCCAGCACCTCGTCTCGGACCGCGCCGTCGTCACGCGCGACGATGGAGGAGCCGAGCTTGATCACGAACGTGCTCATCGGACCGGAATCGGACGCCGCCCGCCCGGTCATGCCTCGGGATCGAGGTCGAACGCGATCCCGGCGATCTGCACCTCATCACCGGCCTGAAATCCCTCCGCCTCCAGGGCGCGGAGCACACCGATCCCCTTCAGCCGCCGCTCCAGGTGGGCGAGCGCCTCCTCGTTGTCAAGGTCGTATCGGGCAAGCAGCCGCTCGATCCCGTCGCCGTCGACCGCAAAGACCCCGTCCGCGGCGCGCCGCACCGTGTAGCGGTGCGGCGGCGTGGGCCGGAACACACGGTGCTCGACGAGCTCGTTCTGCTCGACCGGACCCGCTGCCGAGAGCGCCGCCGCACCGGGCTCAGCCTCGGGCACCCGCCGGATGAGCTCGTCGGCGAGCTGCGGCAATCCGGCGTGGGTCGCCGAGGAGGTGATCATCACCGGCACCTCGGCGCCGAGCTCTGCAGACCAGAGCTCGCGGGCCGCCTCGGCGTCGCCGGGGGAAACGAGATCGGCCTTGGAGAGCGCGAGGATGCGCGGGAGCGCCGCCAGGCGCGGGTCGTGGCGCTCGAGCTCGCGCTCGACCGTCGCGTGGTTCTCGAACGGATCGGAACCGTCGAGGGGCGCCAGGTCGAGCACGTGGACGAGCAGGCGGGTGCGCTCGACGTGAGCGAGGAATTCGTGGCCGAGCCCGGCACCGTCGCTCGCTCCCTCGATCAGCCCCGGAATGTCGGCGATCACGAGCTGGCGATCGTGCGCCTGGAGCGTGCCGAGGACCGGTGAGAGCGTCGTGAACGGGTAGCCCGCGACCTTCGGCTGCGCGCGGGTCAGCCGGGACAGCAGCGAGGACTTGCCGGCGTTGGGCAGGCCGATCAGGCCGACGTCCGCCAGCAGCTTCAGCCGCAGCGTCAGCCACGATTCCTCTCCGGGCAGTCCGCGCTCGGCGAACCGCGGCGTCTGGTGGGTCGGCCCGGCGAAGCGCTTGTTGCCGCGTCCCGGAGACCCGCCGCGCGCGATCACAGCGCGCTGCCCAGGGACGACCAGATCGTGAGTGCTCCCATCGCGCTCGACGAGCACCTCCGTCCCCGGCGGCACGGTGAGCTCGAGCCTGGGGCCGTCGGCCCCATGCCGGAGCGCGCCCTCGCCGTTGCCGCCCTTCCGGGCCTTGTAGTGGGCTTTTCTCCTGAATGTCTCGAGGTCGCGCAGCGAGTCCGAGCAGATGAGCACCACATCGCCGCCGCGGCCGCCATCGCCGCCATCCGGGCCGCCCTTGGGCACGTGAGCCTCGCGGCGGAACGACAGGCAGCCGTCACCGCCCGAGCCGGCTTGAACATGGATGCGTGCGCGGTCCTGCATGAGCTATCAGTGATCCTATGTCCGATCCTGTCTTCCTCATCACCGGCGCCTCCTCGGGGATCGGCGCCGCCACCGCCCGCGCAGCGGCCCAGACCGGCTACCGGGTCGTCCTCGCCGCCCGCTCCATCGACAAGCTTGAATCGCTCGCCGCGGACCTCGGGGGGCCCGACCGCGCGCTCGCCCTCGGGTGTGACGTCACCGAATGGGCCGAGCAGGAGGCGATGGTCGCGCAGGCGCTTGAGCGGTTCGGGAGGGTCGACGTCGCGTTTGCGAACGCCGGCTTCGGCGGCGGACGCAGCTTCCTGGCGGGCAAGCCGGAGCAGATGCGCGACATGGTCCTCACCAACGTCTACGGCGCGGGTCTGACGATCCGCGCCACGCTGCCGGTGCTGAAGCAGGGCCAGGGTCATCTGGTGCTCACGGGCTCGGTCGCCGGCCACCGGGTGCTGCCGGGATCGATGTACTCGGTCACCAAGTGGGCGGTGGGTGCGATGGCCGAGGCCGCGCGCCAGGAGCTGAACGGCACCGGCGTGCGCGTCACTCTGGTCTCGCCCGGCCAGGTCGACACGCCGTTCTTCGACAAGCAGCGCTCTGAGGGTCGCCTGCAAGCCGACGACGTCGCACGCGCCGTGCTCTATGCCGTCTCGCAGCCCCCGCACGTGGACGTCAACGAGATCCTGGTGCGGCCTACCGCGCAGGACGGCTGAAGCCGCCGCACGGCGGATGTCGGCGGGGTGTCGGTCCGCGCCGCTCAGGCGGCCGCCGGCACCTGGACGCCGCAATGCAGGCAGCGGGTTGCGGCGACCGGCAGATCGGCTGACAGGCACTCCGGGCACGACTTCGTCGGCGCCGGGTCACCGAACACGGTCCGCCCGCGCCGCGCCTCGGAGTTGCGGTACGGCACGACGATCACGTAATACACGACCGCCATGAAGATGGCGAAGTAAATGATGCCGGAGATGAAGGCGCCGATGTTCACGAGCTGGCCATGGACGTGGAACCCGAGTCCGACGTTCTTGCCACCGCCGATGGCGTTGACCAACGGGGTGATGATGTTCGTTGTGAACGAGGTGACGAGACCGCTGAACGCGAGCGCGATCACCAGGCCGACGGCGGCGACGATCACATTGCCCTGCATCAGGAACTTCTTGAATCCCTGCATGCGTGCTCCCTTCCCGAGGTGGTCATCTGGACCGCGGGAGCATATGGGCCGTGTTCGCGACAGAGCAAACCCGCACGGCGGTTTGCGCAGCGCCCGGCGAGGGCGCCGCGCGAAGAGGGCGCTACTCGGAGTCGGGCGCGACCGAGATGACTCGGCCGCGGCGGCCGGTCCGGAACTGGACCGTCCCCGCCGACTTGGCGAAGATCGTGTCGTCCTTGCCGATGCCGACGCCGTCGCCGGGCTTAAAGCGGGTGCCGCGCTGGCGGACGATGATCTCGCCGCCGGTCACCGTCTGACCGGCGAAGACCTTTACGCCGAGGCGCTTGGCGTTGGAGTCACGGCCGTTGCGGCTGGAGCCGAGGCCCTTCTTATGCGCCACTTTCCACCTCCTGCGTCTTGGCCGTCGAGCGGCGCGACCGCGACCGCGCGGGCTTGCCGCCGAGCGAGGTGATCTCGATCCGGCTCAGCTCCTGGCGATGGCCGTTGCGGTTCTTGTAGCCGCGCTTGGGCTTGAACTTGACGACCCGCAGCTTGGGACCGCGCTCGTGGGCGACGATCTTCGCCTGCACCGTGGCGGACGCAAGCGCGTCGCCGTCGGTGAGCGTCTCCCCGTCGACGAGCAGCAGCGGCCGCAGATCGACGGTTGCGCCCTCGTCGGCGTGCAGCCGCTCGACGAGCAGAGTCTGCCCCTGCTCCACGCGGTACTGCTTGCCGCCTGTTTTGATGATCGCGTACATGGTCACTCCGGGCCCGTGGCCGATCCGGCCCGAGCGCTCGAACGGCGCCGTCCGCCTCTGCGGCCGCGGCGCCGAGGCGAGGATTCTAGCTCGTCGGAATCGCCATCCGGCTCCTCGTCATCGACGGAGGTGTTGTCGCTCGCCTGAGCGAGGCGGGTGGCGCCCGCATCGACGAGCGTGGCGACCGCCTCAGTGCGCCCGACCTCCTCGATCCGCACCAGGTGCTTCTCCCCGACGTACCGCGTCGCGTCGGCGATCGAGATGATGTAGCCGTCGATCTTGGCCACCCCGGCGCCCGCCGTGTACATGTGCGGCTCGACGATCTCGACGTAGACCTCCTCGCCCTCGCGGAACGGCAATGCCCGGTCGAGCACGGCCTCCCGATCGCCCTCCAGTAGTACCGCGAGGTGGTCGAGCGGCAGTCCCTCTGAGCCCTCGAAGTGGAACCACTTGCCGGTCTCCTCCTCGACCGCCCGCAGGACGCGGGCGTCGTTGCCGGTGAACTCGGCCGAGACGCGTGGGTTCATCTGGAGCAGGATCGCGTCTGCTGTGACGTCCTTGGCGAGGTCGCGCATGCGCCGCTCGAACTCGATCGCGATCGTCTCCTCGGATTTGATCACGCCTTCGCCGTCGCAGGTGGGGCAAGGCCGGGTCATGATCTCCCGCACGCCCTCGGTGACGTTCTGCCGGGTCATCTCGACCAGGCCCAGCGGAGAGATCTCGACCACGAACGTCTTCGTGCGGTCCTCGTCAAGTGCCTTGCGCAGCGTCTTGAGCACCGCGTCGCGATTGCGAGCGCGCGCCATGTCGATGAAGTCGATGACGATGATGCCGCCGATGTCGCGCAAGCGCAGCTGGCGCACGACCTCGTCGGCGGCCTCGAGGTTCGTCTTGGTGATCGTGTCCTCCAGGCGGGCACTCTTGCCTCGCCCGATGAACGACCCCGAGTTGACGTCGATGACGGTCAGCGCCTCGGCGTAGTCGATCACCAGGTAGCCGCCGCTCGGCAAGTCGACGCGGCGGGAGAGCGTCGAGGCGAGCACGTCGTCGACGCCGTAGGCCTGCAGCAGCGGCTCGGGCTCCTTCCAGAGCTCGACCTGATCGACGAGATCGGGCGCGGTCCGGCTGAAGAACGAGGTGAGCCTCCGGTGCTGCTTCTCGTCGTCGACGACAGCGCGTTCGAAGTCCGCCGAGAAGATGTCTCGCACCACGCGGACCGAGAGGTCTGCCTCCTGGAAGACGAGCGCCGGCGCGTTGGACTCCTCCACGCGCTTTTCGAGCACCTCGCCGAGCTTGAACAGGTAGAGCATCTCCCGCTCGAGATCCGCGCGCTGCGCGCCCTGGGCCGCGGTGCGGATGATCGCGCCACCGCCCCTGAGGTCGAGCTTGGCGGCCTGCTTGCGCAGCCGCTCGCGCTCCTTGTCGTCGAGCCGGCGGCTCACGCCGATTCCCTCGCCGTAGGGGGCATACACCATGTAGCGCCCGGCGATCGTGAGGTCCATCGAGAGCCGCGCGCCCTTCGTCTTCAGCGGGTCCTTGACGACCTGGACGACGATCTCCTGGCCGGGCTTGAGCAAGTCGGTGATGTTGCGGCCATCCTTGCCCTGGCCGCGGCCGCGGCGGGGCGCCTCGACACCGGGCAGCACGATCTCGTCGACATGGAGAAAGCCGTTCTTCTCCAGCCCGATATCGACGAACGCAGCCTCCAGGCCGGCGAGCACGTTGTCGACGCGGCCCTTGTAGATGTTCCCGACGATCGAGCGCGCACCACGGCGCTCGAGATACAGCTCGGCGACGCGGTAGTCGTCAGCCGGCTTGGGGCCGCGACGGCGCCGCGGCGCCTGTCCGGCAGTGGTCTTTCGAGACGACGGGGTTCCGGTCGCCTCCAGCAGCGCCACACGTGTTTCGCCACGGTCGACGCTGACCAACACCTGTTTCTTCAATTTTGGTCATTCCTTTGAAAGTCTCATCGAGCAGCCTCTGGGAAACGGGCGCTCGGCTCCTAAGAAAGTAGCGTGCGTCCCTTCGCCGCGAGCGCAGCACGGCCCTGCACGTAGATCGACTGCAGGAGACCGATCCCGATAAAGCTTGTGATCACTGAGGATCCGCCGTAGCTGACGAGCGGCAATGGCACGCCGGTGATCGGGGCGATCCCGATCGTGACGCCGACGTTGACGAACACCTGGAACATGAACATCGCGAGCACTCCCGCCCCGATCAGCGAGCCGAACAGGTTCTTGGAGATCGTGACGATGCGTAAGGCGCGCCACATCAACAGCGCGTAGAGCCCGAGCACGATCGCGCAGCCGACGAAGCCGTAGATCTCGCCCAGCGAGGCGAACACGAAATCGGAGGTGTTGACCGGGAGGAAGCCCTCCTTGGTCTGGGTGGCGTGGATCCCCTGACCGGTCTTTTGACCGGCGCCGAGCGCGGTGAGCGACTGCTTGATCTGGTACGAGGGATCCGGGGCGCCCGGGCACGACCGGGTCGAGTTGGGATGCAGGAAGGCTGTGATGCGCTGCACCTGGTAGCACTTGAGCACGTGGACACCGACCGCGGGCGCGACGACGAGCGCGATCGTGATCGACACCGCGAACAGCGCGACGAGCCCTCCGATCTGCCGAAACGAGGTGCCGGCGAAGAACAGCACCGCAAAGCCGATCGCCACGTAGACCAGGCCCGTGCCGAGGTCCGGCTGCGGGATGACGAGGATCGCCCCCACCAGCGCGAGCAGCATGATCCGCGCCGTCGTGCGCCGCTCGTGCATCTGCCGCGCCCGGTCGACCATGAAGCCCGCCAGGGCGATCACCAGCAGCAGCTTGCCGAACTCCGAGGACTGGAAGTTGACCAGCGGGACGGGGATCCAGCGATGAGCCCCCGCCTGGGCGGGCATCCCGTAGACCACCAGGTTCAGCGCGATCATCAGCACGTAGGCGCCGTACTTGAACTCGCGCAGCCGCGTGTAGTCGACACGACTGACCAGGAGGCAGAGGAAGAGCCCGATTCCCGCGTAGATCAGTTGGTGCTCGGCAACCGACCGCCCGGCCGCGCCGCGCAGCGTGAGCGCCGAGGCGGCGACCAGCCCGAGCGCCGCCAGCAGGAGTAGGGGGTCGAGCAGGGGCACCCGCGGCCGGTTCTGGGCCGCGGTCTCCTCGGCCGGAGTGAGGGCGGAGATGCTCACTGGTCGTTCGACACGCCGGCTTTGTAGCCGCCGGGCTTGCCCAGGAACCACTGGTTGAGCAACTGGCGGGCGACCGGCGCGGAGGCAACGTCGCCGAATCCGCCGCCCTCGACCCAGACGACGATCTCGATCGGCTTGCCGGTGACGCTCGAGGGGACGTAGCAGGAGTACCAGGCGTAATCGGTCTCCACGCCCTTACGGGGGCCGCTCGTCGGGATGTACTGCGCGGTGCCGGTCTTGCCGTACACCGGCTTGGGGAAGTTGCCCATCACGTCATCCGAGGTGCCGCCGGGCGTCTGCGCCGCCTCGTGCAGGCCGGTCTGGATCGTGTTCAGATACTCGGAGTTGATGTGCAGGTGACGCAACGCCGGGAACGAGAGTTTCTGCAGCACCGTTCCGTCACGCGCCTGGATCGCCTGACCGAGGTGCGGGTGCACGATCGTGCCGCCGTTCTCGATCGCCGAATAGACCATCGCGAGCTGCAGCGGCGAGACTCCGTCATCGCCCTGCCCGACGGCTGAGTTGACGTTGTCGCCGATCGTCCACGTGGCGCCCGGGGTGCCGAGGCCACACCCGCCCTGGGACGCCGGGTGCTTCGGAGCGCGGTGGTAGCCCTTCAGCCTCCGGGAGCTGGTGAGCTTGCCGTTCGTGTAGCGGAACGGGCCGGTCGCGTTCTCGCACTCGATCTCACGCTTGCCGAGCCGGTTGAACCACGCTGGGGTGGGGTCCAGCCCGTTGGAGGCACCAGGAATGTCGATGTGCGGGTCTTGACCGATCCCGAAGCGCCTGGCCCACCTCTGCAGCGGCCCGCCCGCCGGCCTGTCGACGTTGAGCAGCGCCCCCAGGTGGTAGTAGAAGACGTCATCGGAGACCTGAAGCGCCTTGGTCATGTCGACCGGGCCGTAGGCGGCGCCGCCGGCATTCTTGAAGCAGGGCGGGATATCGACGCCGTCCGGGCAGAACTGTCCGGTGTCGTCAAAGCTCTCCCCCGGCGACCACCGGCCACTCTCCAGCCCGGCCACCGAGGTGATCACCTTGAACGTCGAGCCGGTCGGTACTGCTGACTCGGTCGCCCGGTTGAACAGAGGCGCGTTCGCCGCCGGTGAGTTGAGATAGTTGACCTCCCGCTGCGAAAGCTGCTGGGTGAACATCTTGGGGTCGAACGAGGGGTTCGACCCCATCGCGTAGATCGACCCGTTCTGGGGGTCCATCGCCACGAACGCTCCACCGAGCCCGTTGTTGAGGCCGATCGAGTGCGCGAGCGCCTGCTCGCCGACCTGCTGGAGCCGGAGATCGAGCGTCGTCTTCAGGTTGTCGCCCGAGACGGGCTGCTTCTTGCGGCCCTGCCCGACGGCGATCCCGAACGCGTTGACCTTGATGTTCAGATAGCCGTAGCTGCCACGCAGATACTTGTCGTACTGGTACTCGAGTCCCGACTGGCCGACAATCGCGTTCAGATTGGCGCCCTTGAAGTTCGACTCGGATTTCTCGGTTTGCGAGAGTCGGCCGACCGTGCCGAGCGTCTGGGCGGCAAGGTCCTTGAACGGATAGCCGCTCGTCGTCGCTTGCTGGATCTGAACGCCGCGGAAACTGCTCGCCCGCTCGGCGACGTAGTACTCCAGGTCGGTGCCCACCGGCTCGGCGATCGTCACATCGGCGTACCTGTTGAGGGCGATCGACTGGGCGACCGTGCAGGCGATCGGCGACAGGTCGCGGGTCGTCGTATGCGGGCACGTGCCGGTCGTCGTGTTGCAGCTCGGCGGCGGCACCGCGACCACGCATGGCTTTGGCCTGTGGGATTTGTGCAGCTGTCGCGCGAGCCGGTTGTAGACGGCGTCGTCCTTGGGGAAGGAGGTGAGGAGGTTGGTCTGGTTGACCTTGACCGGCAGCTCGTCGGGCACGACCACCGCGGCCAGCTGGGTGGTCGACGTGACCAGGGCGGTCCCCTTGCGCGACAGGACCTCGCCGCGCGCCGGCGCGATCGCGACCCGCTGGGTGGTGTTCTTGGCCGCGGCCTCCACGTAATGGGTGCCGGTCAGCACCTGCAGGAACCACAGGCGGAAGAAGACGATCGCGAACAGCCCGAGGATCATCGAGCCGACGATGCCCACGCGCAGTGCGAGCGCCGGGTTGAGGTTGGCGCGGGTGCGGGGATCCTCGGGTGGCTCGGAGAGACTCACTGTTGACCGTCCCGGGGAATCTGACCGGCGAGCCGGCGGGAGGGCTGCGACAGCGGCGACAGGCCACCCGTCGTGTAGGCGCGCCGACGGCGCCGACGCGGGTCGTCCGGCAGCGCGGGGGTCACGATTCTGCGCACGAGCGCGTACACCGGCAGCGCGATCAGCGTGTTGACGAGCACCGAGATGAAGATCTGCTGCAACAGCAACCAGCTCACCGGCGAGTCGACGCCGAGCAGGAACTGCAGGATCGTCATCCCGATCCCGGCGAACGCGGTGGTCGCCGCCCCGGCGACGAGCGGCACGAGGCCGTGGGACGGGTCGCGCAGCTCACGCATCCGGCCGCACCAGTATCCGATCGCGATGTAAAGCAGCGACGTGATCCCGAGGGTCTGCACGAGCAGCGTGTCGACCAGCAGCCCGGTGAAGAAGCCGACGATCGCCCCGGGCAGCGACCCGGTGAGCAAGCCGATCGACATCACCACCAGCGGCGTCACGTCAGCGTTGACGCCGAAGATCGACACCTGCGAGATGACCGACTCCTGCACGACGACGGCAACGATCACGAGCAGCGCCACGCGCGCAGTGAGCTTGCCCGACCACATCTCGATCACCGCGTGCTGGCCTCCTCGCCCGTGGCCTGTGGCCTGGTGAGGATCTGGACGGAGGTGAAGCGCCGGATCGAGGCGAGCGGCGTCACCGGGACCTGACCGGAGTTGATCAGATCGTTCTGGTTGAACGCGCCGACCCGCCCGATCGGGATCGCGGCGGGATACAGGGAGCCCGACCTGCTGGTGTTGGCGGGATCCTTGAACCCGGCTGTCATCACCAGGTCTCCGGGCTGGATCGTCGCGTTGTGGGGCAGGTCGGCGAGCACGAGGTTGTTGCCGATCGCCGGCTCGAGGATGCCGGTCCCGCCGCCGACCGCACTCTGGCTCTTGGGAACCGCCTGCGCAGCGACCTCGACCGTGTGGTCAGTGATCAGCACGACCTCGGCGTAGGACCCGCCGACCTGGGAGATCTTGCCGACGAGGGCGCCGTCGGCGATCACGGGGTCGCCGACCTGGACCCCCCGTCCGGAGCCGGCGTTGACCTCGACCTGCTGGTACCAGAGACTCGAGTCGCGGCTGATGACCGAAGCACTCACCTGTCCATAGCTCGCGGCCCCGATCGACTGGTCGAGCTTGATCTCCCGTCGCAACTGTGGGAACTCGATCAGCTCGTACTTGTAGATCGCGTTCTGCGCGGTGAGGCTCTCGTTGGTCGAGCGCAGCTGCGCGTTCTCGGACTTGGCGCGCAGCGTCGTCGAGACCCAGTCCGAGATGTCGCGGAACGGCGAGAGCACCTTGGAAGCACCGTCCTGAATCGGCGAGACGACCGCGACGATCCCCCGCTGGATCGAATGCAGAGGACTGGAGGAGGACTTGCCGAAGTACGCAGTGAGCAGCACGACCGAGATGACGACGAGCAGTGCGAGCACCGCGCGTCTGCGTCTGACCACTTTGTCGTGCACTGAACCTCAGGCTCTCCGGGATCTGTCCGGGGTGTGTGTCGGTCGGTCGCCCGTGAGCGACGGTACTACCGGCGGCGACGGTTGCGGGAGTTCTTGCTCGAGCGGTGGATCGCCTCGAATTCCTCCAGCGATCGGCCCGAGCCGACGGCCACGCAGGTGAGCGGTGACTCCGCCAGGTGGGCCGGCATCTGCGTCTCGTGGCGCAGGCGCTCCTCGATCCCCTGCAGCAGCGAGCCTCCTCCGGCGAGCATGATTCCGCGATCCATGATGTCGGACGCGAGCTCGGGCGGCGTGCGGTCGAGCGTCTGCTTGACCGCATCGATGATCTGCGAGACGGGCTCCTCGAGCGCGCCCCGGATCTCCTCGCTGGTGAGGATGACCGTCTTCGGCAGTCCCGAGACCATGTCTCGGCCGCGGATCTCGGCCTGGACCTCCTCGGGCATGACGTGCGCCGAGCCGATCTCGAGCTTGACCTCCTCGGCCGTCTGCTGGCCGATGAGCAGCTTGTACTCGCGCTTGACGTAGTTGATGATCGCCTCGTCGAGCTCGTCGCCTCCGACGCGGATCGACTGCGAGACGACGATCCCGCCGAGGGAGATCACGGCGACCTCGCTGGTGCCTCCGCCGATGTCGACGACCATTGAGCCGGTCGGTTCCCCCACCGGGAGCCCGGCCCCGATCGCTGCTGCCATCGGTTCCTCGATCAGATACGCCTGGCGGGCGCCGGCGCTCAGGCAGGCCTCCTCGACGGCGCGCTTCTCGACCCCGGTCACGCCGCTCGGGACGCAGACGACGACGCGCGGGTGGGCGAAGCGGTTCTGGTGGACCTTCTGGATGAAGTGACGAAGCATCTCCTCGGTCACCTCGAAGTCGGCGATCACCCCGTCCTTGAGCGGGCGGATCGCGGAGATGGTGCCCGGCGTGCGCCCGAGCATCCGCTTTGCCTCGATCCCGACCGCATGCACCTCGCCGCTGCGCGAGTCGACGGCGACGACGCTCGGCTCCGAGAGCACAATGCCGCGCCCGCGGACGTAGACCAGGGTGTTGGCCGTGCCGAGGTCAACGGCCATGTCGCGGCCACCGAAACCGGTGAGGTAGGAGAAGAAGCCCATATTGATCCGAGTTGAAGCAGCAGACGATGCGGCGGAGTGCCGAGCGCTTCGGGGGCAGCGCGATCGCATCCGTCCGCGGGGCGAGTCTATCGAAGCGGCGCCGTCCGACCGATCCGATAGTGGACGCCGAGGGCGCAAAATCGCTGGAAATCTAAAACGTTCCTAATGCTCACCGGATGCACGCCGTCGTGCAGCGCGTCTCAGGCGCGCGGCAGGCGTGCTCCGGGCGGTCGGCGAGGGCCCCTCAGAGCACCCAGGGAGCGAGATCCGCGAGCGTGGCCACCGGCAGGCCGACGACGTTCAGGTAGTCGCCGTCGATCGCGCTCACCAGCAGCGCGCCACGCTCCTGGATCGCGTACCCCCCGGCGCGCCCGCGCCACTCCCCCGTCTCGACGTAGTCGTCGATCTGCTGTGACGTGAGCGTGCGGAAGCGAACCCGCGTCCGCGCCGCCGCGGTCTGGACACGGTCGCCCTCGATCAGGCAGACGCCGCTCAGCACCGCGTGCTCGCGACCCGCGAGCGCGGCGAGCGTCGACCGGGCTGCGTCCGCATCCGGCGGCTTGTGGAAGATCTGCCGTCCGAGAGCCACGATCGTGTCGACCCCGAGCACCGGGCGCGCGGCGCCGAGCCGATCGGCGACCGCACGCGCCTTGCGGAACGCGTTCTCCAACACGAGCTCCTCCGGCGGCCCCTCCGTGAGCTCCTCCACCGCGCTCACCTCGACGTCGAACGGAACGCCGATCTGGGCGAGGATCGCGCGGCGCTGCGGCGAGGCGGAGGCGAGGATCAGGCCAGGCCCGGGAAGAACAGCCCCACCTCGCGGGCCGCGGACTCCGGCGCGTCGGAGCCGTGGACCATGTTCTGGCCGACCGACGTCGCGTAGTCACCGCGGATCGAACCGGTGGTCGCCTCGAGCGGGTTGGTGGCGCCGATCACCTGGCGCGCTGCGGTGATCGCGGACTCTCCCTCCAGCACCATCGCGACGAGCGGTCCGGAGGTGATGAACTCGACGAGCTCGCCATAGAAGCCCTTGCCCTCGTGCTCGGCGTAGTGCTGGGCGGCGAGCTCGCGGGTCATCGTGAGCTGCTGCAGCGCGGCCAGACTCAGGCCCTTGCGCTCGAAGCGGGCGATGATCTCACCGGTGAGGTTGCGGGCGAAGGCGTCCGGCTTGACGAGGATGAGCGTGCGCTCCATCGAGGTTGGTCTCCTTGAGGATCTGGGATGCGTTGTCGGGCGCCGCCGCGTGCGCGCGGCATCGCGGCCGGGAGGCTAGCGGGCGGGGGTCCGGGGGCGCTGGAGTCTCAGCTCGGGAACGGCTGCTCGGCCGTTTCCTCGGAGCTGACCCGGCGCCGGCGCTGTCGGCGAGGCGCGATCGCCTCGCGCCCGACTCCGACCTCGGCCTCGCAGTAGGGACACATCTTCCACATCGGGTCGAGCGGACGGCTGCAGTTGTGGCAGGGGTCCTTCAGCTTGCGCATGCAGTTGGGACAGCGCAGGAACTCGCGTTCGACCTCGTAGTCGCAGTGCGGGCAGAGGTGGTAGCCGAGCTCCGCGAGCCGCGCCTCGGCGGTCTGCATCTCGAGCTCGCGCTCGCGCACATCGTCGAGGTACTCGGGCGGGCGTACGATCAGATACACGATCGATCCCACATACGGCGCCATCGAGGCGATCGTGGCGCAGCCGACGAGCAGCGGATCTGCGATCCGGCGGCGAGCGTCCGCGTACGTCCAGAAGATCAGTGCGAACCAGATCACCACCAGGAACAGGATCACGAGCTCGACCGCCAGGTTGAGCGCGCTGGTATGGATCCCGAAGATTGCGTAGGAGAACATTTGGGGGCCGAGTGTAGTGATCGCGCCTTCAGCCGGCGTCTGTTAGGTACGCCGTCGGCGTGTCAGATCCTCGTTTCTGATAACCGGATTCTCCCCGGCGAAATCAGAGAAACAGCCGCCCGAACAGGTATCCGATCCCGAAGAACACGAGGATCACGATCGCGACGGTGAGCGCGACCAGCCCGATCATCTTCAGGAAACCGGGATCGGGACGGTGATCTGAGTCGTTCACAGGATCGAGATCCGTCGTGGCGCGGCGCCGGCCAGCAGATCGCCGACCAGCTTGAGCGCTCCGGTTGCGATGACGACGCCGTCGGGGCCCGCGAGCTCCCGCGCGCGCTCCACGGCCCGCCCGGGGTCCGGCACGATCTCCCCGTCCGGACCGTGCACCTGGCGGGCCAGCGACAGCAGCGTGCCCGGCGACAGCGCGCGCGGGTTGCCGGCATGGGTGAGCACGAGGGCATCGATGCTGCCGCCCAGCGCGGACAGCATCCCGGCGGCGTCCTTGTCGTCGAGGATCGAGACGACGGCCACCACCTGTCCACGCTCGCCGGCGAGACCGGGAAGCGACTCGACGACGGCCCGGATCCCATCGGGGTTGTGCGCCCCGTCGACGAACGTCGGCGGCTCGGTGCCGATCTGCTGCATCCGGCCCGGCACGCGAACCGTGGCGGCCGCGCGCTGAACGGCGGCGGGCTCGAGCTCGCCCAGGAACGCCTCGGCCGCCGCCCGGGCGAGCGCGAAGTTGCGTCGCTGGTAGGCACCAGGCGCCCCCACCTCGACGCCGGGGTCGGCGGGAGCGCACACGATCCGAGCGCCGCGCTCGGCGGCGACCCGCTCTGCCACCGCCACCGCGTCGGGGTGGACGGCCGCGCCGAGCGCGAGCGTCGCGCCGGGCTGGACCACGTCGAGCTTCTCGCCCGCGATGTCGGTGATCGTCGGTCCCAGCCAGCGGGTGTGCTCCAGGCCGACGCTCGTCAGCACCTGGACGCTGGAGGGGATCACGTTGGTCGCGTCATAGCGTCCCCCGAGCCCCGCTTCGATCACCGCGGTGTCGACCTCGCGGCGCGCCATCTCCGAGTAGGCGGCAGCGGTCAGCGCCTCGAACTGGGTCACGTGGTCGTCCGGCTCGGCTCGGCGGTCGACCTTCTCGGCCGCGCGGCGAGCCCGCGTGACCGCCGCGCCGAACTCCGACGGGGTGAGATCCTCGTCGTCGATCCGGATCCGCTCGCCGAAGGAGACGAGATGCGGCGACAGGTAGGCGCCCGTCCGCTGGCCGTGCTCACGCAGGATCGCGGCGATCATCCGCGTCGTCGAGGACTTGCCATTGGTGCCGACGACGTGGATCGACTTGAAGGCACGCTCCGGGTGATCGAGCGCGGTCATCAAGCGGCGCATGCGCTCCAGGCCGAAGCGCATCCCGAACAGCTCCAGGGACAGCAGGTAGCGCTCGGCCTCGTCCCCGGTCATCGTGCTCATCGCGTCACAGTGCCTCGAGCTCTTGTTTCAGCCGTGCGAGCTTGTCCCGCTCCGCCTGCACGACATCGGCAGGCGCCCCCTTCACGAACCCCGGATTGGAGAGCTTCTTCTCGGCGCGCTCGATCTCCGCCTCGAGCCGCGCTCGCTGCTCGTCACGGCGGCGCTCGGTGGCGCCGAGGTCGAGGTCTCCTCCGGGCAGGATGTCGACGACGCCACCGGGGACCACGACGCTCGCCACCGGCTCCGCCGCGTCGCCGTCGAGCGTGATGCGGCTCAGCCGGGCGAGGTCCTCGGCGGTGTCCTCGTAGCCGGAGGCCCGCAGCCGCCCGCTGAGCGCCGCCCCGGGCTTGACCGCCGCGGAGTTGCGCCAACTGCGCAGCGCCTGCACCGCGTCGATCAGGTCCGCAAGCGCGGTCTCGACCGGCGCGTCGATCTCCCCCACCGCCGCATCGCCGACGACGCGCGCCGCCAGCAGGCCCTCGGCGCCGGGCACGAACGACCAGATCTCCTCGGTCACGAACGGGATGATCGGATGCGCGATCGTGATCGTCTCGGTGAGCACGTGCAGAAGCGTCCGCTGCAGCGTCTCCTCGCCCTCGCGCAGCCGCGGCTTGACGATCTCCAGGTACCAGTCGCAGAGCTCGCCGTAGACGAAGTCGTAGAGCTCGAGCGCGGCATGGGGCAGATCGAACTCCGCGATGCGGTCGTCCATCGTCTCCCGCATCCGCTGCAGGCGGCTCAGGATCCAGCGGTCCTCCACGCGCGTCGGCTCGACGGCGGCGCGCTGATCCTCCGGGATCGACGTGAGGATGAGCCGGGATGCGTTCCACAGCTTGTTGGCGAGCTGCTGGCCCTGGGCGACCTTGTCCTCGGAGAAGCGCACGTCCTGGCCGCTCGACATCGCCACCAGGCCCCAGCGCAGCGCGTCGGCGCCGTAGGCCGGGAAGTCGCCCGCTCCCGAACCCTGTCCGTTCGCGTCGGCCTGGGCGAACACCGGTGGCCGCGGCCCGCCCTCGATCAGATCGATCGGGTCGACGCCCGTGCCGAGGCTCTTGCTCATCCGCCGGCCGTCGGGAGCCTGGATGACCGAGTGCACGTTCACGTCGGTGAACGGGACCTCGCCGGTGAACTCAATGCCCATCATGATCATCCGCGCGACCCAGAGGTTGATGATCTCCCGCGCGGTCGAGAGCACGTTCGTCGGATAGAACGCGGCGAGCTCGGGCGTCTCGTCGGGCCAGCCGAGCGTCGCGAACGGCCACAGCGCGCTTGAGAACCACGTGTCCAGCACGTCTGGGTCGCGGGTCCAGCCCTCGCCGCGCGGCGGGTCCATCCCCACGTAGGTCTCCAGGTCGCGATACCACACAGGGAGCTGATGGCCCCACCACAGCTGGCGACTGATGCACCAGGGGCGGATGTTCTCCATCCAGTCGAGGTAGATCTTCTTCGAGTTCTCGGGGTGGAAACGCACGGTGCCGTTCTTGACCACGTCGACCGCGGGGGCGGCGAGCTCGTCCATGCGCATGAACCACTGCAGCGAGATCAGCGGCTCGATCCGCTCGCCGCTGCGCTGCGAGAACGGCACGTCGTGCTCGTAGGGCTCCTGGCGGGCGAGCAGCCCCTGCTCGGTCAGACGTTGCACGATCAGCCTCTGGGCGTCGGCGACGGTGAGCCCCCGGAACTCCTCGGGCGCCTCCTCGGTGATGCGACCGTCCTCACCGATCACCGAGGGCTGCGCGAGGCTGTGGCGGCGGCCGATCTCGAAGTCGTTGGGGTCGTGCGCGGGGGTGATCTTCAGCGCGCCGGTGCCGAAGTCGGGCCTGACGTACTCGTCGGCGATGATCTTCAGCTTGCGCCCGACGAGCGGCAGGATCGCGCTCTCGCCGATCAGCCGGCGGTAGCGCTCGTCCTCGGGGTGCACGGCGATCGCGGAGTCGGCGAGCATCGTCTCCGGGCGGACGGTCGCCACCGTGATCGCGCCCGACCCGCCCGACAGCGGGTAGTCGACGTAGTACAGCGTGTCTGTGACCTTCTGCTGCTCCACCTCAAGGTCGGAGATCGCTGAGCCCGTCCCCGGGTCCCAGTTGACCATGTACCGGTCGCGGTAGATGTAGCCCTTCTCGTAGAGCGCGACGAACACCTTCAGCACGGCCTTGGCGTAGGCGTCATCGAGCGTGAAGCGCTCGTGCGCGTAGTCCAGCGAGGCGCCCAGGCGCTTGAGCTGGGAGATCATCGTCCCGCCATACTCGGCGCGCCACTCCCAGGTGCGTTCGACGAACCGCTCGCGTCCGAGCTCCTTGCGGCTCGAGCCCTGGCTGATGAGCAGCTTCTCCACCTGAGTCTGGGTGGCGATCCCGGCGTGGTCGGTGCCGAGGATCCACTTGGCGCGACGGCCGCGGGCCCGGGCGTGCCGGATGAGCAGGTCCTGGATCGAGCCGTTGAGCGCGTGGCCGAGGTGCAGGACCCCGGTGATGTTCGGCGGGGGGATCGCGATCGAGTAGTTCTCGGCCGCCGTGCCTTCCGGCGCCGGGCTGAACAGCCCGGACTCAAGCCATCGGTGGGCGATCCGCGGCTCGACCTCGGCGGGCTCGTAACGGGTGCGTTCCAGAAGCTCGGACATGAACGGGGTGAGTGTAGGAGTCATGCCGCTCGCACCATCGCCTGCAGGTCGCCCAGGATTCCGGGGCGATCGTGGGCAAAGCGGAACTCGGTGACGCGGATGACCCGGTGGTCGTGGCGCTGCAGCCACACGTCCTTGATGCGATCGCGCTCGAGCTCGTCGGGCGTACGGTGGTACTGATCGCCGTCGGTTTCGACGACCAGCCGGTGAGCCGGCCAGTAGAAGTCGAGCTCCCAGGGGCCAAGCCGGACATTGCGGTCGGGTGGTGGAATCTCCGGGTGCTCGTTGCTCAGCCATGCGGCGAAGTCACGCTCGAGCGCCGACGCGCTCTCGGACGGGTCCCCAGCGGGAGGGCGATAGCGGGCAAGCGCGGCGTTGAGCCGCTTGACCCCGCGCAGGCCGTTGCGCCGCGCGATCGCCCCGTCGATCTGGTCGATGTCGAGCAGCCAGCGGCGGGCCAGCTCGGCGAGGAGCCGGTCGAGCTCCTTGTCGGTCTCGCGGGCGGCGGCTTCGAGGAGGGCGAGCGAGGGAGAGGCTGTTCGGAGGCGTCGATGAGGCGGATCTCGTGGTCGTCGGGGACGATCGTCGTCCGGTGCACGCGGAGACCCTGGTGACGGGGCGTGTGGTCGGCGACGACCGTGACGTCAATCGCGCGGAGGTTGACGAGCCGCACCCCGTACAGGGCAAGAGCGGTCCGCCGGCTCAGGAAGGCGGTATCGCCGAGCGCAAGCAGCGCGGCGAGCAACTGACCGCGCTGGGAGATCTTGGTGAGCGCGTCGGCGTAGACGCCACGATGGCGCCGGACGAGCCGCCCCTGCTGGACCAAGCGGACAAGCTGCCGGTCACTGAGGCCGCGCTGTCGGAGCTGCTCGACGCCGAACACCGCGTCCTGCCGACGCCCGAGCGCGGCCATCTCGCGCCACTGCTGGGAGCTTTCTTGTCCCTGGAGGTCAACAACCTTCCCAGCATCGCGTTCGACCGCCGCCAACGGGGATCGCTGGGAACTTTCCTGACCCTGAGGATCAACAACCTTCCCAGCATCCGGGGCGGAGGTCTCCGAGACGGGGTCGTCGGCGGGCACACGACGAGCGTGGCACGCCGGAACGCGCCAAACGTCACAAGTGTGTGCCGGTTCAGGCGGCGGCTTCGGCGTCGCCGGAGTCGTCGTCCGCGGCAGCGGTGACGAGCGTCGGCGAGACGCCCTTCTCGATCACTTCGCGGGTGACGACGCACTTCTGGACGTCGCGCCGCGAGGGGAGCTCGAACTGGACCTCGAGCAGGGTCTCCTCGATGATCGAGCGCAGGCCGCGGGCGCCGGTCTCGCGCTCCAGGGCCTTGTCGGCGACCGACGACAAAGCCTCGTCGGCGAACACGAGCTCGATCCCGTCGAACTGGAAGAACCGCTGGAACTGCTTGACCAGGGCGTTCCGCGGCTCCGTCAAAATCTGCATGAGCTCCTCGCGGCCGAGCTGGTGGATCGCCGACATCACCGGCAGGCGGCCGATGAACTCGGGGATCAGCCCGTACTGGATGAGGTCCTCGGGCAGGCAGCGCTCGAATACCTCGCCGGTGTCGCGCTGGGCCTTGGACTGGATCTCGGCGCCGAAGCCGACCCCCTGGTGGCCGATACGTCGCTCGATCACCTGGTCCAGATTCGCGAACGCGCCACCGCAGATGAACAGGACGTTCGTGGTGTCGATCGACAGGAACTCCTGGTGGGGGTGCTTGCGCCCGCCCTGGGGCGGAACCGAAGCCGTCGTCCCCTCGAGGATCTTCAGCAGCGCCTGCTGGACGCCCTCGCCCGAGACGTCGCGGGTGATCGACGGGTTGTCGGCCTTGCGGGCGATCTTGTCGACCTCGTCGATGTAGATGATCCCGGTCTCGGCCTTCTTGACGTCGTAGTCGGCAGCCTGGATGAGCTTCAGGAGGATGTTCTCGACGTCCTCGCCGACATACCCGGCCTCGGTCAGCGCCGTCGCGTCGGCGATCGCGAACGGGACGTTCAGGATCCGAGCGAGCGTCTGGGCCAGAAGCGTCTTGCCGCAGCCGGTCGGCCCGAGCAGCAGGATGTTGGACTTCTGCAGCTCGATGTCGTGGTCATCGGACTGCATCATCTGGACGCGCTTGTAGTGGTTGTAGACGGCGACGCTCAAGGATCGCTTCGCCTGCTCCTGGCCGACGACGTACTCACCGAGGACGTCGTAGATCTCCCGCGGCTTGGGGAGATTCTCGATGTCGAACGACGGCGGAGCGGTGAGCTCCTCGTCGATGATCTCGTTACAGAGATCGATGCACTCGTCGCAGATGTAGACGCCGGGGCCGGCGATCAGCTTCTTGACCTGCCGCTGGGACTTGCCGCAGAAGCTGCAGAGGAGTTGCTCGTTGGAGTCTGTCGGTCGTGCCATGGTGTGTTCGCTCTACGTACGTCTGACTCCAGGTTGATCGGCAGCAGGCCCGAAAGCCTCAATGCTCGGTGATCACCCGGTCGATGACGCCGTACTCCTTGGCCTCCTCAGAGCTCATGAAGTAGTCGCGTTCCGTGTCCTTCTTGATCGTCTCGAGGTCCTTGCCGGTGTGCTCGGCGATGATCTCGTCCAGGCGGCGCCGCAGCTCGATGATCTCACGCGCGTGGATCTCGATGTCCGTCGCCTGCCCCTGGAAGCTCGAGCTCACCTGGTGGATGAGGATCTTCGCGTTGGGCAGCGCCATACGCTTCCCGGGCGCGCCGCCCGCCAGCAGCAGCGCCCCCATCGACATCGCGATCCCGACACAGATCGTCGATACGTCAGGCTTGATGAAGTTCATCGTGTCGTAGATCGCAAGGCCCGCGTACACCGACCCGCCCGGGGAGTTGATGTAGATCGAGATGTCCTTGTCGGGATCCTCGGACTCCAGGTGGAGGAGCTGGGCCACGATCAGGTTTGCGATCTGATCGTCAACCGGCGTGCCGAGGAAGACGATCCGCTCGCTGAGCAGGCGGCTGTAGATGTCAAACGCGCGCTCCCCGCGGGAGGTCTGCTCGACGACCATCGGTACCAGTGGACTCATGTGCTCGCTTCTTTCGCGTCCTGCGCCGGAATCCTGCCGACTGTAGCAATGAGCCCCGCCCCCGCCACCCTCTGCTCGACGGGCGTCAGAACTGGGCGCCCATCCAGCACCGAGGCTGACGAAAAACCCTGCAAACACCGCGTTTCTCTGCGCGGTGGTCATCTGGACGTGGAGGCGCTCAGCTCCCGGGCGTCCAGAGCTTGCCCGAGCCCGCCGTCGAGCCCTCGGCGCCGCCCGAGCCCGCCGATCCGGACTCCGCCGGATCGCCCTTGTCGGGTGTCCAGAGCGCGTCGCGCGCCTCGGCGACGGAGACGCTGATCGGGGTCGCCGACTCGACCAGCCGCTCGAGCGCCTGCCGCGCCGCGACGTCGTCGCGGAGCTGATCAAGGCGGCCCGACCTGCGCAGCGTCTCCACGACCTCGGCGGGATCGGAGCCGTCGCGCTCGGCGGCGGGCCGCAGCGCTTCGATCAGGTCCTCGTCGGTCGGATCGACCTTCTCGGCCCCGACAATCGCGGCGAGCACCGCCTCCCGGCGGAGCGCCTGCGCGGCCTCCGGCTCGGCCTCCTCAGCGAGCTCGTGCTCGCTCTTGCCGGCAATCTGCAGGTACATCTCGCGGGAGATCCCCTGGCGGGCGAGTGCGGTGAACGACTGCTCCACCATCTCGTGCGCGCGCGAGTGGACGAGCGCCTCGGGCACCTCGACGGTCGCGTTGTCGGCGGCGGCCTGCAGCACCGCCTCCTCGAACTCGCGCTCGATCGTGTTCTTCTCGGCCTCCCGCATCTTTGCCGCGACGTCCTCGCGCAGCTCGGCGAGCGTGTCGAACTCCGAGGCCTCGGAGGCGAAGTCGTCGTCGAGTTCGGGCAGGTTCTTGGCCTTGACCTCGTGGGCGGTGACGTCGAAGGTCGCCTCGCGCCCGGCGAGCTCCTCTGCATACTGCTCGGGGAAGGTGACGGTGATCGTCCGCTCCTCGCCCGCGCTGATCCCCTCGAGCTGCTCCTCAAAGCCCGGGATCAGCGTGCCGGAGCCGAGCTCGATCAGCTGGTCGCGCGCCGAGCCACCATCGAACGGCTCGCCGTCGAGCTTGCCGACGTAGTCGGCGACGATGTGGTCACCCTTCTGCGCCGGACGCTCGACGGTGTCGAGCGTCGCCATGCGGTCACGCAGCCCCTCGAGTGTCTCGTCGATCTTGGAGTCCTCCACCTCGGGCTCGCGGCGCCCCACCTCGAGGCCCTTGTACTCCCCGAGCTGCGCGTCCGGGCGCACGCCGATCTCGATCGAGAACTGCAGCGGCTCGCCCTGGGCGGGCAGGTCGCCGACGTCGAGGTCAGGCTCGCCAATCGGGACGATCCCGGACCCGTCGATCGCGTCGACGTACCAGGTCCCGAGCGCGGTGCGCAGCGCCTCGTCGAGCACGTAGTCACGGCCGAGCCGGCGGATGACGACCGGCGGCGGGACCTTGCCCTTGCGGAAGCCGGGGATGCGCAGCTGCGAGCCGAGCTTCTGCGCGGTCTGCTGCAGCTGGCGCTCGACCTCGTCGGCCGGCACCTCGGCATGGACGCGGACGCGGGACTCGGGCAGCTCGGTGACTGTCGTGGTGACGGTGGGCATGAGCAAGCGAGCTTAGAACGTCTTGGCCATCGACGGGGTCGGCTCGCAGGCGGGCAGTGCGGGCAGTGCGGGCAGGACGGGCCGGGCGGACTAGGAGAGCGGCGCCGCCTCGGAGGCGAGGTTCTTGAGCTCGCGCACCACGACGGGCAGAGTGGTCGTGTCGTAGTGCTCGGACGCACGGACGTCGGCGAGGACGCTCCGAGCCCGCGCCACCGACTCCGCGTTCTGCTCCAACCACCCCTCGATCGCCGCGACGCCGTCACGACCATCCGCCCCCTGGATGATCTCGCGCGTGAGCATCCTGTGCAGCTCGTAGAGGTCGTCTCGCAGCGCCGAGCGCGCGAGCGCCTGCCAGCGGTCCGAACGCGGGAGCTCGAGCACCCGATCGCGCAGCCAGTCGAGGCTGAGCCGCTCACCGATGCCGAAGTAGACGCACGTGGCCATGTACTGGTCGGCGCCGCAGGCCGCCGCGTCCTCGACGATGTCGAACACAGACAGCAGCGCCGGCATCGCGGCCACCCGTCGCGCGAGCTCCGCGGGGACACCCGCTTCGGTCAGCTCTTCCAGGCGCGAGTCGTACGCCTGGTGGTCCGCGCTCGTCAGCAGCTCGGGAACCGCGTCGTAGAGCTCGCGCACACCCGCCTCGAAATGGTGCGCGGTCTGGGTCACGTCGATCTCTGTGCGGGCTCGCGCGCGGCACAGCCAGCGCGTCGCGCGCTCGACCAGCCGGCGCCCCTCGAGCAGCATCGACATCTGCGTCCCGGCCTCGATCCGGTTGTCGAGATCCTCGATCGCGTCCCAGAAGTCGCGCATCTCGAACACCTCGCGCGCGACCGCGAACGCCCGCGCCAGCTGCGGTGCGGTCGCCCCCATCTCCTCCCCGAGCCGGAACGCGAACGTGGTTCCTCCACGGTCGACGAGCTGCCCCGCGACGATCGTGGCAACGAGCTCGCGCCGCAGCCGGTGCTCGCGGATCTCGCGCGTGTAGCGCTCCGCGCCCTCGGTCCCCGCGGGCGCGCGGTCTGCCGAGGCCGAGCCGGTGCCGAGCGGCGCCGGGAAATAGCGCTCGAGGTCGCCGAGCAGGTACGGGTCGTCGGGGAGGTCTGACTCGAGCAACTCCTCGTAGAGCGCAATCTTCACGTACGCCATGACGACCGCCAGCTCGGGCGAGACGAGGCCGCGGCGCTCCGCGCGCCGGTCGGCCAGCCCCTCCTCGGTGGGGAGCACCTCGATCTCGCGGTCCAGGCCCGCGTGGCTCTCCAGCCAGCGCAACAGGCGCGCCTGCACGTCGCGCATCGTGACCGACTGGCGGACCGCGAGCGACAGCGCCTGGGTCTGCGTGTAGCTGCCGTAGAGCACCTCCTCGGCGACGGCGTCGGTCATTGACTCGAGCACCGTGTCGCGCTGGTCCTCCTGGAGCTCGCCGTCGGCGATCAGGTCACCGAGCAGGATCTTGATATTGACCTCATGGTCGGAGCAGTTGACCCCGGCGACGTTGTCGATCGCGTCGGTGTTGATGCGCCCCCCACTTCCGTCCGGGCCGCCCCGCAGCGCGTACTCGATGCGCCCGCGCTGGGTCAGCCCGAGGTTGCCTCCCTCGGCCACGACCCGGCAGCGCAGCTGCGAGCCCTCGACCCGCAGGGCGTCGTTCGCGCGATCGCCGACCTCGGCCTGGCTCTCCCCAGCCGCCTTGACGTAGGTCCCGACACCGCCGTTGTAGAGCAGGTCGACGGGCGCCCGCAGGATCGCGGAGATCAGCTCGTTCGGCGAGAGCCGGGTGCCCTCGATCCCGAGTGCAGCCCGCACCTGCGGAGTGATCTCGATCGACTTGGCGGTGCGCGGGTAGATGCCACCGCCTTCGCTGATCGCCTCCGGCTCGTAGTCGGTCCAGCTCGAGCGGGGCAGGTCGAACAGTCGCCGGCGCTCGACGTAACCCGCATCGGGATCGGGATCAGGGTCGAGGAAGATGTGGGCGTGGTTGAAGGCGGCCACCAGCCGGATGTGGCGTGATCGGAGCATCCCGTTGCCGAACACGTCGCCCGCCATGTCGCCGACGCCGACGACCGTGAAGTCATCGCCGGCGACGTCGACGCCGAGCCCGCGGAAGTGGCGCTTGACCGATTCCCAGGCGCCCCGCGCGGTGATGCCCATCGCCTTGTGGTCATAGCCGTGTGAGCCGCCGGAGGCGAACGCGTCGCCGAGCCAGAACCCGTATTCCTCCGACACGGAGTTGGCGATGTCGGAGAACCGGGCGGTCCCCTTGTCGGCGGCGACGACGAGGTAGGGGTCGTCGCCGTCGTAGCGCACGACTCGCTCCGGCGCCGCGACTCCGTTCTCGACGTAGTTGTCGGTGAGGTCGAGCAGCCCGTGCAGGAACGTCCGATAGCAGTTGATCCCCTCCTGCAGGTACGCCTCGCGGTCGGTCACCGCGGGGGGATGCTTGACGACGAACCCACCCTTGGATCCCACCGGGACGATCAGCGCGTTCTTCACCATCTGGGCCTTCATCAGCCCGAGCACCTCGGTCCGGAAGTCCTCCCGGCGGTCCGACCAGCGCAGTCCGCCGCGTGCGACGCGGCCGCCCCGTAGATGGATCCCCTCCACACGCGGGGAGTAGACGAAGATCTCGAACCGCGGCCGGGGGCGCGGCAGCATCTCAAGCTTCGTCGGATCGAGCTTGAACGACAGGTACCCCGGGTGCGGTTCGCCGTCGACGGCCCGCCAGTGGTTGGTGCGCAGCATCGCGTCGATCACCGTCAGCACGCTCGACAGAATCCGGTCGGCATCGAGACTGGCCACCGAGTCGATCGCCTCGACCACCTCCTCACGGGTGCGCTCGACGGCGTCCTCGCGGCGGTGCCCGTCGGCGTCCGGATCGAACCGCGCCTCGAACAGCGCGACCAGCTTGGAGGCGATCGACGGGTTGTCCAGCAGCGTCGAGATCATGTAGGCGTCCGAGAACGGGATCACCGCCTGGCGCAGATAGCGCAGGATCGCCCGCAGGACGGTGATCTGCCGCCCGCTGAGGCCGACGCGCATCACCAGGCCGTTGAGCCGGTCATCCTCCAACCGCCCCGCCCAGACGCCGAGGAACGTGGATGCGAACTCATCGCCGGCCCGGTCGAGGTCGGCCGGATCGCAGCTCAGCCCGACGTCGTACACCCAGATCGGCTCCGCGCCGGCGGGGATGATCTCGTAGGGGCGCTCGTCGACGACGCGCGCGCCCATGTGCTCGAACGTCGGGACGACCTCCGAAAGCGTCACCTGGCTGGCGCTGAACAGCTTGGCGCGGACCATCCGCTCCGGGTCGCCTGGCCGACGGTGCACTGAGAGGATCGCGCGCCCGCCTGAGCGCAGGCGGTCGATGCGCGCGATGTCGTCGACGGCGGTGGTCGCGTCAACGAGCGCGCGGTAGGAGCGCGGGAACGCCCCGCCGTAGATCTCGTTCAGCGCGAAGCCGCGCTCCTCGCCGTGGCGCTGGGTGAGCGCGGCGCGCAGGTCATCACCCCAATCGCGCGTCGCCTGGGCGATCTGCGACTCCACATCGGAGACGTCCGCATCGCGGATCCCGGCACCGCAGTGGACGGTGTAGTCGACTCGCACCACGACCGACTCCGAGAGGTGCAGGCGCCAGTCGACGTGGTCGCCGCCGAACGCCTCGGCGAGGATCGCGCTCGCTCGCCGCCCGTTCTCGGTATTGAACCGCTCTCGCGGCATGCACAGAGTCGCCGCCACGAACCGGTCCAGCCGGTCACGGGAGACGAACAGCCGGACACGAGGCCGTTCGCCGAGGCCGAGCACCCCCATCACCATCTCGAACAGATCGTCCGTGCTGATCTGGATCAACAGGTCGCGCGGCAGCGACTCGAGCAGGTCGATCAGGCCCTTGGCGTCGTGGCTGTCGGGCGGGAACGCCGCCGCGTGCATGATCCGCTCGACCTTGTCGCGGAGCATCGGTACCTCGGTCGGCGGCTCGTGATATGCGCTCGAGGTGTAGAGCCCGAGGAAGCGTCGCTCCCCGAGGACCGAGCCGTCCTCAGCGAACCGCTTGACCCCGATGTAGTCCAGGTAGGCGGGGCGATGGACGGTCGAGCGCGCGTTGGCCTTGCTGAGCACGAGCGGGTTGACGCGGTGGGCCTCGGCGAGTGCGCGCTCGGACAGGCTCTTGGTCCGCTCGCCCCCCTCCTCGCGCAGGATCCCGAGCCCCGTGTCCGGGATCGCGGTCAGGACGCCGTCCCCCAGCTCGTACTCGCGGTAGCCGAGGAACGTGAAGTGCCCCTCGCCCAGCCACTCCAGAAACGCCTTGCACTCGGCGAGCAGGTGGCTCTCGCATGGCGGCGGCCGGTCGTCCAGCTCGGCGGCCAGCGCGGCGGTGCGCTCGCGCATCGGGTGCCAGTCCTCCACCGCCGCCCGGACGTCGCCGAGCACGCGCTCGATGCCGTCACGCAGGCCGGAGAGCCGCGCAGGATCGGGCTGGCGGGCGAGCTCGACGTGAATGATCGACTCGGCGATCGCCTCGGGGTCGCTCGCCTCGGGCGCGACCACGTCGGCGAGGATCCCCTCGCGGCTGCGCAGCACCCGCATCACTGGATGGATGAGCAGCTCGATCGCGTGGCCCTGCCGGCTGAGTTCCATCGTCACCGAGTCGACGAGGAACGGCATGTCGTCGCACACGATCTCCACGACCGTGTGCGGAGCACCCCAGGCCTCAGGGTTGAACACCCGCACCTTGGCCTCGCCGGGCGGGCGCCGCGCGGCCATCTCCCATTCACCGAGCACCGTCGCGGCGAGGCTGTCGACCTCGCGCTCGCGCAGGTCCTGGGCCGGCACCCAGTGGAAGAACTGGCGCACGAACTCGGCGCACGGCCACGACGGCTCGTGCCCGAGCCGTGTGGTGACAGCCTCGAGCACCGAGTCGATGAGATCGAGCTCTAGGTCGTCCGTCCTTACCGCCATCTGCGTGCCTCTCTCGACACGAAGCGGAACGGTACCCCTCCGCGAGGATGGCGGGTTCAGCGCATCTGACTCAAGAGATGAGCGGGGCTGCCGATCTATGCATTGATGGCCCGTCTGCCTGCCCCTGCGCTCGTCGCGTACGCCTTGGTCGCGGCGCTCGCGTGTGCGGCCGCAGAGTTCGCCGCGAGCCACCTCAGCGTCAGCGCGTTCGTTGCCGCTGTGTTCGTCGGCGCGATCGCGCTCGGCTACGCCGGCGGCGGGCTCGCCCTCGTCCGCCACGCACGCCGCCAGACCGAGCGCGAGTCCGAGGAGCTCGGCGACCTCACCCAGATGCTCGCGCGCTCAACCTCCGAGGCGCAGTCGCGCCGCCTGCTGCTGCGCTACGTCCAGCGACTGGCTCCCGATGCCGGAGCCGTGCTTCTCACGCGCGGAGATCCGGCCCAGGGGCTGGAGCTCACGTTCGGCGAGCGGATCGTGGACACCCCCCTGCTCGGTCTCTCCAACGCGCGCTTCGCGTCCGAGTCCTGCCGGGCGATGGAGATCGGGCAGCCGCGCGAGATCGGGGCCGCCGTGGCCGCTGCAGCGCCCACCTCCGAGCAGATCACCGCATGCGCACTCTGCGGACGGCTCTCCACCGAGCTCACCTGCGAGCCGCTGCGTGCCGCCGGGCGCCAGGCGAGCGCGCTGCTCGTCGCCGACAAGCGAATCGACGCCTCCGTGCGCGCGCGGATCCGGGAGGCGGCTGAGCGCGCCGCGCCCGTGCTGGCGATGCACCACAGCCAGACGGCGATCGAACGCCGAGCCGGCTCGGACCCGCTCACCGCACTGCCCAATCGGCCGGCCGCCGAGCAGACGCTACGACGGCTGTGCGCCCAGGCGGGTCGCACGATCAGTCCGGTGGCGGCGGTGTTGCTCTCCATCGACCAGCCGCCCAGGCTCAAGACCGACCGCGACCGTGCGCTGTCGCTGGTCAGCCGCCGGCTCACCGAGATGGCGCGCGCCAGCGACTACATCGCGCGCTTCGACACCCACACATTTCTGATCCTCGCGCCCGATACCGATCGCGAGGGCGGCATGGAGCTCGCCGAGAAGCTGCGCCGCGAACTCGAGCTGATGGCGCCGGCAGCCGACGGCCGGCTCACCGCGAGCCTCGGGGTCGCCGCACTCCCAATGGACGCGCTCGCACCCGACGACCTTCTGCGGCAGACCGACCGGGCGCTGGCCGTCGCCAAGGCGCTTGGCGGCAACCGTGTCCAGGCCGCCGAGTCCACCATCGCTCCCTAGCTCCTCGCCGGCCGGATCCAGACGGGTCCCGAGCCCACCGGCTCGCCCCGGTGTAGGCTCCGCCGAGGTGGAACCCGAACGAGCACGTGAGCTGCTGGCCCAGGAGCGAGAGCGCCTGGAGTCCGCGCTGCAGCTGCACTCCGGCACCCCCGCCGAGGGCGACGGGGAGATCACTCCCGGCGAACTCGGCAGCGAGGGGCTCTACCAGGACGAACTCGACGAGGGCCGCCGCCGCGACCTCGAATCGCAGCTGGCCGCGGTGCAGCGCGCCGAGGAGCGGCTGCGCAACGGCACCTACGGGCTGTCGGTGCAGAGCGGGGCGCCGATCCCCGATGCGCGCCTCGAGGCCCGGCCGACCGCCGAGCTGACCGTCGAAGAGCAGCAGGCGCAGGACCGCTGACCGGTCCCATGAGCGGATCGGGAGCGCACCGGCCCTTCACCGGCGCCGCGCTCGACCGTGCGAGCATTCAGCGCAAGGACCCCAAGTGGATCGACGCGATGGTAGCGTCGCCGGTTCGCCGTGGGATCGGCGCCGGACGTGACCGGGTGCTCGTCTCAGGGACCGGCCCGGCACTCGCGCTCACCCGTCTGGAGCCGACCGACGAGCAGCTCGAGGTCCCGATTCTGCTCGGGACCGACGGCGGCACGCCGCTGTTCGCAATCGACCTCGAACAGGAGGCAGCGCGCGACCGGCCCGCCGACGACGGCAGTTGGGACCGGGACGGAGAGGACGGTGGCCCGCATCTGATCTCGCTGCGCGAGGCGGGCGTCGCCCTCCCCCACGCGGAGGCCGGCCTGGCCGCTTACGCCACGGCGCTGCTCGCCTGGCACCGGCGCCACCGGTTCTGCGCCAATTGCGGGCATGAGACCGATGTCGTCGAGGGTGGGTTCGAACGGCTCTGCCCGCGCTGCGGCGCCCATCACTTCCCCCGTACCGACCCGGTCGTGATCATGACCGTCGAACACGATGACCGGCTGTTGCTGGGTCGCCGCACCGGCTGGCCCGAGGGCCGGCTCTCGGTGCTGGCAGGCTTCATCTCCCCGGGCGAGGCCGCCGAGGAGGCCGTTGTCCGCGAGGTCCAGGAGGAGTCCGGAATCGTCTGCCGCGACCCGGTGTACGTCACCTCGCAGCCGTGGCCGTTCCCGGCCTCGCTGATGCTCGGTTTCCACGCGGTCTCCGATGGGGGTGAGGCTCGCGCGACCGACGGCGAGCTCGATGAGGTCCGCTGGATCCCCGGAGACCTCGTCGCGGCCGCGGTGCGCGGCGAGGACGCGGACTTCGCGCTACCAGGCGAGGTCTCGATCGCCCGGTACCTGATCGAGCGCTGGGTCGCGGCCCGTCCCAGTTGAAGAATCCCCGCAGCGAGCGGTGAGCGCCGGCGAAGAATCCGGTCGATACCGACACTCGTCTTAGGGGACGCGCCGACGCTCGGCGCATGACGCTCTCGATCCTTCACCTCCGCTCGACCGCGACCGAGGGGCCGGCCCTCTCCATGACGCGGCCCTCCTGGATGACGGTGGGCCGCCGGCTCGGCGCGCCGCGTGCGCCCCGGATCGCGCTCGGCGCGCTGCTCGCGCTCACCGCTCTCGCCTATATCTGGAACCTCGGCGCCTCGGGCGACGCGAACAGCTTCTACGCCGCTGCTGTCCAGGCCGGTACCGAGAGCTGGAAGGCGTTCTTCTTCGGTTCGCTCGACAAGGCCAGCTTCATCACGGTCGACAAGCCGCCGGCGTCGCTGTGGGTGATGGAGCTCTCAGGCCGGATCTTCGGGTTCTCGAGCTGGTCGATGCTCGTCCCCGAGGCGCTCGAGGGCGTTGCCGCGGTCGCGCTGCTCGCGGCCGCGGTGCGGCGCTGGTTCGGCGCGTGGGCGGGGATCGCGGCGGGCGCGATGTTCGCGCTGACGCCGGTCGCCGCGCTCATGTTCCGCTTCAACAATCCCGACGCGCTGCTGGTGCTGCTGCTCGTGGCGAGCGCTTACAGCCTCACCCGCGCACTCGAGCGTGGCGCCACCCGGTGGATCCTGGCGGCGGGGGCGCTCGTCGGGTTCGCCTTCCTGGCCAAGATGTTGCAGGCGTTCATCGTGCTGCCCGGGTTCGCGCTCGTATATCTCGTGGCCGCGCCCGGGTCGCTCCGCCGCCGCGTCTGGCAGACACTCGCGGCGGGCGTGGCAGTCGTGCTCGCCTGCGGCTGGTGGCTGCTCGCGGTCTCGCTCTGGCCGGTCGCCGACCGGCCGATGATCGACGGCTCGGGGTCGAACAACATCTTCAACCTGGTCTTCGGCTACAACGGCCTCGGCCGGGTGTTCGGTGGCAGCGGCGACGGCGGCGCCGGCGGTCATGGGATCGGGAGCGGCGGGGCGGGCTCGAGCTTCAGCGGCTCAACCGGCCTGCTGCGGCTGTTCAACTCGCTGATGGGCGGTCAGGCGTCGTGGCTGCTGCCGGCCGCCCTGATCGCGCTTGCCGCCGGGCTCATCGCGCGCCGGCACGCCCCGCGAACCGACCGCACGCGCGCCGCGCTGATGCTGTGGGGCACCTGGCTCGTGGTCACAGCGCTGGTGTTCAGCGAGAGCAGCGGGATCATCCACACCTATTACGCGGTCGCGCTCGCCCCGGCGATTGCAGGGCTCGTGGCGATCGGCGGGCGACAGGCATGGCAGCACCGCACCTCGCGGTGGGCGCAGGCGACGGTCGGAGTGGCGGTCGCGGTGACAGCAGCATGGGCGGAGGTGCTGCTCGGCCGAAGCGCCTCCTGGCACCCATGGCTGGCCACGCTCGTGCTCGTCGCCGCCGTGGTCGCACTTGGCCTGCTCGCAGTGGTGGCGCTGCCGCAGCTCTCGGCGCTGGGGGCGGCCTCGACGCGGCGGGTTGCCGCGGCGGGCGCCGTCCTGGCGGTCGTCGCGTGCATGGCAGGGCCGGTCGCCTACACGCTCGACACGGTGAGCGCCGCGCACACCGGGTCGGTCCCGACCGCAGGGCCGGCGAGCGGCGCGCGCGGAGGGTTCGGCGGCGGCGCGGGCGGCGGCTCGTTCAGCCGCGGCCAGGGCTTCCCCGGAGCGCGGACCTCAGCCTCGGAGGGCGTCCCGAGTGGGGCGCCGACCGGTGGCTCGGGCTCCGCGGAAGCCCCCGGCGGCTCAAGCACCGGCGGGTTCCCGAGCGGCCGCGGCGGCCGCCGCTCGTCCGCGGGCGGGATGTCCGGCGCACCGGGCGGGGGCACGGCGAGCGTGAGTGCGGCTCTGCGCCGCGCGCTCGAGTCCGACGCCGGCCGCTACCGCTGGGTGGCGGCGACATCGGGGTCGCAGTCGGCCGCGTCCTACGAGCTGGCGACCGGCGGCGACGCGGTGATGGCAATCGGCGGCTTCAGCGGCGAGGGCGGCAACCTCACTCTCGCGCGCTTCCAGGCCGACGTGAAGGCCGGCGAGATCCACTACTACATCGCCTCCGGCGGTGGCATGGGCGGCGGCCCGGGACACGGCGGCTCCTCGTCGTCCTCGATCCTGCGCTGGGTCGAGTCGCACTACACCAAGCAGACGATCGGCGGGACGACCGTCTACAACCTCACGCTGCCGAAGAGCATCAGCTGAGGGTCAGCGCCGGGGACGCCCGCCGCGTCCCCGGCCATACTGGCCCGGGATGGCGCCCGACTCGCTCCATGATCTCTTCTTCGCCGCCGCGGGGGTGGCGGGCGCTCTGATCGGCCTGCTGTTCGTGGCGATCTCGGTCGAGCACGAGCGGCTGACTGCACGGGACGGCGATCAGGTCCACCGGGTACGCGCCCGGTCCGCGCTCACGGCGTTCGTCAATGCGCTCGTCGTCTCGCTGTTCGCGCTCGTGCCTGACGACAGCCTCGGCGTCGCCGCCACCTGGGCGGGCTCGCTCGGCATCCTGTTCGTGCTCGGCTCGGTGCTCTCGGTTCGGCGCGCGCGGCGCACGCAGAAGTCGGGAACCGGTCACCTCCGCCAGCTCACGTTCCTGATCGTCATGCTCGTCACCTTCGCGCTGCAGGTGGTCAACGGGATCAGGCTGCTCGCCGACGAGCACAACGGAGGCGCCGCGAACTGGATCGCTGTGCTCGTGATCGTTTGCTTCATGCTTGGCATCTACCGCTCGTGGGAGCTGATCGGTGGGCCAGAGATCGGCTTCGGCCACGAGCTCGCCGAGCTCGTCCGTGAGCGCGCCCACGACGACGGGTCGGCCGCGGAGGAACCGGCCGACTGACGCCGCGGCTCAGACCGCCTCGCCGCCGAGGTCGAGCTCGCCGGCGTCGGCGAGGTGACGCACGCAGTCGTGCAGCGCATCGAGCGCGCTGTATCGCGGGTGGTAGCCGAGGACCTGACGGGCGCGCTCGATGCTCGCGGCGATGCTCCGGCTGACGTGCTCGCGAGTCGCGCCGGCATGGTCGCTTCCCACCCGGCGCTCGAACTCGGGCCAGTCGAGGAGCTCGATGTTCGCCTCGTGGCCGAACCACGCGGCGACCCCCTGTGCCAAGCCGCGGAGTGTCATCGCCTGCTCGGCCACAACGTGGAAGCTCCCGCCGACCGCCGCCGGACGGGTGAGGGCACGCTCAAACGCCTGCGCGACGTCGTCGCCGTGGACGTGGTGAAGGATCCCGAGCCCGAGGTCGGGGAGCGCGACCGGCTCTCCGGTCGCCAGCCGCCGCCAGATGTCAGCGTCGAGGTTGCCGGCCGGCGTGATCGATGGCCACGGGCCGGTGATGTGCCCTGGGTGCAGGACGATGCTCGGCACCCCGCCCGCGATCGTCTCGCGGTGAAGCAGCGCCTCGATCTCCGCCTTGCCGGTGCCGTACTCCCCGAACGCGGTACGCGGCTCGTCCTCGGTGACCGGCACGCGGGCGGCGGCGCCATGAACCCAGATCGTCCCGCAGTGCACGTGCAGGGGCCGGCTCGCACGCAGCGACTCGACCAGTTGGTCGGCCGACGCGCGCGTGAAGCAGAGCATGTCGATGACTGCGTCCGCGCCGAGCGCGGCGATGCGCTCGCCAAACCTCCCGGCGGCATCCTCGGCCTCCCGGTCGGCCCTCACGCGCTCGACCGCCCGCCACTCCGGCGACGGGATGTAGGGCTCGCGCTCGCCCCGGCTGAGCGCCACGACCTCGTGTCCGGCGCGCACCAGACGCGGCACCAGGTAGCTCCCAACGTGCCCGGTCGCCCCGATGACGACGATGCGACTCATGACCTCCGACCCTAGCCGCCGACCCGCGGCGGCGCGTCCTCAGGACGCTGTGTCGCCGGTATCGGTGCCGGCGGTCGTCTCGGTCCCGCCGGTACCCCCGGTCGTATCGGTGCCTGACGTGGTGGTCGTGGTCGAACCCGTCGTGTCGGTGTTCGTCGGATCGGTCGACGTCGGATCGGTCGACGTCGGATCGGTCGACGTCGGATCGGTCGACGTCGGATCGGTCGACGTCGGGTCCGTCGACGTCGGGTCCGTCGACGTCGGGTCCGTCGACGTCGGGTCCGTCGACGTCGGGTCCGTCGACGTCGGATCGGTCGACGTCGGATCGGTCGAGGTCGGATCCTGCGGGCCGGTCGACGACGGGTCGCTCGCCGGCTGCGTCGGGTCCGGGTTCGCGGCCGGCTGCGCGGGAGTGTTGAGGGTCGGGGTCGATGGCTCGCCGCTGCCCGACCCTGACGGCGAGCTGCCGCTGCCCGACGTCGCCTCGGTCTGCGCCGGAGCGTTCGCGCCGGACCCGTCGGTCCCCGAGGCACCCGAGGCACCCGAGGCACCCGAACCCGGAGTCGCCGGCGTGGTCGTGGTGTTCGACGGAGGCGGACTCTGCGACGGCGTCGTCGACGAGGGCACGGTGGCCGTCACCGGCTGCCGGGTGAGCGTCCCGGTTCGATGCGGCAGCGTCGTCCGCGCGACCAGGCGGTGCGTGGGAGGCTGAATCGGCCCGTGGTGGTGCGGTGCCGCCACACCAATCGCGACCGCGGCCGCGGTGATGGCCTTGGCCACCGCGTGCGATCCGAATCCACCGAGGACGGTCAGCCCCGTCGCCGCGGCGACCGATCCGCCCGCCACCGCTGCCGTGCTCGCAGCCCCGGCGGCGGCGAGGCCGCCGGCAGCGGCGGCGCCCGTGCTCACTGCGCCCGCGGCCGCTGCCCCGCCGGCGATCGAACCCGCGGCGGTGACGCCACCCGCAATCGATCCTGCGGCGGTCGCTCCGCCGCCGACAGCGAGGGCGCCGCCGGCGGTGGCACCCGTGCCGGCGAACGCCGCACCGGCAGTCCCCGCTCCTGCCGTGGCTGCACCTCCGGCCGCCGCGGCTCCACCGGCGGTCGCACCGCCCGCGGTCGCTCCACCGGCTCCGGCAGTCACCCCGCCGGCGGTGGCACCGCCTGCGCCGACGGCGGCGGCGCCGCCTGCACCTGCCGCCGCGGCCCCGTGGTGCGCGGTCAATCCGAGCACCGCCGCTCGCAGTCCGGCCAGCGCCGGCACCGGGAGGATCATCGCCATCGCGGCGCGCTGACGTCGCGTCTCATCCTCGTAGGCCGCGCAGCTCGGGCACCGGTCGATGTGCGTCCGCAGCGTGCTGCGGGAGGCGGCCCGGCCGGGCACGTTGGCGATCTCCTCCCTGATCTCGAGGCAGGAACGGTTCCGCGCATGCCGGAACCGGGTCAGCGCCTCACGCGCCTGGAAGACCAGCGCCTTGACCTTGGGGGCCTGCACTCCGAGGATCTCCGCGATCTCCCGCTGCGAGTTGTCACCGAGCTCGAACAGGACCAGCGCCGCGCGCTGATCGTCGGGCAGGCTCCGGATGTCGTCGAACAGCTCGCGCAGCTCCTCGCGTCGCCAGACCTGGTCGGTCACGTCGGCGGCGAGCGCGAGCTCGGCATCGGCGGGGTCGGTCGCCCGGTACGCCCGGATCTCCGAGATGCACCGGTTGCGCGCGATCGCGTACAGCCACGGGCGCAACACGATCTGGGACTCCGCTGCGCGCAGCGCACGATACGCGGACACGAAGGTCTGCTGGACCGCGTCCTCCCCGCCTTCGCGGCTGCGGAGCATGTGCGTGCAGAACGACAGCAGCCCCGGCGCGTAGCGGTCGTAGATCGCCTCAAACGCGCGGTCGTCGCCAGAGCGAACGAACTCGACGAGGCTGTCGTCCGATTCTCCGTTCAGCCGCGTCGGGCTTGGAGCCAGATACGGAACCGGTGCTTCGAGTGTCGCGCCCACTCAGAGCAGTTTGAACCCACCGGCAGCAGAGCGCCACCCCTCCGACCGAAACTTTCTCAAGTCCACGCAAACTGCGCGCAAAGTTCGCTGAGATTCCGTGCGCGCAGGGTCACCCGGGCCCACCAGTGCCTGAGGGGAATCATTCCCCCCAGGCACTGCGCCCCCTCGATCCCCGCGTCATCCGCTCGTCTGCCCCGTGGCGGCGGCGCCGGGCTGTCTAACTCATGAAACGCCGCAGATAGGGAAAGGTTGGTTCAGCGCTGGAAGTTTGCCGAAGCCGTGGTGGCGATGGCGCCGATCGTCAGGACCTCTGACCAAGCGTTCAGAGAATTCTCGAGTGCCGGTCACAACCCGAGCGGCACGGTGTCAAACCTCGAGACCCCAAAGACCACGAGGAAGGCCGGCACATGCCCACCGTTGAAATACTCGATTCGTCCATGAGCTATCGCGACACGGGAGACGGTGACGTCGCGGTCGTGTTCCTGCACGGAAATCCGCTCTCGTCCTATTGCTGGCGCCACGTCATCCCGCACGTTGCCGACCGGGCCAGGTGCCTGGCGCCGGACCTGATCGGGATGGGCGAATCCGGCAAGCCCGACATCGCCTATCGGTTCGCCGATCACGCGCGCTATCTGGACGCCTGGTTTGATGCAGTCGCCCCGTCGCAGGTCGTGATCGTGGGCCACGACTGGGGCGGTGCGCTGGGCATGGATTGGGCGGCTCGACACCCGGGGCGGGTGCGCGGCATCGCCGTGATCGAGACGTTTCTGCGCCCGGTGCGCTGGGATGAGATGGCGCCTGCGGCCGCCGAGCGATTCCGTGGTTTTCGCTCCCCGCAGGGGGAGGAGATGATCCTGCAGAAGAACCTGATGATCGAGTCCAACCTCGCGCTCACCATCGCCAGCGGTGTCGCGGAGTCCGACCTCGACGTCTATCGGGCACCGTTCCTCGAGCCGGCCTCGCGCACGCCGATGCTGGCCTGGACCCGCGAGTTCCCGCTCGACGGCGAACCCGCCGATGTCGCCGAGATCGTCCGGGACTATGGCCGATGGATGGCCGAGACCCACGACGTACCGAAACTGCTCATGACGATGGACAACGGCGTGGGACTGGGGTCGCCGCAGATGATCAGCTGGGCTGCGGACACCTTCGCCGGCGCCGAGGTCGTGTCGGTCGGGCCGGGCGGTCACCAGGCCCCGGAGGATCAGCCCGATCACATCGGGACGGCGGTGAGGGACTGGCTCGCCCAAAGCGTCCCGGCCGCGGTGGCACGGGTCGACGCGTGAGCCGAGACCTCGACGAGGTCGAGCTCGTCGCGCGGGCGGTCGACGGCGACAAGGCGGCCCTGGAGGGGGTGGTCCGCCTCCTCCAGGACCCGCTCTACCGGCTGGCGCTGCGGATGGTGAGACGACCGTCGGACGCAGAAGACGCGACCCAGGAGATCCTGATTCGAGTCATCACTCGGCTGGCCGCATGGCGTGGCGAGGCCAAGCTGATGACCTGGGCCTATCGGGTCGGCGTCAACTATCTGCTCAACCTTCGCCGTGGCAGCGGCGCCGAGGCGACGTCGCTGAGCTTCGACGAGTTTCGCGACGGCCTGGCGGAGGGATTGGCCGACGCCGATTACCGAGGTCCAGAAGCTCAGCTGCTGGCTGACGAGATGAGGCTGTCCTGCACACAGGCGATGCTCCAGTGCCTCGAGCGTCATGAACGGATCGCGTTCGTGCTCGGCGAGATTTTCGAGCTCACCTCGGCCGATGCGGCATGGATCCTCGACACCACGCCGGCTGCCTTTCGCAAGCGTCTGGAGCGGGCGCGGACTCGGATCCGCGGGTTCATGGAATCCACCTGCGGCCTGGTCAACCCCAATGCGTTCTGTCGCTGCGCCCGGCGAGTGCCACCGGCGATCGCATTGGGTCGCATCGACCCCGACAGGCCCGCATTCGTCACGCACCCCGTGAGCGCATCGGGTCGGGACGTGGCGCAGGCCGCAGCGCAACTCGCCACGCTGCACAACGCCGCCGCCGTGCTGAGGGCGCACCCGGACTACGCCGCGCCTCAGTCGAGGGTCGACGCGATCGTGGCGTTGCTGCAGTCCGGGCGATTCCCGCTGCTGGAGTGATCAGGCGAGGTCGGCAGCAACCTCGCGATCACCAGTCGCTCGCACCAGCGGTCCCGCGGCCGGAAAAGCGAAAAGCCCCGCGATCTCGCGGGGCTTTCCTCAAGGGTGAGCGATGGGACTCGAACCCACGACCGCCTGGACCACAACCAGGAGCTCTACCAACTGAGCTACGCCCACCGTGGGATGGATGAATCTACCAGCGACCGGGCGCTGTTGGCCAAGGCCGCGCGGGCGGGCCGGGCGTGCGGCTCAGCGCCGGCGGTCGGCGCTGTCGGCGCGCTGATCCAGATGCAGCGCGTGCCCGACGCGCCGCCACAGACCGGCGAGGTCCCAGTGATCGCTCGAGCCCCACAGCATGATCAACGCGGTGCTGAGAACGATGAGCCAGATCACATCGTGTAGATCGACACGATCTCGCCCTGAGGCGAGACCCGCAGCGAAAATCGGCAGTTTCGAGGTGGCAAATGCAGCGTTCCCGTGCACGATCGGGGCGTCGTGACGGCGCGCGTGCAGAAGCAGCCCCGACGGACGGATCAACGGTGCGCGGACGGCTCGACGGTGCGGCCAGCAGCCCGGCCGCCGGTACGCTGGGGACTTCCCGCCCGCGTAGCTCAGCTGGATAGAGCGACGGCCTTCTAAGCCGTGGGTCGCAGGTTCGAGTCCTGCCGCGGGCGCTCGCTCGGCTCGCGGCTCAGGCCTTCAGCTCGGCGAGGGTCTGCTCGAGCGCGGCCATGATGTCGGCCGGTGCCGGCTCGGTGCCGGATGCATCCGGTGCGGAGATCTCCTCGCCTTTGGCCGTGCGGGCGACGACGCGCTACAGACGTTGCCGGTAGCGGTCCTTGAACCGTTCTGGCTCCCAGTCGGCGGTCAGTTCCTGGATCACCGCGGTCGCGGCCTCAAGCTCTCTGGACTTGGGCTGGCTGGCTTTACCGGAGGCGGTGTCGATGCCGTCGGCGTTCCGGATCTCGTCGCCGAAGCGCATAGTCGTCAGCGACATCACGTCGTCCTGAGCGCGGACGATCACCAAGTACTCCTTGGCTCGCATGACAAAGCGGCCGAGCGGCGCCCGGTCGCTGCGCGCCATCACCTCGGTCAGCAGGGCGTAGGCGCGCAGGGTGCCGTCGTCGTCGCCGACCGGGATCAGGAAGTAGGGATGGTCGAAGAGAACCGGGTCGACGTCCGCGATATCGACGAACTGCTCGATCTCGATCGTCCTGGTCCGCTGAGGCGCGACCGCGTCCAGTTCGAGATCGGAGACGACGACGGTCTCGCCGTCGTCGGTCTCGTAGGAGTGGGCGACCTCCTCGATCGGCACCTCGGCACGATGACGAGGGCACCAGCGCTGAACCGCGATGCGGGCGCCGTCCTTCTCGTGCAGTTCGTGGAAGTGCAGCTTGAGGTCGCGCACGCCGCTGACCAGCGCGACCGGGACGTTGACCAGCCCGAACGACAGCGATCCCGTCCCAGCGAGCGCGCCATCAGCGCCCGCTCCCGGCAGACTGGCCTCCAGCGCAGCGGCCAGATCGGCCTGCTTGCCGGGGGACTGTTCGGGCTTGACGTCCGGGGTCTCTCCACGCGCTTTGGCCGCGATCAGCTCGTGCACGCGGTCGCGGTAGTCATCGTCGAACGCATCCGCGTGGAAGTCGGCATGCAGCGACCCGACAAGGCGGCCGGCCATGTCGATTTCGCGCTTGGTGGGAGCCCGTTTGGCTTTCGATGGCGTCAGGCGCCCGGGATCGACGAGCTCGTCGGCGAACCGCATCGTGTGCAGGACGAGAAGTTCCTTCCCGGGTGCGCACCGCCACCAGGTACGCCCGATTGTGAAAGACCCAGCGACCGAGACCGGTCCGCCCGGACTTCTGCAGCGCGTCGTGTAGGAGCCGATAGGGGCCGCGAGCGGCTTTGTCGCGGACACCGATGTAGTAGGTGCGATCGAAGAAGACCGGGTCGATCGATCCGCTGCGCACGAACTCTGAGAGGTCGATGACGTGCGCGGCATCGCCCGCCGCCGCGGCGATCTCGTCATTGGGCAGCACGACGTACTTGCCGTTGGACCGTTCGTATCCGCGGACGATCTGCGAGCCTGGAACCTTGCGGTCCTCCTTGGTGCAGATCCGGCGCTGCTGCAGCCGCTCGCCGTCGGCGGCGTGGACCTGGTGGAAGTGGATCGAGCGGTCCTCGGTCGCGGAATAGACCTTGACCGTGACGGGGGTACGCCCGAGCGAGATCGTCCCGTTCCAGATTGATCGCGGCGCATCGCTCCACTACCCGCTACGCCAGTTCGTCATCGCAATCGCATCCCGCACGCACACTGCGCAGCTCTGACGGCGCGGAACCACACACGGCGACCGCTCGGATCTGGCGGCGATCTCGGTTCTCTCCCTCTGACTACCGAGAGACAGGCCGGCCTCCCGCCGCGCGAGTCCTGCCTCGGCCAGTCGCGCGCACGGGGCGTTCGCGGACGGACGGCGCTCGCACCCGCTCGACTCTGCTGACCAGCGAACGTGAGAGCGCCGAGCCAGGGGTGGAGATGCCGAACGAGCCTCCGCTGCGCGGACCAGTCTCGACGTCAGCCGCGACCCGCGGGCGTGCGCGCAGAAGGTTGGCGTGGATCAACTCCCGCGCCGCAACACTCGGAGGAATTCCGAGGCCCTTGGCCTGTCGCGACAAACAGTCGTAATCGTGTTCGTCGAGCAGAATCGTGATCGCTCTGGTCACGTTTGTCCTCCTTTGTTTGCTCCCCGTGTCGCCGCGGCCGCGACCGGCGCCTGACGCTGTCCATCGATGCGATCAGATCTCGATAAACGGATCAAATGGATCAAGTCCGTCGCCACAGTGATCCATGCTGTACCCCGCTGACGAGGAGGAGAACCCAGCATCGAGCCCGCCGCGCCTGCGGCTTGGACGTCTCGGGGCCGCGGGCCGCGGTGGTGGGCGTCCGCGGTCCGCGACCGTTCCCAATCGGAGGAGCGCGTTGGTGGTTGTCGGTCAGGCGGGGACTGGGTCGTGGCTGTTTGTCTGCGGATCGGCGCGGTCAGTGACGTCGATCGTGTCCGGGTTATCGGTGGGGCGCGTCCGGAGGGAGATTTGGACCTGCCGCGGCTTCTTCTGCTCAGGCTTTGGGATCGTGATCTCGAGCACCCCGCGGTCGAAGTGCCCGCGGACGGCGTCGGGGTCGATGCCCTCGGGCACGCTGAGCGAGCGCGCGAAGCTGCCAAACGCGCGCTCGACGCGGTAGTAGCCCTGCGCATCATGCTCGTGCTCGGCATCACGTTTGCCGGAGATGGTGAGCAGGTTGCCCTCGAGCTGGACGCTGACGTCCTGGCCAGACGAGCCAGGAAGGTCGGCGCGCAGAACGTATCGGTCTGCGGTCTCGATGAGGTCCATCGCCGGCACGCACCGCCTGCCCGGGGTGCCATCGCGGCCGGAGGCCGGCTGGTCGAAGAAGTTATTGAAGAGCCGGTTCATCTCGTTCTGGATGGTGTTGAGCTCAGCGGCCGGCTCCCAGCGGATCAGTGCCATGCGAACCTTCCTTGCGAGATCGGAGATGGTGTCAATGTCCGTAATAGATCTCAGTCAGGGCGAACGACCAGGTCCTGGTCTCGCACGCCGGCCCTCAGCAGGCCCGCTATCCGCTGCAGGACCGCGTCGCCGACGGCGTGACCATGTCCGTCATTGATGGCCTTGAAGCAGTCAAGATCAACCAGCGCGACCGCAGCCATGGGCATACCGCGTGCCAGCATGCCTTGGGTGAAGCGCGCGAGCGCGTGGCGGTTGGCCAGGCCGGTGAGATCGTCGCGGTACGCATGCTGCTCCAGCTCAGCGGAGGTGCGCTCGATGTCGATCAGCGACTGCATCGAGGCCAGCGCCGCCAATCGTTGATCCCAACGGCGGCCGACGAGCTCCCGGGTGCAACGCAGCCCCGCGGTCTGCTGCCCGACATCGCGGGCCTCAAGCTCGACGGCGAGGGCGAGTGAGAACAGGTAGATGCGAGATGAGGTGTTCGGGTCGATGCTCTCGATCGCTCGATCACAATGAGCGCGCGCCAGCGCGACATCGCCGGCGCGCAGCCCGCGAGCCAGGTGGACATATCCTCGATATTCACCCTCCGCGGATCGAATGAGCGGGGACGCGCCGCCCTGCGGAGGCGACATGGCATCAACCAGATCACGAAAGACGGACAGGTCCCCACGCCAACTCTCGGGCATCACGGGATGCTCGGCCTGGTCCAGGGCATCGCGGGCCCCCGCCGCACGCTCGCGCATCTCCTCCTCGGCCCCAAGCTCGCGCAGCGCCGCCACCCAATTGAGCTGCAGCTCAGCGCGGTTATAGAGCAGCACCGCCAGGCGCCCGTCAGCGTCCTCATCGGGATCCAGACAGCGCTCGGCGGCGTCGTAATGGCGGATCTGCAACTCCCACAAGTCCCGGCTCTCCGCCGCGACACAGCACTGGACGTGGGCGCTGACCGCCTCGGTGCGTGGCCCCTCATGGCTCTCGAGCATGACGATCGCGCGGGCGAGGTCACGGTCGGCCTCCACCGGCGCGCGCAGCCCACGCTCCTGGGCGCGCACCGCGAGCGCGAGGGCCGTCATCACAGCATCGCCATCGAGCTCGGCGCGCTTCAGCAACCGACTCGCGCACTCGCTCACGGGCGCTTATCGCGATGGCGGGCGCAGATGACATCGAGAAACAGGCCAAGCCGGACCACGTCGGGCCAGCCACCCGCCTCGCCCTCCACGATCACCTCGTCGACGACCTCCCGGCCAGGGCCGTCCACGGTTTGCAACGCCAGCAGATAGGCAAACGCACGTGCCCGCGCCTCGCGGTGAGCGTCAGATCGCTCGCCATCCACATCCAAGGACGCTGTCTGCGGCGCTACGGTCGTCATCGCTCGGTTATCGGCAATCGACGGCGCATCAGAAAGACGATGATCCGAAATCTGGACGGGGCGCGCAAGGCGAGCGGCGACAGGAGGGAAGCCCCTCGGCGCTCCTGCTGCCTGTCGCAGAACGAGCGTGCGGCTCTCGGCTTGTCGAGGCGCATGAACGCGGGCGTCGCCCCCGCCAGGGAGATTGGCTGACGTCGCTGAGTTTGGCCAGGTCCTTTCACTCGCGCTCACACCCACCCTGGAGTACGCCGCGTCAGATCGTCGCCGCCTGCTCGAGCGACGCCTGCAGCGCCTCGTCGAAAAGTCCTCGGATCCTCTCCGCTGCCGCCCGCTCCTGGGGGAGGATCTCGGTGACCGCGCCGACGGTCCCGGGGTCGCCGACCCGCCGGGCGACGCGCTCCAGCAGCTCGTAGGCTGCGATTTCGAGGTGCTCGAAGGCGTAGGCGAACCCGGCGAGCTTGGCCGGCGTGTCCTGCTGGCTGCCCAGGAACATCCCGAGGTTCAGGGCACCTAGCCGCAGAGCGGCGTCCTTGATCGCCGACGGACTCTCCTGGCGCGAGCCCAAGCAGCTTTCGACAAGCTCGGTGTGATGCCGCGTCTCCTCGAGATGCTCTTCGAACACGGTCGACAGCTCCTCTGCTCCTGCCATCTCCGGCGCGCGCCGCAACAGGCTTTCCGCTTGGGCCTCGATCGCGTGGGCGTCGGCGAGGTACTTGCCGAGCTGCTTGTCCATGTCGTCTGGATCGAGCGCCTGCAGGGAGGCCTCGACCGCCCGGTCGAACCCGGCGGCCAGACGCCCTGCCATGGCGGCTTCCTCGGTGGCGATCATCCGTGTCGTCTCCACGGTGGCGCTGTCGCCAGCGCGCTCGGCAAGTAGGCCGAGCAGCTCGTAGGCGGCGAGCTCCATGTGCTCATAGGCAAAGGCGTGCGCGACGAGCTTGCCGGGCGTGTCCGGCTGGAAACGGGCGAACATCGCCATGCCCACCCCCGTGACCTTCGCGCTCACATCCTTGTCGGGCGCCCCCGGTTTGAAGCCACGGACCAACAGGCGGTCATCGACATAGAGCCGGTGGCGCTCGGTCTCCCGGACATGCTCTGAGAACGCAGCCGCGATCTCGGGATCGCCGGCGATCTTGCGCGCCCGCTTGACCTGCTCCAGCGCCTGAAGCTCGATCGCGTGCGCGTCCATCAGGTACAAGTTCAGCTGCTCGTCGAGGTTCGATGCCATGCGACGTCGCCTCCTCGTATCGCGGTGTATTCGATTGACCGTCGCCTACCCCGCCCGGAGGCGCACAAGCGCTGGCCACACGCGCCCGCGCCTCGAACCGGATGAAGCAGCATCCGCGCGTTCTGCTGACCTCACTGCGACAAGGAGTACCTGGCGATGTCAGCGGCCAGCGATTGCTCGCTCTCGTACGGACCGATGTGACGTGCGACGATCCGTCCGGCGGGGTTGAGGAAGATCGTCGTCGGCAGGCCCTGGAGAACCCCGAGCGGCCCCAGGACCGCTGCACGGGAGGTATAGCTCGGATAGCTCACGGGGTGGGCGGCAAGGAACGATGCCGCCGAACCGGACGAGTCCTCATCGTCCAGGCCGAGGAACGCGACACGTCGGCCGAACCGCGCGGCGGCCCGCGCGAGGGCCGAGGCTTCGGCGCGGCAGTCGGTGCACCACGACGCCCAGACGTTGACGATGACCGGGCGTCCGCGCAGGGATCGGATGCGCCGCATCAGGGCGCGCTCGGGACCCAGTAACCGTCCGGCCTGGCGGTGCAGGGCCGCCAGCGGCGGAGGCGATCCGCGCAGCTCGCGAGCGGCCGCTGCGCGCGTCGGCGCGCCCCCGGCCTCGGGCGATTGCGCCTGTCCGGTGAGCCGCTCCAGGTCGGAGAGCACCTCCTGGGGGGTCCAGGGCTGCTCGGGATGGGTGAGCTCGCGGCGGCCCTGCGCATCGAGCAGCGCACTGAGGACGTGCGGGAGATGCCCGTTGACGTCGGGCATGCCGACGTCGGCGATGCGCTCGCGCCCCGCGGGATCGATGATGAACAGGCCGTCGGTGTGCTGCACATCGAAGGTCAGGCGCCGATGAGTCATCCAGTCGATGGCGGCGGGCTTGCCCTCCGGCACGCGCCGGTAGCCGACCCCGAAGAACCTCCACAGCCGACGGATCTCGGCCGGGGTGCCGGTGAGCATCGGGAAGCGGACGCCCACCAGCCCCCGGTAGGCACGGAGCCGCCGCGGCGTGTCACGCCACGGGTCGACAGTCGCCTCCACGACCACGACCCGGCGCGAGAGCCCAGTCCGGCGCAGCAGCCTCTGGAGCTGCATCAGGGCGCCGGTCGTCATCGGGCACACCTCCGCGCACAGCGTCATCGCGGGGGCGAGGACCATCCATCGCCCGCGCCAGTGCGACAGCGCAACCCGCTGGCCTTCGGCGTCGACGAGCACCATCGGAGGCACGCGGGGCGGGTGGGGGACCGCGATCCCCGTCGCCAACTGCGACGAGGTCATGGCACCGCGGGCTCGCTGGTCGCGGCCGACCGCGGCCATGACGGAGCCGATGACCACCAGGACGAGGATCGCCAGCGCTGAGATGAGCATCGCCCTGCGTGCCTGGCGTGTGGTGATTGATCCAAGCGCGCCGCTCAGAGCGCGGCCGGCCGCGCTGGCTGTTCGCAGGGCACGAGCTGCCATCCCGTCGCGGTCATATCACCTCGGCGCCGGGGGAGCAAGGCATGAGGTTCGCGACCAACCGCTCGTGCCGGCGAGGTGTCACCGCTGTGACGACGGCTTTGTTTGCCGAAGCCGGAGGGGGTATTCACAACGCGGCAGTCGGTCCTGAACTATCCATGCTGCTCTGAGGAGAGATGCGGAAGACTTCATGCTGGAGGGCGCGGGCGTGGCGTTTCGGCGTAGTCGTGCTCCTGGGCAGCGGCCTCTCCGGCTGCAGCCGCCAGTCGATCCTCGCCGACCACAGCAAGACGACGCATGACATCGGGCTGCTGTGGTGGTGGATGCTCGGCGCCGCCGTCATCGTCTTCTTTGGAGCGGTCGCACTGCTGTTCATCGCGTTCCTGCGCCGCAAAATTCCCGGTCTGCCGGTGTTCGGCGAGAGCGAGAAGGTCGCGCAGGGGATGGTGCTCCTGTTCGGCATCGGCGTGCCGCTGGTCTGCCTGGTGGTGCTGTTCGGGTTCGCCGACGTGTATCTCGTCAACGTCACCGCCGCCCCGGCCGCCGACACGACCGCGATGACGATCAACGTCATCGGCCATCAATGGTGGTGGGAGATCCGCTACGACGGGGGCAAGGCGATCACCGCGAACGAGATCCATATCCCGGTACGCACGCGGGTCAACGTCGTGGCGACGACCGCGGACGTGATCCACAGCTTCTGGGTGCCGGCGCTCAACGGAAAGATCGACATGATCCCCGGCCGCCGCAACCGCGAGCTGCTCGACGCCTCGCAGCCCGGCGTCTACCGGGGCCAGTGCTCGCAGTACTGCGGGCTGCAGCACGCCCACATGGCATTCCTCGTCTACGCGCAGCCGATGGGCAAGTTCAAGGCATGGCTGACAAACCAGGAGAAGCCGGCGGTGACGCCAACCGGCGCGGCCGCCGTCCGTGGAAAGGCCGATTTCATGAGCGACCAGTGCTCGAGCTGCCACTACATCGCCGGGACCCAGGCGCGCGGCTTTATCGGGCCGGCGCTCACCCACCTGGCCACCCGTTCGACCCTCGCCTCCAACACGATCCCCAACACCCCGCGCTGGCTCGCGCGCTGGATCCACAACCCGCAGGCGATCAAGCCCGGTGACCGGATGCCCGATCTCGGGCTTCCGCGAGGCCAGATCAACGACATCGTCGCCTACCTCGACGAGCTCAAGTGACCATGGCCCACTCCCGCCCGACCGTCTGATGGCGACGACGACTCACCCCGACGCCCAACGCTACGTCGACACGCTCGAGGAGGTGTGGGCCGAGCGCAAGGGCGTGCTCGGCTGGCTGACGACCGTCGATCACAAACGCATCGGGATCATGTACTTCTTCACGACGCTCGCCTTCTTCGGGGCCGGCGGCATTGAGGCGCTGCTCATCCGCACCCAGCTGATCGGTCCCAACGGCCGCGTGCTGAGCCCGCAGGCCTACGACGAGGTGTTCACGATGCACGGGATCACGATGATCTTCCTGTTCGTGATCCCGATGACGACGGGAGCGTTCGGCAACTACCTGCTGCCGCTCATGATCGGCGCGCGCGACATGGCGTTCCCGCGACTGAACGCGCTGTCCTACTGGGTCTTCCTCGGCTCGGGCGTGTTCATGTACATCTCCCTCGCCCAGGGCCATGCACCGAATGCCGGCTGGTTTGACTACGTCCCGTTGGCCTCCAAGCAGTACGACCCCGGTAACAACATCGACTTCTACGGCTATGGGCTGATCTTCAACGGGATCTCCTCGACGATGGCCTCGATCAACATCATCGTCACCACGTTCAAGCTGCGTGCCCCTGGGATGTCGCTGAACCGGATGCCGTTGTTCTGTTACGCGTTTCTGGCCGCCGCATTCGCGCTGCTGTTCGCGCTGCCCGTGCTCAGCCTCGCGTGCGTGTTCCTCGAGCTCGACCGGGAGCTCGGCATGCAGTTCTACGTTGCCTCTCACGGGGGCGATCCGCTGCTGTGGCAGAACCTGTTCTGGATCTTCGGGCATCCCGAGGTGTACATCATCATCCTGCCGGCGTTCGGGATCGCGACCGCGATCATCCCGACGTTCACCGAACGCAAGATGGTCTTCTTTCCGCTCGTCGCGTTGTCGGAGATCCTGGTCGCGTTCCTCGGATTCGGAGTGTGGGTGCACCACATGTTCACCGTGGGCTTCGCGACAGCGACCTACATCTACTACGCAGCCGCGAGCCTGATCATCACGATTCCGTCAGCGATCCAGTTGTTCGCCTGGATCACCACGATCCTCACCGGGACGCCCCAGTTCAAGACGCCGCTGCTGTTCATCATCGGCTTCATCGTGTACTTCATCATCGGCGGGCTGTCGGGGATCACCGTCGCCGCGATCCCGTTCGACCAGCAGGTCCACGACAGCTACTACATCGTCGCCCACTTCCACCTGGTCATCTTCGGCGCCGCGGTGTACCCCATCCTGGGCGGGATGTACTTCTGGTTCCCGAAGGTGACCGGGAGGATGTACCACGAGGGCGTGGGCAAGCTCAGCTTCTGGCTGACGTTCGTCGGCACGTTCGTGACGTTCATGCCGATGCACGTCGTCGGGATCCTCGGGATGCCGCGGCGTAACTACACCTATCCGGCGCACGTGGGCTGGACGCTGCTGAACTTCATCGAGTCGATCGGCGCCTACCTGCTTGCCGCCGGCCTGGTGCTGATCGTCGCCAACCTCGCAGTCAGCCTGCGGCGCGGCGAGCGAGCGGGGAACGATCCCTGGGGCGGGGACACGCTGGAGTGGTCGACGACGTCGCCGCCGCCGCCGTACAACTATCCGGTCATCCCGACCGTGTCCAGTCCCTACGCCATGTGGGACACGGAGGATCGTGAGCACGACAACGAGCGCCTGCGCCGCGGCGAGGGGCTGCTCCCCACCGGGCACGAGACCCCGGCCACGAGCGTCCAGGACGCCGGAGTCGACGAAGTCCTGTCGATGCCGTCGAGCTCGCCGTGGCCGCCGCTGCTCGCACTCGCGCTCACCGGGGTGTTCGCGATGCTCGTGCTCAACCACTACTGGATCGTCGTCGGCTTCCTGGTCCTGCTCCTGTTCACACTGATGGGCTGGCACCAGCACGGGGCTGAGGGATGAGCGAGGCCTACGGACAGCCGCCGCACGGCACACAGGCGGAGCCCGGCCGCCCGGCCGCCCGCATCGCGCGCCGGCGCACGGCCGAACCTAACGGCTGGTGGGGCATGCTGCTGTTCGTGCTCTCGGAGGCGACCATCTTCGGCAGCCTGATCGGCACCTACTTCTACCTCGACTTCCACGTCGCGCACTGGCCGCCCACCGGCATCGTCCTGCCGAGCATCACGGCCCCGGCGGCTGCGACCGCCGGGCTGCTGCTCACCGGGCCGATGCTGTGGCTGGCCGCCCGCGCCGCGCGCGGCGGCCACCGCTTGCCGGCGATGCGCTGGATCGCGCTGGCATTCGCCGTCCAGGCGGCCTACCTCGGGGTCCAGATCGTCCTCTACGCTCAGCAGCTCCGGCAGTTCAGCCCGCGCGGCAGCGCCTACGGGTCGATCTACTTCACGATCCTCGCCGCCGATCACGCGCACGTGATCGTCGGCCTGATCCTCAGCATCGGGATCCTGTGGAAGCTGTGGCGCGCTGGGCTGACCAGTTACTGGCTGGTCGGCACGCGTGGACTGGCGCTGTACTGGTACGTGGTCATCACGATCACCACCATCGTCACCGTCACCACCCTGTCGCCGTCCCTATGACCGAGCCACTGAACCCTCTCCCCCGCCTCGCCGTGACCGCCCGTCAGCCTTCGAACCTGCTCCTCTGGTTCGGCGTACTTGGTGGCGGCGCCGCCTGGATCGTGGAGTTCTTCACCGGGTTGTACTTCACCTGGGCGCAGTGCAACCAGCCCGACGGGCGTACGCAGGTGCCGATGCAGGACTGGCAGACCGGACTGGCGGCCGGGGGCACGGTCGTCGGACTGATCGCACTCGGGGTTTGCCTGCGGATCTACCTCCAGACGCACCGGATCGGCGACGTCGCCGGCGAGGAGCGGCGCGGCGACGGCCACGCGCCCCCGCTCGGGCGCGTGCATTTCCTGGCGGTCGTCGGGCTGACCGTCAACGTGATCGTGATCATGATCATGATTCTCACCGCGGTCGCGGCCCCTAACCTGGCGTTCTGCCAACAGTCTGGATGAAACGCCGCGCGCTCTGCATCCTGCTCGTCGCGTGGGTGTCACTTGCCGGCGCTGGCGTCGCCGCGGCCCAGCCGCGGAGCGGCATCGTGCGTCCGACGACCGAGCCGAGCCACCCGAGCGTCGAGCTCGGCAGCGAGCTCTACGCGGGTAACTGCGCGAGCTGTCACGGCATCGCGGGAAGCGGCATCCGTCATGCGCGGCCTGGGGCAGGCAACATTCTGGGCCTCGGGCCTCCGCTTCGCGGCGTCGGCGCGATCGCGCCCGACTTCTACCTGCGCACCGGCTACATGCCGCTCGGCAACCCGCACGAGCAGCCCGAGGGCAACACGGTGCAGTTCACCAACAAGGAGATCAAGTCGCTGGTCGCCTACGTGGCCTCGATCGGTCGCGGTCCGGCGATCCCCAGCCCCGACCCCGGAAAGGGTGACATCTCCGAAGGCCAGGAGCTGTTCACCGAGAACTGTGCCGGCTGCCATCAGCTTGAGGCGCGCGGCGGCTTCGTCACCGGGGCGCGTGTGCCCCCGCTGCAGAACGTCAAGGCGGTACGGATCGCCGAGGCGGTGCGGATTGGGCCTTATCTGATGCCGAAGTTCAGCAAGAGCCAGCTCAGCGACCGGCAGCTGAATTCGATCATCCGCTACGTGGTGAGCACCAATCACCCAGACAACCAGGGCGGCTGGTCGATCGGCAACCTGGGACCGATCCCGGAGGGACTGGTCGCCTGGTGGATCGCGATCCCGCTCCTCCTGCTCTTCTGTCTCGCGGTCTCAAGGAGGATGCGCAAATGAAGCCGCGCGATTGGATCATCGCCCTCGTCGCACTCCTGTTCGGGCGCCGGCAGCAGCCCACCGAGCGGGTCGCCGCCGAGCCGTCTGACGGCGAGTTTCCTGATGGCGGCCGCGGGCCTGAGGAGCGGCTTGCCGGGTCTGAGCGGTTCGTACCCGACGGCAGCCCGGACCGCGGTGCGGAGAACCTCGTGCTCGCCTTGCTCACGCTCTCCATCGCGGCCACGGTCGGGTTCATCGTCGTCTACGCGGTGTACAAGGCCGGGACGATCCCTAATGAGCTGCTTGGAATCTGCCTGGGGGTCGGGCTCGTGTCGATCGGTGGCGCGCTCACCATCGTCGCCAAGCGTCTCGTGGTCACCGAGGAGCTCGAGGAGGACTATCCGACGGCGAACCCTGAGGCGCAGGAGGACCTGCTGCAGATCGTGCACGACAGCGGCAGCCGGATCACGCGCAAGCGCATGCTGCTGGGCGCGGGCGCGACAGCGGGAGGGGCGCTGGCGGTCGCCGCGCTCACCCCGGTGCTGTCGCTGGGACCGATGTGGGACACCGCGCCGCTCGAGCAGGCCCCGTGGAATCGCGGTCGGCGCGTGGTGGACGACCGCGGCGATCCGATCGCCGCCGCCGACGTGAACGAGGAGACGTTCTACACCGGATTTCCCGAGGGGGCGAGCAAGGAGAACCTCGGATCGCCGTTGATCATCATCCGCCTCAAGCCTTCCAAGATCCATCTGCCGCCCGGCCGCAGCGGGTGGGCGCCGAAGGGCATCCTCGCCTACTCCAAGATCTGCACCCACGCGGGCTGCGCGATCGAGCTGTATCGCAAGCCGACGTTCCCGGTGGTCGAACCCGAGCCGGCACTCGTCTGTCCGTGCCATTACTCCACGTTCAACCCAGCCGACGGCGCGCAGGTCATCTACGGACCGGCGGGCCGGCCGCTGCCCCAGCTGCCGCTCATGATCGACTCCGACGGCAACCTGCGCGCCGCCGGGAACTTCTCCGCGCGCGTCGGTCCTGGTTGGTGGGGCGTGCGGTTCCCCGCCACGAAGCTATGAGCGACCGCGGAACACCGAGCCAGGCCGACTCATGGCGATGAAGGATCCGCTCGCCGATCCGATCCGCTTCATCGACGAGCGGACCTCCTCGGCGCCGCTGCTGCGCAGGAGCCTGCGCTATCTGTTCCCCGACCACTGGTCGTTCCTGCTGGGCGAGGTCGCGGTGTACTGCTTCATGGTGCTGATCGCAACCGGCACCTACCTCGCGCTGTTCTATCACCCGGACACCGCCAAGACCATCTACCACGGCTCCTACGCGCCGCTGCAGGGCCATGAAATGAGCGACGCCTACTACTCGGTCCTCAACCTGTCGCTGCAGACCCAAGCCGGGCTGCTCATGCGCCAGACCCACCACTGGGCCGCAGACGTGTTCGTCGCGGTGATCGTCATCCACCTGATGCGCGTGTTCTTCACCGGCGCGTTTCGCAAGCCCCGCGAGCTCACCTGGCTCGTCGGCGTGGCGATGCTCGGAATCGTCCTGTTCGAGGGCTATCTCGGCTACTCACTGATCGACGACCTGCTGTCCGGGATCGGGCTGGCGATCGGCTACGGCGTGGGATTGTCCATTCCGGTGATCGGCGGCCCGGTGATGCAGGGGATCTTCGGCGCGCCGTTCCCCGGCACGACTGAGTTCTTCAGCCGCATGTACATCATGCACGTGTTCATCCTCCCGGCGCTGATCGCGACGCTCATCGCCGTCCACGTTGCACTCATCGCCATGCGCCACCACACCCAGTTCAAGGAGAGCGAGCGCACGACTGAGAAGCGGGTGGTGGGCGCGCCGATGTTTCCCGCTCAGGCGCCCCGCTCACTTGGGCTCATGTTCATGGTCGCGGGGCTCTTGTTCCTGCTTGGCGGCCTCGTGCAGATCAACCCGATCTGGCAGTGGGGCCCATTCGAACCTTGGCTGTCGGAGAATGGCGCGCAGCCCGACTGGTACCTCGGCTGGCTGATCGGAGCGCTGCGGCTCATGCCGAGCTTCGACGTGACGATCGGCAAATACACCCTCATCCCCAACCCCTTCTGGGGCGGGGTGGCGTTCCCCACCGTCATCTTCGGCGTGCTCATGGCGTTCCCCTGGCTCGAGCGACGGCTCACCCGCGATTTCCGCGTCCACAACCTCGCCAACCGGCCCCGTGAGGCGCCCAACCGCACGGCGTTCGGCGTGATGCTCCTCAGCTGGGTGTTCCTCATCTTCCTGTTCGGCGCGGCGGACCGGATCCTCGTGCTCTGGGGGCTGGGCTACCAGATCCAGCTCTACCTGTTCCGCGTCGGAATCTGGTTGGTACCCGCGATCCTGTTCATCGTCACCAAGCGCTGGTGCCTGGCTCTGCAGGCAGCTGAGAAGCTCGAGGAGTCGCGCGAGGAGGCCGAGGAGAGAGCGCGCCGCAAACTCCCCTCACGCGCGATGGGACCGTGAGGGCGGGCCGGCGAACGGGGCGTCCAGGGTGACCTTCGCCGAGTGGTCATTTGCGCCGAGCCAGGTCATCCCGGTGCTCGCCCTCAGCATCCTGTACTGGCTGCGCACCCGGGCGCTCGCCGCACGCGGAAGGCCGGTCCCCGCCGGCCGGCGGATGAGCTTCTACGGGGGGATGCTCATCGGACTGATCTCCCTCGTCTCGCCGATCGACTGGCTGGGCGAGAACCGGCTGCTGTGGGTGCACATGCTCCAGCACCTGCTGCTCGGCGATCTTGCTCCGCTGCTCGTGGTACTCGGTTGCACCGGGGCGGTGCTGCGACCGCTGCTCGCGATCCGCTGGCTCCGTCCGGCACGAGTGCTGATGCACCCCTTGGTGGCGCTGCCGCTGTGGAGCGTCGACCTGTGCGTGTGGCACCTGCCCTTCATGTATCAGGCGGCGCTGGCCCACAGCGGGGTCCATGCGCTCGAGCACACGTGCTTCGCAGTTGCCGGAGCGTTCATGTGGGCCGCGGTGCTTGAGCCGCTCCCCGGACCCGCATGGTTCGGCAACGGGTGGAAGGCGCTGTACACGCTCGCGGTGCGCGGGGTCGGCACCGCCGTATCCAACGTCTTCATCTGGGACCAGCGCGTGCTCTACCCTCACTACGTGCCGCTCGACCGCATGGCACACGTCGCGCCGCTGACCGATCAGAAGATCGCGGGGCTGATCATGTTCAGCGAGGGAGGCATCGTGACTATGCTCGCCTTCGCCTGGTTGTTCCTGCGCTACTGGCAGGAACTCGAGATCCGGCAGCGTCTGATCGAGGCCGACGTCGACGAGACCGCGGCGGCCCGCGCCGCCCGCTACCGACGATCCGCGCGGGTGCGCGAGGTCGAGCGACAGGCCTGAGAACCGGCGCCGCTTGGGGTGAGTCTCCTCTGACTGATCAACCTGAGCGCGCTGTCGCTTGGGCGTGCGCCGACTCCCGGTCACGGCCGAGCGGAAGTCGAGGCGGGCGTGTGAATCTGGATCTCAGCCGGACGCTCGGAATCAACGGCCGCACGCTGGATGCCGGCTCGTGCTTTTCGAGTACGGGATCGTCCACGTCGACAATGGCGGATGGCCGCGTAGCGCTCAGTGAGAGGAAGGCCCGCGAGCACCATCGCACCGACTGGGTCGGATGCGACCAAAATGCGAGCATGTCAGGACTCGCAGTCTCCTCACTGGTCGTTCCGACCGTCTCGTTGCCACACGCCTATCCTCGCCGCGTTCGCAGCACCCGCCGATCGTCGGACAGCCGCCTTGTGACCCGCGCGGCGTCGAGGTGTTCGAGGAGCGCCTGCGCGTACTTCCGTGAGGTATTCAGCTCGTCTCGCAGCCGCGACAACGTGAGTGTCCCCTCCTGCTCGAGGATCCGGCCGGCGAGGATAGTGACCGCCTCGATCGCGTCCGGATGGGCGTACATCGAGCGTCCTACCCGCACCGCCCGTCCGGTGTCGCGCAGCGCCGCGAGATAACGCGCATCCTCACCGAGCTCGGCCTCGCGCAGTGGCTCGTGACCGGCAGCGCGCAGCCGCTGCTCCAGGACGAGCGCGTCGGGCTCAAGCGGTGCCCGGGCGCCAGGGGCGAGCGCCGCCCGCGGGCGATGATCGCAGGAGGACGGTTCGATCCTGGCAGCTCGGCGCCGTCCACCGGCCTGCGCAATGAGGATGCGCCCGCCACCCAACGTGTCGGCTGGGCTGATCCGCCGCAGAACGAGACGGTCGCCGTCGGCGGCGAGCAGCGGCTGCTCCAGGCGCAGTTGCCACCGTCCCTCGGCGAGGCGCCGGACGCGTGCCGGCACGTCGCGCGTGCCGTGGTGCACCTGTACCCGCTCGCGCTCGGAAGGGGGCTCACCGTCGGTGAGCTCGGCTTCCACCCGGTACGTCACCGCAACCCCCGAAGCTTCCCCCACGAGCGTGTCACCCCTGTGTACCGCATGCCGGTCCGCGCCGGCGAGGTTGACCGCGACCCGCTGACCCGCCGGCGCGGCGGCCACTGGCTCGTCATGCACCTGCACCCCGCGGACCCGGTAGGAGCGGCGCTGGGGCAGGAGCGTGAGGTGCTCGCCGGCGACGATCATCCCGCGCCATAGCGTCCCAGTGACGACGGTACCGGCGCCCCGGATCGAGAACACACGGTCGATGTGGAGTGTGGCCGGCGCCTCACTCTCCGTCTCCGCGCGAGGCGGCAACCGTGCCGCCACCTCCTCGAGCGCGGCCACCACCTCGCCCAACCCGATCCCCGTCCGAGCGCTGCAGGCAACCGCGGGAGCGCCCGGCATGAGGTCGGCCGCAGCCCGGAGCGTCGGCACGGGATCGGCGAGGTCGGCGCGAGTCACCGCCACGACACCCCGCGTGATTCCAAGCGCCCGCAGGACGCGCACGTGCTCGAGGGTCTGGGGCATGACGCCGTCGTCGGCGGCGACCACCAGCAGGACCAGATCGATTCCCGTCGCACCGGCGACCATCACTCGCACCAGCCGCTCGTGGCCGGGAACGTCGACCACGGACAGGCGGCGCCCGTCCCCCAGCCGCAGGGGTGCGAAGCCGAGATCGATCGTGATCCCCCGAGCGCGCTCCTCGGGCAGGCGGTCACAGTCAACGCCGGTGAGCGCGCGGATGAGGGCCGTCTTGCCGTGGTCGATGTGCCCGGCGGTGCCGACCGTGAGCGGGAGGACTGCTGCGCTCATCCCTGCGCTGTCCTGACCGCGCCCGCCACGAGCCGGACCTCCTCATCGCTCATCGTGCGCGGATCGAGCAGTACCCGGTCCTCCGCAATCCGCGCGACCACCGGTGGCTCGCCTTGCCGCAACGCACGAGCCAGCCATCCGGCACCGCGACTGTCGACGAGTGCGACCGCGGGACCCTCGAGCTCAAGCAGAGGCAACGCGCCGCCACCGACGCGCGCGTGAGCAGCCACGACCTCACCGCCAGTAGCCTCGGCCAGCTCACGGGCCCGCGCGGCAAGCCATGCTGGATCGGCGAGCAGCATCGCGAGCACGGGGATCTCCGCGGCAGCGACCTCCGGGTCGCGATACAACGCCAGTGTCCCCTCCAGCGCCGCCAGCGAGAGCTTGTCGATCCGCAGCGCACGGGCGAGCGGATGGCGCCGCGCCACCTCGATAACGTTCTCCTGCCCGAGCATGATCCCCGCCTGCGGACCGCCGAGCAGCTTGTCGCCCGAGAAGCAGACGATCGCAGCACCGGCCCTGAGCGACCGGCGCACGGACGGCTCCGAGGCCAGCAGCGGCAGATCATCGGCGAGCACACCCGAACCGACATCATCGACAACTGGAACGCCGAGGTCACAGAGGACCTCAATCTCAACCTCCTCGGTGAACCCAACCGTACGAAAGTTCGACGGGTGTGCCCGGAGGATCGCCCCCGTCCGCGGGCCGATTGAGGCTGCGTAGTCCTCACGCCGCGTGCGGTTCGTCGTCCCGACCTCGACCAGCCGCGCACCGGCCTGAGCGATCACCTCCGGAATCCGAAACTCACCGCCGATCTCTATCAATTGACCGCGCGAGACGACGATCTCATCCTCGCGACCGGCCAGACTCGCGATCGCCAGCAGCACTGCGGCCGCACAGTTGTTGACGACCATCGCGGCTTGCGCCCCCGTGATCTCGCGCAGCAGCCCTTCGACGTGGCGATGACGCGCCCCGCGCACTCCGCCGGACAGCTCGAACTCCAGATTCACGTAGCCCCGCGCGGCGCGCGCGACCGCAGCCCGCGCAGTACGGGCAAGCGGCGCCCGTCCGAGGTTCGTGTGGACGATCACCCCGGTCGCGTTGATCACGGGCCGTAACGACGGCCGCAACCTGGCCAGCGCCAGCTCAGCGAGATCGTCCTCCTCCTTGCAATTCTCGTCGGTCAGCAGCTGCGCTCGGCGGTCGGCGAGCGCCGCGCGCGCGACCGAGACCGCGAGGCGATCGACCGCCGGCAGCCCACGCAATGCCCCGGCCCGACGGCCTGCGAGCTCAGTGGACTTCTCGACATCCATCGTTGCGCAACGGAGCGACGAAGGAGTCGAACCTTCCCACCGCGGGATCTCCGCGGCCTGCCGGCTTTGAAGGCCGGTCGGGGCACCGGCCCCGGCCGCTCCGCCGGGGACTATACGAGCGCAATCTCACCTGGCACCCCCTCCCGGAGACGACCGATCACGACCCCGTCGATCTCGTTCGCTCGATCGGCCGCCACGGCCACGAGCAGTCCTCCAGAGGTCGTCGGGTCACACGCCAACCGCCGGCGCGCGACTGATACCTCTGGTGCGAAGCGCGTGAACGTCGACGCGTACTCAAGGTTGCGTCGCCCGCCACCCGAGACCCCGTCGCCCGCGGCCAACAGGTCAAGCGCACCAGCGATCACCGGGATCGCCGCCGCATGCACCCTCGCCTCAAGCCCGCTCTCACGCGCCACGTTGTGCAGGTGGCCCAGCAACCCGAAGCCGGTGACGTCGGTGGCCGCTTGCGCGCCGGCGGCGAGCGCCTGGCGACACGCGCATTCATTCAGCGCAACCATCACCTCGACCGCCTGTGCCAACGACGCAGCGTCCGCCCGCCCCCGCTTGGCGGCGGTGGTGATCGCCCCAACGCCGAGCGGCTTGGTGAGCACCAGCACATCACCCGCTGCCGCGCCGTTGTTCGCAAGCAACCGATCCGGATCGACGGTCCCGGTGACCGCCAGGCCGTACTTGGGTTCTGGATCGTCGATCGAGTGTCCGCCCACGAGCGCACAGCCGGCCTCGGTGAGGACGGCGGCCCCGCCCTGCAGGATCCGCCGCAACATCGCGGCGCCCAGCCGCTCCAGCGGGAACGCAACGAGGTTGAGGGCGGTGAGCGGCGCGCCGCCCATCGCATAGACATCCGATAGCGCGTTGGCCGCCGCGATCCGACCGAAGTCGAACGGGTCGTCGACGATCGGGGTGAAGAAGTCGACCGTCTGGACGAGCGCGAGCTGGTCCGAGAGGGCGAACACAGCCGCGTCATCGCCCGTTCCCGATCCCACAAGCAACCGATCGTCCGTGGCCGGGAACAATCCCTGCATGACCGGCAGCAGCTCAGCGGCCGGGAGCTTGCACCCACAGCCGGCACCGTGCGAAAGCGACGTCAGGCGCACCTCCGGCGCGAGCGCGTCACCTACGGGCATTAAGCATCCCCAGCAGCTTGCGCAGGCCGCTCCGTCGTCCCTCCGCGGGCACCGCCGTGAAGCATCGGTCCGCGGCGTCGTTCTGGCGCTCGATGATCCACTTCCCGCTGTCGGTGCGCCGGATGGCGCCCACGCGCGCGCTCGTCTCGTCGTGCAGTCCGCCGCCATCGTCGACGCTCAGCGCGACCTGCTCCCCGAGGGATTCAGCGGCGATCTCCTGAACGCGTCCCGCGTCGAAAGTAGATAACTCCCGGTTCAGAGACGCCGTGACCTTCTCGAGCGCCCGATCGATCTCCACCTCGCTGAACACCTGCACCCACTACCCGGCCACGCCGGCGGCGAACATCCCTCTCTCCGACATGTTCGCGATCAAACTGCCGCCTTGGCAAGGCCGGCGGACCTGGATACCTTTCCGCAGATGCGGAGTGCTCGGGACCTCGTCCCGCCATTCGTGCGCCAGCTACGCGGCGACGAGCTCGGCTTGGGCCGGGCCGCTCAATCGGCACGCTCGCGCGAGCTGACGCCGCGGACGAAGACCGCCGAGAAGGTCGTCAAGTCGATCTGCCCCTATTGCGCTGTCGGCTGCGGCCAGAAGGTCTACGTCAAGGACGACAAGGTCGTGCAGATCGAAGGCGATCCAGACTCCCCGATCTCCCGCGGACGCCTCTGCCCAAAAGGCTCAGCCAGCGAGCAGCTTGTCAACTCCGCGACGCGCGCGACGAAGGTCCGCTACCGGTCACCCGGCGGCACCGATTGGGAGGACCTCTCGCTGGAGCAGGCGACCGACATGATCGCCGAGCGAATCATCCGGACCCGACGCGACACCTGGGAAGATGAGACCGACGACGGCGAGCCGCTGCGACGAACCCTTGGCCTGCATTTCCTCGGCGGCGCGACCCTCGACACCGAGGAGAACTACCTGATCAAGAAATTCTTCACCGCGGCGGGCGCGGTCTCGGTCGAGAACCAAGCGCGCATATGACATAGCTCCACGGTCCCCGGTCTGGGGACCTCGTTCGGGCGCGGCGGCGCCACCACGTTCCAGCAGGACCTGCAGAACTCCGACTGCATCCTGATCATGGGCTCCAACATGGCCGAGCAGCACCCGGTGGGCTTCCAATGGGTGATCGAAGCCAAAGAGCGAGGCGCCACGATCATCCACGTCGATCCGCGGTTCACGCGCACGAGCGCGATGGCCGACCTGCACGTGCCGATCCGCGCCGGCACCGACATCGCCTTCCTCGGCGGCGTCATCAATCACATCCTCACGCATGACGCCTGGTTTGAGGAGTATGTCCGCCACTACACCAACGGCCCGGTCGTTCTCAAGCGCGACTTCCACGACACCGAGGACGCAAGCGGCTTCTTCTCCGGCTGGAATCCGAACGACAGCGCCTACGGGATCGGCACGTGGGGCTACAACCACACGAGCGGCGAAACCACCGCGGGCAAGACCGAGCAGACCGCCGATGTCTCCGGCAACCAGGCACACGGCGCCCACGGCATGAAGCTGATCGGCGGGGAGCCCCCGGACGACGACGACTCGATGCAGCACGAGCGCTGCGTGCTGCAGGTCCTGAAGCGACACTTCGCCCGCTACACCCCGGAGCGGGTCTCGGAGATCTGCGGCTGCGCGCCCGGGGACGTGACGCGCGTCGCTCGGGCGCTGGCTGAGAACTCCGGCCGTGAGCGGACCTCGGCGGTTGTCTACTCGGTCGGCTGGACGCAGCACACGGTTGGAGTGCAGAACATTCGTGCGGCGTCGATCGTGCAGTTGCTGCTCGGGAACATCGGCCGTCCCGGCGGCGGGATCCTGGCGCTCCGCGGTCACGCGAACATCCAGGGCTCGACCGACATCCCGACGCTGTTCGACATCCTGCCGGGGTACATCCCGATGCCCCACCCCCAGTTGCATCCGTCGCTTGAAAAGTTCGTCGAGCTCAACGGTCCGGACACCGGCGCCTGGGGAGATCTGCGGCCGTACATCGTCTCGCTGCTCAAGGCATGGTGGGGGGACGCAGCCACCGAGGACAACCAGTTCTGCTTCCATCATCTGCCGCGCATCAACGGCGACCACTCCCATTACGCGATGATGCTCAAGATGCTCGACGGCGGCGTGCAGGGGATGCTCTGCGTCGGTCAGAACCCGACCGTCGGCTCGGCCAACTCCAAGCTGATGCGCGCGGCGCTGGCGAAGCTCGACTGGCTCGTCGTCCGTGACTTTCAGCCGACCGAATCGGCGCTGTTCTGGAAGGACTCACCCGAGCATGAGAGCGGCGAGGTGGGCGCCGAGGACATTCAGACCGAGGTGTTCTTTCTGCCTGCCGCGGCCCATACCGAGAAGGACGGCAGCTTCACCAACACTCAGCGGCTGCTGCAGTGGCACCACAAGGCGTGCGAGCCGCCCGGCGACGCACGCTCGGAACTGCACTGGATCTACCACCTCGGCAAGGCGATCCGCGAGAAGCTCGCCGGCTCCGAGGACCCTCGCGACCGGCCGATCCTCGACCTCACCTGGGACTATCCCCTCCAGGGGCCACATCAGGAGCCCGATGCCGAGCACATCCTGCACGAGATCTCAGGACGAGGGCCGGACGGCTCGTCGCTGGAGAGCTACGACTCTCTTGAGGCGGATGGCTCGACGAGCTGCGGCTCGTGGATCCACTGCGGGATCTATAAGGACGGCGTCAACCAGGCGGCGCGCAGGAAACCCGGCAGCGAGCAGAACTGGATTGCGAAGGAGTGGGGCTGGGCGTGGCCGAAGGACACGCGGATCATCTACAACCGCGCCTCGGCAGACCCCGACGGACGGCCCTGGTCAGAGCGCAAGCGCTACATCTGGTGGGACGCCGAGCAGGAGCAGTGGACCTCGTTGGGCGACTCGCCCGACTTCCCGCCGACGAAGGCCCCGGACTACTCACCGAGCCGCCGCGCCAAGAAGATGGAAGCGATCGCCGGCGACAAGCCGTTCATCCTGCACCCGGACGGCCGCGGTTGGCTCTATTCACCCACGGGCCTGGTCGACGGACCCCTCCCCGCCCACTATGAGCCACAGGAGTCGCCGTTTCGCAATGTGCTCTACGCACAACAGCAGAACCCGACTCGGCAAATCTTCCAACGCCCGGAGAATCCCTACCACCCGGCCTCCGGCGAGCCAGGCGCCGAGGTGTTCCCATTCGTGCTGGCCACCTACCGCCTCACCGAGCACCACACAGCGGGCGGGATGTCACGAACCGTGCCCTATCTCGCCGAGCTACAGCCCGAGTTCTTCTGCGAGGTCTCACCCCAGCTCGCGCAGGAGCGCGAGCTCGTGCACGGCGACTGGGCGACGATCGTGACCGCCCGCAGCGCCGTCGAAGCGCGCGTCTTGGTGACCGCGCGCATCCAGCCGCTGCAGATCCAAGGCCGGACGATGCATCTTGTGGGCACCCCCTACCACTGGGGCGGCGTGGGCATCGTGACCGGCGACTCGGCCAACGAGCTGCTCCCGGTCGTCCTGGACAACAATGTGCACATCAGCGAGTACAAGGTCGCGACCTGCGACATCCGCCCCGGTCGCCGCCCGCGCGGACGGGCCCGGCTGGAGCTCGTGGAGTCCTACCGTCGCCGGGCGGGAGTGAAGCAGTGAAACTCGAGACCTACGCTTGGCCGGGCAGCTACGACGACGAGGTTCGCCCGCGGATGGGGTTCTTCACCGACACCTCGCTCTGTATCGGGTGCAAGGCGTGCGAGGTCGCCTGCAAGGAGTGGAACCAGATCCCAATGTCATTGAAGGGGTTCACGGGCAACTCCTACGACAACACGGTCGACCTCGACGCCGATAGCTGGCGCCACGTCGCCTTCATCGAACAGCAGGTCCCCGCAGGCGTCCAGGACGGCGCGTCGCTGGTGGAGGCAGCCGAGCGCGAAACGGTGCTGGACTCGGGCGTACAGACCTACCAGGAGGGCGATGGGATCCGCTGGCTGATGGCCTCAGACGTCTGCAAGCACTGCACCCACGCCGCGTGCCTGGAGGTGTGCCCCACCGGCGCGCTGTTCCGCACCGAGTATGGAACGGTGGTGGTCCAGGAGGATGTCTGCAACGGCTGCGGATATTGCGTGCCCGCCTGCCCGTTCGGGGTGCTCGCGCAGCGTGAAGGGGACGGGCGCGTCTGGAAATGCACTCTCTGCTACGACCGTCTCAAGGACGACCAGGAGCCCGCCTGCGCGCAGGCCTGCCCCACCGACTCGATCCAGTTCGGCGAGCTCCAGGAACTACGCGACCGCGCGGAGAACCGGCTGGCGCGGCTGCAGGACGCCGGCCAGCAGAAGGCGCAGCTCTACCTCGCCGACCCTTCTGACGGCATCGGGGGCGCGGGCGCGTTCTTCCTGCTCCTCGACGATCCCGAGGTGTACGGCCTGCCGCCCGACCCCGTGGACACCGTCTGCGACATCGGATCGATCTGGCGCGCGGCCGGCGCAGCCGCAGCCGCGCTTGGCCTCGGTCTGGCGGCCGCCGTGTTCGGAGGCCGGCGATGAGCGAGATCCACAGCTATCACGGTCAACCGGTGCTCAAGCAGCCGACTTGGACCTGGGAGATCCCGTGTTACTTCTTCACCGGTGGCCTTGGCGGCGCCTCCGCAGGGGTGGCGTACCTGTGCGACTGCCGCGGCGACCGAGACTCGGCCCGCCGCGCCTGGGCCGCCGCGTTGGTCGGGGTGTCGGTCAGCCCTGTCCTGCTGATCTCCGATCTCGGACGGCCCGCGCGGTTCCTCAACATGCTGCGGATGGTCAAGATCACCTCGCCGATGAGCATCGGATCGTGGATCCTCGCCATCAGCGGCACGAGCACGACGATCGCCGCCGCACACGCGTGGATCGGGCTGTTCCCTCGGCTCTCGCGCTTCGCACGCCCCTTGGCGGCACTCATGGGGCTGCCGCTGTCCAGCTACACGGCGGCGTTGATCGCCAACACCGCAGTTCCGGTCTGGCACGACGCCCGCTCATCCCTCCCATTCGTGTTTGTCGCCGGGGCCGGGCTCAGCGCAGGCGCCGCGCTGCTGCCCCTCACCCCGGTCGATCAGGCGCACCTCGCGCGGCGACTGGCACTCGGCGGCGCGGTCGCAGAGCTCGGGCTGACCGACCTGATGAAACGCGGGCTCGGCGATCAGAAACAGGCCTACGAATCGGGCGCGTCGCGCACCTTTGACCGAGCGGCCACCGCGACGATCAGCGCCGGTGCGACACTGCTCGCGATCTACGGCCGCCGCTCACGCACCGCTTCCGCAGGCGCCGGAGCGCTACTGCTCGCCGGCGCCCTCAGCACCCGGTGGAGTATCTACCGGGCCGGCTTTAACTCAGCCGCCGATCCGGCAAGCATCATCGGCCCTCAGCGCGAACGCATCAAGCGCCGTAACCCCCGCGGCGGCGCAAAGCCGGACCCTGGCACCCCGCCGCCCTCAGCCGCGCCTCGCTGACCAATGGAGGATCGCGCTCTCGCATCGAGCCGCGAGCGGCAGATCCCCGGTGCGTCCTGGGCTGCTTAGCGACCTTGGTGATTACGGACCGATTTCCGTGGTATCCAAGCAGCATGTGGCTGTTCGTTCCGTTCCTCTTCTTGCTCCTTCTCGCCATAATCGGGGGCCTGCTCGTCGGTGGCATTTACGCCGCGGTGTTGATCCCCGTCGTCGCGATCATCCTGCTCGGAATCGCTGCTGCGCTGCTCCTGCGAAAGTCCAGAGGAGGCCGACGAAGCCGCCCGGCCGGCTCAGTTGGACCGCCGTCGCAAGCCGACAGCGCTGCTGACCGGGAGACTGCGCCAGATTCCGCAATGCGCGATGACTCGCTGGATGCCGCAAGGGGCGGCAGCTGACCGGCGCCTCAGGAGCCTTCCCAAGCGGGAGGTGGTGGGGGCAACGCGCTCGACGCCGAGCGGATCTGAATCGGTGAGCAACGGCATGATGTCGTCGACCCAGTGCTCAACGGGACGCGCATCGCGTGGGGCCGGGGTGCGGCTGACACGCGGGAATCTTGTCTGTTGGAATCCGCAGCGACGGGATCAGCTTCATCATGTCCACACCGGTCACATTCTCAAGCCCGCGCAAGGCGACCTGATGAAACCCCGTCACCCCTGCAATCAACTCCTTCGCCTGTGACAGAGCTGATGATCCTGACAGAAGTCCTGACGTGGCTCAGCCGCACAGCCGGTCGAGCAACCCGTCTGAGGTATCGATGCGCGCGCTCATGTTGCGCTCCATCATCCTGAGCGCCGCGTCGGCGAGATCGGCGTGGATGTGGGCGACTGCATCGCGAGGCACAACGACCTCGAAGTGGCGCACGTACGCGTCGAGCGCGGAGTACAGGATGCACTGTTCGGTCACCTGACCGGTCAGGATCAATCGCTCAGTGCCAAGCTGGCGCAGAAGGTACTCCGCGGCGGTGCTGTAGAAGATCGAGTGGCGAGCCTTGATCACGAGCGGTGCGTCTGGGGGCGGCACGATTGGATCGATCAGCTCACGGTCGGGTCCTTGGCGCGCCGCTTGGACCAGCTCGCGACGTCCGGCGGTCCAGTCACCGTGGTTGTCATTGACATAGACCACTGCCAGCCCACGCTCGCGCGCCTCGGCGACAAGCCCGGCGATGACGGGCACGACCTCCCGAACCGAGTTCATGAGCGAATCGGAATCTGGATGGTTGTAGCCGTTGAGCATGTCGACAACCAGCAGCGCGGTGCCCATGGTGCTCTCGCCTACCCGCCGTACCGTCGGACAACCGTCGGGCCGCGACCAGCTCGAGAACGGTGCACATCGCCCGGCCGCTTCGATAGCCGCCACAGGAACATCACGCGTGGTCGATCATCAGCAAATCGTCCCGAAGCCCAAGAGGATCCTCCCCGGCCGGGTCGACATCCGCATCCGCGGGTGGGCGTCTCCGCGACTTCGGCGATGGCTGCGGTCAGCGTTGATGGCGTCTCAGAGCATCGGCCGGCCACCCGTTGCCGGCACGATCGCGCCGGAAACGTAGCTGACCTCATCGGAGGCGAGCATGACGTAGATCGGCGCGAGCTCTGCTGTTGGCCTGGGCGCTGCAGCGGGGCCTGCTGACCAAAGCTCTCCACTGCCTCCTCGGGCATGGTTGACGGGATCAGCGGCGTCCAGATAGGGCCGGGCGCCACACCGTTGACGCGAATTCCGCGCTCGGCGAGACCCTGTGCGAGGCTCGCGACCACGTTGGCGATGCCTGCCTTGGTCACCGCGTAGGGAAGGAGCTGAGCAGAGGGCTGCTGGTAGTTGATGGACGTGGTCGCGATGATCGACGCTCCCGGCCGCATGTGCGGCAGCGCGGCCTTGACCAGATGGAAGAACGCGCTCAGGTTGGTGGCGATGGTGAAGTCCCACTCCTCGTCAGGGATTTCCTCGACGGTCTCATGGCTCATTTGGAAGGCAGCATTCGAGACCAGGATGTCGATCCCACCGAGTTCCTTGACCGCGGTCTCGATGACCTCGCGGCAGTGCCTCGGCGAGGACAGGCCCCCCGCCATCACGCTCGCCTTGCGCCCGGCACGCTCGACTAGCTCGGCGGGAGCGCCATACCCCGCTCTCGCGACATGCAAGCCATCGGCAAGCGGAGACGGCCGCTGGACGGCCTTGGACGGACCGCGGGTTTCAGCCGCCGCAGTCGACGGCGCGTGCCCACAGTCAGCGACTTGAAGCCGTGATTGCCGTTGGCCGGGCGACTCAGTCGGAGTCCAACTCGAGGCGCCCGTCGATCAGCTCGAGGCTCTCGGGCTCGTTCAGCTTGTCGACCGCCAGGCGGGTGAGCAACCACTGGTCCGGACGCCGGCGGGCAATCAATCCGGCGCGGGTGAGGCGCTGCACCGCGAGCGTGGCGGTCGGACGACGAACGCCAATCAGTATTGCGAGCACCTCGTGGGTCAGCGGCAGCGTGATCCTGATCCCCTCCGGGACGACCTTGCCCCATCGGTCGGCTAGCAGCCAGAACACGATCAGCAGTCGTGAGTCCGCCCGTGCAAGATGGCTCACCGCCTGGTTGAGCGCCAGCGATCGGGCTCGGTTCGCCACGCGGCCGACGATTCGGCTGACGATCGTCGGCCACGGCGCGATTCGCAATGCGAAGCTGTCGTCGAGAACGGCCAGCTTGCTCGCCCGCGGGACTCGCCAGCTTGTGGCGATCGGTAGCGGTTCGTACTCCCCGTCGACATCCCACGGCCGAATGAGATCGCCGGGCCCGAACAGCTCACATGCGGTTCGGCTGCCAATGCTCACGCAGCGGATCATCAGCCCTTCCACCAGGAACAGACCGAGCCAGCCCGGTTCGGCGGCTTCACTAATGACGGTGGGATCCCAGGACGGACCACGCGCCTCAATGAGCGGTGCGCGCGTGCGAGCACGCGCGACCTGCTCATGCTCAGGATCAAGCCCGAGCATGAGGTCCGGATCGACGTCGAGCACGCCGACGGTCCTGCTGGAACCGCAGAAGATCTCCGACACCGACGGTCCCTACCCAGTCATGACCGTTTGCTCACAAAGCTGGACGGTCGCCGTGTTTGGTGAGCTAGATTTGCGAGCAGTGACAGTGGGGTGTCGTGTCGGCGCGCGCAGCGTCGATGCGATGTGGATGTTCCTGAGGCACGGTTCTCTGGTCAGACAGGGCGGGAGACGGAACCTCGGCATTGATCGCAAGCCTCGATGCGAGGAGTGGGTTATGTCCGAAGGTTCGCTGTCGCCTGCATCGCCACCGCCGCGGCAGTCGGCCGCCGTTGAACCACCTGCGCAGACGCCGTGGCCGGGGGTTGAGCAGCAGCGGATCGCGCGGCGTATGCAGGCGCTCTCGACGCAGTTGAGCATCTCGGCACGTCGTCGCAGCGCTGCGGCGGGCGGCGGAATGGGGATGACCGATGGCCGTCGATGAGCGGAGGATCGATGCTGAGGCGGCGTTCGAGGTCCGGGTCGAGCCGGCTCGAGAGGTGGTCCGCGTCAAGCCGATCGGCGAGCTTGCCCTGACTACCGCCCCGGAGCTACGAGAGCAAGTGGCCGAGCTGGTCGCGGTCGGCTTTGAGCATGTCGTGATCGACCTCCGCGGTGTGTCGTCCATCGACGACGCCGCCGTGGCGCTGCTGCTCAGACTTGCGGATCAAGCGAGGAGTTCCGGGTGGCGGCTGTCGTCGATCCAGCGCCAGGATCAGGTCCAGCGGATCCTCGCGCTGACCGGCACGCGTGACCAGCTGCCGTTCGACGACGGTCACGCTGGTAATGGCAAACAGCCCGAGTCTTACGAAGGCGTCAGATAGCGCGATGCGTGATCGTGTTCCTCAGACCGTTGGAATCCGGCCGCAACCTTTAGGCGGGCCCTGGAAGCCAGGAATTTCCCGCGGCGGGCGAGGATCTCGCTGACGCGCGTGCCCAGGTTCAGGCCAGATATTCGATGAGCCGCCGTCCGACACGCCGTGACTCCCAGGGCGACCCGATTCGCTACGCCGAGGTTGCCGCTGAGCGAGCGTATGTGCTCTTAGAAGAATCGCGGCTGCGCTGCGAACGGCTCACCGCTAACACACATAGCGAACCAGACCAGGCCCGCCTCAGCACGATCCACAGGCAACTCGGGCTGGCCGGCTGGGCCGCCAGCTCAGAGCTTGACCCAGCCCGCCGACTGACTCTCCTGGCTCGAGCTCACCGTCGATCAGCCAGGCCGATGCCATACTCCACCGCCGCACACGGGTTGGCAGACGTCGTTGTCGACGCGGAGGATGCCCTCTCCGAGGGGCTGCTCAGCGAGGGACAGATCGAGCATCTGCACCTGGCGCACCTCCATCTGCTCCACGCCATGGAACTACTGCACCACCACCTCTACCCGTCCCGTCAGACGCACACGAGCAATCGCTGAGAACGAGCGTCATTTGCGAAGCTCGGCCTTGACTTCGGCGGCGACCTGCCACGACTGAGCCGCACGGTCAGGCGGCGCGTCAAGCACGTAGATCTCGGCGGCGATGTCGGGGTCAAGGTGGTTGGCGCTGAGCATCGCGGTCACCCGGCGGCCGGTCAACTCAGCGATCCTGTCGCTGCTCTCAACGCGCATCGATTCCTGGAAGGCATGGCGGATATCGATCACCTTCTCCCCCATCCCTCGCTCCGCCAGCGACCGCTCACCTTTGGTCAAGGTCTGCTCGAGCATCACCACCACGACGTTGTCGCGGATCGTGGTCCGTGCCTTGGTTGGCCCGCGGCCGGTGTACTCGCCCAACAAGCGCACGATTGCCGTGGAGATCGCCGCCGGCAGCGAATCCCCGTTGCGTGAGCGCTCTTCGGATGAGACGGTCATCGCCGTCCGATCTCGCCTTCCCTAAGAGAATGATCTCCGACGCCCTGAAAGAGGGAAAGACGGCGAACCGCCAAGACGCAAGAGCTCCCCCCAAACCAACCTTCGACCACGGGAAGCTGCTCCTCATCGCACCTCCGCGACACAACGCAAACGCTGAGCCCCGACTCGCGGCCCCCGGCGGGGGTATGAAATACCTACCTGCTCCGACGTTCGGCCGGGAGACCGCACCCGCAGCGAGGCCAAATCGCAGCCAGCGCGCCAGTCACGCTCACAAACGCGACTAAAGGCGGGGCAGCGATTGCAGGCTACAGGCCACGATCCCGCCGTTGCCGCGCCGACCTTCAGCACCTGCCTCGCACGACGGAGAACCGATCATGCAGTAGTCGTAGCTCTCGGGCTCAGCGACGGCCCGAGTGGCCGTCTCGGACGATCTCGGCCCGCGACCTGCCCAGCGCCATCTGCCGCGGCCGCCGCGGCTCCCGAGCCGGAATGCGATAGCGATGGCTAGAAAGAGCAGGGCTCGCTCCAGAAGCATGGCCCTGGTCGCACAGAAGCCTTCAGGCCTAGCCCGCGTCAGCGGACGTCGGGATCCGGCTCGCGGCTGACTTCAGGGGTCCCGTGATCGGACCCGCGCTTACGCGCGGCCGCTTTGGCGCCTTCGCGGCCCAGTGCGGACTTCGTCTCGCTGGAGAGCTTTGCGATGGTGCGCTTACCGCGGGCCGCCGTTTGTGCCTCTTGGCATTTGCGCGTGCCGCTTTGCGCTGTTGCTCGGTAGCCATGAGCGTTCGATACCCGATCCTCACGACGCGCACCCGCCGTTTCGGAGACCTGTTCTGCTGCTTCTCGGGGCGATCGCCGCTGCAGCGATGCGCCTGGGCATTTCGATGCGGCCAGAGCCTGACGCCATCAATAGAGAGCCAGTCCAACAGAACGGGACCTCTGGTACCGAATGAGGCTCTCAGAGGAGTACCATAGGCGCGTGGCCGCTGCCTGACCAGAGCTGGCGGTCAGGTTCAGATCGTGGGACTCCTGAGGCGAGAAGCCGGCGAGAGGACCATCAGCGTTATCGAAGGCGATGAACTGATGCTCGTTGTCCCATGCTTCATGTTGCGTACCGCGGCCGTTCCGAATGACTGATCTGGCGCCCCAGACGGGTTCGACTGCGGTCTTGCAGATCCGGCGAAGCCTCGACGAACGCGGCGTCATCCTTAGTTTGGACGGTGAGCTCGATCTCAGCACGGCGCCTGAGTTCGAGCGTGAGCTTGTCCGGGCCCTTGGCGAGGACCCCGGGCGGGTACTCGTCGATCTCAGCCAGCTGGCGTTCATGGACAGTACCGGATTGGAGTTGATCGTCCGAGCTGGACACGACGCTCAACTAGCTGGGATTGAATTGTGTCTGCGCGGCGGTTCGCGGCAGGTCCAACGACTGTTCGAGCTGACCGGGATCCTTGACCGGCTCACTTTTGAGCGCTGAGCGCCAGACAATCGGAGCCGCCGTCGCTGCCGCCGAGTGTGTCCACCAGCGCGTGAGGTTCAGCGACATCTGTTCCGGGCGCGAGCGTCAAGCGAGTCGGCGTAATCCGTTGTGAGAACTCGATGCCCGCTCGGGATGGCAGGATCGAGCCCGTTCGCAACCTACCACCGCGCGACCGGCACGAAACGACCGGTCCCTGGCTGAGCGAATGCACGCGGTCGCGGACCACGGTCCGTCGTCCGACTCGCTGCGGTCAGGCTCGGTGCGGAGGCGAGCCATCGACTGCTCGCGTCCGCACCGCCTGGAGTCACCGGAGATTCATGACGCGGCGGATATCGCTTCGACGAGTTCGCCGACCTTCGCACTGTCGATCCCCTTGGCCAGATCGGCCTGGCTGACCACGCCGATCAGATCATGACCATCGATCACCGGAAGCCGACGAACCTTGTGATTCGTCATCGTCCGCAGCGCCTCATCGACAGAATCATCAGCACCGATCGTCACCACCTCGGATTGATCGGCCACCTCACCCGCCGTGGTATGAGCCGGATCCTTTCCGGTCGCGATCACCTTCACCACGATGTCGCGGTCAGTAAGCATCCCCTTCAGACGGTCATCCTTGCCACAAATCGGCATCGCACCGACGTCCAGATCCGCGAGCTTCTTGGCCGCATCAGCCACCGACTCTGACTCGCCCACGCACTCCGCACCGCCGCTCATCACATCACGCGCCGTCTTGGCCATCACATCACCTCCAGATCGGGAACACAATCGCGATACCCCGAGATCAACGCCGTACAAATGAGACTCGCGGGATGAGAGCTCCGTGGCAGGTTGTGAACTGGGAATGCGGGCACCCTCCCCTTGACAGCAATTCCGGCGAATCGAGGAACGGCGCGATGGCTGATGATCACGGACCGAGCGTGAAGGACGACAAGCAGTACGAGGGCCTGCGGAAGAAGGGCATGAGCAAATCTCGGGCTGCCGCGATCGCGAACACGCCTGACGCTTCCAAGAAGGGCGGCAAGAGTTCCGGCAGCAGCCGTAGCTCGAAGAGCTCCGGCAGTGGCAGCGGCGGCAACAAGGCCCAGAAGCAGGCCGCAGGACGCAAGAGCGGAAAGAAATCCCATTGACCCCTTTCAGCAGGCCTGCCGGTCACTGGCCGCCGCCCTTGTCTGCGCGCCAGCGCCAACCTCGTCAACTTCGGCATCCTGCCGCTCCTGCTCTGCGACCCTGACGACCGCGACTCAATCGACCAAGACGCCGTCCTGCGCATCGAGAACCGACCCGGATCCCGGCCTGCGCAACATGGATCTTCTCAACGACACCGTCCGCGGCCGCAAGCCATGCCGCACGGTGAGCAGTGAGTGTTCGTGAAGGTGCGAGCGCTCGGCAGTGAGTATCGTCTCAGCGGGTTTTTTGGTCCTCGGCGAGATCGCTCCCGGGTCAACTGGGAGCCTCTTGAGGCATCCGCGAGGACGATCGACCTCTGACCGGGGTTGATTGGCCCCGCGACATCTGCAAACTTGCGCCGGCTTTCCCGGCGCCGTAGCGCTTGTCGCGGGAAAGGCTGGGTGTTCGTTGATGCCGGATGTCGCCGCGGAACGTCCTCGATCGCCTCTTGAGGAGGTCTCCACGGCCTTGGTGCGTCTGCACAAGGAGCAGTTCGGCCGCGGACCGTCGTACTCGCGCGCATATTTCGCGGGGCCGGACATGTTGGTGTGCGAACTGCGCCACGCGCTTTTGCCCGCCGAGCGGCGAATGGTGCAGATGGGCGACAAGAAGACCGTGGCCGATACCCGCACCTCATATCAGGCGGCGACCCGTCGAGAGTTCATCGACGCGATCCAAGCGATCCTGCACCGCGAGGTGATCGCGTTCGCCAGCGCGATCGATCCCGAAAACGACGTCATCTACGAGAACTTCTCCTTCGCCCGCGTTTCACAGCCCGGCACCCCCGAGGCCTGAGCGTCTGAGGCCGAGGCTGCCGGGCTACGCCCGGTCGGCGCGCACACGGCGATGAAGACGAGACCGCCTTCGTTCGCTCGCACGTAACGCGAGGTTCGAGTCCTGCCGCGGCGCCGGACACCGCTGCCGATGCGGCGATTTGCTCACGCGATCTTCTTGGAACGACAGGGTAGGCCTTAAGGCACCCACCTTAATTTGCTCTCCAAGGCCGGCACCCAACCAAAGGAAACCCCTGGTGGCTACCTTCGAGCTGGAGATCACCTTTGACGAACATGACGGCGCGCTGACCGGTCGCCAGGTCGGAGAAGCTCTCTGCGGCGCTGCCTCGCATCTCTCGTTTTCAGAGACCCCGCTCGATCGCGACGGGATCGTCGTCGATCGCGACGGGAACGGCATCGGCAGCTGGCGGATCATGGCGGGTCAGGGGATCAAGAGGACGCCGGGTTTGCGCAGCCGTTCCTGAACGACGCCCGCTGGGTAGACGAGACTGCGGCGCGTCTCTTTCTTGCGCGCGCGAACCGGAGAGGGAGGCTCTCATGGCAGCGCTTGGTTGGATACGGCGGGCTGCGGTCGCAGTCCTGGTGACGGGTGCGTCGATGGGGATCGCCGCAGGGATGGCGGCCAGCGCCGCCGCGGCGGGGGTTCCCGGGGCGGGCGCCGGTGGCGCTGGCACTACGGCGGCGGGCGGGGTGCCAGAGGCCAGCGCGACCCCGACGATCTCGGCGACCACGAAGCTGAGCAAGCGCCGGTTCGTCGCGGCCGGAACCCGGGCCTACGTGGTCGGAGTGGAGGATGGGTCCTTCCCGCCGATCGGCTGGCACACGACCGGCCAGATGGGCGGGATCTGGGCGCCGCCGGTGAAGGCGCTGGACGGGCTGTGGTTCCAGCTCGGGGGCTCGTGGCTCGACAACGCCAAGCAGTTCACGAGCGGGCCCGGACTGGTGCGGCTCTCGTTCCCGGTGACCGATGGCATGCGTCCGACGGTGACCGAGTTCTCCCCGGATGGGAGCCCGGTGGTCCTGATCGGCCTCACGCTGGTGCCGGTCAATGGCACGGCCCAGAGCGTCGATCTGCTCGCGCAGGCGCACAGCCAGGTGATGGCAGCGTACCCGTGGTCATCGACCACCCCGACCGCAGACCAGGTGGAGAACCCCGACACCGCCTCGGTCGTGGGCCACGGCGTCCAGTTCCAGCAGCAGCAGACGAGCGACTACGCCGAGATGGGATCGAACGTCACGCCGTCGCAGGTCACCACCGGCAGCGGTGACTGGGGACCGACGACGTCCGCCGATCAGGCCGTGTTCGGCTCCAAGGGCGCCGGCGGCCAGCTCGCCTGGAATCTCCAGGTCCCCGCGCAGGGCAGGACCCTGTGGGTGGGGGTCTCCGCGTCCCAGCTCGGCGCCGGTCAGGCACTGAGCCCGCTTCGGAGCGGTCTCGCGCGCCCCCTGCAGCTGCTCGCCCACAAGGTGTCCGAGCGTGACGCGGTGGCCGGTCAGAGCAGCTTCCAGGTCCCAGACGCCTCGGTGAACCAGGCTCTGCTGTGGAGCAAGCTCAACCTCGCCGACCTTCACCGCACCGTGAAGGACCTCCAGATCCGCGATGTGGACGCCGGCACCGCCTACCCGGCGCCGATCGCGACCGTCCCCAGCCTGTCCGGAATCGACGCCGCCTATCCCGACTACGCCGAGTTCTTCGGGACCGACGGGGCCTACAGCACGTACGGGCTCGCGGTCTCCGGCCAGTGGAAGACGGCGAGCCAGCAACTCAACGCCATCCGCAAGGTCTCGAGGATCGTGAACGGCAACACGGGGAAGGTCGTCCACGAGATCAATTCGACGGGTGCGATGTACTACGGCGACAACAGTCAGCCGGGTGACATCAACGAGACCACTCAGTTCGCGATCGCCGCCGACCTCGTCTGGCAGTGGTCCGGCGATCCCGCGGTGCTGAAGAGCAACTACGCGTTCATCCGTGACGGCGAGCACTACCTCGCGAGCCTCGACCCGAGCGCGAACGACCTGTGGCCGGCCGGAGACGGCATCGTGGAGGACTCCTCTCTCGGCCAGCAGGCGGTCGATGTCGCCTCCGAGAGCATCCAGGCCCTCGGAACGCTCCACGACATGGCGGTGGCGATGGGGGACAACGCGACCGCACAATGGGCCGCGAACCGGCAGTCGGCAATGCTCGCCGCGTTCAGCCAGTGGTGGATTCCCAGCCAGAACCTATTCGCCGACTCCCTCTGCGACAGCGCATCGGGCGGATCCTGCACGCACGCCGGTCAGCAGCTCCAGCAGCGGTACTGGACCAGTGTCGCCCCGATGGAGCAGGACGTCGCCAGCGCTGACGACGCGAATGGGGCCCTGACGACGATGGAGGGCTCGACCTTCACCGGCTCGTGCGGGCTGTACGTCGACGGTGTGGGCGGACCGGAGGGCCCGGGCGGGCAGACCTGCTACCTGGTCAACACGGGTGCGCTGGCGGTCGCCGAGGCCAACTACGGCCGCATGAGCCAGTCGACCACCGACATGGACAAGGTGGCCGGCCAGCTCACCGTGGAGATGCCGGGTTCGCTTCCCGAGCTCGCCCAGAGCAGCCAGTACAACCCGTACGAGGCGTTCACCAGCCGCGCCAACGTGATGCAGGCCTGGTCGTCCTATGGCCTGCTGTGGACCACCGCGCATGACATCCTGGGCGTCGTCCCCGATGCTCCGGCCCATTCGCTGACAGTGGTCCCGGACCTCCCGTCCTCGTGGCCGACGGCGTCGGTGCAGCATCTCGACGTCGGCTCTGACCAACTCGCCGTCCAGGCCGGCCAGGGCGGCGGGAGTATCACCACCGAGGTCAGCGGGGCCCAGGGGCTCGCGCTCACCATCGGCGCCGTGATCCCGTCGGGGAGCTCGGTGAGCGCGGTGACCCTCAATGGCCAGCCGGCGCAATATCAGACGGTGTCCACCCACCGCGGGGTCGAGGTGCTGGTGACTGATCCCGACAGCTCGGGCGCTCCCCAGTCACTGGCCGTCGAGACCTCGAGCTGAGAACCGGGGCCGGCGCGCTTGGCGTCGCCGGCCCCGGATAGCCTCCGCGGCGATCAGCGAGATGACCGTCTTTCACGACGGCCATCTCGCTGCGAGCCGCGGCGCCCCGGCCCCGGCGCCTGCGTTGGCCCGCAACCTCTCTTGGCACTGCCGCCAAAAAGTGATATCACTTTGGCATCAGTTTCAAAGTGAGTCCCCTGGAGGGCTGTCATGAGCTCGGCGTTCGACGGAGATCCAACCCCCGAAGTCACCCCGGTCGGTCACACAGGGCGCCGGGTGGTGATCCACGAGCGCGCCGCGTGGGCGGTCACCGGGTGGCTCGGCGTCGCGGTGCTCGCCGGGTGCATCGCGCTCGGCTTCGTGCTTGCCGGCACCTCCACCCCGGGCCTGATCGCGATCCCGATCGTGATCGCCGTCCTCGTTGCGAGCTCGCTGGTGATCGTGCAGCCCGGCCAGACCAAGGTGATGCGGTTCTTCGGCAGCTATTACGGCACGGTCCGCCGCACCGGGCTGTGGTGCGTGGTGCCGCTGTCCGATCGCCGCAACGTGAGCATCAGGGTGCGAAACTTCGAGACCAACCGGCTCAAGGTCAACGACGCGGAGGGCAACCCGGTCGAGATCGCGGCGATCGTCGTCTGGCAGGTGGCGGACACCGCGCAGGCGGTCTATGCGGTGGAGAACTTCATCGACTTCGTGAAGGTCCAGGCGGAGGCGGCGCTGCGCCATATCGCGACCACTCGTCCCTACGACGATGCGGCCGGCGACGGCTCGTCGCTACGCGGCTCGACCGATCTGGTCTCCGCCGAACTCGCGCAGGAGATGGCCGAGCGCGTGGCGATCGCTGGCGTCGAGATCGTCGAGGTGCGCATCAGCCACCTGGCGTACGCCGCGGAGATCGCGCAGGCGATGCTGCGCCGCCAGCAGGCCAATGCGGTCGTCGCGGCGCGCTCGCGGATCGTCGAGGGCGCAGTCGGGATGGTCGACATGGCGCTCGCCCGCCTCGACGAACGCGGGATCGTCGAGCTCGACGAGGAGCGCAAGGCCGCAATGGTGAGCAACCTGATGGTGGTGCTCTGTGGCGACCAGCCGCCCTCGCCGATCGTCAACACGGGCTCGCTCTATACGTGACCCGCGCGCGCAAGCAGGTCCCCCTGCGCCTCGATCCTGCTGTCCACGACGCCCTGGCTCGCTGGGCGGCGGACGACCTGCGCAGCCTCAACGCCCAGATCGAGATGCTGCTCCGCCGTGCGCTCGGCGAGGCCGGCCGCCTGCCCACGCAGGCCGGCCCGATCCCCCGCCGCGGCCGGCCGCCCACTCGAGGCACGTCAACGGCGGACGAGGGCGTATAGGAGTCTCCGGGCGCGCCGTCTAGGACCCTCTGCTCAGCGGGTAGGACGGTGCGCCCGCGCTCACGGAATCCGGAGCCCTCCCGAGTGGAGTGACGCTCGTGGACGACGGGAACGGGACCGGTCAGCTCTCGGGCACCCCGGCGGGCGGGAGCCGGGGGCCCGCTTCGTGTCGTACGTGAGCCACGGGCACCTGCCCACGCGCGTGAGCCGGTAGCGTCACCGTCGATGAAGCGGGACGCGCGCATCGTCTACTCCACCACCGACGGCGATCTGCGCAAGGCGCGGGACCCTGGTCTCACGCAGCGGCGGGCCGACGGGAACCGGGTCGAGGTCCGGCGCGAGATGGCCGGCCGGCGCGGCAAGCCGGTGACGACGGTCTCCGGCGTCCCTGTCGACGACGCCGGGCTGAAGTCGCTCGCCGGCCGCCTGAAGAAGCGCTGCGGCGTCGGCGGGTCCGTCAAGGGCGGCGTGATCGAGATCCAGGGCGACCACCGCGATGTGGTCATGCAGATCTTGAAGGCGGAGGGCTACACGCCCGTACTCAGCGGAGGCTGACCGACATGACTGACGAAGAGGCCAAGGGCGACGGGGCCGCCCAGACACCCGAGCACGAGCCACCGGCGGGCGCCGAGCGGAGCGCGATCTGGGGGGCCGCCGGAGCAGCGCTCGACTACACGATGAGCGCGAACTGGACGGTCCTGCGTAAGGACGAGAAGCCGGCCGCGGAGATCTTCTCGGTCTCCTACGTCGCCGCCGACGATGATGACCGTCGACCCGTGACGTTTGTGTTCAACGGTGGTCCGGGCGCCTCGTCCGCGTACCTCCAGATGGGTGTCGTCGGTCCGACCCGGGTCGCGCTGCCCGCCGACGGGACGCTTCCCACGTTGCCTCCGCAGCTGGTCGAGAACGAGGATTCATGGTTGGCGTTCACCGACCTCGTGTTCGTCGACCCGGTGGGGACCGGCTTCAGCCGCGTGATCGACGGGGACGAGGGCAAGGAGCCCAAGGACACGCGCGCGGAGAAGGATCGCTCGCGTGAGTTCTTCGGATACAAGCGCGACCTCGAGTCGTTGTGCGAGTTCGTCGGGCGCTGGCTGTCACGCTCCCGGCGCTGGGGCTCGCCGGTGTTCGTCGCGGGTGAGAGCTATGGCGGCTACCGCGTCGGGCGGCTGGTGCGCATGCTCCAGGAGACGACCGGCGTCGGCCTGAGCGGCGCGATCCTCATCTCCCCCGCGCTCGAGCTCGGGGCGCTGTCGCCCAGCGACTACACGGCGCTCGGCTGGATCGACGCGCTGCCCACGATGGCACTCGCCGCGGTGCACCACGGGCGTTCCCGCGCGTTCGGCCCGGAGACGCCGATCGAGGACGTTCGGCGCGATGTGGAGACGTTCGCGACCGGCGACTACGCCAGCCTGCTCGCACGGGGCGCGTCGATGGATGATGCCGAGCGCGAGCGAATCCTCGGGCGGCTCGCCGACGTGACCGGACTGCCCGTCGAGCTCGTGACCCGGGCCGAGGGACGGATCACGATCCAGCGTTTTGCCCGCGAGCTGCTGCGTGACGAGCGGAAGGTGCTCGGCATGTACGACGCGACGCTCTCGACCATCGACCCGTTCCCGGACCGGGAGCCGTTCGACGGTGCCGATCCGACGCTCGCGGGGTTCGCCCCCGCGTTTGCGACCGCGATCAACCGCCAGCTGCGCCGTGAGATCGGCGTCGAGACCGACCGTGAGTACATCGTGCTCAGCTATGAGGTGTTCCGCCAATGGAACAACGACGCCCCCGAGCACTTCTTCGTGCCGCCGGTCGGTGCGACCGACGACTTCCGCTACGGCATGTCGCTCAACCCGCACATGAAGGCGTTCATCACCCACGGCCGCTACGACCTGGTCACGCCGTACTACGCAAGCGACCGGCTGCGCAACCTGATGCGCCTGGACCGCACGGTCGTGGACCGGCTGACGGTGCGCCACTTCGACGGCGGGCACATGTTCTACGCGTGGGAGCGGAGCCGCCGCGAGTTCACCGCCGCGATCTCCGAGTTCGTCGCCGCCGCGCTGGCCGGCGGATGAGGACGGCGGGCGAGCGATCAGGCTGACACGGCCGCCAGCGTCCGCGGCCCGCAGCCGACATAGAGCGACGATGGCCGGATCAGCCGGCCGGTACGGCGCTGTTCGAGGATGTGGGCCGACCAGCCGGCCGTGCGCGCGCACACGAACAGCGGCGTGAACAACTCCTGCGGGACGCGGGCGTGGTCCAGAATCACCGCGGACCAGAACTCGACGTTCGTCGCCAGCACGCGATCGGGTTTATGCGCGGCCAGCGCGGCCAGCGCGGCCCGCTCCACTTCCCGGGCGAGCGACAGCCGCGGCGAGCCCAGCCGCTCGGCGAGTGCGCGCAGGACGCGGGCGCGGGGATCCTCGGCGCGGTAGACGCGATGGCCGAAACCCATGATCCGCTCACCACGCGCGAGCGTCTGCTGCATATAGCGATCGGGGTCGCCGTCGCGCTCGACCTCGGCGAGCATCCGCTGGACCCGAGCCGGCGCACCGCCGTGCAGCGGGCCTGACAACGCGCCCACCGCGGCGCTGAGTGCGGCGGCACCGTCGGCGCCGGTGGAGGCGACGACGCGGGCGGTGAACGTCGAGGCATTCATGCCGTGCTCGGCCGCCGTGATCCAATAGGCATCGATCGCCGCCGCCTGGTCGGGATCGGCCTCGCCTCGCCAGCGCAGCAGGAAGCGCTCGGCGAGGGTGCGCCCCTCGTCGATGCGCGCCTGGGGCACCGGCGGGGCGCCGCGCCCGCGGGCGGACTGCGCCACGAACGACAGCGTGGCCGCGGAAATCCGTGCCAGCTGCTCGCGGACCACCTCCGGGCTGAGATCGACCAGCGGCCGAAGGCCCCATTCAGGCGCGAGCGCCGCGATCGCGGACTGCACGTCGACGCGGGTGTCACCGGTGCGGATGCTCAGCGGGTGCGGGTCGGCGGGAGGCAGGGGCCGATCGGGGCGGCCGTCCACCAGCAGCCCCCAGACACCCTCGAACGGAAGCGTGCCGGCGAGCTCGTCGATGTCAACCCCGCGGTATCGCAACGCCCCGCCCTCGCGGTCGGGTTCGGCGATCTCGGAAGCGAACGCCAGCACTCCCTCCAGACCGTCCGCTACGTCGTCGATCGTCGCCATGTCCGTGACTCCTCCTCGGGATCGGTTTCGCACGGGATCTCAGCGGCCCGATCGCTTGTCTTCAACGTTGATCACGTCAATACTCAGCCTCATGGACGACCTGCTCTCCGCCGCCGAGGTCGCGCACCGGCTCGGCGTGCGACGAGAGACGGTCTACGCGTACGTCAGCCGCGGCTTGCTGGAGCGCCACCCCGCGAGCGGCCACCACCGCTCGCTGTTCGCCGCCGATGCGGTCGCCCGTCTGACCTCGCGCGCCCGGCAGCCGGGTCGCTCGGGGGCGCTCGAGGTCGTCGTCGACACCGAGATCACCCATCTGGATCCCGCGGGTCGCCTGTCGCTGCGCGGCCGCGATGCGATCTCCCTGGCCCGGTTCGACACGTTCGAGCAGGTCGCGGGCCTGCTGTGGCAAGGCGATCCGGGCGCGCCGTGGAGGCTCTCGCCCGCCGACGACGCCCTGGTGGCCACGCTGATGGCCCCGCTACCGGAGAGCGCGACGTCCAGCCCGCGGATCGTGATCGCGCTCACCGCGCTCGCCACCACCGACCCGCGGCGAGGTGGCCGTCGGCCCGAGGACGTGCGCGCCGCCGGGAGCCGCATCCTCGCCGGTGCGCTCGCCGCGCTGGGCCCGGGACGGGTGGCGAGCGAGGACTCGGCGGCGGACAGGCTGTGGAAAGCGTTCCGCGCCGGTGACCGCGGGCCGTCACCACGACAGCGCGCGGCGCTCGACGCAGCGCTGATCCTGCTCGCCGATCACGAGCTGAGCGCATCGACGCTGAGCGCGCGGGTCGCCGCCTCCGCGTGGGCCGATCCCTACCGGGTGGTGACGGCGGCGCTCAGCACATTGTCGGGGGTCCTTCATGGCGGTGCCACCGCCGCGACGGCCGCGTTGCTCGCCGAGGCGCGCGTGCCGGAGGACGCATTCGCGGTGCTGGAGCGCCGCATCGCCGCCGGCGGTCCGCTTCCCGGGTTCGGCCATCGGGTCTACCGCGACCGCGATCCCCGCGCCGACCATCTGCTCGAACGACTGGACGGCCTCGCCGGGGGGAGCGACCGGGCGCGTGTCGTCGACGCCATGCTCGAGGCGGGCCGTGCGCTGCAGCTACCCGCCCCGAACGCGGATTTCGGGCTCGCCGCGCTCGCCGACGTGATGGCGCTCCGCGCCGACGCGGGCAGCGCGATCTTCACCGTCGCCCGGCTCGCCGGTGTGCTCGCGCACGCGATCGAGGAGTATCCGCACCGTCTGCGGTTCCGGCCGCGCGCCCGATACGTCGGCCCGACGACCTAGCCGGCTCGCCTCGGTTGCGGGCGGTCTGGTCCTCCGCGATGCCCCAGCGGCACTCGCCGCGCTGTCGCGCGGCGGTGACCGCTGAGCCCAGCTCATCGGGGCGCCCGGATTTGAACCGGGGATCTCTCGCCCCCAAAGCGAGCGCGATACCAGGCTTCGCTACGCCCCGTGCTGCGAGATCAGTCTACTGCCCAACCCGACCGCTACCCTCCGACCGCGATGGCCGAGATCGAACCGCTGCGGGCGCTCCACTACGACCTCGGGGTGACCGGCGGGTTGCAGGACGTGGTCGCGCCGCCCTACGACGTGATCGACGAGGAGATGCGGGCCGACCTGGCCGCCCGCTCGCCATACAACGTGGTGACGATCGACCTGCCCGAGGGCGGCGACGAGCGTTACGAGACCGCGGCGCTGACACTGTCGCACTGGCGCGAGAAGGGCGCGATCGTCGCCGATGACGAACCCGCTCTGTGGACGCTCTCCCAGGAGTACACGGGCCCTGACGGGCAAAGGCGCACCCGGCGCGGGTTCTTCGCGCGCGTGCGCGTGGAGGAATACGGCGCGGGGCGGATCCGGCCCCACGAGCGGACGCACCCGGGGCCCAAGGAGGACCGGCTGCGGCTCACCCGCGCGACGCGGGCCAACCTGTCGCCGATCTTCAGTCTCTACTCCGACCCGACGGGCGAGGCGATGGCGGCGCTTGCCGAGCGCGCCGGGAGCGAGCCGTGGGGCCAGACGACCGATCCCGACGGCACCGTGAACACCCTGCACCGGGTGAGCGACCCGACGGCGATCGCAACCGCCCAGCGCGTGCTCGGCGCGAGCGAACTGCTGATCGCCGACGGGCATCACCGCTATGAGACGGCGCGCGTCTACGCCGAGGAGATCGGCGGCGAAGGGCCTCACCGGTTCGTGCTGATGTGCCTGGTCGCGCTCCAGGACCCCGGGCTGACCGTGTTCCCGACCCATCGGCTGGTCCGCGGCCTCGACGACGAGCGCCGCGCGGCGCTCCAGCGCACGATCAACTTCGACTTCACGATCGCCCCGCTGGCGGAGATGGCGGAGCTCGCGCCCCCGGCCAACGACGCGTGCGAGATCGGCTACCTGACCGCCGGCGGACCCGCGGTGATGCTCACGCTGCGAGATCCCGCGCTCGCCGACGAGGCGCTGGCCGACCACGCCGAGCCCTACCGGCGACTCGACACCGCTGTGCTGGAGGCGCTCGTGCTCAAGGGCGCGCTGCAGATGAGCGACGAGGACATCGACCACCTCAACGGCCTCGGCTATGCGCGGGACTTCGACCAGGCGGTCGAGCTCATTCGGGAGAACGCGTACGACGCCGCGTTCTTCATGGCGCCCACCCCGATCGAGCGCGTGCACGAGGTGGCGGCCGCAGGCGAGTCGATGCCGCCCAAGTCCACCTACTTCGTCCCCAAGGTCCCCACGGGCCTGCTGTTCAACCCGCTCACGTGAGCGAGCGGGACGACGCCGGCCCGCAGTCATCCCGTCCTCCCGTCTCGCCTGCGCGTGCGCTGATCGCCGCGCGCCTGCGCGATCGGCTGCTGTCCCCCGCCAAGGCGATGACGCTCGACGTGCGCGGCCGGACCGAGGCCGCGGTGCTGGTGCCGCTGCACCTGGGAGGCGGTGCGCTGCACGCCGTCTTCACCAAACGCCGCGAGGACATGCGCAGGCATCCGGGCGAGATCTCGTTCCCCGGTGGCAGGCGCGATCCCGAGGATGCGGACCTGCTGGCCACCGCACTGCGGGAGGCCGAGGAGGAGATCGGGCTGGTCGCGGGCGACGTCGAGGTGCTGGGCGCCCTGCAGCCGACGCCGACGATCGCCACCGGCTACGCGGTCTACCCGTTCGTCGGGCTGATCGAGCCCGGCCGCTCGTGGTCGCTGTCGCCGCGAGAGGTCGCGAGCGTGCTCGAGCTGCCGTTCGACGCTCTGCGCGCCGGATATGCCCGACGGCGGCTGCTGCGCCAGGGACTGCCGGTGCGCACGGAGACCTACGTGGTGGGCGACGACCTCATCTGGGGCGCGACCGCCCGCATGCTGGCCGACCTGTTCGAGCGGCTCGGCGACCTCGGCGGTGCTCAGCCCGCGCCGCCCAGCAGAATCTGAGCGACCGCGTCCGCGGCGGCGGTCGTCCAGGCCGGCGGGTCGCCCGGGTCGGCGTCCAGCAGCGCGTAGGGCAGACCCCAGCGCGCGCACGAGCGCTCCACACGTGTGACCCCTTCGCCGAGGACCTGCTCATCGACACTGCCGGCGCACTCGTATACGAGCCCTCGCAGCGTCGTGTCGACCATCTTCTCGAGCAGCATCTCCAGCCTGGTGCTGTGCAGCGCGGAGAGCGCCTCCGGGGTCCCGGCGGCCGAGCCGAGCAGCAGACACGCCACCCCAACCTGGGCGAATGCCGGCACGAGCGTCGCCACCCGGTCAGGATCGGCGACGAAAGGCTCGACCCCGGCCGCCTGCAGAGCCGCTGCCCTGCCTGGGTCGCGGGTCGTTCCGCGGACCGCGTGGCCGCGCTCGCGCAGGACCGCCGACAGCGCGATTCCCCGGCAGCCGCAGCCGATGATCAGACAGCGAGCCACCGTCAGCCGGGCGTGTCCTGCCCGTAGCGCCGGCGGACGTCCTCACGATCGCGCTCAGGCAGGCCGCGGGCCCGCCGGCGCGCGTTGGTCGCCTCCAGCAACTGATCGAGCTCACGCTCGGCGAGCGCCCCGTCACGCCCGCGCCGCATGTCGCGGACCTCCCCCGCGACGAGCAACTCGACGTCCTGGACCGTGCGCTCCGGTCGCCCGCGCCGGCGCCGCCACGCGTTGTGCGCTTCGAGCATCTGGGCCAGGTCCTCCGCCTCGAGCGCCTCACGCTCTTCGACGATCGCGCGGGCGGAGCGCAGTCCCAGCGAGCCGCCCGAGTCGCGGCTCCCCGCGCGACCCGATCGGCCGCGCCGCCCGCCCGTGCCCGGCCCACCCGCACCTTGCGCGCCCGCGCGCGCGGCCAGCCACGACCAAAGGCCGATCGCGACGACTGCACCCACGAGCAGGATCACCAGGGCCATCATGTCCACGCGAGTCTAAAGCTGTCACCGCGCCGCCGGTCGACTCCACCGCTCGTCGCTTGACCCTCCGCAACTTCACCCGACCGCGTGTGTCTGAACGGGTGTCAATCGCGGCCGCAACGACAAAGCCGGATGTCAGCGGCGGCGACCTCAGGATTCAAGAGGATTAGGAGGCTTATATGAGAGTCAGTCTTCCCGTGCTCGCGTCCGCCGGTGTGGCGGCCGTATGCGTGGCCACCCCATCGATCGCCGCGGCGGCGCCCCACCCACACGCCACCCGCGGGCTGACGATCCACGCCGCCCCGCTGCATGTCATCGCCGGGGATCCGGTGCTCGTGTTCGGACACCTCGCCGGACCGCACAACGCCAACCGCCAGGTCGTTCTCTTTCACCGTGTCGGCCTGCAGAAGCAGTTCACGGTCGTTAGCCGGACCCGGACCAACGCCGGCGGAAAGTACTTCTTCCCGCGCGCGCAGTACGTCGTGAACCGGAACCGCAGCTGGTACGTGCGCGGCCCGAATCACAGCCACTCGATGACCATTCACGAGAAGGTCGCCGCCGAGGTCACGTTGTCTTCGAACACCGCGAGTGCCACGACGCGCAATGCGATCGCCTTCAAGGGCCAGGTCACCCCGGGCCAGGGCGGCAAGGTCGCCCTCCAGGAGCAGACGACCGCCGGCAACTCGTGGCGCACGATCGGCAACGCGCAGGTCGGCGCCGGTGGGCGCTTCAGCATCAACCACGCCTGGCGCACGCCGGGCCCGCGCACCGTGCGGATCCACTTCGCCGGCGACGCCGTCAATACGCCCGCCTCGTCGAACCCGACCGCGGTCATCGTCAACCAGCACCAGGCGCCGTACTTCACGATCCAGAGCTCGGATGACCTGCTCGCCGCCGGCGCCGGTGCGACGATCTCCGGCGTCCTGGACAAGCCGCACACCTCCGTTGGTCAGGGCGGCGTGACGATCGGCCTGTTCGCGCGGGCGCCGCACTCGGGCGCCAAGTTCGCGCAGGTGCAGACGACAACGACGGCCGCCGATGGCTCGTACGGCTTCGCGGTCGGGGGCTCGACGAATGAGCTGTACCAGGCCCGGGTGGTCGGCAAGCGCCGCCACTCCGCGATCCTGTTCCAGGGCGTGCAGGACGCGGTCTCGATCACGCCGAGCGCCACGACCTCGACGGTCGGCGGTCAGGTGACCTTCTCAGGGAGCGTCGCCCCCGACAACGCCGGGCATCCGGTCCTGCTGGAGTACATCGGCCACGACGGCCAGTGGCAGGTCGCTGCGACCTCCACGGTGCTCCCGGACTCCACCTACAGCATCCCGTGGACCTTCGGCAACGTGGGTGCCAAGCAGTTCCGGGTGCGGGTGGCCGGCGGGCCGGACAACGTCGGCGGCGCCTCGGCGCCGGTGACGATCACCGTCGCCACGCCGACCCTCAGCTCGCTCCCCAGCAGCTGAGCCAACAGCTCTAAGCAGAGGTTCCGGCCCTCGTCGCGCACCGCGCGGCGGGGGCCGCTGCTGTTCACGGCCACTGCGCTAGCGTGGCGGCCCCCATGGACGCAGCGCCCTCCCCCTCCGTGACCGCTCCCACGACGGTCGGCGTGTGCGGCGCCGGCACGATGGGCGCGGGCATCGCGCAGCTGGCGTGCCAGAGCGGCGCGACCACCCTGCTTCACGACCCCGATCCGGCCGCGCTTGCCCGCGGAGCCGACCGCGTTCGCGCCCAACTCGCGCGCTCCGCCGAACGCGGCCGCCTCAGCCCCGAGCAGGCAGAGCGCGCGGCGGCGTGCCTGCGGACCGTTGAGGAGATCGACGGGCTGCGCGGCGCCGAGCTCGTGATCGAGGCCGCGCCGGAGTCGCTCGCACTCAAGACCGACCTGTTCAACCGCGTTGCGCAGGTGGTCGGAGACGAGTGCGTCCTGGCGACGAACACATCCTCGCTGCTCGTCACCGAGATCGCCGCAGCGGTCCCGCACCCCGGTCGGGTGATCGGCATGCACTACTTCAACCCGCCACCGGTGATGCGCCTGCTCGAGGTCGTGGCGGGGGTCGAGTCCTCGCCGCGCGCGCTCGCGCTCGGCCGCGCCGCCGGCGAGGCTCAGGGCAAGCACGTGATCGAGGCTGCCGACGGGATCGGGTTCCTCGTCAACCGCTGCAACCGCCCGTTCGGCCTGGAGGGGCTGAAGCTCCTCGCCGAGCGGATCGCGCCGCTTCAGACGATCGACCGGATCTGCCGCATGGGCGGCGGCTTCCGCATGGGCCCGTTCGAGCTCATGGATCTCGTCGGTGTGGACACCGGGCTGGACATCTCCCGATCGTTCTTCGAACAGAGCTTCTGCGAGCCACGGTGGCGACCGTCGCCGATCAGCGTGCGCACGGTCGCGGCCGGTCGCCACGGGCGCAAGACGGGCCGCGGCTACTACGAGTACCCCGAGGGCGGGGAGTACCGCCCTGCCGATCCCGAGCCCCCTGAGCCGACGCCGCCCGCCCACGACGAGGGCCCGGTCGTGATCGCGGGTGAGACGACGCTGGCCTTTCAAGTGGCGGACGCCGCCCTGGACGCCGGGTGGGACGTGCTCTCGCCGGCCGAGGCCGAGGGCGGCCCGAGCCCGTTTCTGATCCTCGACCTCAGCGGCGACGAGGAGCCGGAGGCGCCGTTGCAGGGTGGTCCGCAGGCGATCTGCTGCGCGGCCGGCTCGCTCGCCGCCCAGGACCCGGGTGGCTCTGCGGTCGGCTTCCATGCACTGCCGCCGTTCGAGGCGTGCCGGCTGGTCGAGCTCACCCGCGGCCCGGACTCGTCCGATGCGGCCGCCGCGGCGACCGAGCGGTTCTTCGGCTCGCTCGGCCGCCATGTCGAATGGGTCGGCGACGCCCCCGGGCTGGTGCTCGGGAGGGTCGTCTGTCAGGTGATCAACGAGGCGGCGTTCGCGCTCGGCGAGGGGGTCGGTTCGGCGGCCGACATCGACGCCGGTATGACCCACGGGCTCAACTATCCCCGCGGCATCCTCGCCTGGGCCGACGAGATCGGCCTCGATCAGGTCGTGGCCGTGCTCGACCGGCTCCAGCTCGAGACAGGAGACGAGCGCTACCGGGTCGCGCCGGAGCTGCGACGCCTGACGCTGTCAGGTCGGCTCGGGAACGCCACAGCGCAGGGGTTTTTTGCGCAAATAGAGGATTCCGGCTGATCTGAACGCGGATCTTCGTCCGCAAGTTGCGCAAATTTGATGCGTTCGCGCTCGTCCGACTGGGGTATTGGGTAGGGTCACCCTGCCCCCTGGACGTCTGATCGCTGCGCACTGGACATCGCGGCGAACGGACAAAGCCCCCGACCCCTGCAAGGATGATGCCCCCAATCGCTTCGCCGCGCGTCGGCGCTGCCCCCTTGCGCACGATGTGCATCGTGGCCGCGCTGCTTTCCGCGTCAACCGTGCTCTTCTCGGCACCCGCGCTCGCCTCCGGCCGCCGGCGCGCCTCCCACCCCTCCCGGCGCGCGCAGGCCCAGGTCCGCCGCGTCACGATGCGCCGCCGCCGGCCGCGCTGCGTCGGCGCCCACGACCGGATCGGCCGCGGCCCCAGCTCCGCGATCGAGCGCGCCACGATCTGCCTGCTCAATCGCGAGCGCACCGAGCGCGGCCTCCCACGCCTGCGCCGCAGCGGCCCGCTGATCCGCTCCGCTCAGCAGTGGACGAACACGATGGTCCGTGAGCGTGCCTTCAGCCACGGCTCCGACTTCTCGGCGCGGATCACCGCGGTCGGCTTCAACTGGTCTCGCGCCGGCGAGAACATCGCCGACGGCTACCGCACCGCCTCCGGCGCCGTCACCGCCTGGATGCGATCGCTCGGTCACTGCCAGAACATCCTCACGCCGGTCTTCCGTGAGGTGGGCGCCGGCTTTGACCGGGGCACGGCGATCGCAGGCGGCGTCCCCGGGACCTGGACGACCGACTTTGCGCTCGGCATGAGCCAGGGCGCCCCGTCAGAGAACTGGAAGCCCGCGGAGGGCTGCCCCTACGGGCACTAGTGCCGACCCCGCCCCCCCGCTGACCTCGCCGCCCTGACCGGCCCGCTCGCGCGCCGTGACGGCGAGCGGGGCCCCGCCCTCAGGCGGCTGCGGCCCGCTCAGCGCTATCGAAAGGGAAAGAGGTGTCCCGGAGGTACCACTCCGCGTCGAGCGCGGCCTGGCACCCGGAGCCGGCGGCGGTGATCGCCTGGCGATAGGTGTGATCGACCAGATCACCGGCGGCGAACACGCCGGGCACGTTCGTGAGCGTCGAGCGCCCCTGGGTGACGACGTACCCCTCGTCGTCGAGGTCCACCTGGCCGACGACGATCTGCGACTGGGGGTCGTGGCCGATCGCGATGAACGCGCCGGTGATCTCGATGTCCTTGGTCGAACCGTCCTCGGTGTTGCGCAGCCGCGCGATCTGCAGCGAGTTGTCCTCCGGGATGAACTCCTCGACGGTGTACGGGGTGAGGAACTCGAGGTTGGGCACCGCCCGCGCGCGGTCGAGCATGATCTGCGAGGCGCGGAACTCGTTGCGGCGATGGACGACTCCGACCTTCGAGGCGAACTTCGCAAGGAAGATCGCCTCCTCCATCGCCGAGTCCCCGCCGCCGACCACGATCGTCGGCGCCTGCTTGAAGAACGCCGCGTCGCAGGTGGCGCAGTAGCTCACGCCACGCCCTGACAGCTCCAGCTCGCCGGTGACGCCGAGCTTGCGGTGCTGGGCGCCCATCGCGAGCACGACGGTGCGTGCCAGGTGCAATTCATCGCCGAGCCAGACCTTGTGCGGCTCGGAGCCGTCCGGCGAGAGCTCGAGCGCGGTGGCGTCGTCGGTCTCCAGCCGGGCACCGAACCGCTCGGCCTGCTCACGCATCTGCTCCATCAGCGCGGGTCCCATGATCCCTGCCGGGAAACCGGGGAAGTTCTCCACATCGGTGGTCTGCTGGAGCAAGCCGCCCCAGGCGAATCCCTCGACCATGAACGGCTCGAGGTTGGCGCGCGCCATGTAGAGCGCAGCGGTGTAGCCGGCGGGCCCGCTGCCGACGATAATGGCCTTCTCGATGGTCTGATCGGTCACTTCACAAAGTATAGGCTGGCGCAGTCGGGGTCGCCTCGCCGGCCTCCCAGCCGCGCACGGTGCGCCGCAGCTGGACGTAGGCGACCGCCCCGGGCAGGGTCGGCAGCCAGAACGCGAACGCGCGGTAGGCGAGCACCGACACGACGGCGAGCGATCCCGGAACACCAAACGCCGACAGGGCCCCGATCATCGCTCCGTCGACCCCGCCGATGCCTCCGGGCAGCGGCAGCAGGTTGCCGAGCTGGCCGATGAAGTACGCGACGACGAGCGGCACCACGGACGGCGAGCCGCCGAACGCATGGAACGACGCCCACAGCACCGCGATGTCGAATCCCCACCAGCCCGGCGCCCCGAGCAGCTGCAGCTCGCGGGTCCCGATGAGGCGCAGGCCGGCTCGGATCCCGCCCCCGACGGTGGCGGGCGCGGCCGCCAGACGGCCGGCGAGGCGCCCGACCGGTCCGGTCCCGGTCCAGCGGCCGACCAGCCGGTCGAGATCGCCGGGCACGAACGACACCGCGAGCGCGAGCGCCACCAGCACAGTCGCGAACAGCGCCGGGATGAGCGTGATCTCGAACGGCGCGGGCCCGGGCAGCAGTCCCAGATACAGCCCGAAGCCACCGATGATCAGCGCGGTGAGGAAGACGATGTAGATCAACGTCATGAACGCGATCATTCGCTCCGCGACGGCCCGCCGGTGCATCCCGGAGCGGCGCAGCGCCCAGGCGGTGAGCGCGACGCCGCCCGCCCCGGCGGTGGCGAACAGGCGCGTCGCGGCGAGGCTCGCCATCGTGATCTGGTAGCTGACCCAGAACCCGATCCGCTGCGTCCGCCCGCGGATGAACACGCCGCGGAACAACACGACGTAACTGAGGAACGAGCAGACCTCCAGCGCCGCCGCCAGCGCCAGCCACCAGCCGTTGCCGTGCTCGATCCGGCTCCAGGTGTCCCTGAGCCCGAGGACCTTCGGCAGCACGAAGTACAGGAACGCCAGGCATGACGCGACGAACAGCGCGGCGAAGGTGAGGCCGCGCCGGCTGAGCCGCAGCCGCGGCATCTCATCGCGGGGGTCTCCGGCTCGGCCCTGGGGGCTGGAAGGCGCGCCGGCCGGACTACCGGCGGCGGGCCGGGTGGCGTCGATGTCCGGGCGGCGCTCCAGTGGTGCCTCGCCCGACATGTCCTCAGCCGTCTCCGGCGAGGGTGTCGAGCCGAGCGGCGAGTGCGCGCGCGACCGGGCCAAGCCGCGGCGCAGAGGTCTGGACGGCTCCGGTGAGCAGCGCCCCGCCGAGCAGGTCGGCCGCGTAGTGCTCGCCGAGGTAGACGAGCGCGATGCCGAGCGTGACCACGTAAGTCACGCCGACCGTCCCGGAGACAGGTCCGACTTCGGAGAGCAGGCGCGCGGCCATCAGCGAGGTGGCGAAGTGCAGGGAGGGCATCGCGGCCAGGGGGTTGCCACCGAGCAGGTCGTACAGGGCAGGCCAGCGATCACCCCAGAACTGTTCCCCGTACTCGATCATCATCCTGCGTACGCGCTCGTGGTCCGATTCCCGCAGGCGACCTGTCTGTGCCGCGTACCACGGCGGCGCCGTCGGGATCGCCCAGTAGAACACCGCACCCAGATCGAACACGGCGTACATCCGCACGGCGGCAGACGCAAAGCGCTCCGGGCGCCGCCACCACACGTAGCCGACCGCGCAGTGAGGCACGGCGAACCAGACCCAGTGTGAGAACACGAGCATCCGTTCGAAGCGGCTGAACGACGTCCGCTGATTCGCCCACCGGTTCTGCAGGCGGACGGTCGGCGGTACCCCGAGTCCGAGCACGCGGTCGACGTCGAGGGGGTAGTCGATGTGGACGCGCGCCTCCTGGGCGGCCGCGTCATCGTGCGGCAGCTCGTAGGCGGCGACGTAGGCCCACATGTTCAGGCAGGCCAGGCAGAAGTCGCGGGTGAGCGTCCGTCGCGCCGCCACCATGAGGGCGGGGGGCGCGCTCGCGGCGGCGGCCATCACGACCGGCTTGGGCAGGCCCAGACGACGCCGAAGCGCGGGCGCGGCGACGCCCCCGATCACCAGGGCCCAGGCCCCCCCGCGGATCGCCCTCGAGAGTCGCAACGGGCCGCCAGTATAAGAACCCCCCCGATCCGCCTCGTGGCCGTGCGCGCGCCCGCGCGGGTATGACGGCGCCGGTCCGAGGGCTCAACCACGCATGTGTCCGACCGAAGACCCACCGAAGAGCCGGTGGGGCCATCTGCCGGAAGGGACCTATAGAATCCCGCCCCGCTTTGAGTCCACACGCCTTCGACCGTCATCCGCCGCGGGGTTCACGCCGCTGCAGCAGGATCCTTCGCGCGACTGCGGCCGTCGTCGTGGTCGCCGCCGGGTCGCTCGCGCTGGCCCCCTCCGCGTTCGCCAACTTCATCACGCCCAAGGGCGGTGGCTCGCCGAACGCCAACTCGATCCAGACGCTCTACCTGGTTGTCCTGATCGTCGCCGCCGTCGTCTTCGTGGCCGTCGAGGCCACGCTCGTGTACGCGGTGTTCAAGTTCCGCGCCAAGAAGCACCCGGTCGCCCGCCAGATCCACGGCAATACCCGCCTGGAGATCGGGTGGACGAGCGCCGCCGCGCTGATCCTGCTGATCCTCGCGGTCGTGACCTTCATCAAGCTGCCGTCGATCGTCAACCCGCCGAACTCGCAGAAGGACGGCTACGCGCTGTCGGCCTCGGTGACCGAGCCCAATCCGCCGAATGGCCAGAAGCTCCGCGTGTGCGTGCAGGGCCGTCAGTACATCTGGCGCTACACCTACGGCCAGGACTGCCTGAAGAACGCGTTCGCCGCGCACGATCCGTACTCGTTCACGACGATGGTCGTCCCCGTTCACACGACGGTGGTGCTGGCGATCCAGTCGCTCGACGTCATCCACTCGTGGTGGATCCCGTCGCTCGGCGGCAAGGTCGACGCCGTGCCCGGCGACACCACCTACACCTGGTTCCAGGCGACTCACATCGGTAAGTACCGCGGCCAGTGCGCCCAGCTGTGCGGCTGGAACCACGACGCGATGGACGCCTATGTCGACGTGGTGACGCCGGCGCAGTACAAGGCGTTCCTCTCGGGGCAGACCAGCGTGCTCAGGGACCAGAATCGTCAGGTCTCGCAGCTGCGTTCCATCCTGACCTCCGAAAACCAATTGGGGAGTTGAGCTAGCACCGATGGCGACCGTCGCCCCCGAGGAGTACGCAGTCCGGCCGGTTCCCCAGGTGCTGGCTCACGAGGTCCGCGCCCCGCGTGAGTCCAAGAAGTGGATGGACTGGGTCCTGACCACCGATCACAAGAAGATCGGGATCATGTATCTGGTCCTCACATTCGTCTTCTTCTGCATGGGCGGCGTCGAGGCGCTGATGATGCGCAGCCAGCTGGCCGTGCCGAACAACACGCTGCTCAATCCCGAGCACTACAACCAGCTGCTCACGCTGCACGGGACGACGATGATCTTCCTGTTCGTCGTTCCGGTCTGGGCCGGCTTCGGCAATTACTTCGTGCCGCTGATGATCGGCGCCCGGGACATGGCGTTCCCGCGGCTGAACGCGCTCTCGTTCTGGCTGCTGGCCTGCGGCGGCATCGTGTTCTACGCGACGCTCTTCTGGAAGCCGCCGGACGCCGGCTGGTGGAGCTATCCGCCGCTCTCTGAGGCGCTGTTCTCGCCCAGCGGCGGCCAGGATGCATGGATCTTCCTCATCCACATCACCGGCATCTCCTCGCTGGTCGGCGCGATCAACTTCTACGTGACGATCGTCAACATGCGCGCCCCCGGGATGAGCTGGAATCGCCTCCCGCTGTTCATCTGGGGGATTCTGATCTACGCGATCCTGCTGATCATCGCGCTGCCCGTCGTCGCCGCGGCGGTCACCATGCTGCTCACCGACCGGCACTTCGGCACCCACTTCTTCGATCCGACCACGCACGGCTCGCCGGTCCTGTGGCAGCACCTGTTCTGGTTCTTCGGGCACCCCGAGGTCTACATCATGATCATGCCGGGGTTCGCGGTGGTCTCCGAGGTCGTTCCCGTGTTCAGCCGCAAGCCGATCTTCGGCTACAAGGCGTTCGCTGCGGCGACGGCGGTGATCGCGTTCCTGGCCACGCTTGTGTGGGCGCACCACATGTTCGCCTCGCCGATCCCGATCGTCGTGCTCGGCTTCTTCATGCTCAGCTCGTTCCTGATCGGGATCCCGACCGGGGTGAAGATCTTCGGCTGGATCGCGACGATGTGGCAGGGCTCTCTCGTGATGACCACTGCCATGTGGTACTGCGTCGGATTCATCGGGATCTTCCTGATCGGCGGCATCACCGGCATCTTCCTCGCCGTGTTCCCGGTCGACTGGCAGCTCAACGACACGTACTTCGTGGTCGCGCACTTCCACTACGTGCTGATGGGCGGCGCGGTGTTCACCGTATTTGCGGGCGTCTACTACTGGTTCCCGAAGATGACCGGGCGACTGTGCAACGAGCGGTGGGGCAAGATCTCGTTCTGGACGATGTTCGTCGGCTTCAACGCGACCTTCTTCGTCCAGCACGCGCTCGGGCTCTCGGGCATGCCGCGACGGATCTACACCTATCCCCCCGGAGTGGGCTGGTCGACGTACAACCTGATCTCGTCGATCGGGTCCTACATCCTGGCCGTCGGCATCGTCACCAGCATCATCAACTGGGCGATCAGCTACAAGCGCGGCAAGATCGCGGGGCCTGACCCGTGGAAGGCGAACACCCTCGAGTGGTTCACCAGCTCTCCGCCGCCGACCAACAACTTCGACGTGATCCCGCGTGTGCGCTCGGTGACGCCGATGCTGGATATCCGGCGCGAGATCGAGCGCAACACCGGCGTCACGCAGAAGCGTGCCGGGACCGAGCAGTTCCTGCGCGAGCACGAGCAGCTCACCCACCACTAGGCGAGTCGAGTGAGTTCCTCGACCGTCACGGCGGGCTCTGCCCCAGCACGGACCCGTTCACGCTCGCGGCAGATCGTCGCCGACTACGTCGACCTCACCAAACCGAAGGTGCAGTCGCTGCTGCTCTTCACCACGGTGACGACGATGGAGGTAGCGGGGTCACCGTCACTCGGGCGGATCGCGCTCACCTGCGTCGGCGGATACCTGTCCGCCGGCGGCGCCGGCGCCGTGAACCACTACTGGGACCGAGACATCGACGCCCGCATGAAGCGCACCGCCGATCGCCCGGTCCCGTCAGGCCGCGTCCGGCCGGCTGCCGCGCTCGCGTTCGGGATCACGCTCGCCGCGCTGTCGTTCGTGCTCATGTCGCTGACGATCAACGTGCTGGCGGCATCGCTGGCGCTCGCCGGGTTCGTCGGCTACGTCGGGGTCTACACGATCTGGCTCAAGCGCCGCACGGCCCAGAACATCGTGATCGGAGGCGCCGCCGGAGCGATGCCGCCGCTCGTCGCCTGGGCCGCGACGCGAGGCTCCCTCTCCTGGACCGCGATCTACCTGTTCGCGATCGTCTTCTACTGGACGCCGCCGCACTTCTGGGCGCTCAGCCTGCTCATGAAGGACGAGTACGCCGAGGTCGGCGTCCCGATGCTGCCCGTGGTGCGTGGCGAGCAGGAGACGCGCCGCCAGATCCTGCTCTACTCCGGCCTGCTCTACGCCGTGACCCAGCTGCCCTTCTGCGCCGGCGGCTTCGGGATCATCTACCTGATCGGCTCGATCACGCTCGGCCTCGCCTTCCTGGCGGGGGCATGGCTGCTGTATCGCAGGGCGGATCGGCGGTCCGCGCTGCACCTGTACCTGTTCTCGATGCTCTATCTGGCGATGCTGTTCGCCGTGATGGTGCTCGACGCAAAGCTCTGACCAACTCGGACACGTTCCCGGAAACGCATTAGGATTGGCCATCAATGGATAGAAAGCTTGCCCGCAAGAACCTGCGTGCCGCCTACATCGCGGGCGCGATCTGCTTCTTCATGTTCGGCATCTCGTTCGTCGCCGCCGCGATCTACCTCAGCGCATGACCGAGTACGACGAGAACGTCCCGCCCGCCAGCGAGGACATCCACCTTCCCGGGCCCTCCGTCCTGCCGCTGCTGGTCGCGATCGCGATCACGTGCATGGTCATCGGCCTGACGCTCTCGTGGTGGTTCTCGATCTTCGGTGTCGTTCTGTTCGTCATCTCGGCGGGTATCTGGGTGCGCGACACCCGGCACGACATCGACGAGCTTCCCGAGGAGCACCACACCCACTAGACCCGAGGGCCGCGGACCGACGGCCCACTGTGAGGATCAGCCTTCCATGAGGAATCTTCAGAAGTACCGGATGCGAACCCCCTCGACGGGACGGGAGGTCATCGTCGAGGCCGAGACGCACCGGACCTACCTAGACCGCGAGACCGGCGAGGAACTGGAGGTCCTCGCGCAACTGCTGCCGCTGGCGCCGACGCCTTCCGAGCTGCCGTGGTCGATCGACAACCTGCGGTTCTGCAACTGGTGCGACCAGATGTCGCAGAAGGATCTCAACGACTGCCCGTACTGCGGTCGGCGCATGGAGCCGCTGGCTCCGGAAGCCTGATCGGCACACCGTGGGTGACGGGCTGCCCGACAGGATGCGTGCGCGCCGGGTCGGTCGCGCGGTCCTCGTACCGCTTGCCGCCGTCTGCCTGACCGCCGGCCTCTCGGCCTGCGGTGGAGGCTCGGCGACCGGCAACACCACGGGTGCGCCTGGGTTCACCGTCCCGACCGGCACTGCGGCCGTCCCGGACACCTCGGGTCAGAGCAGCAAGACGACCCACAGCAGCACGAGCACGACGAACACCACGGGCGCCTCAACCGGTTCGGGCGTGACGTCAGCCGGCACCACGCCGGCGACGACCCCGGCCACGACGCCCGCGACCACCCCGGCGACGACCCCTCAGACGACTCCTCAGACGACGCCAGCCGGCACCGGGACGAGCGGCGGCGGCAGCGCGGGGTCGGGGTCGGGCGGCGGCGGATCGAGCACGACCGGCGGAGCCGGACTCGGCTCGTTCTGCAAGCAGAACCCCGGCGCCTGCTGACCGGCGGCGTCGCGGCGCGACGCTCGCCGGGGCGTGAATGGCGGCCCGATCAGCGGCGGACGTCGTTGCCGACGACGTTCCCCGGCACCTTGGTGTCGAGCACCTCGGTCGCCCCGTACTCGAGCCGCGTGCCGGCGTAGTAGCAGCCGAAGTTGGCGGAGGCGCCAACGTGCGTCTGGGCGGTCTGCGCGGCCGCGGGGTTGTTGCAGTTGGCCCGCCGGCTCTGGCGGTAGGAGAACTGGCTGCCCGGGAGGTCGAGTGCGAGCACGGGCGCCCACGTGGGGACCGTGAGCGCGACCACATCACCTCGGAGCACGGGCAGCGCGGTGAAGCTGGAGAACCGCGGAGGCACCGACATCGGCTGCTGCAGGAGCTGGCCGAGGAACGGCGTGAGGTTGTAGACGCCGCTCTGCGCGACGAGCTTGTACGTGTTTCCGGGCTCCGGCTGCATCACGCTGATGGCGAGCTCGGGCGCGCCTCCATAGCGGCTGTCCAGGCCCTTGATGATCCCTGCGCGCTCCTTCGGCTTGGCGACGAGCCGCGAGAGGCCCACGGTGAAGCTCACGATCCACCCCTGCTGGTTGACCCGCATCGGGTTGATCACCGCGTCGCTCATCATCTGCAGCGCGGTCGTCCGGGTGAGGACGATGTGGCAATTTGCCAGCGAGCTCTGCTTGGGGCACGCCGGCGCGCTCAGCGGCGTCGTCGTCTGCCCGAGCTGAACCGTCTGTGCGGACGCAGCGGCAGGCAGCAGCACGGCCAGCCCTGCAAGTGCAGCGGCGATCATGGCGAGAAGGGGCGTGAGGCGTTTCGTCATGTCTCCCATTCAACACGACCAGAACGCCCGTGGTTGCGGCGCCACAGAGATTGCAGAAACGCGCGCGTCGCCGCGCCAGCGGCTCAGAGCTTGGAGACGCGCACCGCCTTGGGCCCCTTGGGGCCCTCCTCCTCCTCGTAGGAGACCTTTGCACCCTCGGGCAACGACCGGTAGCCGTCACCGTCAATACCCGTGAAGTGGACGAACAGATCGCGGCCGCCGTCATCGGGCGTGATGAACCCGAAGCCTTTGTCGTCGCTGAACCACTTCACCGTTCCGGTTGCCATCGCACATCCCTCACCTATCGTTCAGCGGACGGGTCGCTCCACCCCGTCCAGAGGCGCCAAACGTACCAGTCCGCGGCCGTTGCGGGGAAAAAACTGCCCGAACGGGCGCGGCGCCGCCAGGCGGCCGGATCGAAGCTCAGGTGCGCAGCAGCTCGGCGGTCGCGGCGATCTCGTCGGCGTCGCCCGGCTGCGGGATCCACGGGAGCTTGAGCGGATCGCCCTTGTAGCGCGGGATCACGTGAACGTGGAGGTGGAAGACGGTCTGCCAGGCATCCGCGCCGCAGGAGTTGATGAGGTTGACGCCGTCGGCGCCGAGCGCAGGGACGACGCGCTGCGCGAGCCGCTGCGCGGCCTGGATCGTCGCCGCCAGGTCCTCGGGATCGATCGCCAGCAGGTCCTTGGCATGGCGGCGGGGCACCACGAGCGCATGGCCTCGTGTCGCAGGGTTGAGGTCCATGAACGCAACCGTCCGCTCGTCCTCGTCGACCCGCTGGGAGGGCAGCTCGCCGGCGACGATCTTGCAGAAGATGCAGTCGGGGTCGGTGTCCGCCATTTCGCGCCCGAGCTTACCGGCGCGCGGGGGCTGGCGAGCGCCGGGCGCCGGCGGTGGTTCATGGCTGACCGCCGGCGAGCAGTTCCCGCGCGAGGCCGAGCGCATCCTCGCGCCCCTCGATCTCACCCGCGTAGGCGGCGGCCTGGAGCTCGGCGAGGAGCTCCCCCAGCCGAGGCCCGGGAACGATCCCGAGTGCCTCGGCGAGCTCGTCTCCGCGCAGCGGCGGCCGCGGCGGATCGGCCTCGAAGGCGAGTGCTGCCGGCATCACCTCCGCGGCAAGCCGCAGATGCGCCTCGATCGCCCGCTCGGCATTGGCGCCGCGGGTCGCCAGGCGGTCGGCGACGCTGAGCAGCGTGACATCGACCGCGACCGGCGCGGACGCGAGCAGGTAGTCGTAGAGCTCGCGCCGGCCGAGCGGAGCCCGGTGGACCAGGAAGCCCAGGCGCAGGTGCGAGCGCGTGAGCGCGGCCACGTAGGACTGGAGTCGCTCGGAGGCTCGCAGCCGGCCGAGGATCTCGCGCGACATCTCGGCACCGAGCTTGTCGTGCCCCCAGAAGCTCACCCGTCCCTCCTCGCTCACGGCCCGCGTGCGTGCCTTGGCGATGTCGTGCAGCAGCGCGCCGAAGCGCAGCGACTGGCCGCGGGTGAGTTCGTTGGCGAGCGGCTGCGCGAGCGCGGCGCCGAGCGCCTGGGCCGTCTGCTCGTCGGCTGCCAGGCGGGCCGGCTCCTCGACGAGCGCGATCGTCTCGGCGAGCGTCGCCCGGGTGTGGCCGCTGACGTCAAGGTGGTGGTAGCGGCTCTGCTCGACGCCGTGCAGCGCGTCGAGCTCGGGCAGCACCGCGCGCGTCGCGCCGGCTTCGTCCATCAGCTCCAGGCCGGTGAGCACGCCGGGCGCGCAGACCACGCCGCGCAGCTCGGCGAAAACCCGCTCCCCCGCGACCTCCGTCAGCCCGGCTGCGCTCTCCCGGGCGCGCGCCAGCGTCGCGGGCTCGGCGATGAAGCCGAGTTGCGCGGCGAACCGCGCGAGCCGCAGCACACGCAGCGGGTCGTCGCTGAAGGACCGCTCGGAGACCATCCGCAGTCGGCCGGCGCGCAGATCCGAGACGCCCCCGTACGGATCGATCGCCGGGCCGGGCTCGCCGCCGGCCAGCAGCGGCTCGGCGATCGCGTTGATCGTGAGGTCGCGACGAGCGAGGTCGGCCTCGACGGCGGCGCCGCTCAGGCCGAGGAGATCGAGCTGCCAGCGGCGGTCGCGCGCCACCACCCGCCATGCGCCGAACGCCTCGGAGAGCTCGAACGCGTGGCCCCCGGCCCGGCGCCCGACCGCACGGGCGAGCAGGGCGGGATCGCCCGCCACCACGGCGTCGAGGTCGAGCGTCGCGCGGCCGAGCAGCCGATCGCGGACCAGTCCGCCCACGAGCCACACCTGCGCTCCGGCCTCGGCGGCCGCCGCCGCGAGCGCGGCGAGCACCTCGTCAGCTGCCACCCCGTCGCTGCCCCCGCCGGTCACTGCACGGCCTCGCCGTCGCGGTGCCAGCGCCGGGTGACCCGGTCCGAGAGCCGGCAGAGCACCTCGTGGTTGATCGTGTCGATCCGCCGCGCCAGCTCCTCGGCGGTGATGCGCTGCTCACCCGAGCGCCCGATCAGCACCACCTCCTCCCCCACACCGACCTCGGCGCGCGGGCCGAGATCGACGGTGATGTTGTCCATTGAGACGGTCCCGACGATCGGGCGCCGCTGCCCGGAGATCAGCACCTCACCGTTGTTGGTGTGGGCGCGCGCGACGCCGTCGGCGTACCCGATGGGCACCGTCGCGATCCACGTCTCCCGCTCAGCGATGAACCGCCGTCCGTACCCGACCGACTCTCCGGGCGCCAGACGCTTGACCGCGGCCACGTAGGACGTGAGCTCGAGCGCCGGCTCCAGGTCCCATGCGTCGGGGCTCTCGTTCATCGGGTCGCACCCGTGCAGCGCGATCCCGCAGCGGACCATGTCGAGGTGGCTGGAGGGCTCCGCGACGGTGGCTGCGCTGTTTGCAGCATGGGCGAGGACCGGCGCGACGCGCCGGATTCGCTCCACGAACGGCGCAAACGTCGCGAGCTGCGCGGTGAGGAACTCCCGGTCGCCATCAGCGGTGGCCGTGTGGGTCATCGCACCGTGCAGCACCAGCCCGTCCGTTGACGCGATGCGTTCGGCGACGGCGAGCGCCTGGCGGAGATCGCGCGTCCCCAGCCGTCCGAGCCCGGTGTCGTACTTGACGTGCACGCGGACCGGCGCCCGGATGGGGAGGCTCTGCGCCGCGCGCTCGATCGCGTCGACGAACGCCGCATCCCAGGCGACCAGCTCGCCGCCGGCACTCAGCGCCGCCGGGAGCTCCTCCTCGCTGACCGCACCCAGCACGAGGACCGGAACCTCGGCGGCGATCCCCTGCTCCCGCAGCTCCGCTGCCTCCCCGGCGGTCGCGACCGCCAGCGAGGTCGCGCCTCCCGCGAGCGCTGCGCGAGCGACCTGAGCGGCGCCGTGGCCCGACGCTCGCGCTTTGACCACGGCGCACAGCGCCGCTCCCCCGGTCAGCCGTCCGCGCAACCGCGCGGCGTTGCGCTCACTCGCCGCGAGGTTGATCCGGGCCAGGGCGCGCAGCACTCGCAGGCGCGACTAAGAGCGCAGCGCACTCGCGCGCGCGTGGGGCAGGAGCTCGATCACGTCATGGGCGACGACGCCCTCCGCGGCGAGCGTCTCGGCCGCCAGCACCCCCGCGCGAACGTGGACGAGGACACCCGCGCAAGCCGCCTCAAACGGGTCCATCCGCTTGGACAGGTAGGCCCCGATGACGCCGGAGAGCACGTCGCCGGTCCCGGCGGTGGCCAGCGCACTGGCGCCGCCTCGACTCACCGCGACACGTCCCCCGGGCTCGGCGACCAGCGTGTCGTCGCCCTTGAGGACGACGATCGCCCCGGAGCGGTCGGCGGCCTCCCGCGCGGCGGCGAGCCGGTGGGACTCGATCTCATCGCTGGAGCGCTCCAGCAGGCGTCCCAGTTCGCCCGCGTGCGGGGTCAGCACCGTGGCCGCGGGCCGGTCCGCAAGCGAGTCGAGCCGGCCGGCGACCGCGTTCAGGCCGTCGGCGTCGAGCAGCAGCGGAATCCCGGCGCGGCGCGCGAGCCGGCGGACGAGCTTCTGGGTCCCGGCCCCTCGGCCGATCCCGGGACCGAGCACCAGGGCGTTCGCCCGCTCGGTCCGCGCGAGCACCACCTCCAGGGCCTTGACGGTGAGCGCGCCGTCCTCGTCGGGGAGCGGCACCGACATCGCCTCCAGCAGACGTTGCTCGAAGACAAGGTTCAGCGAGGCGGGGACGAGCGCGGTCACATATCCGGCCCCGGCACGCTGCGCTGCCTCGCAGGCGAGGCTCGGTGCCCCGGTGAGCCCGGTGGAGCCGCCGCAGACCAGCACCGCCCCGGCGGCGAACTTCGTCGACTCGCGCCCGCGGCGCGGGATCAGATCGACGACCTGAGGCTCGAGCAGCCCGATCTGCGGCTCGGGAGGCGCCCCGCTCGGGATCGAGATGTCGACGACCACCACCTCACCCGCAAGCCCCTTTCCCGGCGCGATCCACAACCCCGGCTTCGCGGCGGAGAAGGTGACCGTGAGCTGGGCGCGGACCGCGTTCTCGGCGGCCTCGCCCGTCGAGCCGTCGACTCCACTCGGCATGTCGCAGGCGACCACGAACGGGGGTCGCTCGCCCTCTCCCGCCCGGTTGATGGCGGCGATCGCCCCCGCCGCCGGGGCGCGGGGCTCGCCCGAGAACCCGGTGCCGAAGACCGCGTCGACGATCACGGCTGCGCCGTTCAGCGCCTCGGTGGTGAACGGCCGCGGCTGCTCGCCGCCAACACGCTCCAGATTCGCCCGCGCGTCACCGGTGAGCTCCTCGCCGACGCCGAGCAGCAGGACGTCGACCTCGCGGCCGCGGCCACGCAGCCAGCGCGCTGCCACCAGCCCGTCGCCGCCGTTGTTGCCCTTGCCGCAGACGATCACGACGCGGCCGCTGGGGGCTCGCGCGTCAACTAGGTCCGCGAGCGCGCCACCGGCGTTCTCCATCAACTCCAGCGACGGGATCCCGCGCTCCTCGATCGCCCAGGCGTCGATCGCGCGCTGCTCGGCGGCGTCGGGCAGCGGCGTCAGCCAGCGGGGCAGCGCGGTCACGGCGCCGGGCTCCATCAGCTCCGCTCGACCATCGCCACCGCGCCGGCCTGGACGCGCGTGTGGGTGAGCGACAGCCGCACCCCGGCAACGCCGAGCTCACGGGCCCGAGCGGCGACCGAGCCGTGCAGCACGACCTCCGGCACCCCACCGTGCGGTGGTGAGACGACCTCCACCTCGCGCCACTCCCAGCTGCGGAGTCCGAGCGCCTTGGCGACCGCCTCCTTGGCGCAGAAGCGGGCGGCGAGGTGCTGGCCCGGGCGCGCGCGGGCGGCTGCGTAGGCGCGCTCACCGTCGGTGAAGACCCGCTGCTCGAGCCGCGGGCGGCGTGCAAGCGCCTGCTCCAGGCGATCGATCTCCAGCAGGTCGAGACCGACGCCGGGGACCGCCGCGGCAGCGGCCGCGCCTGCCGGATGCTCCCCGCCAGGCGTCACTCGACGGTGACGGTCTTGGCCAGGTTGCGCGGCTGGTCGACGTTCAGGCCGCGCGATCGGGCGATGTGGTACGCCAGCAGCTGAAGCGGGATCACCGCGAGCAACGGTGCGAGCATCCAGTGCGTCGCCGGCACCCAGATGACCTCGTCGGCGTGCTCGGCGATCTCGGCGTCGCCCTCCGTGGCGATCGCGATCACCCGCGCGCCGCGGACCCGCACCTCCTGGATGTTGGAGACGAGCTTCTCCCGGACCGGCGACTCGGTGGCGACGACGACGACCGGCGTGTCCTGGTCGAGCAGCGCGATCGGCCCGTGCTTCATCTCCCCGGCGGCGTACGCGTCGGTGGCGATGTAGGAGATCTCCTTCAGCTTCAGCGCACCCTCGAGCGCGACCGGCAGGCCGATGTGGCGCCCGAGGTACATGAAGAAATCGGCCTGGTGGACGGACGCGGCGATCGTCTCGATCGGTGAGGCGTCGCGCGCCATGAACTCGCTGATCAGGTGCGGCAAGCGCTTCAGGTCGGAGATCGGCGGCTTGAGCGCCGCCCGGTTCATAACGCCGCGGACCTCCGCGAGCCTGAAGGCGATCAGGTACATCGCCGTGATCTGGCTGACGAACGTCTTGGTCGCCGCGACCCCGATCTCCAGCCCCGCACGGGTGTAGAGCGTGCCGTCGGCCTCCCGCGTGATCTGCGCGCCCATCACGTTGGTGAGAGCGAGCACGCGCGCGCCGCGGGCCCGCGCGGTCTGCATCGCCACGAGCGTGTCGAGCGTCTCACCCGACTGGGAGATGCCGATCACGAGGTCGGCGGGACCGACGACCGGGTCGCGATAGCGATACTCGGAGGCGACCTCGACCTCGACCGGGACGCGCGCCCAGTGCTCGATGGCGTACCGGCCGATCAGCCCGGCGTGATACGCGGTCCCGCAGGCGACGACCACCACCCGCCGCAGACCCGCGAGGAACTCGTCGTCGATCGGGGTGGACGACGCACCGCCCGGGTTGGCGACGATGCCGAGGTCGATCCCCCAGCCGCGGGCGGCGCGCTCGCCGATCGTCTCGGCGACGGCATCGGCCTGCTCATGGATCTCCTTGAGCATGAACGTCTCGTATCCCTGCTTCTCGGCCGTGTCGGCGTCCCACTCGATCTCGGACACCTCTCGCTCGACCGGCTCGCCATCGGCCGTGGAGAACTCGACGCCGTCGGGCCGCACGGCGACGATCTCGTCGTCGAGGATGTACTGCACGCGGCGGGTCTCGCGCAGGAACGCAGGGATCGCCGATCCGATGAAGTGTTCCCCGTCGCCGACGCCGACGATCAGCGGGCATTCGCGGCGGACGGCAACGAGCAGACCCGGGTCGTGCGCGCTCATCGCCACGAACGCGTAATGCCCCCGCATCTCGGCGTAGGCGGCTCGCACCGCAGCCACCAGGTCACCGTCGTACTGGTGAGCGACCAGATGCGCGATCACCTCGGCGTCAGTCTCGGAGGTGAACCGCGCGCCTTCCTCGATCAGGCGCGCCTTGAGCGCGATGTAGTTCTCGACGATCCCGTTGACGACGATGTGGATGCTGTCGGTCGTATCGAAGTGCGGATGGGCGTTCTCCTGGGTGACGCGACCGTGCGTCGCCCAGCGCGTGTGGCCGATCCCGGTCTCGGCCGTCTGCTCGGCAACTGCCACCGCCACGCCCGGGGTGTCCGCGCGCCGGTCGTCGCGATCGGCGATCGCCACACGCAGCGCGTTGAGATTGCCGACCGCGCGGATGGCATCGATCCGGCCCCCTTCGAGCACCGAGATCCCGGCGCTGTCATATCCCCGATACTCGAGCTTCTCCAGCCCCTCCATCAGGAGCGGGCGTGCCTTCCGAGGTCCGACGTAGCCGACGATTCCGCACATGCGCGTGTCCTCCTGGGGGTGTCGCTCGCCCCGGGCGAGCAGAGGGCACCCTGAGGTTACCGTGAGTCGAGCGCGGCCCGGACGGCGTCACACAGGCGTTCGCACGTCTCGTCGGCCTCCGCTTCGGTCGGCGCTTCGACCATCACGCGGATCAGCGGCTCGGTGCCCGAGGTGCGGACGAGCACGCGCCCCCGTCCTTCCAGCGTGTCGGACGCACGCTGGACGGCGTCGGTGAGCGACGGGGCGTCGATCGCGGCCGAGAGCGCGTCGCGGCTGTCGGCGCGCACGTTGACCAGGCGCTGGGGCAGCTTCTCCATCACCCCTCGCTCTCGCAGGTCGCGGCCGGCGAGCGCCTCGAGCGTGAGCAGCGCGCTCGCGATCCCGTCGCCGGACGGGCTGAAGCCGAGCTCCAGGATGTGCCCGGACTGCTCCCCGCCGAGTACCCAGCCGCGCCGGCGCAGCTCGTCCAGGACGTAGCGATCGCCGACGGCGGTCACGGCGACATCGATGCCCGCATCGTCCATCGCCGTGTGGAACCCGTAGTTGGTCATGACGGTCACGGCCACTCCACCGCCGGCGAGCCGGTCGTGGCCGTGCAGGTGCAGAGCCGCGAGCGCCACCAGCTCGTCGCCGTCGACCACGTGGCCGTCGCCGTCGATCGCCAGGACGCGGTCGCCGTCGCCGTCGAACGCGAACCCGAGCTCGTGCCCGCCCGTGCCGAGCGCCGCCTGGAGGTTCTCCAGATGCGTCGAGCCGCAGCCATCGTTGATGTTTCGCCCGTCCGGCTGGTTGGCGAGGACCTCGACCTCGGCGCCGAGCCGCCGGAAGATCTCCGGGGCAGCCTCGAACGTCGCACCGTGAGCGGTGTCAAGCAGGATTCGGCGGCCACTGAGGTCGAGGTCCTGGAAGCGCGCGTGCAGCTCGCGCAGATAGTCCTCGAGCGCCCCATGCAGCTGGTGCACGCGACCGATCTCGGCCGGGCCCCCGGACGGCGCTGTCCCGGCCGCGAGCTCGGCCTCGATCGCGTGTTCGGTCTCGTCGTCGAGCTTGAATCCGTCCGCCCCGAACAGCTTGATGCCGTTGTCCTCGTAGGGATTGTGCGACGCCGAGATGACGACCGCCATCGACAGGCCGTGGCGGCGAACGAGCATCGGTGCGGCGGGCGTCGGCAGCACGCCGGCCAGCAGTGCGTCACCGCCGGCGGCAGTGATCCCGGCCGCGATCGCGGCCTCGAGCATCTCACCGGACTCGCGCGTGTCCCGGACGACGAGCACGCCGGGGCGCTGGTCGGGCGTCCGTGGCAGCCGTGCGGTGGCAGTGCGTGCGATTGCGAGCGCCAGCTCCGCGGTCAGAAAGTCCCCGGCACGCCCCCGCACGCCGTCGGTGCCGAACATCTGGCGCGCCATCGACTCGGCCGCGTGGTCGGGCTAGCGCTTGGAGAACTGCGGGCGCTTGCGGGCCTTCTTGAGGCCTGCCTTCTTGCGCTCCTTCACACGCGGGTCACGTGTGAGGAAGCCGCGGCGCTTGAGCTCGCCACGCAGGTTCGGATCGGCCTCCAGCAGCGCCTTGGAGATCCCGTGACGCAGCGCACCTGCCTGCGCCGCGACACCGCCGCCGTGCATGCGGGCGATGACATCCATCCGCGAGTCGTAGCCGACCGTCTCCAGCGGCTGGCGGATGATCCGCTGCAGCGTCGCGCGCGGGAAGAATTCGTCGAGCGTCTTGCCGTTGATCGTGTACGCGCCGGTGCCGGGCTTGAGGATCACGCGTCCCACCGCCGACTTGCGCTTGCCGGTGGCGGTGTAGCGAGCACCGGACGCGAGATCGATCGCCGCGTCGGGGATCGGCTGGGCGTCGGACGCCTCGTCGTCGCCCTCGCCGAGGGCGGCGGCTTCGGCGTCCGCCTCGGCGGCGGCGCGGGCCTCAGCGTCCAGGTACTCATCGCCCTCGTTGACGATGTCGGGAATGAGGTCGGCACCGGGAATCTCGGGACGGACGCGCGGAGCGACGTCTTCCTCGGTGTCGTCGCCGGATGAAGCGGGCTGCTCGGCCGGGGCGACGGGCTGCTCGGAAGCGGGCTGCTCGGCGGCCGCGGGCTCGGCGTCCTGCTCGGCGGCGGGGGCGGTGGGCTCCTCGGCGGGAGACTCCTCGGCGGCAGCAGCGGCGGGCTCCTCGGCGGGAGACTCCTCGGCGGCGGCAGCGGGAGGCTCGTCGGGGGGAGGCTCCTCGGCGGCGGCAGCGGGAGGCTCCTCGGCGGGAGGCTCCTCGGCGGCGGCAGCGGGAGGCTCGTCGGCGGGAGACTCCTCGGCGGGAGACTCCTCGGCGGCGGCTGCGGGGGACTCCTCGGCGGCGGGCTCCTCGGCGGCTGCGGCCTCGGCGGCAGGCTCCTCGGCTGCGGCTGCGGCGGACTCCTCGCTGGACGCGGTCGTCTCGGCGGGCCTCTCCTCGGGGGTGACCTCAGGCTCCTCGCTGCGCGGGCCCTCAGGGTTGTCCGTCTCGCTCACTGCGAAATCTCCATCGGTTGCGGCTGCTGGGCGGCGTGCGGATGGTCAGGACCTGCGTAGACCTTCAGCTTGGTGATCTGCCGGCGCGCGAGGCGGTTCTTGGGCAGCATCCCCTTTACGGCGATGCGGATGACCTCTTCAGGACGGCGGTCGAGCATCTCCTGGAGCGTGCGTGACTTCAGTCCGCCCGGATAGCCGGAGTGGCGGTAGTACCGCTTATCCGTGAGCTTCTTGCCGGTGACCGCGATCTTCTCGGCGTTGACGACGATGACGAAGTCGCCGGTGTCGATGTGCGGTGTGTAGGTCGGCTTGCGCTTGCCGCGCAGCGCGTCGGCGATCTGGGTCGCGAGCCGGCCGAGCGTCAGCCCGGTGGCATCCACGACGAGCCAGTTACGCTCGCGATCGGTGGGTTTGGCTACGTAGGTCTTCATGGCACGTGTTCGGGCCGCGCAGCTGTCCGCGCGGCGGCCGCTGACTATAGCCACCCGGCGCTCACGGGACTTGGCCGGCCTCACGCGCGCCCTATGCCCCGCTCGTAGGCTTCGCTCGATGCGATCGAGCGTCGGCCTCAAACGTCTGGGCTACCGGGTCGCGTTCCGGCTACTCCAGCTGCGCTGGGCGGTGCAGCGACCCGTCTCGGTGGGCGTCAAGTGCCTGATCACCCGCGGCGACCGCGTCCTCCTCGTGCGCCATACCTACGGCGCGCGCGTCTGGGACCTTCCGGGCGGCACCAGCAAGCGCGGCGAGGACCCGCTCGTCACCGCGCGGCGCGAGATGGAGGAGGAACTCGGGCTCGGGGACGCCGACTGGCAACTCCACGGCGAACTGCGCGGCACGATCTACCGCCGCCGCGACGAGATCCAGGTCGTCCACGCCGAGCTCGCCTCCCCGGCGCTCCGCGTCGACCCGGTCGAGATCGAGTCGGCCGCCTGGTTCCCCAGGGACCGCCTCCCGCTCTGGGTCAGCCCCTTCGTCGGTCCGGTGCTCGCAGGGGATTTGCGTGTTCGTGGGTTGGGGGCTGGCGGGGGTGTCGGCCCTCCCCCAACAACGCTCCGCTGAGCTTCGGTGCGTTCTTGAACGACGGTGCGTTCGCGATTGGGGGAGGGTCGCCACCCCCGCCAGCCCTCGACCGTTGCCTCACTCCCCACTGCGGCGGTTCCGCTCGGTGCTTCTGCGACCGGCCCGTCCGCCGTGAGGCTCCGGCGAAAGGCCGGTCGCCACGAGCGAAGGTATGACTCCATGCCCTCGGGGGGCGCTCCGTCGTCCGGCGCGGTCGGGGGATCGGGGCGAGCGGTAGTGACTCGTCCCCGATCGCGTACGTCTCGGGGTACGGCGGGTCCCGGCCTTCGGAGGAGCGTTATCGGGACGAGGCGCTACCGCTCGCCCCGGTTACTCCCACTCAATCGTCCCCGGAGGCTTTGAGGTGATGTCCAACACCACCCTCCCAACCGGGCGGATCTCATTGATCATCCGCAGTGAGATCTGTTCCAGCAGGTCGTACGGGAGCCTGGCCCAGTCGGCGGTCATCGCGTCGTCGGAGGTGACCGCCCGGATCGCGATCACCGAGCCGTAGGTGCGCTCGTCGCCCTGGACCCCGACGGTGCGGATGTCGGGCAGGACGCAGAACGACTGCCAGAGCTCGCGGTAGAGCCCGGCGCGGCGGATCTCCTCCTGGAGGATCGAGTCCGCCTCGCGCAGCACGTCCAGGCGCTCGCGGGTCACCTCGCCGCCGACGATCCGGATCGCGAGGCCGGGGCCGGGGAACGGCTGGCGCCAGACGAGGCGCTCGGGCAGGCCGAGCTCGGCGCCAACCGCACGCACCTCGTCCTTGAACAGCGCTCGCAGCGGCTCCACCAGCTCGAACTGAAGATCGTCGGGGAGACCGCCCACGTTGTGGTGGGACTTGATCGTCGCCGCTCCGGTCCCGCCCCCGGACTCGATCACGTCCGAATAGAGCGTCCCCTGCACGAGGAAGCGCGCGCCCTGGAGCCTGGCGGCCTCCTCCTCGAAGACGCGGATGAACTCGGCGCCGATGATCTTGCGCTTGGTCTCAGGGTCCGAGACGCCCTGCAGCTTGTCGAGGAAGCGGTCGCTCGCATCGACGGCGACGAGCGGGACCTTGAAGTGGTCGCGGAACGCCGCCACCACCTGCTCACCCTCGTTCTTGCGCATCAGGCCGTGGTCGACGAACACGCAGCTGAGCTGATCGCCGATCGCCTTGTGCACCAGGAGCGCGGCGACACTGGAGTCCACGCCACCGGACAGGCCGCAGATGGCGTGGCCGTCGCCGACCTGCGCCCGGATCCGGGCGACCTGGTCCTCGATCACCGATGCGGCAGACCAGTCACGGGCGCAGCCGCACACCTCGCCGAGGAAGTTCTCCAGCACCTGCTGTCCGTAGGGCGTGTGGACGACCTCGGGATGGAACTGGATGCCGTACACGCCGCGCTCCACCGACTCGAAGGCGGCCACCGGCGAGGCGGTCGAGGCGGCCAGCGGCTCGAAGCCGGGCGGCGCGGCGAACACGGTGTCGCGGTGCGACATCCAGCAGGTCTGATCCGGCGGGGTACCGGCGAGCAGGCGGCCGGTGTCACGCACGGTGAGCCGGGAGCGACCGAACTCACCCACCTCGGCTCCCTGGACGGTCCCGCCGAGCGCTCGGGCGATCAGCTGCATCCCGTAGCAGATGCCGAGCACCGGGACGCCGAGCTCGAGCAGCTCGTGGTCGAGCTCTGGGGCGCCGTCGGCGTACACCGACGCGGGTCCGCCGGACAGGATCACGCCGCGGGGACGCCGGCGCGCGACCTCGGCCGCGCCCACGTGGTGCGGCAGCAGCTCGGAGAAGACCCCGCACTCCCGGACGCGCCGGGCGATCAGCTGGGAGTATTGGCCGCCGTAGTCCAGGACGACCACCTCGTCGGTGCTCGCGCGGACGTCGTCGAGCCCGTCGTCCCGCGGCGCGCCCTCGGTCGGCTCCCCGTCGAGAAGCGCCGCCGCCGCTTGCGCGTCCGGCGCCGGCACGCCGTCGGCGGCTCGGCCGCCGGAGCTAATCGGTCACTCCCACGGTGGCGCTCGTCCCGCGGGCGCCCATGCCGACGCCCTGCTCGCGCTGGAGCGACTTGCCCTCGGTCTGGAGCGCCGGGGCGACCATCAGCTCGGCGCGGTTGAACTCGGCGATGTCGCGGTAGCCGCAGGTCGCCATCGAGGTCTGCAACCCGCCCATCAGGTTGAACGTGCCGTCGTTCTCCCGGGCTGGGCCCTTGACGATCTCCTCCATGGTGCCGTTCTGCTTCGTCGCGACGCGGGTGCCGCGCGGTAGCGTGGGGTGGAACGTCGCCATCCCCCAGTTGTAGCCGCGGCCCGGCGCCTCGTAGGCACGCGCCAGCGCGGATCCGAGCATCACCGCGTCGGCGCCGCAGGCGATCGCCTTCGCGACGTCGCCGCCGTTCTTCATGCCGCCGTCGGCGATCACCTTGACCGTCTCTCCCGTCTCCATCAGGTGCTGCAGCCGCGCCGCGGCGACATCCGCGATGGCGGTCGCCTGCGGGACGCCGATGCCGAGCACGCCGCGAGTGGTGCAGATCTGCCCCGGGCCAACGCCGACGAGCACGCCGGCGGCGCCGGTGCGCATCAGGTGCAGGCCCGTGTGGTAGGAGGCGCAGCCTCCCACGACGACGGGGACCTCGACCTCGCGAATGAACTCCTTGAGGTTCAGCGGCGGCCGCGACTCATCGCGCGAGACATGCTCGGCGGAGACGACGGTGCCCTGGATCACGAGGATGTCGAGACCGGCCTCGAGCGCGACCTCGTAGTAGCGGCGCACCTTCTGCGGGGTGAGCGAGGCGGCGGCCACGACCCCGTGGGCCTTGATCTCCTGGACCCGCTGCGCGATCAGCTCCGGCTTGACCGGCTCGCGATAGATGTCCTGCAGTTCACGGGTGGCGATGTCGGGCGAGAACGTCGCGACCCGCTCCATGATCTCGTCGGCGTTCTCGTAGCGGCACCAGATGCCCTCGAGGTTGAGGACGGCGAGCCCGCCGAGCTTGCCCAGCAGTCCTGCGGTCTCCGGCGAGACCACGCCGTCGAGCGCGGCGCCGAGGAGCGGTAGATCGAAGCGGTAGGGACCGAGCGTCCACGAGATGTCGACATCGTCGGGGTCACGCGTGCGCCGCGACGGCACGATCGCGATGTCGTCGAATCCATAGGCCCGACGGGCCTTCTTTCCGCGGCCGATCTCTATTTCCATTGTCTGAGAGTAGCCCTCCGGTCGGACAATTCAGGGAGGAATTCGGCGCTCTGCGCCGACGTTCTCATCCTAGTCCGACGCATCTCACAGAACGACCGGTCCGCCCCCTGACAACCCGCACGCTGCAGACGTCCGATCGGCGGCCCGCGCCGCCCGAGTCAGTCGACCTCGGCGCCTTCGGGAAGCCGCTCGCACCCGACCTCGCCGAGCAACCGGTCGACGCGTGCCGGATCGATGATCCCAGCGCCGAAGTGCTGCGTGGACTCGGCTCCGCAGGCCACCCCAAACCGCAGGCAGTCGACCGGGGTCGAGCCGCCATAGCGCGCCGAGACGTAGCCGGCGAGGAAGGCGTCACCTGAGCCGACCGCGGAGCGGACCTCCTGCTCGGCGACGGTGACTCGGAAGATGGCCGGTCCGTCCTTGTCCTCGATCCGCGCGAAGCATCCGTCCGGGACCGTCATGATCGCCTCGCGGGCGCCGAGGCGGACCATCTCGGCGACCGCGCCGGCCTTGTCGTCGGCGTCGTTGAACTCATGGCCGACCAGCTCCTCGGCCTCGAGCTCGTTGGGCGAGACCAGGTCGGGCTCGGCGCGCATCGACAAGCGCAGCGGTTCCCCCTCGGCGTCGATCATCGTCGTCACCCCGAGGCGGTGGACGTCCCGGATCAGCGAGTGGTAGATGTCGGGCGCGACGCCGCGCGGGATCGATCCGGCGAACACGCAGATGGACGCGCCCTGGGCGAGGTAGACGAGCTTCTCCCGGAACTGCTCGAGCTCACCGGCGGACACCGCCGGGCCTCGCTCGTTGATCTCGGTGTGCACGCCGGTCGTCGGATCCAGCACCGCGGTGTTCGTGCGCGACTCGTCCTCGATCCGCACGAAGTCGTTGAGGACCGACTCGCCGTCGAGCGCCTCGATGATGCGACTGCCGGTCGCGCCCCCCGCGAAGCCGGTGACGATCACCGGCTGGCCGAGCCGTTTGATCGCCCGGGCGATGTTGACCCCCTTGCCGCCGGGCATCGTCGTCTGGTCGACGGTCCGGTGGCGACGTCCCGGCGTGAAGCTCGGCACCTCGAGCGTCTTGTCGATCGCGGCGTTGAGGGTGACGGTGATGATCATGCGCGGCCCCAGTTCGATTCGGTCGGCCGCGCCTTCTCACGCGCGCGGCCGCGCCGCCGGCCGCCCGGCCCGCCGCCACCGAGGACCCGCCACCACATCGCGCCGATCCCGCCAAGCGCGGCGATCGCGATCAGCGCGATCAGCCACGGCCGGTTGGAGAAGAAACGCCCGACCAGCACCAGACGGGGGACCGCCTTCAGCCGTCGCTCGATCACGACCGGCACCCGCGTCAGCGTGCGGTTGCCGTCGACCACCAGCACGTGCCCGACAACGGTGCCGGACGGCAGCGGTCCGGCCAGCCGGTGAGGGGCCTGCACGCGGAGCCGGACCTGGCTGGAGCGGGCGAGCACGCGCCGGAACCCGCGTGTCGCGCGGATCGGCACCCGCAGCCCGGGCTGATCCTTGACCGGCAGATGGGCGACCGCCTGTTGGGGGTGGAGCGGGGTGAACATCCGGAAGTTGGCGTACCCCCACTCGAGCAGCGCGAGCGCCTCGTCATCGCTGCCGTCGTCGGTCGGCGTGCCCATCACGTCGTCGACGAGCCGCAGCCCATCGCGCTGGCCGGCGGCGACGAGCACCCATCCCGCGTCGGTGGTGTGCCCGGTCTTGACCCCGATCACCCACGGGTAACGGCCGATCAGCAGGTTGAGGTTGGACACCTCGGGCGACGGTCCCGTCGCCAACGTCGCGCGCGCCGACCGCACCACCTGTGCGAAGAACGGATAGTGCGAGAGGTCGTATTGGGCAAGGCGCACGAGGTCGGCCGCGGTCGAGTAGTTGCCGGCCGTGTCCACCCCGCTCGGCGTGGAGTAGTGGGTTCCGGTCAGCCCGAGCATGTGGGCGTCCCCATTCATCCAGCCGACGAAGCGGGCGACCGAGTGGTGGCCGACGTTGTAGGCCAGGTCCTCCGCGGCATCGTCGGCGCTCGGCAGCATCATCGCGTAGAGCAGGTCATGCACCGTCATTCGCTCGCCCGGGCGCAGGCCGATCTGGGAATCGTCGGCGGCGACGTGGTAGTCGGGATAGGTGAAGACGGTGTTCAGGTTCTTGACGTGCTGGAGCGTCACCAGCGCCGTCATCATCTTCGTCGTGCTGGCGATCGCCCGCCGCTCGTCGAGGTTGTTCGCGTACAGCATCTGCCCGGTGGCGGGCACGTACAGGGCCCCGGCAGCGAGCGCGAGCGAGGGCGGGGTCGGCGTCCCCCCGCCACTGACCGCGCCTGCCGCGCGTGCCGCCGGCGGCAGCGCACAGAGCGCGCCCAGCCCACAGGCGAGCATCGCGAGCATCACCGCGCGGACACGGAGGTGCCGCCCGCGCCGGTGAACGCGCGCGCGCTCCCGGCCTCGATCCACCCGGCTCATCGGCTCAGCCTCAGCCGCTGGCCGGTCTGCAGGCTGTAGGGCGGGTGCAGCGAGTGGTTCAGCGCCTCCAGGCGCCCCATCGAGACGCCCGTGTGGTTTGCGATCGAGCTCAATGTGTCGCCCGACTTCACGGTGTAGGACTTCGGCTTGGGGTGCCTGGGGCGATGGTGATGACCATGACGATGGCGATGGGAGCTGCCGGCCGAATGCGCCGGTGGGGAATGGTGCGTGACCAGGTTGCCGTGGACGACCAGATAAATACCGACAGCCACGACGGCGATCGCGAGCGGCGCCATCAAGCGCGCGACGTAACGCGACATGAGAGCGCGATCATACCGGCGACCGCCCCCGGACCGCCGGGCGTCCGGCGGTGAGCAGGCCGGCCTGACCGCCTACGCGTACAGGTTCCAGACCAGCTCGCGCAGCCGCGCCGCCTCGGCGCGCGCAGCGCCGGCGGGTTCACCGCCGCCGCGGGCGTCGGCCGCGTAGACGATCGCCCGCGAGGCGCTCACGAGCCCGCCCGCCGGACCGGGGCCGAACGCCGCCTCGAGCCCCTCGCCGCTCGCGCCCTGGGCTCCGATTCCCGGCAGCAGCAGGACGGCGCGGGGCATCGCCTCGCGCAGCCGCGCGAGATGCTCCGGCGCGGTCGCGCCCGTCACCGCGCCGACATCCGAGAGCCCGTGGCTGCCGACCCGGTCGCTGCCGAGCTCCGCGACCAGTGAGGCGAGCGCGTCGCTCACCGTGCCGCGAGACGCGAGCTCGAGGTCCTGAACATCGGCCGCACCCGGGTTGGAGGTGCGGACGAGCACGAACAGACCGCCGCCGACGGCGCGGGCCTCCGAGAGCAGCGCCGCGAGCGAATCGCGACCCAGCAGCGGGTTGGCGGTCAGCAGGTCGGCCCCCAGCCCCGGCAGCGGTCCGAACGGACCCTCGCATCCTCCGAAGAACGCCTGACCGTAGGCCCTGGCCGAGATGTCGATGTCGCCGCGCTTGGCGTCGGCGATCACGAGCAGGCCGCGGTCGCGCGCCGCGCCGATGGCGTCGGCGAGCGCCGCCCAGCCGGGAGCGCCGAGACGCTCGAAGCAAGCCACCTGGAACTTGACCGCGACGCACTCGCCGCCCGCCGCGTCGAGCAGCAGGCGGCAGTGAGCCGCGACCGCCCGTCCGGCACGGACGAGCGGATCGCCATCGCGTCCGGCCGCCTCACGCGCCGCGGGCCACAGGCGCGCCGGGTCCGGATCGACGCCGAGCACGATCTGCGATCGCCGCTCGGCAACCCGCTCCGCGAGCCGATCGCCGACCGGGTGCGTGGTCACGTGAGCGGGCGGCGGAGCCGACGCCAGAGTCTCCCCACTCACCGCGGGCGAGACCCGACTGGCTCCGCTCGAAGCACCCGTACCTACTTGACGGCCTTCTTGAGCGCCGCGCCGGCCGTGAACTTCGGAACCCGGGACGCCGCGATCTGGATCTTCTCGCCGGTGGCCGGGTTGCGACCCTCGCGAGCGCTGCGATCGGACACGCTGAACTTGCCAAAGCCCGAGAACGTCACGTCGCTGCCGCGCTTGAGAGCGTCCTCGATCGTCTCCAGCATCGCGTCCACCGCGTCACCGGCGTCCTTCTTGCTCAGCCCGGCACGGTCGGCGACCTGGTCTACGAATTCAGACTTCGTCACTTGCTCCTCCTTGGAGGTGGTTGGAATCGTCGAAGCTAACAGGGCTTGCGGACGCTCGTGAGCGCCCACACTCCCCTCTGGCTCCATTCTCACCAGACGCCGCGGACGAACACCACCGGATTCGGCCATTTTCCCGCAAATTGCGAGAATCACTGCCCGCAATCGCGGGGCGTCCAGGCGGTGGCCGTCCCCGGGGACGGCCAGAATGTGCTCCATGGACCTCGGCCGGATCGCCTGGATCGTCACCGTGCTCGTCTGCGTGGTGACGGCCGCCATCCTGCTCCTCGAGGGGTACTACGGCTACGCCGGCGTGACCCTCGCGGTGGCCCTGTCGGCGTTCATCAACCTCTTCTGACGCACGCCCGGCGGCACGTCCGGCGCTCCGGCGGGCTCAGACCCCGCGCTTGGAGAGCCACTGCAGCAGCGCGGCCACCGCCCGGCCGCGGTGGCTGATCGCGTCCTTCTCCTCATCGCTGAGCTCGGCCATCGTGCGGACCGGACCGTCTTCGCGGTGGGTTTCGCCGCCCTCGCTTGGATCGGGCAGGAAGGCGGGGTCATAGCCGAAGCCGCCCTCGCCCGCCACATGGTCGGCGAGGGTCCCCCGGCACTCTCCGAACACGACGTGTTCCTCTCCTGCCTGCGGATCGACCCATGCGAGCGCGCAGACGTAGCGCAGACCGCTCCCGGCGGGCGCCTCGCTGAGCAGCTTGCGGAGGTTCTCGTCGTCGCCGGCATGCTCACCCGCATAGCGGGCCGAGCGCACGCCGGGTCGGCCATCGAGCGCCTCCGCCTCGATCCCCGAGTCGTCGGCGATCGCGACGCGTCCCGTCGCGGCCGCCGCCGCGCGCGCCTTGGGGAGCGCATTGTCGGCGAACGTATCCCCGACCTCTGGCGGCAACTCCACGCCGTCGGGGAGCGGCTCGACCGTGATCCCGGCCGCACCCAGCAGTCGCTCGAACTCGCGCACCTTGTGCGCGTTGCGCGTGGACAGCATCAACGAGCCCGGGAGCCCGGCGGGGCGCGCCCCCGTCATCCGCCGGTCGCGTCCCGGACCGTCCGCTGCTGCAGATCCCGCAGTGAACCGATCCCGCGCGCCGCGAGCTCGAGCAGATCGTCGAGGTGCGCGCGGGAGAGCGGTGTGCGCTCGGCGGTCGCCTGCACCTCCACCAGTCCGCCGTCACCGGTCATGACGACGTTGGCGTCGACCTCGGCGCTCGAGTCCTCGGAGTAGTCGAGATCGAGCAGCGGCGCGCCGCCGACGATCCCGGTGGAGACGGCGGCGACCGTCCCGGTGAGCGGGAACAGCTCGAGCCTCCCCTCCGAGACCAGCCGCCGGCAGGCGAGCTCGAGCGCCACCATCGCGCCGGTGATCGATGCGCACCGCGTGCCGCCGTCGGCGGTGAGCACGTCACAGTCGATCGTGATCGTCGACTCTCCGAGCGCCTGGAAGTCGACGACGCCGCGCAGCGATCGGCCGATCAGCCGCTGGATCTCGATCGAGCGGCCGTCCGGCCGGCCACGCGAGATGTCGCGCGGCTTGCGCTCGCCCGTGGACGCGGGCAGCATCGCGTATTCGGCGGTCACCCACCCGCGGCCGGAGCCCGCCATCCACCGTGGCACGCGGCTCTCGGCCGACGCGGTGCAGATGACCCGTGTCTCGCCGACCGAGATGAGTACCGAACCGGTCGCGGTCGGCACGAACCCCGGCTGGATCGTGGTCGGGCGCAGCTCGTCCGCGGCCCGGCCGCCGCTCCGCGCCCGCCGTCCGTCCCCCGCGCTCATGCAGCCATCCCTCCGACTGCCACCGGCGAGGGGATCCGTGCGAGATCGACGTGCACGACGTCACCGAGCGGCATCTGCAGGAACCGGCTGCCGAGCTCCTCGAAGGACGCGACCGGGCCGGTACAACGGAAGCGGTAGCTCCCCTCGCCGCCGCGCGGGTTGAGCAGGTCCCGGGCGGCAAGCGCGCGCTCGACCGAGCGGGTCACCGCAAAGCCGGAGGTGATCAGCGTCACGCCGCGGCCCAGCATCCGCTGCAGCATCGGCGCGATCAGCGGATAGTGCGTGCAGCCGAGGATCACGGTGTCGACGTCCGCGTCGCGCAGCGGGGCGCAGTGGTCACGCACACTCGCCATCAGCGCTTCGTCGAACGGGAACCCGGACTCGATCACGCTTGCCAGATCCGGGCAGGCGACGCTGCGGACGAGCACGTGGGGATCAGCTGCGCGGATCGTCCGCTCGTAGGCGCCGCTGCCGACGGTTGCGGGCGTCGCCAGCAGGCCGATGCGTCCGGTTCGGGTGGCGGCGACCGCCTGCTGGGCGGCAGGCGCGAGCACCCCGATGACGTCGACGTCACGGCCGCTCGAGTCGAGATGATCCTGCAGTGCGCCGAGCGCCGCGGCGCTCAGCGTGTTGCAGGCGACGACGAGCAGCTTGGCGTCGAGCGCGAGCAGGTGCTCGGCGATCTGGACCGCGAACGCCTCGAGCTGCGCGCGGGACCGGCTGCCGTAGGGCATCCGGGCGGTGTCACCGAGGTAGACGTAGTCCTCGCCGGGTAGCGAGACGAGCAGGTCGTGGAGCACAGTAAGACCGCCGACGCCGGAGTCGAAGACGGCTACGGGTTGCTCTGAGCGCATCGGTCCATGGTGGCAGAGCGCGCGGCGCCGGCCGCATGGGCGTCACCGCGACCATGCGGGCGGGCCGCTTCAATTGCGTCACAACGTGATCCGCGCCCTGATCGTCACCAACATGTGGCCGAGCGACACTCGCCCGGCGCTCGGCTCGTTCGTCGCCGACCAGGTGTCGGCGCTGCAAGCGAGCGGACAGGTGGAGGTCGAAGTGTTCGCGTTCGGCGGCGGGGCGGGAGACCCGCGCGCGTACGTGGCCGCCGCGCGCCAGGCGCGCCACAGGTTCCGGGCCCGGCGCCTCGACGTCGTTCACGCGCACTTCGGACTGTCGGCCTGGCCGGCGCTCGCGGTGCCCGCGGCGGTGCGCGCGGTGACGCTGCACGGCACCGATCTCGTGCATCCGCGCTCGCGTGCCCTCACGCTGGCGGCGCTGCCGTTGCAGGACATCGTCGCCACGGTCTCCCAGCCGCTCGCCGAGCGCGTGCCCCGACCACTCGTCCACGGGCGAGCGGTCGCCGTGCTGCCGACCGGCGTCGATCTCGGCCGGTTCGCGCCGTCCTCGCGCCAGGAGGCACGGGGCGCGCTCGGCCTGCGCCAGGACGGCCGATACCTGCTGCTTCCGACCGACCCGTTGCGCCCGGAGAAGCGGGCCGACCGCGCCCGCGCGCTCGCGCAGGCCGTCGGCGCCGAGTTGATCACCTTGGGCGCCACCGCGCCCGGCGAGATGGCCGTCCGCATCAACGCCGCCGATGCGGTGCTGGTCACATCCGAGCGTGAGTCCTTCGGCCTGGCCGCGCTCGAGGCGCTCGCCTGCGAGGTGCCGGTCCTCTCCACCCCGGTCGGCGTCGCACCGGAGCTGCTGCGCGATCTCCCCGGCACGCTCTGCGCGCCGTTCGAGCTCGAGCGCTGGGCCACGGCGCTGGCCTCGATCCCCGAGCGTCTGCGCGGCGGGCGGGCGCGGGCGGAGCCCTACGGAGCCGACGCCTGCGCCGCCCGCGTGATCGCCGCCTGGCAGGCTGCGCTGGATCGCCGCCGCTGAACCAGGCTCAGGCGAGCGCCGGCCACCAGCGCGACAGGTGCGCTCGAGCGCCCGCCACCAGCGGTTGGTGGTCGACTGCCCCGCCGCCGTCCGGCGGCGCCGGGCCGGCCGCGCCCGGCCCGGCGGCGAGCGCTCGAGTCGCCGCGACCACGCAGCCACCGAGTGCCTGCAGTGAATAGCCACCCTCGAGCACCGCAGCGGCCGGCACGCCGAGCGCGTCGCCCGCGCCACGCAGCGCGCCGGTCATCGCCGCGTACCCCCAGTCGCTGACCGTGCATTCGGCGAGCGGGTCCGCCCTATGAGCGTCGAAGCCGGCCGAGATGAGGATCAGCTGCGGCGCGAAGGCGTGGGCGAGCGGCAGCGCGACGCCATCGATCAACCCGGTGAACACGCCGTCGCCCGATCCGGGCGGCACCGGCAGGTTGACGCTGTACCCCTCTCCCGGGCCCGTGCCGACGTCGGTCAGCGGTCCCGTCCCCGGGTAGAGCGGCGACTGGTGGATCGAGACGAACAGCACGCGCGGGTCCGAATGGAAGACCGCATTGGTGCCGTTGCCGTGGTGCACGTCGTAGTCGACGATCATCACGCGATCCAGTCCCCGCTCATCGAGCGCCCAGCGTGCTGCGACAGCGACGTTGTTGAACAGGCAGAACCCCATCGCGCGTCCCGGCTCGGCGTGGTGGCCTGGCGGGCGGTGGAGCGAGAACCCGGTCGGCGCCTCGCCGTCGAGCACACGTCGCGTGAGCTCCAGCGCCCCACCCGCCGCATGTCGCGCCGCGGTCCAGGATCCGTCAGATGCGATGGTGTCGACGTCGAGCTGGCCGCCGCCGGCCTCCGCGATCTCGCGCACCATCTCGACGTATCGCCCTGGGTGCACCGCACGAAGCGCCTCCACCGGACAGGCGGGCGACTGTGCGCGTGCGTACCCGCACCATTCGGCGGCGGCGAGCGCCCGCTCGATCACGGTCATCCGCGCCGGCTGCTCGGGATGCTCCCCGGTGTCGTGCTCCATCGACGAGGGATGGGTGAGGAGCACGCCGGGAGGGTTCATCGCGCCAGACCGTACCGGCGCGCGGGCCAGGGCGACTGCGTAGTCTGCTGTCGGAACCCGCCTGCGCCGCGTGATCGGTCGCATGCTGGACGGCGGTCCGAGGGAGAGCAGACCAGCACGTACCCATTCAGCCTCGTACGGTGGGCATAGGTTGAGCACGCCCATTTCTGGCTTAACGCTGAATTAATACGTCGTCGCTGCCACCCTTCACCTCCTGGCCGGATACTCCGAGGACGCACTCCACTGGCGCCGGCACCGGCGCCACGACGTCACGGAGAGAACCCCATGTACGTGTTCAGCAGGGCGATCTACCGGGAGATCGCGCACGAGATCCTTGAGGATCCTCACGCGGAGTGCGCGCACGCCAATCATGAGCGCGTGCTGCGGTCGTGCGAGGCTGCCGTCGAGCGCCTGGCGACCGACCGTCACTACTTCGCCCATCCCTCCAAGACGCTGTTCAACGACATCCGGGCGTATTTCCCGATGAGCGCCCAGCCACGCGTCCTGCACGTCGTCGAGCGCTACATCGCGTTCGCCGACGAGTTCCTGCGCCACGCGTCCCCCACCGGATTCGACGTCAACGGCAAGCCGCTGCAGTGCCGCGCCAGCACCCGCAAGGGCACGCCGTGCCAGCGGACGCCGCTGGCGCACAACGGGTACTGCCCCTCCCACCAGCACCTCGCCGAGACCGAGGATCTGGAGCTCGCCGCCTGATCTGACGCCGAGCGGCGCGCTCGAAGCCGAGTGCGCAATGATCGGCGCATGACCAAGATCGCGTTCCTCGGCCTCGGGATCATGGGATCCCGGATGGCCGCCAACTTGGCCGGCGCCGGCCATGAACTGACCGTCTGGAACCGCACCGCGGCGACCGCTGAGGACTTCGCCTCCGCGCATTCCGTGACCGCAGCTCCGACGCCCGCTGCGGCGGCCGCCCACGCCGAGATCGTGTTCACGATGGTCGTCGACGGGCCCCAGGTGCGGGATGTTCTGCTCGGCGAGGACGGCGCCGCGCACGGTGCGACCCCCGGGACGCTGTTCGTCGACTGCTCGACGATCGGGCCCGCATGGACACTCGAGCTCGGCGAGTCGCTCGAGCAGAGGCGGTTCTCGCTCCTCGACGCGCCGGTGACCGGCTCCTCGCCCAAGGCGCAGGACGGGACGCTCACCTTCATGGTCGGGGCCACCGAGCAGGAGTTCGAGACGGTGCGCCCCGCCCTGGAGGCGATGGGCTCGCTGATCGTCCGCTGCGGCCCCCGCGGCCAGGGCCAGATGGTCAAGCTGCTCAACAACGCGATCGCGGTCTCCAACGCGGCGACGCTCGCCCAGGCGCTCGTCGTCGCGCGCCGCGCCGGAGCCGACATGGACGCGCTGGTCGAGGTGATCGCCTCCGGCGCGGCGGGCTCGACGATGGTCGACCTCAAGGCCCGGCCGATGCTCGCCCACGACTTCACCACGCTGTTCAAGCTCGAGCACATGCTCAAGGACGTCGCGCTCTGCCTGGAGGAGGGCCGGCGGCTGCAGGTTCCGTTCCCCAGCGCCGCCTATGCGCAAGAGCTGCTGATCGCCGGGATGGCCCGGGGCCGGGGACCGGAGGACTTCGCGGCGATCGTCGAGCCGGTCGAGGACCAGGCGGGCCTGAGGCTCTGAGACCGGCGTACCGCTTACAGCGCCGTAGCTTCAGGACCGCAGTTCTCCGCAAAAGCCGCGTATTTGCAGGGATGTTTTGAGAATTCCCGCAATTTTCGTACAATGCCGCAGGTCCCGGTTGCCCGTCTGCGAAGTGGCCCCGCTCCGGGACGTTTACATCCCCCAAAGTCCCCTTTTCTTCTTATGCCGATTGCTTTCAAAGAATGGGCCGTCACCGTGCGAGCGCTGGCCGAGGGCGAACAGCTCCTCACTCTGCGCAAAGGCGGCATCCGCGAGCCCGAGAAGCATTTCAAGCTCGATTACGAGCGCTTCTTCCTGTACCCGACCTTCGACCACCAGCGCACCGATCTCGTCCGCGAGTCGCATCGCCCTGAGCTCTCGCGGGCTCTCGAGGAGGGTGTCTGGTCCGAAGGCGAGCCCCATCCGCAGGCGCTGCACCGCGGCGAGCCCTTGTCCCAGCCCGACCGTGTGCGGATCCGGGCGTGGGCCGAGGTCGCCGCGCACTTCACGATCTCCGATCGGCGTGCGGTCGACGCACTGTCGCCGTTCTATGTGTGGACGACCGACTACGCGGAGAAGCGACTGGCCTGGAAGCGACGGCACCCGCTCCATGTGATCCTGCTGCGGACCTATCGGATCCCGCGCCCGGTCACCGTCAAGGTCCGGGACGAATACGGCGGCTGCCGCTCATGGCTGGAGCTCACCCGCGACCTTCCGTTTGAGGGCACTCCGGTGCTCTCCGACGAGGAGTTCGAGCGTGCCTCCGAGGCAATCGCGTCGATCGCCTCCGATCGGCAACCGGTCCTCGTCTGACCGGCGCCGTAGCGCCCGCCGGCGCGCGCCATGCCCTGGGAGCAGTCGAACTCGGCCTCATTCGCCGCTCGCCACGGCACCGGTGACACCGCCGACGCGCAACGCATCCTGCGTTCGCTGGAACACGTCCGGGTCCAACTCGAGCAACTGGTGCCTCACCTGCCCGAGGAGATCACGGTCGTCCTCCATCCCGGGATGGTCGCGCTCGCGCTGTCCAACCCGCTCGTCGCGACGCGCTGGGCGCTGACCGCGCCATCGGGCCGGCGCTACGTGACCGGCTGGGCCGGACGGCGGGAGATCCACGTGCTCTCCCCTGAGGCACTGCGCGATCGCGGCACAGAGGTCAGCGGATCGCGCGAGATGCTGCGCCTGAGCGCCGCCGCCCTCTATGCGGGACGGACGTTCGCCGAGGACGCATGGGACCTGGGCGGCGGACCGGCGATCGTGCGCTCGATCGCTCAGGGGCGTCTCGAGTTGCGCTGGGCGTGGCACCTGGAAGGGGCCGGGCGCTGGTTCGCCGGGCAGACCGCGCACGCGCGGCCCGCGATCGCCCGCCGGCTGCGTGAGGGCAGGCGCCCGTCGTTCCCGCCGTCGCTGCGCGACGCGCCGCTGCTCGGTGGGACCGTCTTCGATCTGCTCACCCAGCACGAGGGCGAGCCGGCCGCGGTCGCGCTGGCCACTGCACCTGACGGCCGCGGTCCGGTCGCCGCCATCGAGCGGGCGTTCGGCGCCCGGTTCGACTCGGTCGATGCCGAGTGGCGGTTGCACCTCGGGCGTCTCGCCTCCGCCGATCGCTGAGACCGGATCGTCAGTGGGCGACGACGAGCGACAGCGCCCACATCACGGCCGCGCCGGCGACGAGCGCGATCAGCAGACCGGCGAGCAGTGGCCCGGGCCGCACGACCGGGCGGGCCTCCCGCTCCGCGCCGCCGTCTCCGGTGAGTCCGGCATCCAGCAGTGTCTCCTTCGCGGTCTGAAGGCCCGAGGCGGCCACCAGCACGTCACGCGGGCCGGCGAACAGCATGTCCGGCACGTCGAAGCCCGCCGCGCGGCGCAGCAGGCTGGGCACGCCCTGCTCGAGCAGCAGCGACTGGAGGAACTCCCCCTCGGCCTGGTTACGCACCCAGGCGACCTTGACGAGCGGCCCCTCCGCCAGCTGTGGTTTGACCAGCCGGGCCCGCCGGCGGCGCTCGGAGACCGCCGGCGCGGCCACCGGATCCGCGTCGAGCGCCTCATCCAGCACGAGGGGCAGGCCACAGTGCGCGCAGAACCGCGCCGCCCCTCCCGCGCGCATCCCGCATCCGGGGCACGTGAGCGTCGGCTCAGCCTCCCGGATCGGACTCACGGCGCCGCTACTCCACCTGCAACGAGCGCTCGTCGACCCCACCGTCGCGGATCTCGAAGATCCGCGCTGTGGGCTCACCGTCTGCCAGGCCGAAGATGAGCCACCAGACACCCGGCCACTTGGCCGCGAAGTTGATGTCGGTCTGCGACGGAAATGGTTCCGAGCGGGTGTGGGAGTGGTAGATCACGCCGACGTCGCAGCCGGCGTCCTCGATCGCGAAGTAGGTGGAGAACAGCTCCTGGGAGTCGATCTCGAAGCGCAGCGGGCTTGCGGCGGTGTTGCGCGTCGGATGGACGGCGACGACGTCACCCTCCCGAGTGGCGATGAAGCCGCAGCATTCGTTGGGCGCCTCGGCCTGCGCGTGGGAGACCATCTGGTCATAGAGCGCGCGGGGAATGCGCACGGCGTCTCCGTCCATCGCTCAGGCTCCCCGCGAGACGCGGGCCGTGGTAGCCGCGCTCACCACCAGACGGTGGAGTCGAGGTTCTCGATCTCCTCGACCGGCCGGGTGTAGATCCCCGAGCTCAGGTACTTCCAACCGTCGTCGCAGACGACGAACACGACGTTGCCCTCGTCGATCTCGCTCGCGATGCGCACCGCCACGCGGGCGATCGCCCCGGTCGACACCCCCGCGAACAGCCGCTCCTCATCGAGCAGCTTGCGCGTCCACACGATCGCGTCGTGGTTGGTGACGAAGATCTTGCGGTCGAGCAGGGAGAGGTCGATGATCGGCGGGATGAAGCCGTCCTCGAGCGAGCGCAGCCCCTGCACGGGCTCGCCCTGCATCGGCTCGGCGGCCACGATCCGGCAGCTGTCGCCGAACTCCTCCTTGAGCCGACGGCCGTTGCCCATCAGCGTGCCGCCCGTACCCAGACCGGCGACGAATGCCGCGACGTCGTCGAGCTCCTCGAGGATCTCCAGCGCGGTTCCGTTGTAGTGCGCGAGCGGGTTGGCCTGATTGCCGTACTGGTAGGGCATGTAGTAGTCGGCGTCCTTCTCGGCCATGTCGAGTGCCTTCTCCACCGCCCCGTTGGAGCCCTTGGTCCCCTCGGAGTAGACGATCTCAGCGCCGTACATCCGCAGCAACTCGGTGCGCTCGGGGGTCACGTTGTCGGGCATCACGACCTTCAGGTCGTAGCCCTTGCGCCCGCAGATCATCGCCAGCGAAATCCCGGTATTCCCTGAGGTCGGCTCGAGGATCGTCTGCCCGGGCCGGATCAGCCCCTTCTCCTCGGCGTCCTCGATCAGCGCACGCGCGACGCGGTCCTTGACGGAGCCGGTCGGGTTGCGGGACTCGAGCTTGGCCCAGATGCGCACGCCCGGCTTGGGCGACAGCCGCTTGAGCTCGATCAGCGGCGTATGCCCGATCGACTGGACGATGTCGCCGTAGCGCCCGCCACACGGGCGGTTCTTCAGGTCGGCGGCGGCCATTGCTTCAGGAAGTGTAGCGGCCGTTCGGGGCGCCGATCCAACGTCACGCGGACGTCAAATTGCCGGTCGGAGGTGGATAATAAGGGGTGTGATTCCCGCGGAGATCACGGACGAGACGCTCGCGGAGATCGCCGACCCGGCGAAGCTGCTCTCGGTCGCCTGGGACCTCGAGCCGCTCGGCCGCTGGACCGAGCGCAGCGCGACGCTCGACCGCCTCGAGCGGGTTCTGAGGGCTACCCCTGTCTCACCTGCCCCGCCGGGCCGATCCTGGGAACTCGAGCTCGACGCTGAACGGGCGATCGACACCGGTCGGGGGCGCCGCTTGGAGGAGGCTGCAGCGCTCGTCGAGCGGGTCCTACGGGACGCCGACCCTTCACACAGGACGGCAATCGCGCGGGCGCTGCTGGCCCGGGGCCAGGCGCTGTCATGGATCGGGACCGACGACTCGGTCCGGGCGGCGCGCCGGGCGTTCACGGAGGCGGCGAGCCGGTTCGGGGAGCTCCCGAACCGCGACTGGCAGGCATCGGCGCTGCTGCGCCATGGCTACTCGGGCTGGTACCAGCACGGCGATCTGGTCGTCGCCGAGCAGCTCATCGCCCAGGCTCTGGCGACGTATCCGCCCGAGAGCGCTGGACGCCGCGCCGGCGCCCTCGGCTCCTACGCGGACGTGCTTACCGACCTCGGCGAGCTCGATCGCGCCGAGGCGGTGCTCCACGAGGCGCTCGCCCACTTCGCGCTGCATCCCAACCCCCACCGTGCCTCGGAGGTCACCTGGGGGCTTGCCCGGGTGGCAGCGGCCCGGGGAGATGCGCGCGGCACCGAGCGTCTCGTCCGCGAGGCCGAGATCGAGGCGTCGCGCAGCGAGTGGTACGGCACCCACATCGGCCTCTCGAGCCGGTTGGAGGGCGCCGAGCTGCTCGACCGGGTGGGGCTCGACGACCTCGCCCGCAGCCGGTTCGAGGCGGCGGTCGAGCAGGCCGGGGAGGCCGACGAGGAGGTCATGCAGACCGGCGCGGTGATGACGGCGCGCTCCGGCGATCCCTGGCGAGCGCTCGAGCTGCTCCAGGAGCTGGCGCGCTGCAACTGGATCGAGAAGCGAGCCGTCTGGCGCCACACACTGCTCACCGCCTGGGCGACCTACCGCGCCGGCCGGGGGGACGCGGCGCCGATCGCGGCGCGCGCATTCGAGCAGGCGGTGGGCTGCGGCACCGTCCGGGTGGCCACCGTCGGCGAGCCCGACATCGCGGCCGCACTTGCTCCGCTGGCCGAGACCGTGGGGTCGTCGATCGCTCGCGAGCTGATGCTCGACGGTCGCGAGGTGGTCGTCCGCCTGTTCGGCACCCCGGAGGTGACCCGGGCCGACGGAGCCCCGGTCGCGCTGCCGCCGGGCAAGCCGGGCGAGCTTGTGCGGATGCTCGCGGTCCACGGACACGGGCTCGCCGTCGAGGTGGTGCTCGAGGCGTTCTTCCCCGAGGTTCCGCCCACCACCGGCCGCCACCGCCTCCGCCAGGTGCTCACCAGGCTGCGCGCGGCCACCGGGGAGCTCGTCGTGCGCGACGGCGACAACCTGCGGCTCGTCCCGGCGTGGGTCGATCTGCGCGAGTTCCGCCGGGCGAGCGAGCGCGTCCGCGCCGCCCGTGGCTCACGCGCGACCCAGCTGGCCTACGCGGCACTCGCGCTGCGGACCGGGCCGCTGCTGCCCGGGGACCCCTACACGGAGTGGGCCCGGGAGGCGCGAGACCAGGCCGAGTTTCGCTACCTCGAACTGCTCGATCTGGTCGCCGACTCCGCGTCGGTTCGCGGCTCCCATCAGGAGGCGCTCACCGCGCTCGAAGCGGCGCTCGCCGAGGAGCCCGACGATGACGAGCGCCGGACGGCGATGGCCGAGCACCTCGATGCGCTCGGACGCCATCGCGCCGCCCGGCACCTGCTGGGCGAGCTCGACGAGACGGCGAGCGCGGACTAGGCCTGTGCGCCGCCCGCCATGGCGGGCAGGATGACGAGCGTGTCCGAGTCCGACACCGCGGTGTCGAGCCCATCGAGCACGCGCACGTCCTCGTCGTTGAGATAGACGTTGACGTAGCGGTTCAGCGCGCCATCGCCTGAGAACAGCTGCGTCTGGGTGTCGGGATGCGCCTCGGCGACCGAGCGGAGGATCTCCCCGACGGAGGAGCCGTCGGCGGTCAGCTGGCGCTCGCCGCCGACGGAGGGGCGCAGGACGGGTGGGATGCGGATCGTGGCCATGGGTGGTCAGGTGGGTCCGGGGTCGAGAGGGATGGAAGGTGAGTGGCGGACGGCCGGCGGCGGAGTCCGTGCCGGCGGCCGGCGGGCGGAATCCTAGTCGGCGCCAGCGCGGGCTCAGTGGGCTCCCGCGCAGAACGCCTCGTAGTCCGGGAAGACGCCCATCTCCTCGTCGGAGATCTCGTCGGGTTCGCGCGAGCAGACCGGGCAGTCCGGGTCGCGGCGGACCTTGACCTCGGTGATCGTCGCGGCGAGCGCGTCGTACATCAGCAGGCGGCCGATCGCGGGGTCGCCGGCGTCGATGATCAGCTTGATGACCTCGGTCGCCTGCAGCAGCCCCATCGTCCCGGGCAGCACGCCGAGCACTCCGTTGGCGCCGCAGGAGGGCGCGAGCTCGGGCGGCGGTGGCGTCGGGAACAGGCACCGGTAGCAGGGACCATCGTAGGGCTTGAACACCGACAGTTGCCCGTCGAAGCCCAGGATCGCGGCGGACACGACCGGAATCCGCAGCCGCACCGACGCGTCGTTGAGCAGGTACCGGGTCGGGAAGTTGTCCAGGCCGTCGACGACGATGTCGTAGTCGGGCAGGATGTCCATGATGTTGTCCGGGCCGAGGCGGACCGGGTACTTCTGGACGTTGACGTCGGGGTTGAGCGCGTGGATCGTCTGCTCGGCGGAGTCCACCTTCGGCACGCCGACGCGATCGGAGGTGTGGATCACCTGACGCTGCAGGTTGGAGAGGTCGACGGTGTCGTCGTCGACGATGCCGAGCGTGCCGACGCCGGCGGCGGCGAGGTACAGCGCAGCCGGAGACCCGAGTCCGCCGGCGCCCAGCAAAAGCACCTTCGCGTCCAGCAGCTTCTCCTGCCCTTCGGCTCCGACCTCGGGCAGCAGCAGATGCCGCGAGTAACGGTCGCGCTGCTCGGCAGTCAGCGCGCGCGGCGTCTCGACTCCATAGCCGCGGTCCTTCCAGAGGGTGATCCCGCCAGTCATCGACTCGACGTTCGTGAACCCGAGGTCCTCGATCATCGTACGCGCCGCCCATGCCGAGCGATTGCCCGACTGGCAGTAGAGGATCACGTGCTGACCGCGGTCGGTCACCGCCCCCTCGATGCGCGACTCGAGGAACGACTTCGGCACGTGCCTGGCGCCCGGGATGTGGCCGGTCGCCCACTCCTCGGCCTCTCGCACGTCGAGCAGGAGGGTGCCGTTCTGCAACTGCTCCCGCACCTCCGAGGGGTCCACCTCAGCGATCCGGCTCTTGATCTGGCGGAGGACTTCAGCTCCGGAGGGGGTCATCGGCTAAAACACCTCAAAGCGGGTCGGGATTCCGATACTTCACCAAGTGTAGCGCCGGGCGAGCGCGGGCCGAAGCGGTCTCGGGCAGGTCTAGGATCGCCGGCGTGACCCGGCCCCCGACCGATGACATCGAGGCCCCGCGGTTCCCGCGGATGGCCGTCTGGGTGAACGCCACCCGCCTGCGGATGGAGGAGCAGCGCGGCCATCCCGTGCTCGTCGAGTTCTGGGATTTCTGCCGGCCCAACTCGATTCGCACGTTGCCCTATATGACCGCCTGGCACGAGCGCTATCACGCGGCCGGGCTGGTCGTGATCGGGGTGCACTCTGCCGGCTTTCCGCCGGGCTCCTCCCCGCGCGCCGTCAAGGAGGCCGTCGCGCGGCTCGGGGTCCCATACCCGGTGTTCGTGGACTCGGCGCTCGAGGTGTGGCAGGAGTACGACAACCTCGGCTGGCCGGCGCGGTATCTGTTCGGCCCCGACGGCATGCTCCACGAGTACCACTTCGGCGAGGGCGCCTACGCCGAGACCGAGCGCTCGATCCAGGAGCTGCTCGAGATCAAGGAGCGTGAGCTGCTGGCGCCGGTCCGGCCCTCGGATGCGCCAGATGCGATCTTGGCGGTCCAGAGCGACGACGTCGCGGGGCCCTACAGCGGTCCGTACCAGGCGGGCGAGGTGTGGGCGGTGCTCGAGCCGCGCGAGGGTGCGTCGCCTGCCGAACGAGTCGTCCGCGCGAACGGGGCCGAATTGGTCGTCGGGCATCCGGGCGCGTATCGGTTGATCGCGCACGACGTGTCGACGTCGGGCGAGCTCGCGCTGGAGCTCGGCGACGGCGTCGTCTGCCACGGGGTCTGCTTCACCCCGGGCCTGGCGGGCTGACCGGGCTGCCCCTGAGCGGCTGGGGTTGGCCGCCGGCGGTTCGGCCCCCTCCCGGGCGGGCCCGGTCAGTCGAGGACGTTGACCAGCTCGGGTGCCCGGGCCGGATCGCCGTCGACCCACACGACCCAGCCGGGCCGATACGGGCTGCGGGCGGGGTCATTGCCGGCCAGGTGGCGCTCGCGCACCCAGCAGCCGGTGTTGACCAGGTGCGCGCCGGCCGGCGTGGTCCACTCGCCCGGCTCATCGCCGCCCAGCGGGCCGGAGCGGTGGGTGTGGCCGAACACGACCCAGCGCGCGCCGACCCCGAGCCGTCCGAGCACCTCACCGAGCGCGACGAGCGGGCCACGCCGGACCGCCTCGCGGGACAGATCGGCGCGCAGCGGACCGAGCCCGGCCCGGTTCAGCGCGGCGATCCCGACCGGGAACGCCGCCCGGACGGCGCGGCGCCGCGGGCCCCCTCCCCGCCCCGACAGGGCGCGCCACGCCGCCTCGGAGCCGCCCACGGCGCGCTCGGATCCGGCGCTCCGCCAGCCGTGCTCGGCGAGCGCGTCGGCCCAGGCGTACACGGGCGCGAGCGCCGCCTCGTAGTCCTCGACGCAGCACGGATCCGGGCGCGCCACCAAGCGCGCGGTCATCCCAGCGCCCAGCCGCTCGAGGATCGGGACCATCGTGTGACGATCGGCGTAGTGGCCGTGGGTCGCCCACGTCTCCTCGCCGAGCGACACCCCCGGGTAGCGGACGCGTACGTGTGACGGGTCCACTCCAGCGCCGGTGAGCGCCGCCACGATCGCAGCGAGCGGATCGCCCTCGGCCACGGTGACCTCTCCATCGAGCCCGAGCGTCACCGATCGGTCGCGCCGCCGCAGCCACGGCTCGACGAGGCGGTGGTCGTGGTTCCCCGCGAGCAGCACGATCTCCGCCGGCCGCTCGCGCCCCGCCAGCGCCGCGCCGATCGCCGCCAGCGCCGGGCGCGCGTCGTCGAGCACGTCGCGCAGCGGGCGCTCTCGCAGCTCGAGCACGTCGCCGAGCAGCACGAGGCGGTCGGCGCCGGCGACGGTGTCGCACAGCGCGCGCAGGCAGCCCGGGTCGCGCAGGACGGACTTGTCGCCGCGCGCGCCGAGGTGCAGATCGGAGACGACGAGGGTGGTCAGGGCGGGTGGGCGGCGGCCGGCCCTCAGGCCGCCGCCATCGCCTGGCGGATCGCCTTGGGAAGCATGAAGCGCACGTCCTCGGAGACGACCTCGAGCTCACGAATGTCGGCGGTTCCGCGGCCGCGGAACAGTTCGACGACGCGCTGGACGAGCTCCTCGGGCGCGCTCGCCCCGGAGGTGATCCCCATCGTCCTCACGCCCTGCAGCCAGCTCTCGTCGATCTGGGTCTCGTTATCGATCAGGTGTGCGGCGGCGCCGAGCTCGCGCGCGACCTCCACCAGGCGGTTGGAGTTGGAGGAGTTGCGCGAGCCGATCACGAGCACGAGGTCGACCTCGCGAGCGAGCTCCTTGACCGCGGTCTGGCGGTTGGTCGTCGCGTAGCAGATGTCATCGGTGCGCGGTCCGACGATCGCCGGGAAGCGCTCCCGCAGGCGGGCGATGATCGTGCGTGTCTCGTCGACCGACAGCGTCGTCTGCGAGATGTAGGCGATCCGCTCTGGATCGTCGACCTCGAGGGTGTCGACACCGTCCTCGTCCTCGACGAGCACGATCGCTCCGGGCGCCTCCCCCATCGTGCCCTCGACCTCCTCGTGGCCGGCGTGGCCGATGAGCACGATCGTGTAGCCCTGAGCCGCGAACTTCAGGGCCTCGCGGTGGACCTTGGTGACGAGCGGGCAGGTCGCGTCGATCGTGCGCAGCCGCCGCTCGGCGGCCGCGACATGGACGCCGGGGGCGACACCGTGCGCGGAGAAGACAACGGTCGCGCCCTCGGGCACCTCGGACTCGGTCTCGACAAAGATCGCACCCTGCTTGCGCAGTTCGGCGACGACGTGCTTGTTGTGGACGATCTCCTTGCGCACGTAGATGGGCGCGCCGTACAACTCCAGGGCGCGCTCCACCGTCTGCACGGCGCGGTCGACGCCCGCGCAGTAGCCGCGGGGCGTCGCGAGCAGGATCGTCTCAGGGTGTGCCGCCGACTCCATCACCACCTGAGTCTAGGACCGACGCAGCCGCCCGGAGACGGTTCCGGTCAGTCGTTGGCGGTGATCGCCTCGAGTGCGTCCGCGAACTGACGACGCGCCGCCTCACGGCGGGCCGGGATGAACTCGCTCGGCACGCCGTCGGCCGGCGCCTGGTACCCCCGCAGCACCTGACGGGCGACCGAGGCGCGGTGCACCTCGTCGGGGCCGTCGTAGATACGCGCCGCGCGGGCGAACCGGTACATCGCCTCCAGCGGCAGGTCGCACGAGTAGCCGAGGCCGCCGTGTGCCTGCAACGAGCGATCGATCACGTCGTGGAGCACCCGGGCGCCATAGAACTTGATCAGCGCGATGTCCTTGCGGGCCGCCGCGACCCCCTCGACGTCCATCCGCCAGGCAGCGTGCAGCGTCATCAACCGTGCCGCCGTCATCTCCGCCTCGGAGTCCGCGATCCAGTTCTGGACCGTCTGATGGGAGGCGAGCGGGCCCCCGTGCGACTCGCGGTACAGCGAACGCTCGCACAGCATGTCGAACGCACGGCGAGCGACGCCGAGCCAGCGCATGCAGTGATGGATGCGCCCGGGGCCAAGCCGCTGCTGGGCCATCAGGAACCCGCCTCCCCGGGCACCGAGCAGCGCCTCGGGGCCGACGCGCACGCCGGTGTACCGGATCTCGGCATGGTTGCCATAGCGTCCAAAGCTCTCGTACGGGTGCTCCATCGTCGCCACGTCCCGCACGACGTCCACGCCGGGGGTGTCGACGTCGACGATGAACATCGAGGCCCGCTGGTGAGGACGAGCGTCGGGATCGGTGACCGCCATCACGATCAGGAAGTCCGCGATCGAGCCGTTGCTGGTGAACCACTTATGCCCGTCGATCACCCACCCGTCGCCGTCTGGGACCGCGCGGGTCGCCAGCAGCGTGGGATCCGATCCCGCGGTCTCGGGCTCGGTCATCGAGAAGCCCGACTTCAGGTCGCCCGCGAGCAGCGGATGCAGGTAGCGCTCCTTCTGCTCCTCGGTCCCGGCGAGCGCGAGGATCTCGGAGTTGCCCGAGTCGGGCGCGGCGTTGCCGAAGACGAGCGGCGCGATCGGCGAGGAGCCGAGGATCTCGTGCATCAGGCCGAGCTTCACCTGGCCGAACCCCTGGCCGCCGAGCTCGGGATCAAGGTGCGCGGCCCACAGTCCGCGCGCGCGGACCTCCTCCTGCAGCGGTGCCGCGGCGCGCCGCAGATTCTCCCAGCCGAGCTCGGGATAGAGCGTCTCCAGCGGCCAGATCTGCTCGCGGACGAACGCCCGCATCCACTCGAGCTGCGCCTCGAACTCCGGCTCGGTCGAGAAGTCCCACGCCATCTGGTCGCAGGCTATACCTTGTGGCTCGCTGAGTACCCCGTCGAGGAGAGCCCGTGCAGCAGCATCTGGACCGCCTGACTTCGATCGACGCCTCGTTCCTGCATCAAGAGGGCCGCTCCTCGCACATGCACATCGGAGGGGTGCTCATCTTCGACGGTCCGCCTCCCGCGTTTGAGGACTACCTCGACCACGTCCGGGGGCGGCTGCACCTCGTCCCCCGTTACCGCCAGAAGCTCGCCACCCCGCCGCTGCAGGCCGGCCGGCCGCTGTGGGTCGATGATCCCGACTTCAACCTCGAGTACCACGTCCGCCACACCGCATTGCCCGCGCCCGGCTCCGAGGAGCAGCTGCTGCTGCTCGTCGCACGCCTGGCCTCCCAGCGACTGGACCGCTCCAAGCCGCTGTGGGAGATGTGGCTCGTCGAAGGGCTCTCCGACGGCCGCTTCGCCGTCATCTCCAAGACCCACCACGCGCTCGTCGACGGCATCTCGGGCGTCGACCTGGCGACCGTCCTGTTCGACATCTCCCCCGAGGGCGGGGCCGCGCAGTCGAGCGACGATCTGGAGGCCTGGTCGCCCCAGCCCGAGCCCACCGGCGCGGACCTGGTGGTGGCCGGTGCACGCGGCGCGGTCCGTACCGCGGTCGGCCTCACGGCCCGCACGCTGGGCGCTGCCGCGCGGCCCTCGAGCTCGGCGGCGGTGCTCAAGGACGCCGCCGAAGGTCTCGGCGAGCTCGTGTGGGCCGCCCTCAACCCCGCTCCCGACACGCCGCTCAACGTCGAGATCGGACCGCACCGGCGCTATGTGGCGGTCCGGCAGCGGCTGGCGGACTACAAGGAGGTCAAGGACACGCTCGGTGGCACCGTCAACGATGTCGTGCTCACCGTGGTCAGCGGGGCGCTCGCCGACTGGCTGCACTCGCGCGGCGTACAGACCCGCGGCCTGGAGATGCGGGCGCTCGTCCCCGTGTCCGTGCGCGGCGCCGCGAGCCGGGGCGCGCTCGGCAACCAGCTGACCGCGATGCGCGGCCCGCTGCCCGTCTACATCGACGACCCCGTGACCCGTCTGCGGTTCGTCCGCCATGCGATGGACGGGCTGAAGGAGTCCAAACAGGCGGTCGGGGCGGCGACGCTCACCGCGATGAACGATCTCGCGCCCCCGACGATCCTCGCCCAGGCGAGCCGGCTGAACTTCTCAACCCGGCTGTTCAACCTGCTCGTCACGAACGTCCCCGGCCCCCAGGCGCCGCTCTACGTGCTCGGCCGGCAACTGCGCGACCTGTTCCCGGTCGCCTTCCTGCCCGAGAACCACGCGCTCGCGATCGCGATCATGTCCTACAACGGCTCGCTTGATTTCGGCCTGCTGGCCGACTACGACGCGATGCCCGACGTCGCGCTGGTCGCCGAGGGGATCGACCGTGCACTCGCCGAGCTGCTCGCTGCCGCGCGGGGCACCGACGTGGAGGAGATCACGCACTCGCGGTCGACGGGTGACGTCACGGTCGGAGCCGACCCTGAGATCTCGCCGATCGTGCCGAGCACCCGGCGACGGGCGCGCTCCGGGCCTGCCTCGGACATGCGGGCCGCCAAGCGCCCCTCGACCCGGGGCCGGGCGCGCACGCCGCGTGGCTGAGGCGCAGGGCGGCGCTCAGAAGCCGAGAGCGAACTTTGCGTCGTCGCTCATCAGCTCAGGCGTCCACGGCGGCGCAAACGTCATCTGTGAGTTGACCGACTCGACCCCGTCGAGGTCTGAGACGAACTCCTCGATCTGCTCGGCGACCTGGGGGCCGATCGGGCAGCCGGGGCTCGTCAAGGTGTAGGTGACGTTGACCGCGCCGCTGTCGACGCTCACCTCGTAGATCAGACCGAGCTCGACGAAGTCCAGCCCGAGCTCCGGGTCGATCACGTCTCGCAGGGCGTCTGTGACCTCATCGACTGTTGCCATGAACGCGAGTCTAGAACGACGGCGCGCCCACGCAGAGGGCAATCGAATGCATTCCTCGCTGCCCCCCTTGCGTGACGTCACCCACTTTGAGTAGGTTTCCCGGATCGTCGACTTCACCGAGACACCGCCCGTCCTGCGCTGCGCCGGCGACGAGGACCGGAGTACCCAGGGCGTCCGGCGTCGCGCGATTGCGCGTGCGCTGCGCGCACAGACCGACGTGATCGTCGATCTCTCCGAGCTCGGCTTCGCGGATGTCTCGCTGATGCTGGACCTCGCGCTGCTGGCGAGGCGGCTGCGCCGCAGCGGGCAGGCGATCATGCTCCGCGGCGCGCAACCGCAGATCCGCACGCTGATCGAGTCCGTCGGGATCCACCGGCTTCCCGGCGTCGTGTTCGACACTTTCGAAGCTCCCAAGCGCGCCGTCGTCTGAGCGCCCGGCCCGGGGCGGGCCGACCGTGCCCGCGGAGCGGTCGGCTCCCCATGCGGGGTCCGTCCGGACCGAGCCCTACCTTGTGCGCGAATCCGGACCTCTCCCACGGGAGCCCCGAAAATGTCCCTCTGCTTCATCGAACCGCAGAACGCCATCCGAGTCATCGCCGACTCGGTGGGCCGTGAGGCACGCCGTCAGATCCTCGGCGAGGTCGTGCGCGCCTGGGTCGACGAGATCCCCGAGGCGGAGCTGGACTCCCACTACGCCAAGGCCGTGGCGGATCTCGACGAGCATGACCTGTCGCTGCTCGCCGCCTGGCATGTCTCGCTCGAGGTGGGGCATCCGCTGCCGAGCAAGGAGTTCCTGGTCAACGTCTTCCCGTCGCTTGGTGAGAACCGCCGCGAGGCGCTGAAGATCGCGGCCGGGTTCCGCGGTGAGGAGGCGTTCGAGGCGGGGGTCGGCGAGGAGCAGGCGTTCGACACCGTCCTGCCCTGGCTCTCCAACGAACGCTGTGCGGCACTCGCCGAGGAGTGCCTTGAGCTCTACTGCTGGGATCGGCTCGGCGTCGAGAACTGACGCCCGGTCGGTGGCCGACCCGCCGATCACCGCCGCTGCCTCGGCGATCATCCTGCCCGTCCCCTCAGCGGAGCCGCTCATCTCCGGATGGCGACTGCGCCATGACGCGTCGGCGTTGGCGGGCGTTCCCGCCCACGTCACGATCGTCGCCCCGTTCCTCCCCCCAGAGCGAATCACCGGCGAGGTCCTCGGCGAGTTGCATCGCCTGCTCGCCGCCCGACCTGCTCCGCGCGTGCGATTCACGCACAGCGCACGGTTCGCGCCGGCCGGTGCCGCGCCCGGGGTCCTCTACCTCGATCCCGAGCCGGCGGGTGAGCTGCGCGAGCTCACCCGAGCGGTCGTCGCCCGCTGGCCCGAGGCCCCGCCCTACGGCGGCCTGCACGCCGAGATCGTCCCCCACCTCACGGTCGCGATCGCCGGCGAGCTGACGCTCGACGCGATCGACGACGAGCTCTCTCGCGCGCTCGGGGACGGGTTTGCGGCGACGCTCGAGGAGGCGACGGTCTACGTCCACGCCGGCGATCGCTGGCGCCAGGTCGCCGCGCTGCCGGTCGGGGCGGGTCGCGGCTGATCGGCGGCCGCAGCGGGCGGCCGGGGCCGGGGGCGGCCGGGGCCCGGGGCGGCCGCGCGGGGGGCCGGAGCCCGGGGCGGCCACGCGGAGAACCGGATCTCGCACGCGCTGGCCCCGCGGGCGGCGCGTGTGCGATCCGTTGTCTCTTGCGGCGTCTATGACGCACGCACCATCCCTGCCGGCCGTGCGTGGGTGATCGGAGCCCCTCCGCCGTCCAGATCACCCACGCGTCCTCGGCCGGGACGACTCGTGGGTGATCGGAGCCGAGCCGCCACGGTCAAAGCCGCGCGATCGGAGCCGCGTCGTCGCCCGGTCTCCCCGGTCTCCCCGGTCTCCCCGGCCTCCCCGGCGCCCGGCCACGGCTGCGGACCGACCCACCGCCACGGCTGCGGACCGACCCACCGCCAGGGCCGCGGACCGACACGCCATCCGAGCGCCGGCGTCAGCTGCGGCGCAGCGTGACGAGCGCGGCGCTCCCGCCGGCCACGCGCACCACGACCGTGCGACCGCCGCCCGGGGGCGCGCGGGTCGTCTGCGGCGTGCCGATCTCGCCCGTCGTCGTGACCGCGCCGTAGGTGCGCCCGCCCAGCCGGATCCCGCCGCGTGCCGCGACCGACGGAGCAGTGAGCCGCTCGACGGTGACGTCGCGGCCGCCCATCCCGGCCGGCACCGCGATCCGGACGGTGCGGGCGCGGCCCGGGTCCTTGTCGATCAGCACGAGCCGCTCGGTGCCATCGGTCGCGCGGGTCGCCCAGGCGCTGAGCGACACGCTGTGCGGCGCTCCCCGGACGCCGAGCAGGCGCGATCCCGCCGGCGCCGCCTCGGCGAACAGGCGCAGCCCGTAATACTCGGGCTCGACCTGCGCCCGCCAGCGCCCACGGGCCTCAGCGACGGTAAACGGCTCGTAGGCAGCGTCCGGAAGCGTGTGAACGTTCACGCCTCCGACGCCGACCGAGGCGAGCGAGAACAGCGCGTCGGTCGCCCACAGCGCGCTGGCGAACGTGTCGCTCACTCCCGGCGTGCCACGGCAGGCGACCGAGTTGAGCTCGTCGACGCGGACCGTCCGGCCCTGGGCACGCGCGAGCCGCACCCACGGCTTGACTCCGTCGGCCAATCCGGTGGTGGCGTATTCGGAGAGCAGGTGCGGGATCGTCGGGTCCTGCGGCGAGCCGCGGGAGAAGAAGCAGCGCTTCAGTGGGTAGCGGTGGACGGTGAGCTCGGCGACGGCGGGCTCCGAGCGCAGGAAGGTTCCCATCGTGGTCGTCCACATCCCGGCGGGGTCGGGGTCCTGATTCGCGGCCAGCGCCGGTCCGGCGAGCGACCACGTGGGCTGCACGTGCGGCAGCGCGGCGACCACCGCCCCCACCTCCCGCCGGTAGCGCGACGGCCCGTAGCCGCGCGGGCGGGCGGTGACCTCCGTGCCGTCGGCGAGCTTCCATTCGGCGATCGTCGCGAACAGGTTCGGCTCGTTGCCGATCTCCAGCGCCTCGATGGAGGACCGTCCGAACGCGGCTTCGAACGCTCGCGCCTCGGCCGCGTCGAGCGCGGGCTCGTCGGCGGCGAGGTTCAGGCCGAGGATCATCCGCGCGTGCAGCTTGTGCGCGAACGCAGCGGTGGTGGCAAGCCAGCCGGCCGTGAGCGGATAGCTGTAGCCGCTGAACTTCGGCGGCGTGACCCCGGCCGCCGGCACCCACGAGGCATCGGTGCTATCGCCCCCGATTCGGAGCACGGGGCGCTGGCCAGGGGTGAGATCGCGGATCAGTCTGACCAGCACCGGATCGACCGCCCGCGGATTGGCGCCGGTGTACTCGCGGACCGCCTGAAACTCCATCGAGAGCCCGAGGAAGCCGGCCGGGATCACGCGCCCGACGGGACCCAGATGGAGCGTCGGGGTGCCCGGCGCGACGTGGACGACCGGCAGCGGCGGCAGCCGATGCGCGCTCCCGCACCCCGCCGCGAGCAGCGCCGAGGCCGCGAGCAGCGCCGCCGCCCTCCCTGCGCGGGCGGCCACTACGCCGGGCCGTCGCCGTCCAGCGCGGCTTCGACGTCGGCGATCGCCTGCGCGGTCTGCTGAAACCACACGGCCCGCATCCCGAGCGCGGCCGCCGCATCGCAGTTGATCTGCAGGTCGTCGATGAACACCGCCGATTCGGGTGCGACGCCGAGCGCACTGAGCGTCGCCTGGTAGATCCTCGGATCGGGCTTGCGCACGCCGAGCTCGGATGAGTCGATGACCACGTCGAACAGCTCGGCGACCGGGATCATCGCCTGCCAGCGCGCGGACCACTCACGGACGTTGTTGGTGCAGATCGCCATCGCGTGGCCGCGGGCGCGCAGCACGCGCATGAACGCAACGAACTCGTGGTTGGGCGCGAGGCCCGAGAACAGCGCCTCGCCGAACCCGGCGAGCGAGACCTCATGCCCGCGAACGCGCGTGAGTTGCTCACTGAGCGCCGCCATGAACTCCGCCTCAGAGATCGCGCCGGTCTCGAGTGTGAACAGGGGGTTCTCGCCACGAACGGCGCCGACCGCCGCCATCGCGACGCCGAGCTCCTCGAGCGTGACGCCCGAGCCCTCGGAGAATCGCTGGAATGCCGCCGCCAGCGGCGTCGTGAGCACGCCGCCGAAGTCGCTGATCACCGCCCGCGCGTTCGTCATCTCGCTGCCGGTCGGCTCAGAACGTCGCCACGACGTAGACGCCGACGCCCTCCTCGCCGCGGCTGTGACAGCGCAGCGGAACCGCCTGCAGTGCCGGCGCACCGTCGGCGGTCGCCGACGCGAGGCCGGACGCCTCGGCCGCCGCTCGCCGCGGATACTCGTTCTCGCCCTCGCCGATCCACAGTTCGAGGTTGACCCGGGCGGGAGCCTCCGACCCGTCGTAGGTCGTCGACAGCCGGGGCTCTGTGACCGGCAGCCAGCGTTCGGGGTCGAACAGGGTCGCACTCGCCGCGTCGTGATCGGGCCGGTCGTGACGGCGGGGCCGGGCCGCGATCAGGCCGACTGCCGACCCGTCCGTGAACCAGCCGGCCACGAACCTCGCCGACCCCAGAGCTTCCTTTCCGGACCGCGGCTGAGACATCCGCACCCGGATCCCCAGCCACTGCACCTCTCGTCCCGACGCCGTGCCCATGACCCGACAGAGCTCGGGCCCCTCGCCCGGAACGAACGGTGCCTGCGGCGCAGCTGGCTCCGTGCCGTCATCGGCCGGCGCGACGGGCGGGTCGTCGGCCACGACGATCAACGAGAGCGCACCGCCCTCGGTGCTCAGGCGCCAGCCTCCGTCCGCCTGTTCGGCGACCTCGAGCGCGCCGTCATGCTCCGCGGCCGGCCCGGTCACCAGCGACCAACCGTTGCCGTCGGAGACCGCGGCGCCCCACGCCGTGCCGTCGTCGGTGGCGAACGCGATCGCGCGCAGGTCGTCGCCCGCGCCGGGGTGCGGCGGGCTCATCCGTTCAGCTGTGGGCGGTCACCGCGGGACCGCGGCGTCACGTCGTGGGCGGTGGCATCGACGTCGTAGTCATGACGGGCTCCGCCGGCGAACCCGGCGGCGCGGGAGACGAACCGGCTCCGCGCGTGTGCGATGAGCCAGCGGCCCACCCTGCGCCGCACCGCCGGCACCAGCAACACGAGCGCCAGCGCGTCGGTGACGAATCCGGGCACGATCAACAGCGGCCCGGCAAGGAGCGCAAGCGCACCGTCGATCAGACCGGGCCCCGGCGGGCGCCCCGCGGCCAGCGTGTCGCGCAGCCGCGCCAGCGCCGCGCGCCCCTCGGCGCGCATCAGCCATCCGCCAACGGGCCAACCCACGAGCAGCAGGAGCACGCACCACAGGACGCCGATCACGTGCGCGACGGCGATCGCCGCGGCGATCTCGGCGACGATCCAGATCAAGAAGACGGCGAAGAACATGGTGCGAAGGCTAGTGCGCCACTTGAAGCGACACCGATGAACCTCGGGGCGCTGGCCTCACTCGAGGCCCAGCGCCGAAAGAGCCGCCGCCAGCCTTCCCGGGTCGGGCTCGGGCAGCGGGTCGAGACCCGCCCCGTACCGCGAACGGACCTCCCAGTTGAAGAAACCCAGGTCGAGCGCCTCGAGCGGCAGCTCGCAGGCCTCGGCGAGGTCGGCGGCGCGCCGCTCGAGCAGCATCGGATCGCCGATCCCGAGGATCCGCTTGGCGGCCAGCGTGACGCGGTCCGAGCCGCCGACGTGCAGCCGGCCCGCGCTCAGCTCGTAGACGCCCAGGCGGCCGAGGGTGACGAGCAGGTCGTAGCGCGGATCGCGGTTCATCGCCGCCAGCGAGCCGAGCCGTTCAAAGACGCGGTCGAAGCGACGCTCAGGACTCCATGAGGCCTCGCCCTGGAAGCCCGCGGCCTGTGAGCCCAGGCGGCCGGCCCACGCGCGGTAGGCCTCGACCGTGCGCGCGGCGCGGGCCTCGTCGCCGGCCGCTCGCGGACCGAGCGTGGCGCCGGCGAGCGCCGGGGGTTCGCCCGACTCCCAGCTCGAGCGCGCGGCGGAGATCGCCGCGAACGGCCCGCCCTCGCTGCCCGTCTCCAACGGCCCGAGCAGCGCGATCTGGACGGCGAGCCAGGTCCGCTCCTCGAGCGGGCCGTCGCCGGCGACCTCGGCGTAGAGCCCCGGCGGATCGGCCGCCAGGAGCTCCAGGCGGGTCGCCGCGCATGCGAGATCCTCCGCCAGCCTGGCGGCGTCGGCGCCGGACCGGATGCCGGGCACGAGCGGCGAGCCGTAGCCGTCGTCGGCCTCCCGGGCGAGGCGGCGCACGGTCAGCCCGCCGGCGCGGCCCCCCGACGGACGCGAGGCAGACCCGGGCGCCGAGCGCCGGCCCGCGGTCCCGGACGCAGAGCGTGATGGGCGCGGCTCCGGACGGCCGCCCGGCGAGACGACCGGGCGCAGCTCGACGTCCTGCTCACGGGCGCAGATCGGACAGTTCTGGACGAGGCGGTTGTGTCGGCAGAACGTCGGCATCGCGAGCCGCTGACTATAGGTCGGCGCACCGCGATCGCCAGTGGAAGCAGGCACTAAGCAGAACCGGGGGGCCCAGATCCATCTGGGCCCCCCGGAGAGCCAGGGAAGTGGGGGCGCAGTTCCCTGACCGACAGGGGCGAGTTTCCCCGTCCCAAGCTTTTACTAAACCTGCAGCCCCAAAAAATTGTTGCGAGGCGCTGGTCAAACGCGCGATTACGCCCTGCGGAAACGGTAGCACCTCACCCCTCGATGCGGGAAAATCCCGCGCCAGATCGTCCAACCGTCGTGGACGCAGTCGATCCTGATTTAGGAGCGGCGGGTTGCGGGCCCGCTGAAGAACTGATCCCCGGGTCGCAACGAGCCGGCGGCCTCGGCCTGATGACGTAGCGTCTGGTCGGTCTCCCCGCTCCAGGCGCCGACGGCGAGCCGCTCGCGGTCGGCGTCCATTGGCGAGCCGCCCAGATCCGCGTTGACCACGCGGGCGCACTTCCGCCCCTCGGCGATCGCAGAGACGACGAGCGACTGGCCAATCCGGGCGTCGCCGCACGCATAGACGCGGCCGACCGAAGTGCGGTAGGTCTGCTGCGTGGCCAGGTTGCCGAGCCGGTCCAGGTCGACCCCGAGGTCGGCGACCACGCCATCGGGCTCGGGCCCGGTGAACCCGATCGCGACCAGGACGAGGTCGGCCTCCAGGACGAACTCCGAGCCCGGGACCGGCGTCAGATCCCGCGAGGACTTGCCGGTCACCTGGCGCGCGTAGACGTGGCTGACGTGACCGTCGCGGCCGCCGAACCCGGTGACCTCGGTCCCCCATCGCCGCCGGCCGCCCTCCTCCAGCGCATAGGTGCTCGCGGTGCGCTTGGGCGGGAGCGGCCACGGGGTGCGCGGGTCCTCGCCATCGGGCAGCTGCGCGTAGACGTCGAGCATGATCACGCTCGCCGCGTGCTCGCGGTGGGAGTTGGAGATGCAGTCCATACCGGTGTCGCCGCCACCGATCACGATGACCTTCCTGCCGGCCGCGCTGATCTCCGGCAGCCCCGCGTCCACGGGAGCCCGTGACGGGCGGCCCTGGCTCGCGGCGACCCAACGGTTGCGCTGGTAGAGGTAGTCCATTGCGGGATGGATCCCCTCCAGGGCGCTGCCCTCCACCTCCAGGCGGCGCGAGACCCGCGAGCCGATCGCCAGCACGACCGCGTCGTAGCGCTCCTGGATCTGCCGGACGCTGACATCACGCCCGACCTCGCAGTCGTAGACGAACTCGATCCCCTCCTCCTGGAGGAGCGCGACCCGACGGTCGATGATCGACTTCTCGAGCTTGGCGTCCGGGACCCCGAAGCGGAGCAATCCACCAGGTCCCTCATCGCGCTCGTAGACGGTGACCGCGTGCCCGCTCTTATTCAGCTCGGCGGCGACCGCGAGCCCCGCCGGCCCGGACCCGACGACGGCGACCGTGCGCCCGGAGCGGCGGTCGGGCGGCTCGGCGATGACCCAGCCCTCCTGGAAGGCGCGCTCCACGATCGACAGTTCGATCTGCTCGATCGCGACCGGATCGTCGTTGATCTTCAGCACGCACGCGGACTCGCATGGCGCCGGGCAGATCAGCCCGGTGAACTCCGGGAAGTTGTTGGTCGCGTGCAGCTGCTCGATCGCGTCGTGCCACTTGTTGCGGAAGACGAGGTCGTTCCAGTCGGGGATCAGGTTGCCCAGCGGGCATCCCTCGTGACAGAACGGCACCCCGCAGTCCATGCAGCGGGCACCCTGCCGGCGAAGTTCATCCTCCGGCTGCAGCGCGAAGTACTGGCGGTAGTCGCCAACGCGGCTATCGGGGTCGCGCTTGTCGAAGCCGACCCGGTGGATCTTCAGGAATGCGCCGAGCTCACCCATGGGCGGCCTCGGTGCTCGCGCGGGCCTCCAGGACCCGGCGGTAGTCGCGCGGCATCACCTTGACGAAGCGCTCGCGGCGCTGCTCCCAGGAGGCGAGGATGTTGCGTGCGGGCAGTGACCCCGTCCGCGCGGCGTGCTCGGCGATCAGCTCACGGACCTCCGCCTCGTCGGCCTCGTCGAGCGCCTCGAGGTCGACGAGCTCGAGGTTGCATCGCGACCGGAAACGCCGGTCGGCGTCGTAGACGTAGGCGATCCCGCCGCTCATCCCGGCCGCGAAGTTGCGCCCGGTCGCCCCGAGCACGACGACGCGTCCGCCGGTCATGTACTCGCAGCCGTGATCCCCGACGCCCTCGACGACCGCCACCGCACCTGAGTTGCGAACCGCGAAGCGCTCGCCGGCCAGTCCCCGGAAGAAGGCGCGGCCGGACGTCGCGCCGTAGAGCACGGTGTTGCCGACGAGCATGTTCTCCTCTGGACGGAACCGCCCGTTCTCGGGCGGGCGCACCGCGAGGATCCCGCCGGAGAGCCCCTTGCCGGTGTAGTCGTTGGTCTCACCACGGAGCGACAGGGTCACCCCGCGCGCCAGCCACGCGCCGAAGCTCTGGCCGGCCGAGCCGGAGAAGGAGATCTCGATCGTCCCCTCCGGCAGCCCCCGGGCGCCGCGCCGCCGTGCGATCTCGCCGGAGAGGATGCCGCCGACCGTGCGGTTGACGTTGCGCACCGGGATCGGACCGAGACTGACCCGCTCGCCCGCCTCGAGCGCGCGCTCGCAACTGGTCACGAGCTCCCAGTCGAGCGCGTCGTCGAGCACCGGAAGCTGCGCGCGCGTGTTGCGCCGCGGGATCTCGGGCGGGAGATCCGGAGAGCCGAGGATCATCGAGAGGTCGACCCCTCGGGCTTTGTAGTGCTCGATCGCCTCGTCGGTCTCCAGCAGGTCGGTGCGCCCGATCAGGTCCTCGAAGCGGCGGATGCCGAGCTCGGCCATCAGCCCGCGCACCTCCTCGGCGATGAACATCAGGTAGGCGGTGACGTGCTCCGGGATGCCCTGGAAGCGGCGGCGCAGCTCCGGGTTCTGGGTGGCGATCCCGACCGGGCAGGTGTTGAGGTGGCAGACCCGCATCATGATGCAGCCCATCGCGATCAGTGGCGCGGTCGAGAAGCCGAACTCGTCAGCGCCGAGCAGCGCGCCGATGACGACGTCGCGCCCGGTCTTCATCTGGCCGTCGACCTCGACCCTGACCCGGGAGCGCAGGTCGTTGAGCAGCAGCGTCTGCTGGGTCTCGGCCAGACCGATCTCCCACGGGACGCCCGCACCCTGGACCGAGGACTGCGGCGAGGCGCCGGTGCCGCCGTCGTGGCCCGAGATCGTGATGTGGTCGGCATTGGCCTTGGCGACGCCGGAGGCGACGGTGCCGACCCCGACCTCGGCGACCAGCTTGACCGAGACCGACGCACTCGGGTTGGCGCAGCGCAGGTCGTAGATGAGCTGCTTGAGGTCCTCGATGGAGTAGATGTCGTGGTGCGGCGGCGGCGAGATCAGGCCGACGCCGGGGGTCGAGTAGCGGATCCGAGCGATGTAGTCGTCGACCTTGTGACCGGGCAGCTGGCCGCCCTCGCCGGGCTTGGCGCCCTGGGCCATCTTGATCTGCAACTGGTCGGCGTTGACCAGGTACTCGACCGTCACGCCGAACCGGCCCGAGGCGACCTGCTTGATCGCCGATCGGCGCCGGTCGCCGTTGGCGTCAGGCACGAAGCGCTCGGGATCCTCGCCGCCCTCGCCCGTGTTCGACTTCCCGCCCAGGCGGTTCATCGCCACCGCGAGCGTCTCGTGTGACTCGCGCGAGAGCGAGCCGAGCGACATCGCGCCCGTCGAGAATCGCTTGACGACCTCGGTTGCGGGCTCGACCTCGCCGAGCGGGATCGGCTCCTCCGCGCGCTTGAACGTCATCAGCCCGCGCAGCGCCGACTTGCGCGTCGATTCATGGTTGGCCTGACGTGCGAACTCGTCGTAGGTCTCCTGCGGCTCCCGGGGGGGCCGGCGGCTCGGATTCGGAGTCTCGAGCGACGGGGCGCCAGCGTCGCCCGAGTCCGCGGCGGCGAGCTCGCGCTCGGCCTGCGCGCGGACGGCGTGCTGCAGCGTGGCGATCGTGTCCGGGTTCCAGATGTGGCGCTCGCCGTCGCGGCGCCACTGCAGGACGCCGCCGACCGGGAGCACGTCACGCGCGGTGCGGGGATAGGCCCGGAAGTGGCGCCCGAGCGCCTCTCCGGCGAGCGTCTCGGCGCCCACGCCCGCGATTCTCGACGCCGTGCCGGTGAAGTGGCGGTCGATCAGCTCCCGTTCCAGGCCGACGGCCTCGAAGATCTGTGCGCCGCAGTAGGACTGGATCGTCGAGATCCCCATCTTGGAGATCGTCTTCAAGAGGCCCTTACCGATCGCCTTGACGATCCGTTGCTCGGCCTCGTCGATCTCCAGATCCTCGGGCAGCAGCGAGCGCTCGGCGAGCTCGTCGAGCGACTCGAACATCAGATAGGGGTTGATCGCCGAGGCGCCATAGCCGATCAGCGTCGCCATGTGATGGATGTCCCGCGGCTCACCGGACTCGATCACCAGGCCCGTGCGCAGGCGGGTGCCGGCGCGGACAAGGTGGTGGTGGACCGCGGCGACCGCGAGCAGCGAGGGGATCGCGACCCGCTCGGGGCCGAGGTTGCGGTCCGACAGGATCAGGATGTTGGCGCCGTGGTCGACCTGGTCCTCGGCCTCGCGGCAGACCCCGTCGATACGGCGCTGCATGCCCTCCGGGCCCTCCTCGATCGGCCAGCTGATGTCGAGGGTGGCGGCGTCGAAGATCTCGTGCGAGACCTGGCGGAGCTTCTCGAGCTCCCGGTTGCGCAGGATCGGCTGGTCCATGACGAGCTGATGGGCCTGCTCGGGCGCCTCGGAGAGCAGGTTGAGCTCGGCGCCGACCCCGGTCTGCAGCGACATCACCACCGACTCGCGGATCGGGTCGATCGGCGGGTTGGTGACCTGCGCGAACAGCTGCTTGAAATAGGCGAACAGCGGCGGCTGGCGGTCGGAGAGCACCGCGAGCGCGGCGTCGTTGCCCATCGAGGCGGTCGGCTCCTCGCCGTGCGTGGCCATTGGGGCGATCACCATCCGCAGGTCCTCCTGCGTGTAGCCGAAGGCGAGCTGGCGGGAGCGCAGGGGCTCCACCCGCGGCACCCGCGGCTCGCGCTCGGGCAGGTCATCGATATGGACGACCGACTGCTCGTACCACTGCCCGTAGGGCTTGCGGCGCGAGACGCGCCGCTTGACCTCGGCGTCGTCGACGATGCACCCATCGTCGAGGTCGAGCAGGAACATGCGGCCCGGGGCGAGGCGTCCTTTGCGCTGGACATGCTCGGGAGCGACGGTGATCACGCCGGTCTCCGAGGCGAGCACCACGTAGCCCTCGGTGTCCTGGACCCAGCGTCCGGGACGCAGGCCGTTGCGGTCGAGCACCGCGCCTGCCCAGCGGCCGTCGGTGAACGCGATCGCCGCCGGGCCGTCCCATGGCTCGATCAGGCAGGAATGGAAGTCGTAGAACCCGCGGACGTCGGGATCGAGATCCTTCTGGGAGCGGTAGGCCTCAGGCACCATCATCATCAGTGCGTGCGGCAGCGACCGGCCCGCCAGCACGAGCAGCTCGAGCACGTTGTCGAACGTCGCCGAGTCCGAGCCGCCGGTCCGCACCACCGGCAGCACCTTCGCCAGGTCGTCGCCGAACAGCTCGGAGACGAGCTGGGACTCCCGTGCCCGCATCCAGTTGATGTTTCCGCGCACGGTGTTGACCTCGCCGTTGTGGGCGATCATCCGGAACGGGTGCGCGAGCTCCCAACTCGGGAACGTATTGGTGGAGAAGCGTGAGTGGACCAGGGCCAGGCGCGAGGCGACGCGCGGGTCCCGCAGGTCCGGGAAGTAGCGCGGCAGCTGCGGCGCGGTGAGCATCCCCTTGTAGACGAGCGTGCGGCTGGAGAAGCTCGGCAGCGCGACCTCGCCCCCGCTCTCACGCTCGATCAGGCGACGGATCACATACAGCTTGCGCTCGAACGAGGCCTGGTCGGCGATGTCGTCGCCGGCCTCGACGATCAGCTGCCGGATGACCGGGGCGGCCGTCCTGGCGATCTCCCCGACGAAACGATCGTCGACTGGGACGTCGCGCCACCAGACCGGTCGCTGACCCTCGGCGGCGACCGTCTCCTCGATCAACTGCTCGCAGATCGCCCGTCGCTCGGGGTCGCGTGGCAGGTAGCAGACGCCGACCCCGTAGCGCCCGGGCGCGGGCAGATCGATCCCGGCCACCGCCCCTCGGATGAACGCGTCTGGGATCTGGATCAGGATCCCGGCGCCGTCGCCGGTATTGGGGTCCGCCCCTTCGGCGCCGCGGTGCTCCATGTGCTCAAGCGCCTCAAGCGCCTTCTCGACGACCGCGTGGGTCGCCTCGCCCCACAGCTTCGCCACGAGCGCGATTCCGCACGCATCGTGTTCCTGGGTTGGGTCGTAGAGCCCGGACGGCCCGGGGAAAGCCATGCGTGACATACAGCGGTGCCTTTACTCGCGGGCAGATGGACCAGGCACTGCGGAGCAGCGCGCTGAATTCTACCGGACGCGCGGGGTCAGCTCTTGGACTTGGCGCGCGAGCGCGAGCCGGAGCCGTCGGACTTCGACTTCGCAGCCGACTTCGAGGAGCCCGAGCCGCTCTTTGACTTGGCCGGCGCTCGCTTCTTGGGCGCGACATCGTCGGAGGAGCCGGAGCGGACCTCCGCGAGGCTCGCCTCGAGCGCTGCCATCAGGTCGGGGGCAGGGCCGTCGTCCTCAGCCTCTGGCTGGACCGCGATCTCCTCGCCGGCCGCCTTCTTCTCGATCAGCTCGAGCACCCGTTCGCGGTAGTCGTCCTTGAACCTCGAGGGGTCGAACTCGGCCGACAGGGAGTCGATCAGCTGCTGGGCCATCGTGACCTCGCGCTTGCTCGCCTCCGCCTCGCCGAGCGCGTCGAGCTCATCGATTCGGTCCGGCGAGAGCACCTCGTCGCCGAACAGCATGGTCGACAGCCCGAGCGCCTCCCCGATCGGGCGCAAGGCGCACAGCTGCTGCTTGGAGCGGATCACGATGCGACCGATCGCGATCTTGTGCGACTCGTTCATCGCCTCCAGCAGCAGCCGGTAGGCCTTGGCGCCTCCGGCCGAGGGCGCCAGGTAGTACGAGTGGTCGTAGTAGATCGGGTCGATCTCTGAGAGCTCGACGAACTCCTCGATGTCAATCGTCTTGGTCGCCTTGGGATCGAGCGCGTCGAGCTCGTTGGGCTCGATCATCACGTAGTGCTCGGGGCTCAGCTCGTACCCCTTGACGATGTCCTCGAAGGCGACCTCCTCGCCGGTTGATGGATCGACGCGCTTCTGGCGGATCCGGGCGCCCGTCTTGGCGGACAGCTGGTGGAAGCGCACGGTCTTGGGAGACGTGGCGCTGTACAGCTTGACGGGCACGTTGACCAGACCGAAACTGATCGCGCCGCTCCAAATCGCTCGTGGCACTCACGTGTTTGTATACCCGTAGCCGCGCCCGGGCAAGAGTTGGTGGCGGACTTGCCATTCTGACCCAGGCCCGGGCGTCTTCCATCTGACTCGCAGGAGGTCCGCCACTAATGCCCCCGCCCATCACCATCCTCGCCGCTGCCGGCTCCGCTGCCGCGGCGACTGGCGTCCTGTTGCTGTCGGGCGCCGGCGCCGGCGTCGCCGCCACGCGGACGGCGACCACGACGCCCACCGCGACGACCGTCACGGCGACCATGATCCGGGTGCAGAACGGCACCCTGCCGGTCGGGGCCCAGATCCCGAACAGCCAGATCAACGCGCGCCGCACGTATTTCGGCAATTCCTTCGGGGTGGCTCTCGCGCACGACAAGCAGGGCGCCTTCTATCCCGTCCAGACGGGCAACGGCGGCCTGCGCTGGCGCACCGACGGCCCGGCGCTGTTCCTGCCCACGGCCGACGCGCCCCTCGCTGTCAACACGGTGACCGCCGCGACCAAGACGCTCCAGTACGCCTACGGTGGGGGCGGCCAGGTCGTCGACGTCACCCGCGACGGCGGGCCGCAATGGCGCAGCGCGACGTTCGACGGCACGGTGATGGCCGTTGCGCCGGGCATCGCGACCAACGAGCTCGTCGCCTTCGTCAACAACGGCCAAGGCGTCACGTGGCAGTACGTGACCCGCAACGGCGGGCTGACCTGGACCTACTTCCCGCGGTTCATCGGCTGAGCGCCGGAGCCGGGTCAGCGCCCGATCGGCGTCATGTCCGGGTAGCGATCCCCGGCGGCGGCGCCGATCGGCGCGGCCTCCTGCAGCGCGGCGAGGTCGGCCGCGGAGAGCTCGACCTCGGCCGCCTCGGCATTCTGGTCCAGGTAGGCCCGGCGCTTTGTCCCCGGAATCGGGACGACGTCCTCGCCCTGGGCGAGGACCCAGGCGAGCGCGAGCTGTCCGGGGGTGCACTCCTTCTCCCGGGCGATCGCCTCGACCTTGCGCACGAGGGCCAGGTTCGCCTCGAGGTTGGCTCCCCGGAAGCGGGGGTTCACGCGGCGAAAGTCGTCGGGCGCAAGGCTGTCGAGGCTCGTGATCTGGCCGGTGAGAAAGCCGCGGCCAAGCGGGCTGTAGGCGACGAGCCCGATGCCGAGCTCGGTGAGCACCGGCCGGACCTCCTCCTCGATGTCGCGGCTCCACAGCGAGTACTCGCTCTGCACCGCCGAGATCGGGTGGACCGCGTGCGCGCGTCGGATCGTCTCAGCGCCCGCCTCGGACAGGCCGAGGAAGCGCACCTTTCCGGCGTCGACGAGCTCGGCCATCGCACCGACCGTCTCCTCGATCGGAACGTCGGGATCGACGCGGTGCTGGTAGTACAGGTCGATGTGGTCGAGCGACAGGCGCCGTAGCGAAGCATCGCAGGCGCGATGCACGTAATCGGGACGGCCGTTGAGCGAGCGGTTGGCGGGGTTCTCCGGGTCTCGGACGATCCCGAACTTGGTGGCGAGCACGACCTCGTCGCGTCGGTCGGCGATCGCCTCCCCGACGAGCCGCTCGTTGTCGCCGATCCCGTACTGGTCCGCGGTGTCGAGCAGATCGATGCCGAGCTCGAGCGCGCGGAGGATGGTGGCGCGGGACTCTGCCTCGTCGGCGGTGCCGTAGAACTCCGACATCCCCATGCAGCCCAGGCCCTCTGCGGAGACCTCGAGGCCCTGCGTTCCCAGCCGGCGGCGCTCCATGGCGCGTCAGCCTAGTACGCCTGGGCGGGTCGCGACCCTTGCGGCGCTTGCCCCGGCGTGCGGTGGGTAGAAGGCGCACCATGGGTGATGCATTGCACCGCTTCGACACCTTCCAGCAGAGCCGTCCGTGGCTCGCGCTGCCACTCGCGGTCATCAAGAAGGCCGGCGACGACCAGGGCGGCAACCTCGCCGCGCTCGTCGCCTACTACGGCTTCTTCTCGCTGTTCCCGCTGCTGCTGGTATTCGCGACGATCGTCGGCTTCGCCCTCTCGGGCCACCCCCACACCCAGGCGACGCTCGAGCACTCGATCACGAGCCAGTTCCCGGCGGTCGGGAGCGAACTGCACTTCAAGGGCATCTCAGGTTCGGTCGTCGCGCTCGTCATCGGGCTGGCGACCTCCCTGTACGCCGGGCTCGGCGTGACCAATGCCGCCCAGAATCTGATGGACACCGTCTGGGCGGTGCCGCACAAGGACCGGCCGAACTTCGTACAGTCGCGGCTACGGGGCCTCGGCCTGCTCGTCTTCCTGGGGGCGATGTTCATCGTCTCCACGGTCGTCACCGGTGCGGTGAGCTCGACGTTCGGCGGGGTCGGGGCGAAGATCGCGGGCTATGTCGTCTCGCTGATCGTCAACGCGGCACTGTTCTTCGCGTCGTTCAGGCTGATGACCGTCAGCGAGGTCCACAGCCGCCAGCTGTGGAAGGGGACGATCGTCGCGTCGATCCTGTGGACGTTTTTGCAGTCGATCGCGAGCGTCTACCTGCATCACGCCAGCAGCGGAAGCTACGGCGTCTTCGCCACCGTCATCCCGCTGATCATCTGGCTGCACCTCGGCGGCCAGGTGTTCATGTACAGCGCGGAGGTCAACGTGGTCACCAGCCGCCACCTGTGGCCGCGCTCGTTCTTCGGGCCACCGTCGGAGCCCGCCGATCAGGAGGCGCGCGCCGCGCTGGCCAAGATCGAGGAGCGCTCGGAGGAGCAGCACGTCGACGTCGCCTTCACCGAGGCGCCACCCGAGCCGGAGTGACCGCGCTCAGAACAGCGTGTCGGCCGACTCGCGGCGGGTGAGCTCGAGCGGCCAGGAGCAGAGGCCGCCCTCGGCCGGGCACCCGCTGCACAGGCGCCGGTGCGGGTCGGGCGCGACCGGGAAGCGGCGCTGGAGCACTCCGGCCGCCAGCTCCCGCAGCCGCGCCGCGAGCTCGTCGCGCTGCTCGGCGGTGAACGTCGCGCTGACCGGCTCCTCCGGCGCCTCCAGGAAGCAGTGCACCACCTGCACCTCGGCGGCGCCGGCGTGGAGCGCGGCGAGCGCGTAGATGAGCTGCTGGCCCTCATAGCCGCGCGCGACCACCTGCGCCGGGGTCGCGCGGCCGAGCCGGTCGGTCTTGTAGTCGACCACCAGCACTCGCTCACCTGGCGCACTCCCGGGGCCGGAGACACCGGGCTCCCGGGCGAGCACGTCGAGCGCTCCCACGACCATCGGCGCGCCGGGGCGGTCCTCGAGCGCGAACGCGAACCGCTGCTCGCGCCGTACGCCGGAGGCCCTCCCGAGCCGCGCGCACAGCTCACTGGAGGCGAACCGGCGCACGACCGCCGCGAGCCCGTCGAGCTCCTCGGGCCCGGGCGGCGGGTCCAGCCCGGCGCGAAGGGCCGCGGCCCGCGCGTGCTCGGTGCCCGGGACCACCGGCCGGCGGAAGTCGAGGCGCTCGAGCAGCGCATGGGCGAGCACGCCTCGCCGTCTGCCGCGATCGCCGGGCGCCGGGGCGGGCGCGTCCAGCCGTTCGGCGTCGTCGCCTCCGTCCGCCGTCGCGGGGAGGCCGAGCACGCGCTCGGCGTAGAAGCGATAGCCACAGCGCGCGTAGTCGGACAGCGCCGAGTAGCTGAGCGTGTCGACGGGCGCGGCGACCGGCGAGACCGGGGCCGGACCGTCGGCCGCGACCGGGGCGACCGGTGCGGTAGTTGGGACTTTCATCGCAGCCCCACCGTGCGTGGCCGCCTCAGACCCATCGTGCGCCTCGGGGTCGCCGTGCGCGTCCGCTGCCTCGTCCGCGTCGGCGCCGGCCTGCGGTTGCTCCCCCGGCTGCAGCAGCCGGACCGCGATCCGCCCCTCGCCGTGGGCGACGGTCCCACCCTGCTCGGCGACGACGGCGGGCAGGTCGGGCACGAACGCCGGGGCGATCCACGAAATCGGGCCCCCGCCGACCTTGCCGCCTCCCTCGATCCAGCCGTCGAGCTTGGCCGCGCCGCTCAGCACGAGCCGCTCCTGTGCACGCGTCATCGCCACGTAGAACAGCCGCCGCTCCTCCGCCTCGTCCGCCGCCCGTGTCTCGTCTCCGATCGCGGTGTAGTCGAGCGCCGACTCCCGCCCAGCGGCCCCCGCGCGGGCGAGCCGCAGCCCGATCCGGGCCGGGCGCTCGGCCTCGGTGCCGGCCGGCTCGCGGCCCAGGTCGACGCGCAGGATCGCGGACGGCGGCCGCGGTGAGCGGCCGAGGTCCGCGACGCACACGATGTGAAACTCCAGGCCCTTGGAACGATGGATCGTCATCAGGCGGATCGCGTCGAGCGCCTCGCCCTCGACCGGCGCCTCGCCCTCGCGGACGCTGTCCCCGCCGCGCTCACGCTCGTCCAGCGTGTCGAGGAACCCCCGCAGATCAGGTCCGTGCAGCGTCTCGTGCTCACGGCCGAGGCGCATCAACTTGCGCACGTTGGCCAGCCGGCGCCGGCCGCCGGGCATCGAAAGCATCGACAGGTCGTAGCCGGTGACGGTCAGCGCGCGGTCGATCAGCTCCTCGATCCCGGCCCGTGGGACCCGAGCCCGCTCTGCCTCGAACCAGTCGTGGAAATCGGCCAGGCGCGTCGCGTCCGCCTCGCCGAGCCCGGCCTGGCGCAACCGCTCGATCGCCGCCTCGCCGTCGTCGAGAGCGCGGTACGCATCCCGGCCGGTGGCGCGCGCGCCGGCGGCGAGGATCACCAGGCCGTCGAGCGAGAGACCGACCAGCGGCGAGGCGAGCACCCCGTAGAGCGCCTCCTCCTCACGCGGGTTGGCGAGCGCCCGCAGGTAGGCGACCATGTCGACGACCTGCGGGTGGGCCCAGTACCCGCGGCCGCCGATCACGTAGGTCGGCAGGCCGCGCTGCTCCAGCGCCCGCTCATACGCCCGCATGTCGGTGCTCGCTCGCATCAAGACGACGATCTCGCCCGGTGTTGCGCCCGCGGCGACGATCTCGGCCACCCGGTCGGCGAGCCCGCGCGCCTCGGCCAATCGCCACGGCGAGGCCATTCCCTCGAGGTCCCAGTCCGCGCCCTTGTCGGCGATCAGAAGCTCGACGCGGGGCTCCCCATCGCCCGCCGGCGCGCGGCCGGCGCGCAGCGGGGTGAACTGCTCCCCCATCGCCTGCGCGAACCCGGGGTTCAGCACGTCGATGATCTCCGGACGGGTGCGGAAGTTCGTGCGCAGGGTCTCACGCGCGGCGGTGAGCTCCAATCGCCGCCCGCGCTCGCGGAACAGCTCGACGTCGGCGTGGCGGAACCCGTAGATCGACTGCTGGGCATCGCCGACGGTGAACAGGTTCCCGTTCGAGATCGTCTCGATCAGCTCGAGCTGGACCCGGTTGGTGTCCTGGAGCTCGTCGACCATGATCGCGTGGAAGCGCTCGGCGTAGCGGGAGCGCAGCGCCGGCTGGGCGCCGAACAGCTGCCGGGTGAGCAGCTCGAGATCTTCGAAGTCGACGCCCGAGAGCTGCGTCTTGGCCTCCGCGTAGTGCGCCCCGAAGGACCGGAGCAGCGCCTCGAGCCCATCCCGAACCGGAGCGGCGGCGGCCGCGCCGGCGGCGCGGCGAAATGAGGTGAGCGCCTCGCCGTACGCCTCACAGGCATCGGTGCAGAGCGCCGCGCCGTTGCGTGGCAACCGCCCACGCCACAGCTCGGCGGGCCACACCTCCTCCGGGCCCGGCAGCTCAAGCGCCCACCGAACCCGCTCGAGCGCCTGCACGACGCTCACGCCCGGTTCGACGAGCTGCCCGAGCTCGGCCGCGAGCGCCGCGGCGGCGGCGTGCAGCCGCGCGGCCGGGTCCTCGGCGCCAGGTGGCGGCGACGGCAATTCGGGCAGGCGGGGCTCGAGCTGGCCGAGCGAGCGCAGCTGGTCATGGACGGTGAGAACCGCGGAGCGCAGCGTTCCCACACCGTAAGCGGCGATCAGCTCGACGGGGTCGATCGCGTCGGTGGCGAGGCCCTCGAGCGCCCGCTCGAACGCGGCGCCGGCCAGCATCCCGGCGCGGTCGGTATCGAGCACCTCGAACCGGGGATCGAGCCCTGCGGCGAGCGCGTGGGTGCGCAGCACGCGCGCACAGAAGCCATGAATCGTCGAGATGAACGCGCCTTCGGTCGCGCGGGCCGCGTCGGGGGCACCGAGCTCGACCAGCCGCGCCCGGATCCGCTCGCGCAGCTCGGCCGCCGCCTTCTCGGTGAATGTGATCGTGAGGATCGCGCCGACCTCGACGCCGTCCTCCAGCACGGACCGGACGAAGCGCTCGACCAGCACCGCGGTCTTGCCGCTGCCCGCGGCGGCGTCGAGCAACAGGTCCCCTTGACGGCGCTCGATCGCCCGGCGCTGCTCGTCGGTCCACGTCCGCCCGGGCACCTGGGCTGAGGCGTGCTGCACCGTGCTCATCGACTGCGGCAGATCGCGGGATGGGCGCAGCCGTCGCGCGAGCAGGTCTGCGGGCACGGCGTCACCGCGCCGGAGCGCAGCCCACGGGCGAGCTCGACCGCCCGTTCGGCGGCGCCCGCCAGCTCCGCATCGAGCTCGGCGGCGCTGCGCACGTCCTTGGGATGGATCTCCGGTCCGAGCTGCACTCCGTCGCGGACGGCTCCGCGAGGCCGGAGGTCCTCGCCGCGCAGCGGTTGATAGACGCCCGCGACCGGATCGAGCGCCGCCAGGTCCCGGACGACCAGCATGTAGAGCGCCACCTGGAGCCGGCGATCGAGGCTCCAGCGAGCGACGGGCCAGTTCGCCTGCGGGACGCCGCTCTTGTAGTCCCGGACGATCGCGCGGGCGCCCCCGCCGTCTGAGACCTCACCGGGTTCCACGTCGACGCGGTCCACGACGCCCCGCACGCGGATCTCGTCCTCGCCGGTGCCGAGCACGAGCGCGGGCAGCGAGCTCCCGTCCTCGGACTCGAAACCGAACCGCCATTCCAGCGCGCGGGGGGTCCAGCCGCTGCCGCGTGCGGCCTCGTGCCCCAGATAGCGCTCGACGTCGGCCTGCACGCCGCGCAGCGCGCCGGCGCGCACGACCTCCGGAACGCCGGACGCGAACCCGCCGCCCGCCTGTCGGAGCGCGGCGATCTCCCGGGCGATCACCGCTCTGGCGCGCTCGAGGTTGTCCGGGGTCACGGGACCGCCGAGCTCGGCGACGAGCGCCTCCAGAACGGCGTGGATCAGAGATCCACGGGCCAGCGGCTCGGCCTCGGGCTCCATCGGCGTCGGATCGAGTTCCGCCTCCACCAGCCAGCGGACCGGGCAGTCGGAGTAGCGCTCAAGCGCCCCCGCGGAGACCACCCGGGTGTGGCGGACGTGCGCGAGCGCCGCCGCCCCGAGCCGCCGCGCGGGCTGGGGCGGGTCGCCGGTGAGCGGCGCCCGTGCGGCGGCCGCGGCGCGCTCGGCCTCCCGGTCGGTCGGCGCCTGGCCCTGCGGCCAGGTGACGTCGGCGAGCAGCCTGCGCCGCCGCCGCGCCCAGAGATCGAACCGGGGGCCCAGTACGGCCGCGACGTCGGCGACGAACGGCGAGGGAAGCGCGAGGTTGCCCTCCTCGTCCGAGCTGCGATACGACAGGAAGACCCGCTCGGTTGCCCGCGACAGCGCCGAGTAGAACAGGTAGCGCTCCCCCTCCAGTGCGTCCTCGCGGGGTCGCAGCGCGAGCCCCGAGGCGAGCGCCAGCTCCCGACGGCGATCGTCGGACAGGAACGGCTCGGGCCTGCCCGGCGCCGGGAACTCGCCTTCCTGCAGGCCGCAGACGAAAACCGCGCGGAAGCGCCGGGCGCGGATCTCCGCCGGCGCCGCCAGCAGCACCGAGTCGGCCGCCGAGGTCCGGTCCGCGGCGGAGACCTCGACCGCGAGACCACCGATCAGCTCGAGCATCTCGACCGCGGACAGCCGCAGGCGGCGCTCGCCGCCACCGGTCGCGAGCTCGTCGAGTTCGTCGAGCGCGTGCACCAGCGTGGCGAACGCACGTGCATCGAGCTCCTCGTCGCCGTCCAGTTGCGCCGCGGCGGCGCGACGCGGAGCCGTGAGCAGCCGCTGGGCGAGGCGGCGGAGCTCGGAGGCCGCTCTGGGACCGAGCGGCAGCCGGACGGCAGCGGGGTCGCCCGTCCCCGAGCCGGACCGGGCGGCCGCGGCGAGCGAGTCGAGCTCACCGAGCTCCCAGCCGAGGGCTTCGCGCGCGGCCGCCACGGTCATGATCGGCACCTGGCGGATCTCGGCCTCCAGCGCGTCGGCGACGTCACGCCGCTGCAGAAGCCCGGGCGCGCGCAGGTAGGCGAGCAGGTCGGCGGGTGCCGCCTCGCCTCCGAGCCACGCGCAGCGCGCGGCACCGAGCAGCGCCCGGCCGAGCGGCGTGTGACGAAGCTCGATGCTGCGAGCGGCAGCGAGCGGGATCCCGTAGCCGCCGAGCACGCGGGTGAAGAGCCCGGCCGACGACGCCGGTGAGCGGTGCACCACGACGATCTGCGTGAGCTCCATCCCGGCCTCCGCCAAGGCGAGGATCTCACTCGCGACGAGCTCCGCCTCCGCGCGTGCCCCGCCGGCCTCCAGCAGCGTCACCACCCCATCCGCATCGGCCGCGGGCGGCGCGGACGGGTCGGCCTCGGGCGGGGTGTCCTCGAAGAGGTCGCGCTCCAGGTGGTGCAGCACCGCGCGGGCGCCGGGCGCATAGTGCGCGTCAGAGGCGGGCAGTTCGCGCACTTCGCCGGCGAGCGGGCGCAGCTCCTCAACCGACTCCGCCCGGGCGCGCAGCGCGGTGCGGCCCGGCTCGTAGGTGAGCGACACCGTCACCTCGACGCCCGGGACGCGCGCCAGCGTCTCCACGGCGTCGCGCTCCAGCGGCGTGAGGTCGTCGAAGCCGTAGATGAAGACGGCGTCGGGCATGGGACGGGTCCAGCTCTGCGGATCCGCACGCAGCGCATCGAGCGCACGCCAAGCGAACAGCTCGCGGTCGACTCTGCCGAGCTTCTCGAGCTCACGTGCGTAGCCGGCGTAGATCCGCCCCAGATCGTGCGTGAATCCCGCGCGCCGGACATCCTGTGCCGCCCACGCGCGCAGCGCCTGGGTGAACCGCTGAGGGGTGATCAGCGAACGCTGCAGCTCCGCGATGAGCTCACCGGCGGCGAGCGCGAAACCCGGTCCGCGGGCTGAGGAGTCGAGCGCGTCGAGCCCGTCGCGCCGCAGCCGCGCGACCAGCGACGCGAGCAACTGCTCACGTTGCAGCGCCGACAGCCGGCGACCCGGGTAGCCGGCGCGCTCGGCGATGCGCGCGACGAGCCCGTCGAAGGTGAGCACCGAGCCGAGCACGACCGGCGGCCGCTCGTCGCCCGGAGCGGCAAGCTCGCGTTCATAGTGGCGTGCGTCCCGTTCGGTCGGGACGACGAGCACGGCGCCTCGGCGGCTCGACGCGGCGTAGGCCGCAAAGACCTCCCCCGCCTTGGCGGAGTTGGCCGGCCCGGTGATGAGCGTGAGGGTCACCGTCCCATGGTGGCGCCTGGGTCCGACGGCACGGGACGTGTGGTCGCTCAGTGCGGAGAATCGGTGCTCAGGTGACACACGTCACCTGAGCCGGCGCCTCAGGCGGCTTCGGCGGCCCCGCTGTCAGCTGACTCCGGGGCGGCCTTCGTGGCGGCCTCCTGGGGCTCGGCCTCGGGCGGCTTGGCGCCCTCGCGCGCCCACGGCTCGTCGAATTCGACCCGCCAGCGCCCCTCATCGGTCTGCTGCAACGCCAGCCGCGCCCGGAAGGACTTGCCCGAGCGGCCCTTGAAGCCGGTGACCGGCCGCGCCGTACGCCCGGTCTTGATCAGCTCCTTGGCGATGGCGACCGGCAGCTGCTTGCCGGCCTTGCCCTTCCAGATCACGAATCCGCACCCTGGGTCCTCGCGCGACCAGCAGGAGTACCCCTTGCGGTTCTCGTTGATGTCGTTGCCGCAGACCGGGCACGGGCCCAGGTTGGCGCGCGGGATGCGCACGTCCTTGAGCTTGGCGTCGAGCTCGGTGACCGTCGCCTCGGCGAACTTGACGATGTCGCCCATGAACGCCTTGCGGGAATCCGAACCGGTCTCGATCTTGGCCAGCCGGCTCTCCCAGTCGCCGGTGAGCGACGGCGAGGTCAGCGGATGCTGTGCGAGCAGGCGAATGACGCTCAGTCCCTTCTCGGTGACGACCAGCGCGCGCCCGTCGCGCTCGATATAGCCGACCTGCAGCAGCCGCTCGATGATCGCCGCGCGCGTCGCGGGGGTGCCGATCCCCGACTCCTTCATCGCCTCTCGCAGCTCCTCGTCGTCGACGAGCTGGCCGGCGGTCTCCATCATCTGCAGCAGCGAGCCGTCGCTGTAGCGCGGCGGCGGCTTGGTCTCCTTGCGGTCGAACGTGATCTCCCGGACGTTCGCAGACTCACCTTCGGCGAGCTTGGGCAGCCGCTGGCTCTGGCCTTCGTCGTCCTCGGGGTGGGCGGGATCCGATTCGGGCTCGGCGGTGTCGCCGTAGACCCCGCGCCAGCCGGGCACGAGCAGCACCGTGCCGCGGGTGCGGAACATGTGCTCGGCGCCGGCGGCCTCGATGGTCGTCTCGATGCGCGTGTTCTCCTGCAGCGCGTCCGGGTGAAACGCCGCCAGGAAGCGCCGCACGACGAGGTCGTAGATCCGCCAGTCGTCGTTGTTCTGGCGCATCTTCTCGATCGGGTGGCGCTCGGCGTTGGTGGGGATGATCGCGTGGTGGTCCGTCACCTTCGCGTCGTTGACGACACGTGAGAGCGGCAGCACGTCCAGGCCGGTCACGTACGCCGCCGCCTCGCGGAACTCCTGCTCGCCACCGACCAGCCCGGCGATCTCCTTGATCTCCGGGACCATGTCGCCGGTGAGGTAGCGCGAGTTCGTCCGCGGATAGGTGAGCGCCTTGTGCTCCTCGTAGAGGCGCTGAGCGGCCGACAGCGTCCGCCGCGCGGCGAATCCGAAACGCGACGAGGCGTCACGCTGCAACGAGGTGAGGTCGTAGAGCAGCGGCGGTTTGAGCGTCCGCTTGGTCTTGGCGATCTTCGTGATGCGGCCGGTCTGACGCTCGCAGGCCGCGACGACCGCGGCCGCCTCCTCGGCGCTCGGGACCCGGTGGCCGTTGGTGCCCGTCTCGTGCTGGTAACGGCCCGCATAGGAGCGGCCGGCCGGCTCGTCGACGACGTCGAACCGCGCGTCGACCACCCAGTAGGGCTCGGGAACGAACGCCCGGATCTCCTCCTCGCGCCGGGCGAGGATGGCGAGCGTCGGCGTCTGCACGCGGCCGAGCGAGACCGCGCCGTCGAACGATGAGCGCAGGCGGATCGTGGCCGCCCGGGTGGCGTTCATGCCAACGATCCAGTCGGCCTCCGAACGCGAACGCGCGGCCTCCTCGAGCGGCGCGTACTGCTCGGACGGCCGCAGATCGCCGAACGCGGACTGGATCGCGGCCTTCGTCATCGAGTTCAACCACAACCGCTGCACCGGCTTCTTGGACCCGGCCTTCTCATACAGGTAGGCGAAGATCAGCTCGCCCTCGCGGCCGGCGTCGCAGGCGTTGACGACCTCCTCGACGTCGTCGCGCCCGAGCAGGCGCTTGACGACGTTCATCTGCTTCTTGGAACGCTCGTCGCGCACGACCAGCTTGAAGCGACCGGGCACGATCGGCAGGTCCGCCATGCGCCACTTCTTGTACTTCTCGTCGTACTCGTCCGGATCGGCGAGTTGCACCAGATGGCCAACCGCCCAGGAGACGACGTGCGCCTCACTCTCCAGATACTGCTCGCCCTTGGGCCCCTGCTTTGTGAATGCCCCGGGGAGCACGCGCGCCAGGTCCTGACCGACCGACGGCTTCTCCGCGATGACGAGAGTCTTCCCCATGGTTCGCGGAGGGTAGCGACCGCCTCCCGCGGCCCCAACCCCGGGGTGTCCGCTCAGCCCACGCTCGCGGCCAGCGTCCGGGCGACCTCGGCCACCCGCGCGAGGCCGAGCTCCTGGGCGGTGCGAGCGGCCGTGGCGACGAGGTCACGCGCCCGCTCAGAGGCGCCAAGCACACGGGCGAGCTCGAGCTGGGTGGTGGCGACGTGGATCCGCGCGCCCAGCGCCGTATTCGCCCTCAGCGCGCGCTCGAGGTGAGCAAGGGCGTCCTCGCGGCGACCGCAGGCGAGCGCGAGGCGGCCGATGCAGAGCGACACCGACCCCCAGCAGACCACCCCGATCCCGAACACCAGCACGGTGTCGGCGTACGGAAGCAGCCGGTCGTAGAGGATCTCCGCTCTCACGCGATCGCCGAGCTCGGAGGCGACCTCCGCCAGTAACACCGTCGCTCCGAGCCACTCGCCGTCGGCCGGGATCTCCGGTGCGTCGGGGCCGACGAGCGCCTCGAGCTCGGCGCGGGCGCGCTCCGGCTCGCCGAGCTCGACGAGCCGGAAAGCCGCGCCGGCGCGCCAGGTGATGCGGCCGCCGGTCTCATGCAGCGTCTGGGACATCGCGGTCTCGAGCTCGCGGCTGCGCCCCTGCTGCGAGCGGATCGTGAGCATCTGCGTGACGTGGTACTGGGAAGCCGCGCGTCCCTCGATCCGGATCCCGGACGCCAGCGCGTCGGAGGACAAACGCTCGGCGTCGGTCAGCCGACCGTCGAGCAGCGCGAGCATCGCCCGCCAGGTGAGCACGCTCCAGGTGAGCAACGGCTGGCGGAGCCGCTCGGCTTCCAGCGCGAACGCCTCGATCTGCGCCTCGACTGCGGGTCGGTCCCCGGCCTCCAGAAGATCGAGCACGAGCCATAGGTGGGCCTGCAGGGTCAGCTCGACGTCGCCGGCGTCGCGGGCCGAGCGCAGCACCATCGTCGAATCCGCCAGGCGGCGCTCGAGCTGACCGGGCCCCCACCAGGCCCGCCGCCGTGCGTTGGCCGCGAGCGCCGCCGCCTCCGGGTCGACCAGGTGCGCGGCGATCGCCGTCGCCTCTGCCGAGAGGCGACGCATCTCGTCGCGGCGCGTCGTGAAGTAGAGCGCCACGCAGAGCCTCGTGAGCAACCGGACGCGGGTCACCGAGCGTTCGCCGCCGGTCTGCTCGAGCGCGAGCTCGAGCAGCTCGATCAGCTCCTGCTCGACCAGGCCGGGCGGCTGGACGAAGCGGCGGGACGCCTCGATCGCGGCGCGGATCAGGGCCTGGCGGTCGCCGAGCTCGACCGCGAGCGTCGCGGCCTCGCGAAACGCCGGCCAGGCCTCGACTCGGTCGCCGCTGCGCAGCCGCGCCTCACTGAGCTCGAGCAGCACCCCGAGCCGGCGCTCGCGCATCGCCGCCGGCGAGCCGGTCCGGTCGATCACCTCCAATGCCCGCGCGTAGTGCTCGGCCGCCTCCTCGTGAGCGAGTATCGCCGTCGCCTGCTGGCCGGCCGCCAGCGCATAGGTGATGGCCCGCTCCGGGTCGCGGGCATCGCCGGCGCGGGTGAAGTGATGCGCGAGCGCGGTGATCTCGCCGTCCGTCGCGGCGCTCACCCCGTCGAGCCCACCGGTGCGGACGGTCGCCCGGTCCTCGAGCGCGAGGCCGACTCGGTGGTGCATCCGCAGCCGTCGCGGTGATGAGGTCCCCGCGTACAGCGTCTCGCGCACCAGCGCATGCGAGAACGCATAGCGGCCCTGGACACCGGGCGCCTCCGCGATCAGCCGTGCCTCCAGGGCCTCCTCCAACGCCTCCAGGAACCGGTCCTCGTCGAACCCGAGCACCGCCTCCAGCAGCGACGCTTCGAACTCGAGGCCGATGACCGCTGCGCCCCGCAGCCACTCCAGCCCGTCCGGGCTGAGCCGGGCCAGCCGCCGGGAGATGAGCGCCCGAACGTCGTCGGGGAGGCCGACGCGCCGCAGGTCGCCGAGCCCGGCCTCCAGTGGCGGAACCCCGGACTCCTGCAGGTGGCGGACGATCTCCGCGAGGAACAGCGGGTTGCCCTCGGTCTCCTGGCAGAGCGCTCGCTCGAGCGCCGCCGACGGGGTGCCGCCGGCCCGCAGGCGCAGTAGCTCGACCGCGTCCTCGCGGCCCAGACCGCCGACGTCGAGCCCGCGCAGCAGCCCCTCACGGCGCAGCGGCGCAAAGGTCGCCGTGAGCTCTCCAGCGCCGAGCTCGCCGGTGCGGTAGGCGCCGAGGATCCGCAGATTCACCGCCTGCGGTGAGCGCAGCAGGTGGCGAAGCATGAGCAGCGTCGGGCGGTCGGCCCAGTGCAGGTCGTCGAGCGTGATCAGCAACGGCCCCGCGCTCGCCACCGAGCCCAGCAGATCGGCGACCGCCTCGAACAGGCGGTAGCGATCGGTGTCCGGGTCGCCCGCCCGCGGTGGGGGCAGATCGGGCACCCGGCGGCGGATCTCCGGGATCAGCCGCGCGAGGTCGGCGCCCGCTTCGCCGGTGCGCCTGATCACCGCCCGCAGGGCCTTCGACGGAGCACCGAACGCGAACTGGCCGATCGCCTCGATCAGCGGCTGGTAGGGCACGAGCGCCTCATCGGGGGCATGGCCGGCCAGCACGATCGCGCCCGAGCCGTGGGCCTCGGAGGCGAGCTCTGCCTGCAGCCGGGTCTTGCCCATACCCGCCTCGCCGGCGAGCAGCAACATCCGTTCACGCCCGCGCGTCCACCAATCGCGGATGGCGGTGAGCTCGGCCTCCCGCCCGACGAGCGTGTCCTCTGCGAGCGCGCGCAGTGCGGCCGGCAGCTCCAGGTCGGTCTGGCCGTCGCTCGCATCGCCCGGCTTGTCGTCGTGCCGGCGCGAGCGGCGAGCCACGTCCGGGCCGGTGCCGAGCAGCCGCTCGTGCACCGCGATCGCCTCCCGGGACGGGGCGGTCCCCAGGTCGTCGCGCAGCAGCCTGCGCAGCCGTTCGAACACGCGCACCCCCTCGGCGATGTTGCCCTGGGCGGCGAGCGCCTCCATCAGCAGTACGTAGCCGGACTCGCGGAATCGCTCGAGCTCGATCAGGGCGCGGCCGGCCCGCTCGACCGATCCGAGCTGGGTGCCGCCGAGCTCGAGGCCCGCCCGGCCGATCACCTCGAGTGCCTGCAGTCGCAGCTCGGCGAGATCGCGCCGCCGCGGCTCAACCCAGTTGGTGTTGACGCCGGGCAGCAGCCCGCGCGCCGCGATGTTGAGCGGCACCTGTGCGAGCGCCCAGGCCGCCCGCGCGTCGTGGCGATCGAGCGCCTCGTACGCGCGGGGCAGCTGCGCCGCCGCTGCCTCGATGTCGATCCAGGCGGGCTCGGGCAGCTCGAGCGCGACCTCGTCGCGGCCGACCACCGCGTCCGATCCGAGCGCGGAGCGCAAGCGCGACAGCAACGTCCGCAGCGCCCCGTCCTGGGAACGCGGCGCGGAATCTGGCCACATCGCCTCCGCGAGCTCGTCGCGCGACATCGCCCGGTCGCGGCACAAGACCATGTAGGCGAACAGCAGCGGCACCTGCCTGCCGCGCAACCGATCAACCAGCTCGGCCCCATCGACCTCGATCGACAGGCGCCCACAGAGCTGGATCCGAGCCCTCTCCCTCGTACTCCGGACCTCTGGCAACGTTATGGAAACGTACCGCCAACGGGACCATGACAGGGTCCCGCCTCGTGATCATGAGTCAGGTCACCAACGTGGCGCCCGCCGTCCAGGGCGGTCGTCACCGGGATAGCCGTCAGGCATCAGTCAGGAACCATGACCGACACCACTGAAGAGCACAACCGGATCGCGTACTGCGAGTGTGGGGCACAACTCGTGGGCAACAGCCGGGGCGAGCTCTTCGAGGCGGCGCAGTCGCACATCGCGCATCACCACCCTGAGCTCCTGGGGGCAGTTGGGGCAGATGTGGTGAGTCAGATGACGCAGGTGCGACCGGGGGCAGTGAGCGCATAACGGCGGGCGGCGTGCAGACCGCCGCCCGCCTGGGCGCTTTCCGCAAAGCGCATCGGGGGATGGAGGGAGTGACAGTCGGTTCCGGGTCCGTGGGGGGCCGGGGGCCGGCTGTCCACCCTCCTGCCTCAACTTGATCCGCCGCGTTGCCGGGTTTCGGCAGGTGGCTGGGTGGCATGCCGTCGGAGCCCACTTCGTGTGCCCGACGACGGGCCATTTGGGACTCTCGAAGGCGCGCGGACGGGACGGTGCGCGATCGTGACCTCAGGGTGGGGATCTTCACCCACTGGCAACTCCGGGTTCGGGCGGGTGGGTGATCCGGTCTGCGGAGCGACGCCGATCACCCACACGACCTCAGCGAATGCGGCGAGTCGGTGAAAGACGCCGCTCCTTACTGTCCGGCACCTCGGACTGCCCCCGGCGGCCGGCGCGGACCGCAAGATTGGCCGATCTGGGCTCGATGAGCGCCCAAAACGTACAAATCACCGTCCACGACCCTCGGACGACCCACCACCTGTCCAAGTGCGGGGCGCACTTGTGCTCCCGCCGCGCTACCACCCAGCGCCCACGGAGACCACCACAAGCCTCACTCCGCGCAGTGCCCCGTCGCCACCGGCGCCGCCCGCAACCTCGCCTGGCCCACCACCGCCGAGACCACCGAGTTGGGGATGGCGAACCCACCGGGCCGCGAGGTGCCGGTGATCGCCGCGAACACGGTGGCCAGCACCTGTCCCTGAGCGTCGACCAGCGGCCCGCCGGAGTTGCCCGGCTTCACGACGCCGCGCAGGGCGGTGATCTGGCGCATCACGTGGCCCTTGCCGTAGGCGTCCTGGGTGTCGACCTGCTGGGTCTGGCCCAGCCGGCCGGCGCGCTCCCGGAAGGGGCCGTCGAGCGGGTAGCCGAGGATCGCGGCCGACTCGCCGGTGCGCGGGTTGGAAGCCATGGAGAGCGGCGGAAGGCCCAGCGCTCGCACCCGCAGCACGGCGAGGTCGTCACGGACGTCAAAGGCGACGACGGTCACCGGGATCGCTCCTCCGGTGCCGTGGAGCTGGATCTCGGTGTCGCGCTCACCGGCGACGACGTGGGCGTTGGTGACGATCAGGTCGGGCGCGACCACCCAGCCGCTGCCCTCGATGCCCAGGCCGCAGGCCATGCCGTAGACCTTGACGACGCTCTCGCGTGCGGTGCGCGCTCCGGCGGTCGCGAGGATTGCGGCCGACGGCGCCCCGACGTCGGCGGCCGGGCCGTGGACGGTCGGGAGCGGGTCGAAGTGGGAGAGCGCGCCGAGCACGAGCTGCGAGGGCGGCAGCACGTGGTCCAGCGCGCGCAGGATCTGGGAACGGTCGATGTCGGAGCGCAGCGGCCGCGAGCTGGAGCTGTCGAGGGCCACCGCACCGGCGATCCACGCGATGCCGAGCGCCACGCACCCGGTGAGCAGCGCGCCGAGCAGGCCGTCGAGGGCGCGGAAGCCCGGCAGGCGCATCCGGTCGCGCATCCGGCCGCCGAACGCCTCCAGGCCGCTCGCGCAGACGCCGCCGACCAGGAGCGCGCCGACGAGCGTGAACAGCGGCGCGTCGGTCGAGCGGTCGCCGCTGTGCAGCAGCAGCGGCGCGATCCGGGTGCCGAGGAACGCCCCGACCGCGAAGCCGATCAGCGACAGCGCACCGACGACGAACCCCTGCGCATAGCCATAGAGAGCCAGCAGCGCGGTGAAGCCGAGGATCACCCAGTCGAGCATGGACAACGCCGGGAGATTATGAGCGCTGGCAACGACCGTGCGGCGATGAACATGGCGAGACCAGGCCGGGTCCACGCGCCATTGACTACCGTTGCCCGCATCATGAACGAGGGCGGGGTGATCACGGCGCGTGGCCGGCCTCCCGTGCGGCGCCGCACCAGTCGCCGCCGGCGGCTGCTCACGCGTTCGGGCCCGGTGGTCGTGCTGGCGCTCGCCGCGTTCGCCGCCGGGGCGATCGTCGGCGGGGGCCCGGCGCGAGACGAGAAGCGGCTCGTCACCCGCTATGTGACGCTCTGGACCCACGGCGACGTGACCCGGATGTACGGGCTGTTGGACTCCGGGTCCCGCTCCCAGGTGAGCGCCTCCGCGTTCTCGGCCGAGGTGGCCGCCACCGAGCGGACGGCCACGATGCGCTCGCTGCGGATGGTCGGTATCGAGCAGGTCGGCTCGGGCCGCGCACTGATCCGCATGGTGGTCTCGACACGGCTGTGGGGGACTCTGCATGAGACGCTCGATCTGGCGCTGACGGGCTCTGGGCCGGGCGCCCGGATCCACCTGGAGAGCTCGATCCTGTTCCCGGGCCTGCATCCCGGCGAATCGCTCGCGCGGCGCACGACGCTGCCGACGCGCGCCACGCTGCTGTCGTCCAACGGAGTCGCGCTCGCGCAGGGCGCCGCCCGGACGAGCCCGGACCCGACGACCGCCGACGCCGTCGTCGGGGTGTTGGGCGCGATCCCCGCCGCCGAGCGCGCCCACTACGCGGCGCTCGGCTACCCGAAGAGCGCCAAGGTCGGCCTCGACGGCTTGGAGCGGACGTTCCAGGACCGCCTCGCCGGCCGGCCCGGCGGCGCGCTGCTGGCGGACGGCGTGATCCGCGGCGGGCGCACGCTCGCCCGCTCCAAGGCGGTCGCCTCGCCCGCGGTGCACACGACGATCAGCACCACGCTCGAGGCCGACGCGATCGACGCGCTCGCCAACCGCTACGCGGGCATGGCGGTCATGGATCCGCGCACCGGAGCCGTGGAGGCGCTCGACGGGCTCGCCTACGATGCCCCGCAGCCGCCCGGGTCGACGATGAAGATCATCACCGCGACCGCCGCGTTACAGGCGGGGTTGGCGAAGCTCAGCACCGAGTTCCCCCAGCAGTCGGGCGCGACGATCGATGGCTACACCCTGCAGAACGCGGGCGGCGAGGTGTGCGGCGGGACGCTGATCTACGCGTTTGCAACCTCCTGCAACTCGGTGTACGCGCCCCTCGGGGTGAAGGTGGGCGCCAAGCGACTGGTGGCCACCGCGCAGCGGTTCGGGTTCGACCACACGCCCTCGATCCTCGGCGCCGACGAGTCGACGATCCCGTCGGCCACGGACATCGGATCGGACGTGTCGGTCGGCTCCTCGGCGATCGGCCAGGGCCAGGTGCTCGCCACGCCGCTGGAGATGGCCGATGTGGCGGCGGCGATCGCCAACGGCGGCCGGCGGCCGATCCCGACCCTGTCGGCGACCGCACAGCCGCGCTTCGTCCACGTCACGAGCGCCAAGGTCGCGGGCGAGGTCAAGCAGATGATGGTCGCGGTGATCGAGTACGGGACCGGAGTGCCCGCGCAGATCCCCGGCGTCCAGGTGGCGGGCAAGACGGGGACGGCCGAGCTGCGCGACACCGCGAGCAAGTCGGCGTCGAACAACCCGAAGAACACCGACTCGTGGTTCGTCGCGTTCGCGCCGGCAAACGACCCGAAGGTCGTCGTCTCCGCGCTGTTCCCGGGCGCGGGCTACGGAGCGGCGACCGCCGCACCCGCGGTGAAGGCAGTGCTCGAGTCAGCGCTCGCTCAGTGAGCGCGCGCCTGGCCGGCTAGAGGTCGAGCGAGATCTCGCCGATCCGCTTGCCGGCCGGCGAGAGGATCCAGAGCGTGAGCGGCCGGTTGGAGTAGATCGAGGTGTTCAGCTTGAACAGCACGATCTTGCCTCCGCTGCCGAAGGTGGAGGCGACCGAGTCCTGGCTCGGCTCGGTGTCTCCGTAGACGAGCTTGCGCGAGGTCCACGCGAGCAGGTTGACGTTGGGATTCAGCCTGACCGGCCGGTAGACGCGCCCAAGCGTGTCGGTGATCTCGAACTTGTCGCTCGTCCAATGAGCAGCATGGTGCTGGTTCTTGGCCCATAGGAAGACGCCGTACCAGAGCTGATCGGGCTTGATGTGGAACGCCGAGGTCCCCTTGGGCAGGCCCTTGAAGTACTGGCTGTCCTCTGCGCCCCACGGGTTGAGCACCCGGGAGATCTCGAGCTGGTAAGTGATCGGTCCGGCCGAGACGTAGGTGCCGTCGTCGTTGTTGTCGGCGACCTCGTGGCCGACGAGGATGCTGTGCTGGCGCTCGTACGCCGTCTGATGCGCGGTGTCGTAGCTCGAGGTCGCGCAGCCAGACGCCCCGATGGCGAGGGCGAGCGCGGCGGCTGCGATGCAAAAGCGCGGGTGACTCACGGCGGCGGAAGTCTAACGCCGAGGGGTGGACGGACGCATCACCGAGCGCCCGCCCGGCGGTCCGTCTGCTGACGGCGATTGCGGGTCATTCCTCGGCGTAGCCGGCCCGGGCGCCGCGCTCGCGGTCATCCTCGAGGATCGAGCGCAGCCGGCGCAGCGCGCGCTGGGACTTGCGCTTCTGCCAGGAGCGACCGCCTGCGATCTCCAGCAGCTTGTCGGAGGGCATGTGGGGCTGGGTCTCGTAGGTGTACTGCACGCGTGTCCCGCCGGGCGCGGGCTGCAGTGTGTACACCGCCAGCATCCGGATGCGGTTGTACTTGCCTCCACGGCCGTGGGCGAGAATCCGGAACGGAGCCTGCATCTCGGCGATCACCATGTCGCCCCAGGCGAAGCGATTGCGGGGCATCTTGGAGCGGAACGACGCCCCGGCACCCACGCCATAGGAGTCCACGCGGGTGAGATGCCAGTCGACCATGTAGTGATCGGAGAACTCCGCGTGATTGGCGATATCGGCGAGGTACTCGTAGATCTCCTCGCGCGGGCGATTGATCGTCGTCGTGATGGTGAACGGCTCCACGGCGCGGGATCTTAGATGGACCGTGCGCCGTCCCGCCGTCCCGTCGCCCCCTGGGCCGGACGACCGTGATGCGCCTAGGCAGCAGCCCGCGTGTCGGTGATCCGCATCGTGTGCCCGAACTCCGGTCCGTGCACAACGTGCGAGCCGGCGGGGGTGCTCCGCCGGCGCCGCCGGCAGAGCTCACAGGCCTGCTCGCCGGTCGGGTACTCGTAGATCCGCTCTCCGACCAGCGGCGTGCGGTGGCAGCTCGTGCAGCGCTCCGAGGCGCCGGCCAGACGCTCATCCAGGCCGCGCCGCAGCAGCGCCAACTCGAGCTCCAGCATGTCCTGGGCGGACGTCGCCATGGGCGCTGTATTCGTAGTCGCAGATGGCGATCCTGCCGGAAACGGGCCCTGGGCGAGTTCGCCCAACCACTGGACGAAAGGCCCTGAACATTCGCCGAGACTTCCGACCTCTTTAGTTTCACTTAGCGCCTCGAGGGCTACAATCAGCGGACACGCCGAGGCGCCCGACGGTTTCGCCCCGGAGCCGTCGCCCGCCAGTCCATTGCCCCAAGGAGTCGGTCGATGAAAGCTTGGACCTCAGGAAGTGTTGCCGGGACAGGGACTTTCCGTTGCACGGAGTGTGACGCACCGGTGTCGCTGGACGCGGCTCACGAACTGCCCACCTGCCCCAACTGCGGTGGGACCGAGTTCGTCCGGGCATCGTTGTTCACGACCTCGCAGCAGCCGCTGCTCGATCTCGGCGGAACCACCGTCGAAGATGCCTCCTGGCTCGGCGAGATCCGCGGAGCGCTCACGGATCCTGGGCAGTACATCGTGTATCGCTCCGACGATGACCCGATTGCGTATGCACTGACCCGCGAGTGGACGCGGATCGGACGCAGCCTCGCGGCCGACATCCGCTTCGACGATCCGACCGTCTCCCGGCGACACGCGCTGATCGTGCGCCAGCCCGACGGCCTGCGCGTGCTCGACGACCGCAGCCTCAACGGCGTGTTCGTCAACGGCGAGCGGGTCGAGTGGTCAACGCTCGCCGACGGCGACGAGGTCGTCATCGGGCGCCACCACCTCCACTTCATCGACGTACCGGCGATCTCCGGGATGCGCTATCAGCGCTCGCCCGACTCGAGCGCCGACGCCTCACACGCGTAACCGGGGTCACACATCGGCTCGGCCACCCGCGCCTATAGTGCGCGCGAATGGCCGAGACGATCGCGGTCCTCTCCCAGAAGGGCGGCACCGGTAAGACGACGACGGTGCGCACACTGACCGACGTGTACCGGCGCGTCGGCCTCTCCGTGCTGGCCGTCGACCTCGATCCGCAGGGCAACCTCTCTGACTATCTCGACGTCGATCCGGACGTGTCGCCCACGATCGGCGACGTGCTCTCCGGCCGGGCGAAGGCGACCGCCGCCATCCACGACGGCGTGATCCCGGCCAACCTGAACCTCGCCGAGGCCGAGCTCGCGCTCGGCGGCAAGATGGGCCGCGAGCTCACCCTCAAGAAGGCGCTCCGCGAGGTCTCGGGCGAATACGACCTGGTGCTGATCGACTGCCCGCCGGCACTCGGGCTGCTCACCGTCAACGCGCTCGTCGCGGCCGATCATGCGCTGCTCTCCGCCGAGGCGCAGTACTTCGCGCTGCAGGGCGTCGAGCAGGCGCTGGAGGTGATCGAGCTTGCGCGGGAGACGCTCAATCCCGATCTCGAGCTGCTCGGGATCATGCTCAACATCGCCGACATGCGCACCCGGCACTCGCGCGAGGCGTTCGAGTCGCTGCGCTCTCACTTCGGCGAGAAGCTGCTCGAGACGACGATCCGCTCCTCGATCGCCTACGCCGAGTCGGCCGAGCGTGCCCTGTCGATCATCGACTACCGCCCCGACCTCGGCACCGACTACCTGGCGATCGCCGACGAGCTGCTGCGGCGACTGGGGATCCAGCGCGGCCGGCGCGCCCTGCGCGCACTGATCGGCCCGCCCACCCCGCCCACCCCGGCTGCCCCGGCCACCGCCGAGATCGCCGGCGACTGACCGATTCGCCCACGCCAACGGCGACGGGCGGCGTCAACATTCAGCGGCGGGCGTGATCGTGATCGTCTGCAACTCGGTGAACGACTCCATCACGTGGGCGCCGCCGACGCGCCCGATCCCGCTGTCGGATCCGGCGCGACCGCCGAACGGGAGGTGGGACTCCCAGTAGTTGGAGGACTCGTTGATGTTCACCCAGCCGGTGCGCACCTCATCGGCGAACCGCAGTCCCGCGGCAAGGTCGGCGGTGAAGATCGCCGCCAGCAGCCCATAGGGCGAGCGGTTGGCGAGATCGATCGCGTCGTCCAGTCCATCGATCGCCACCACTGGGGCGACCGGCCCAAACGTCTCCTCGACCGCCACGCGGGCCGCCGTGTCGACTCCGCTCAGGACCGTCGGCTCCCAGTAGAGGTCGGTCGGAAAGCCGTCTGCTCGCGCCCCGCCGCACAGCGCGCGGGCGCCGCGCTCGCGCGCGTCCGCGACGTGCTCGTCCATCTTGGCCGCAACCGGCTCGTTGTTCAGCGGCCCCATCGTCGTGGCCTCGGCGAATGGGTCGCCAAGCACGATCCGCTCGGTGACCGCGCGCGCGAGCTTGTCGACGAACTCGTCGTGGACCGAGCGCTCGACCAGGATCCGCTCACCGGCGGTACAGCTCTGCCCGGCGCACAGGAAGCACGCCGTGAGCGTCGCTTCGACCGCCGCGTCGAGATCGGCGTCCCCGAGCACCACGACGGGCCCGTTGCCACCCATCTCGAGCAGCACCGCCTTGCCGGCCGCCGCCGCGGCGACCTGGCGCCCGGTCGCGGTCGAACCGATGAAGCCGACACCGTCAACGCCGGGATGACGCGCGATCTCGTCGCCGACCAGCGGCCCGGGTCCCGTGACCAGGTTGAACGCCCCGGGCGGCAGGTCGGCGTCGGCCACGCAACGCGCGAGCTCGATCGCGCACAGCGCTGTCGTCGGAGCGGGCGTCCAGACGACCGCATTGCCGCACGCCAGCGCAGGGGCGATGAGCTCCGCGGGCATCGTGTAGGGCCAGTTCCAGGGCGAGATCACGCCCACGACCCCCCGCGCACGACGGGCGAGGAGCACCCGCTTGCCTGGCGAGAACGAGTTCGCCAGCGTGCCGGAGAGGCGCTTGGCGTCCTCGGCAGCCATGCGCCAGTACTCGGCGAGTTCGTCGATCTCGTCATAGGCCTCGGCGTGCAATGGCTTGCCCTGGTCGAGCGTCAGCGTGTGCGCGAGCTCGCTGCGGCGCGCCTCGACGAGGTCAGCGACCGCGTGCATCTTCGCGGCCCGCTCGAACGCGGTGAGCCTCCCCCATGCGCCGGCAGCGGCGCGTGCGGCGGTGATTGCCCCCCGAGCGTCCTCACGATCCCCGGCCGGGATCTCGGCGATCGACTCGCCGGTCGCGGGGCTCGTCGAGGTCGTCGTCTCGCCGCTCAGCGACGGGCGCCACTCGCCCGCCACGAACATCGCTTCAGCGGACATCAGTGCTCCTCCAGTGGTCAGGGCAGGCGGGGGTCGCTGGCAGTATCGTCGACGGTGGACCACGACGCGACCTCGCCCATTCCCGACGCGCACCCCCACCACGATCGCGCGCTGACCGGAGCCTTCACCGCCCAGGCGGAGGGGTTCAACCGCTCAAGCGCCGCCAACGACGCGGGCCTGCTCGACGCGATGCTGGCCCTCGCCGCCCCGAACGCGTCGGATGCCTGGCTCGAGGCCGCGTGCGGCCCAGGCGTCATCAGCCGCCGGCTCGCCCCTCACGCGCGCACCGTCCACGGCATCGACCTCACACCCGCGATGGTGCGGCTGGCGGAGCAGAGCGCCGCCGACGCCGGAGTGGAGAACGCGACCTTCGCGGTCGGTGATGCGACGAGGACAGGGTTGGCGGAGGCGTCCTTCGACGGCGCGATCACACGCTTCTCCCTGCATCACATCCCCGTGCCCGGCCGGCTGCTCGAGGAGCTCGCCCGCGTCGTGCGGCCGGGTGGGGCGATCGTCGTCGCCGACCACCTCGCCGACGACGATCCGAGCGCCATTGCGTGGTCCCAGGAGATCGAGCGGCTGCGGGATCCGTCGCACTGGGCCTCGCTCACCCAAGAGCGCCTGCAGGCGCTCGCCCTGCGGGCGGGCCTGACGCCCGACGGCGAGACGATCGTCGGAATCGAACTCGACCTCGATGACTGGCTGCGACGCGGTAGCGAGGACCCCGAGGGCCACCGCCTCGTCGAGCGGCTGCTCGACGAGGCGCCCGGAACCGCCGCCCGCTTCCGGGTGGGCGGCGAGGGGCCCGCTCGCTCGCTCGGGCTCGACGTCTGGGTCGGGCGCTTCCTGCGCTGAGCCCGGCTCAGAGCTCCCGCACGTCGGCGCCGTGCGGCTCGAACGGCGCCCTGAGGACGGCGCCCCAACCCTCGGCCTCCGACTGCAGCCGCTCCATGACCGCGCCCGTCTGCTCGAAGCGGCACCACACGAGAACGGTCGGTCCGGCACCGGAGATCGTCGCTCCGAGCGCCCCGAGCTCCGGCGCCCGTCGGACGAGCTCCGCCGAACGAGGGAACAGATGCGCGCGATGAGGCTGATGCAGCCGATCGCCCAGCCCGTCGGCGATGCAATCGTAGTCACCAAGGCTCAGGCCGAGGGTAAGAGTTGCGATCGATGCGAGATTTGAGACCGCATCCACCATCGGAACCTCCGCCGGAAGCGCTGCACGGGCGAGCGTCGTGCGCACCGGCTCGTCCGGAACCACGAGCAGCGCCTCCAGACCCATCGGGGGATCGAGCCGGTGGACGCGATCGCCCTGGCAGATGACGAATCCGCCATGCAGCGCGGCGGCCACGTTGTCGGCGTGGCCCTCCAGGGCGGTCGCGGCGGCCATCAGATCGGCATCGAGCTCGAACAGGTGGTCGGCAGCGACGACGCCCGCGACGATCGCAGCCGCGCTCGAGCCGAGGCCGCCGCTGAGCGGGATCTGCGAGTCGATCCGGAACTGGAAGTCATCGGCCGGATGCAGGGACTCGAAGGCCCGGACGATCAAGTTGGAGCGGTCGCGCGGGACGTCAAGCTCGGTGTGCACCGCGAACGAACCGGTCTCGACCACCTCGACCTCGAGCGCCAGCGCGAGCGCCGCCGCCATCACGTCGAACCCGGGGCCGAGATTCGCAGTCGAGGCGGGGACGCGGACGACCCGGCGGCGGCCGAGGCTCACGCAGGTCGCCTCTGCTCGGACTCAGACCCCGCCCACCCCGCCTGAAAGTCGGCGGCGTGCGTCATCCAGCTCCGAGGACCGCGTGCTCGAGCGCGCCGATCTCGGCTTCGCAGGCGAGCACGCCGCCGGCCTGCTCCAGCGCCGTCTGGGGGTCCTTGAGCCCGTTGCCGGTGAGCACGCACACGATCCGCTGGGCGCCTCCCGCACCGTGGGCGATCAACCCGGCCACCGACGCGGCGGAGGCGGGCTCGCAGAACACGCCCTCGGTGCTCGCCAGCAGCCGGTAGGCGTCGAGGATCTGCTCATCGGTCACCTTGTTGACCGCGCCGCCGGAGCGCGTCATCGCATTCATCGCGTCCTCCCAGCGAGCCGGGTTGCCGATGCGGATTGCGCTGGCGACCGTCTCGGGGTGGGCGACCGGGGCGCCGTCGACGAGCGGCGCCGCGCCCGCGGCCTGGAAGCCGAACATCTTCGGCGACATACCGAGCTCGGTGAACCCCCGCCAGTACGCGGTGATGTTGCCCGCGTTCCCGACCGGGATGCAGAGCGCATCGAGCTCACCGCCGAGATCCTCGGCCAGTTCGAAGGCGCCGGTCTTCTGTCCCTCGATGCGGAACTCGTTGACCGAGTTGACGAGCGAGATCGGGTGCTCGGCGGCGAGCTCGCGAACGAGCTCGAGCGCGCGATCGAAGTTCCCACGCAGCGACACGACCTGGGCGCCGAAGGCGAGCGCCTGGGCGAGCTTGCCGGTGGCGATCTTGCCCTCCGGGACGATCACCGCGCAGCGCAGGCCGGCGCGCGCGGCGTAGGCCGCCGCGCTCGCCGCCGTGTTGCCCGTCGAGGCGCAGACGACTGCGTGGGAGCCCTCGCGCACCGCGGCGGAGACCGCGCAGGTCATCCCGCGGTCCTTGAAGCTGCCGGTCGGATTCAGCCCCTCGAGCTTCAGCCATACGTCGGCTCCGACGCGCTCGGAGAGCCGGGGAGCGTGGACGAGCGGCGTCGAGCCCTCGTGCAGGGAGACGACCGGATCGGTCTCGGCGAACGGCAGCCGCGCCCGGTATCGCTCGATCAGTCCCGGCATCGCAGCTAGCCGAACTGCTCCTCGACGACCCGGATCGCCCGCGGGCGCGCGCGCACGGGCGGAAGCTCTGCGATCTGGGCCATCGCCTCATAGAACCGGGCCTCGGCCACGCGATGCACGACCATCACCATCCGCGCCGCACCCTCGATCAGGCCCTTCTGCACGACCGACTTGACCGACACGCCGTGCTCGCCGAGCACCGCGGCGACCGCCGACAGAACTCCCGGCTCGTCGGCGACCTCGAGGTAGAGGTAGAACGCCGAGGAGACATCGGAGGAGATCTTCAGCGATTCGTGCGCCGGGGGGACCGACGCGGGCGGGATCATCGCGCTGATCACGTCGCCCAGGACGGCGCTCGCCGTCTGCGGCCCTCCGGCGCCCGGGCCCGACATCGTGATCTCGGTGATCGACGCCGACTCGACCGTGACCGCGTTGAACGGCCCGTTGACCGACGCGAGCGGGTGCCCCGGGTACAGGAACGCCGGATGGACGCGGACCGAGAGCGCGTCCGGGCCGACCCGCTCGGCGGTTCCGATGAGCTTCAGCCCGAGCGACAGGTCACGTGCGTACTCCAGGTCGTCCGGCGTGATCTCCTCGATCCCCTCATACATCACCTGGTCGATGTGTACCGGCGTCTCGAACGCGAGCCGCGCGATGATCGCCATCTTTGCCGCGGCGTCGCGGCCGGTGACGTCGTCGGTCGGATCGGCCTCGGCGTAACCGAGTCGCTGCGCCTCACCCAAGACGGTTGCGAAGTCCGACCCGGTGCGGGCCATCTCGGTGAGGATGAAGTTGGTGGTGCCGTTGACGATCCCTGAGACGCGATCGACCTCGGCGCCGGCCAGCGACTCCTGCAGCACTCGGATCACCGGCACCACGCCGGCCACCGCACCTTCGAAGCGCAGCTGCACCCCCTGCTCGCGCGCGACGTCCCACAGCTCCTCGCCGTGATGGGAGAGCAGCTGCTTGTTGGCGGTCACGATGTGCTTGCCCGCGCGCATCGCCTCCAGCAGCCAGGTGCGCGCCGGCTCGATGCCGCCCATCAGCTCGACGATCAGGTCCGAGCCCTCGAGCAGCTCCTCGAACGTCCCGCCGCGCGAACGCGTGATCACTCCGGAGAGCTCGGGCCGCAAGCCGGTGATCTGCTCGATCCGGTCGGCGCGCGCGGGCAGCAGCTCGGCAAACGCGGCGCCGACGGTGCCGTGGCCGAGCAGGCCGACCCGGAAGGCACTCATCGCCCGGCCCCGCGTGCGCTCATGAGACGTCCCGGCTCATCAGGTCGGAGTATGTCTCCCGGCGCACGACGACGCGGGCCCGCCCGGAGTCGCAGAAGACGATCGGCGGCCGCAGCGCGCCGTTGTAGTTGCTCGCCATCGCATGGCCGTAGGCACCCGTCGCGAGCACCGCGACCGTGTCGCCCACCCGCGGGTCGGCGAGCAGCGCGTCGCGGATGATCACGTCGCCCGATTCGCAGTGCTTGCCGGCGAGATGGCAGCGCACGTCGGCGGCGGCCTCAGCGCGATCAGCGATCAATGCCCGGTACTCCGCGCCGTAGAGCATCGGTCGCAGGTTGTCCGACATCCCGCCGTCGACCGCAACCCACGTGGAAACGTTGCGCTTGACCGACTCGACGGTGTACAGCGTCACGCCGGCGTTGGCGACCAGCGCCCGCCCGGGCTCGAGCAGGAGGCGCACGCCGGAGCCGAGATACCGGTGCGCGGCGTCGATCAGCGCGGTCAGATAGGAGTCGATCGAGGGTGGCTCGTCGGAGGCCAGATACGCCGCCGCCAGTCCCCCGCCGAGGTTGTACACCGGGAATGAGCCGAGCCCGGCGAGCGCGCGGACCGCCTCGCGGAACGGCTCGACGGAGAACAGTTGTGAGCCGATGTGGGCGTGAAGGCCGACGAGCCGTAGCGAGGGGATGTCGTCGAGCGTCTCGATCGCGGCGCGCGCGCCCTCGAGCGAGAAGCCGAACTTGGAGTCTGCCTGGCCGGTGGAGATCGCAGCGTGCGTCTCCCCCGCGACGTCCGGCGTGACCCGCACCAGCACGTCCTGCACGACACCGCGCTCGGCGGCGATCACCGACAGCCGCTCGATCTCCGAGGCGGAGTCGAGCACGATGTGGCCGACGCCGGCGTCGATCGCCTGTTGCAGCTCGGTCGCGGACTTGGCGTTTCCGTGCAGGTAGATCCGCGCCGCGTCGAAGCCGCCCGCGAGCGCCAGCGCGAGCTCGCCGCCCGAGGCGACATCGCAGGCGAGGCCTTCCTCGGCGAGGAGCCGGTACACCGCGGTGCAGGGGAACGCCTTGGAGGCGTACAGGACGTCCCCGTCGCGGTGACGGGCGGCCAGACCATCCCTGAACGCCCGCGCTCGCTCGCGGATGTCCTGCTCGACGACGACGTAGGCCGGCGTGCCGAACTCGCGTGCAAGCTCGACGGCGTCGCAGCCGCCGAGCGTCAGACGACCTCGTGCGTCGATCCGCGTGCCGGCCGGCGCGATGTGGGAGAGCTCGGAGACCGTCGTGGACACGGCCGACACGATATGCGGCCGGCCACGCCCCTGCGTCCTGCGGCGCGGAGGGCTTAGTTCCCGCCCGCCGAGGTCGACGTCTGCGACGTGGTCGTCGTCGGCGTCGCGCTGGTGATGGTCCAGCCTCCGGCGGTGGTGGAGGTGCTCGTCGACGTCGTGCCGATCGTCGGCGTCGTTGAGGTGGTGGTCGTGGTCGGTGTGCTCGTCGTCTGGACGATCGTGACCGTGTGACCATGGCCGAGCCCCACCTTGGTTCCCACGGGGGAGGTGGTGGTCGTCGTCGACGTGGTCGACGTCGGTGCCGTCGTCACCGCGGTGGTGACCGTCGGCGCCGTCGAGACCGGCGGAGTGGTGGCGGGACCGCTCGTCGTCGACGTCGTGTTCGTCGGATAGGACTTGGAGTGCAGCGGCCCGCCGCGGTGGGTATGGCGAGTCGTGTGGCGCGCCGGATGGGTCGGCCGGCCCGGGTGAGTGGTCGTCCGCGGGGTGGTCGTCGCCTGGTGGTGGGTGCCCGTCACGGTATGTGCGCCGTGACGGGCGCGCGTCGTGGGTGCCGTGGCGTGAGTTGCAGCGCGACGGGCGCCCGAGGTCGCCTGGTGACGGATCGTCGCGGTCCGGTTGGCGGTGGTGGAGATGTGGGCGACGCGCCGTGCGACGGGGCTGGGCGGAGGGGTCACGGTGAGAACCTGGCGCGCGGGGCCGCTGGAGCCGACCGTGCCGGGCCATCCGCGGAAGGCGATGATCGCGCTCGCGGCGGCGAACACCAGGGCTGCGCCGAGCGCCAGCGCGCCGGCGGTGCCGATACCTGCAAGATATGCACGGGTCGCACGCATTGCTCTCTCGATCGGCATGCGGGAGGAGAACTTGAGGCCCGGATCCGAAATGTCACTTTGCGAACATGAACCCGTGCAAAGCCGCGGCCCGAGGTCGATCGGCCGTGACCGCCGCCTCAAGGCGCGGATGGCCTTCGCGGCCCTGCTGCAGGTCGGCATCTACGTGCTGATCATCGCCCTGCTTGTCGCCTGCCACGTTGGCGTCGTGGCGATCGCGGTGATCATCGCGGTGCTCGTCCTGGCCCACTATCTCGGTACCGAGCGGATGATCTTCAGCGCGCTCGGCGCCCGGCCCGTCGGTCCTGGACAGATGCCCGAGCTGCACGCGGCGATGGAGCGGGTGTGCGTGCTCGCCGACCGGCCGGTGGTCCGCCTCTCGCTGATCGACACCGAGGTCCCGAACGTGTTCACCGTGGCGCGCAGCCCACTCAACGCGACGGTGTGCGTCACCCGCGGGCTGCTGGACCTGCTCGACGATGGTGAGTTGGAGGCGGTGCTGGCCCACGAGCTCGCGCACGTCGCCTCCCGCAACGTCGTGCTGATCACCCTCGGCAGCGTCTGGGCGGCGATGGCGGCGCTGCTCGTCGAGCTCGACCGGAGCCTGCCGCATCGGGCCGGGCGGGAGGATCAGCCGTGGCCCGTGGTCGTGGTTCTCTCCGGCCTGCTGTTCGTCATCTCCTACGTGACCATCCAGGCCCTCTCCCGCCATCGCCAGCTGGCCGCCGACCGGGCCGCGTTCCTGCTGCTGAGCGGCTCCGAGAGCGTGGCCGCGGCCCTCCGGGCGATCGGCGGAGCGCTCGACCAGCTGGACGAGGGCGCCCGCCGGGCCGTCTGCGGCGAGCTCACGGTGCTCTCGCTGATGCCGGTCGATGCGCCCCGGACCGTCGCGACGATCTTCCCCACCCATCCCCCACTGGCGCTGCGACTCGACCGGCTGGCGGCGGTCGGCCGCGAGCTGTTCTCGGCCGCCTGAGGCGTCCCCCGGCCGACCGCCGCGCACCCACGCGCGCGGGTTAGGAGCGCATGTGCTGTTGCGGGGCGCCGCCGCACCGTGCGCTACCCTCACGTGCTCGGCTGATCGACGGCCCTCTGCGGTCGCGGCCGCGCCCTTCGTTCGGCGCCGTCCATGGAGCGGACGCCGGCACTACGTTCCGCACCAGGGAGATATCTTGCGCATCCTGATTCTCGGCGGCGACGGCTTCTGTGGATGGCCGACCTCGCTGCATCTCTCCGCCTCCGGCCACGATGTCGCGATCGTCGACAACCTCGCTCGCCGCAACGCCGACATCGAGCTCGAGGCCGACTCGCTGACCCCGATCCGTCCGATCGGGACTCGCCTTGAGGCGTGGCGCGAGCTGACCGGCTCGGAGATCCCGTTCTACCGCTTCAACGTCGCCGAGAACTACCGCGTGATGCTGGACCTGATCCGCGACTACCAGCCCGACGCGGTCGTGCACTTCGCCGAGCAGCGCGCCGCGCCGTACTCGATGAAGAGCTCGTGGCACAAGCGCTACACGGTCTTCAACAACGTCAACGCGACGCACAACCTGCTGGCCGCGGTCGTCGAGTCCGGCGTCAACCCCCACGTCGTCCATCTCGGCACGATGGGCGTCTACGGCTACGGCACCGCCGGCATCAAGATCCCCGAGGGCTACCTGGAGATCAAGATCGACACCGACGACGGCGAGGAGATCCGCCAGGAGATCCTCTACCCGCCCAACCCGGGCTCGATCTACCACATGACCAAGACGCAGGATCAGCTGCTGTTCGCCTTCTACAACAAGAACGACGGCACCCGCGTCACCGACCTGCACCAGGGCATCGTGTGGGGCACCCAGACCCAGGAGACCCGGCTGGACGAGCGGCTGATCAACCGCTTCGACTACGACGGCGACTACGGCACGGTGCTCAATCGCTTCCTCATGCAGTCGGCGGTCGGCTATCCGCTCACCGTCCACGGCACCGGTGGTCAGACCCGCGCATTCATCCACATCCAGGACACCGTGCGCTGCATCCAGCTCGCGATCGAGAACCCGCCGGAGATCGGCGAGCGCGTCCAGGTGTTCAACCAGATGACCGAGACCCACCGCGTCCGTGACCTGGCCAAGCTCGTCGCCGAGCTCACCCACGCCGAGATCGACTACGTCGACAACCCGCGCAAGGAGGCCGCCGAGAACGAGCTGTTCGTGTCCAACGACCACCTGCTCGAGCTCGGGCTGCACCCGATCACGCTGCGCGACGATCTGCTCACCGAGGTCACCGAGATCGCCAACAAGTACCGCGACCGCTGCGACACCTCGAAGATCCCGTGCGTGTCGAAGTGGGTGCAGGCGCCGGCGGAGCAGGCCGCGACCGCATAGGCGCTGCAGCACACGTCGCGACGTCCTGAGCGGCCGGGGCTCCGAGAGGTGCCTCGGCCGCGTGTCGTCGTGGGCCGGGGCGGACCACGGCTGATCGTGCTGGATCCAGGCGGGTGCGGCCGCCCGGCGAGCTACCCCGGGATCAGACCCTCGCCCTGGAACTCCTGCCGGGCCTCCTCCAGCGAGACGTCGGGCGGGGGCAGGATGATGTCCGAGCCGACCAGGTGGTCCTCATCGAGGGCCCTGCCGCGCGTGCGGACCAGCTCGAGCATCTTGGAGAAGGCCGCGTGAAACACGGTGGCGTCGCTCGACTCGCAGGCGAGCACGGCTTCGTTGTCCAGCTCGTTGAGCGCCTCGCCGTCGGCGTCGGAGAGCTCGTACTGGCCCTCCGTCGAGATCCGGACGATCAACTCGCCTGCTCCTGCGCCCCTGAGCCGGAGCCCTCAGTCGACGACGGGTCACCGGAGCCCAGGGCGCCCTGGGGCGTGCTGCCGGCGCCGAGCTCGGCCTTCATCTTGGCCAGCTCGGAGTCGACCTCGCTGGTGCTGGACAGTTGGCGCAGCTGGCGGTCGATGTCGTCCTCGCCGGATCCGATCTGGGTGAGGTCCTCGAACGTGCCGGCCTCCTCCAGCTCCTGTACGGCGCTCGCGCGCGCCTTCATGTTCTCGGTCTTGTCCAGCGCGCGCTGCATCGCCAGGCCGACGTCCGCCATCTCCTCACCGACACCGGTCGCCGCCTCCGAGATCTTCACCTGAGCCTCAGCCGCGGAGTACTGGGCCTTGATGACCTCCTTGCGCGAGCGGAACGACTCGATCTTCGCGCGGAGCTTCTGCTCCGACGCGGTCATCTGCTGTTGCTGGTTCTCCAGCTCGACGACCTGCGAGTCGAGCGACTGCAGCTCGGTCTGCGCGACGTTCTTGCGCTCCAGCGCGACGCGCGCGAGGTCCTCGTTGCCGGCGGCGAGCGCCTGGCGCGCCTGCGTGTCGAGCTTGACGACCTGCTGCTGGAGCTTCTCGGTCTGCAGCTGGAGCCGCTTCTTCGAGGTGACGACGTCGGCGATGCCCTTCTTGACGTTCTGGAGCAGCTCGATCTGCTTCTGGTAGCTGTATTCGAGCGTCTCGGACGGATCCTCGGCCCGATCGAGCATCTTCGAGATCTTCGCTTTGACGACCGTGGACATGCGCCCGGAAAGGCCCGGCATCGTGTCCTCCCTTGGAGTTGCTGATCTGCTTTGGGATCGTAGCGGGAGCGCAACGTAGGATCACGCCATGATCCCCCGCCCGGTCGCGCAATCCGAGACGCTGCTCGCACATTGGATGGGGCCGACCGACGCCAACGGCACGGGCAACATCCATGGCGGCGCGATCATGCGGCTGGTCGACGAGGCGGCGGGCGTGTCCGCGGTGAAGTTCTGCCGCGGCCGCGTGGTCACGGTCTCGATGGACCGGATGGACTTCCTGGTCCCGGTCCAGGTCATGGATCTGGTCACGTTCAGGGCGACCGTCAACGCCTCCTGGAGGACGTCGATGGAGATCGGGGTGCGCGTCGAGTCCGAGAACCCGTCGACGGGCGAGGTCCGCCACTCGAACACCGCCTACCTGTCGTTCGTCGCGCTCGACGAGCACGGCCGGCCGTCCCCCGTTCCCGAGGCGGTTGCCGAGACGCCCGAGCAGCACCGGCGGATGCGCGAGGCGCAGCAGCGCCGCGCCAGCCGGCTCGCTCTGCGCGAGGCGCTGCTCGCCCACCGGCGCGAGGCAGGCGAGCTCTGAGGCTCAGTCGCGGCCGGCGGCGGTGGCTCCTCGCCACCGCCGCCCATGTGCGCTCAGCCTGGCCCGCGCGGTAGCGGCCGTATCGGTGCCGGGACCGAGCGTGCCTCGCTCGCCCGCTTCACGCACCGTCCGGACCAGCACCGCCTCCAGGCGCCGCGCCGCGTCGAGGAAGGCACCGGTCCAGGTGATCCGCACCGCGGTGACGGTCGCCGAGCCGTCGGGGGAGCGCAGGTCGTCGTCGATCGTGGTCAGCAGGCGCCGCGCGGCCGCGGGATCCGCGGCTCGCGGCTCGGGCAGTCGCGAGGCCTCGGCGGCGAGCGTCTCCCCTCCGCCGCCCCCGGCAGCGGCGAGCCCGACCAGGCCGGCACCGAACGATCCGTACCACTGCTCGACGTCACGAGCGCGCTCGAGCAACTCCCGCGCTGCCATGAAGCGGCTCGCGGAGGGCTCCTCGGCGTCCGACCACAGGGCGATCACGGCATCGCCGGCCAGCCGCAGCACCGAGGGGCCGGTCGCCAGCATCGCGGTCCCCGCCAGCCCGAGCCGCTTGGGACCCTGCTCGGCCAGGAACGTGCGGTAGGTGTCGTCCAGCCGGCGCGAGGCGGCAGCGGCCGCCGCCGCCTCGGGAGGGGTGGGCGCGGCCGGGTGAGACACCATTCCCGGCGCGCAGCAGGTGACCGCCTGCGAGATCGCCGTCGTGAGGTAGTGCGTGCTCTCCGCGTAGGCGTCGGCGAGCGCGCGGGCGAACTCGGCGGCGGCTCCGCGGGGCCAGAACAGCAGGCCGACGACCAGACTGGTGGCCCCACCGAGCGCGACGTCCTCGAGGCGCACGAGCCCGATCCGCCAACCCGCCGGGGCGAGGATGTTGAAGAGGATGAAGAGCACGACCGTGAACGCCGTCTGTCCGGCGAGGAACGAGATCGCCGCCGGCGCCACGCCGGCGACCAGCACGACGAGTGGCAACAGCGCCCACAGCAGCGTCGCGTTCGTCCCGATCGCCAGCACGAGGACCGCGCCGAGCAGGAAGCCGAGCACGGTCCCCCCGAGGGCGCGGACGAACGTCTGCCCGGTGCTCAGGGCGTTGGAGCGCAGGATCGAGAGCGTGCCGAAGGAGACCCAGAAGGCGTGCTCGACGTCGAGCAGCCGCGAGGCGAGCACCGCGATCGCGAGCGCGACGCCCGCACGCAGCGCGTTGCGCGCGGCCACCGAGCCGATGCCGAGGTGGGCGCCGGCGCGCTCGCGCAGCGAGGAGATCGGCCCGCCGATCCCCGGCGGCTGGCGCCCGAGCAGCCGCTCCCACCAGCTGCGGGCGTCGGCGGCGACGATCACCCTCACGTTGGCGGCGATCTGGCTGACCATGAAGCTCGCCTCCTGAGCCCGGAACGCAGGATCGAGCGCCGAGGCGAACGCCGCGACCTCGGCGTCGACGACCTCTGCCTTATCGGGCCGCGTGTGGCAGGCCGCGACCCGCTCGGTGTGCGGCAGCGACACGCGCTCGGGGAGGGTGCGGCTGGCGCGCAGCAGTGCGTCCTGGGCCTGCGCGAGAGCGTCCGCGCCGGCGACGGAGTGATCGAGGATCGCCACGACCTCGGCGAGCACGTCTGCGGTCGCGTCCAGGACCGAGTCCGAGGCGGCGGCCGCGTCCGCCCGCGCGGACGCCGGTTCGGACGCCGGTTCGGCGCCTCCGAGGATGATCCCACCGAGCCACTGAAACTCGTCGACCAGCCGGACCCCCGCGCGCGCGGAAGTGGTGAGCCCGGTCGGGCGGTAGGGCGTGGCCAGGAACGTGCGGCTCAGCGCGGTCAGCGACTCGCGCGCATCGTCACGCAGCCGGCCGTCGTCGGGAGCGCGCAGGCAGGCGAGCAGCGCCCGGGCGGCGCGCAGCACCACCGCGCGCAGCGGGTCGGCCACCGGCGCCGGCCACAGCAGCGAGATCGCGAGCACCGAGATGGCGCCCGACAATCCCCAGCCCGCGACACGATCGGGGATCTCCGACACCGGGCCGGGCAGCGAGACCGGCAGGATGAACGCGAGCAGCAGGGCGGTCGTCGCCCCCGCGAAGACGGAGCTGACCACCGCCGAGAAGACAATCACGGTGCCGAGCACCGCCATCACGAGGACGGCCGCGACCGTCGAGCGCGAGCACACCGTGCCCAGACAGACGAGGATCATGCACCCCACGACGAGCGAGATCTGCGACCGGACGCGATCGGCGATCGTTCCCCGGAAGTCGATGAGCACCAGCGTCGCGATCGCTCCGAACGCGGCGAACGCCGCCATTGCCGGGTTGTCGATCACCTTCAGGCACAGCGCGAACGAGCCGGGCATGATGATCGCGGCGCGGACCGCCCGGCGCAGGGCTCCGAGACCTGGATCGTGGGCGGCGAACAGGGCGCCGAAGCGGCGTGCGGGATCCACTGGTCGGTCGGCGCTCGGGGCGAGCGTGCGGGCACTATACAGCCGGGCCCGATGCTGCAGATCCCCGCGGGTGCGCACGGTAACGTGGCGGCGGATGCGACTGCGCGCCCTCTCCTCCGCGGTCGGCGCGGCGCTGCTCGTCGGCCTCGCGTTGAGTGGCTGTGGTGGGACGCGACTGCTGGAGCACCACACAACGACGACCACCGCCTCGATCTCGGCGCCGGCGAGCGTCGGAGGGCTGGGGATCCCGACGCTGGCCACTCGCAACACGACCCGGGTGGGAGGATCCAATCCGGTCGACGACGCGGCCGGAGTCGCGCTCGCGGTCTACCCCTCGCAGTCGTCCGGCAGCCACCCCTCGGCGGTCACGATCGCGCCGACCGGCGACTGGGAGGCGGCGATCGCGTCCTCCGTGCTGATGGCGGCGCCGATCCACGCGCCCGTGCTCCTGTCCGGCCCCTCCTCGCTGCCCAAGACGACGTCTCAGGCGCTCTCCACGCTCTCCCCGACGGGTGCGGGGGCGATCGATGGCGCGCAGGTGCTCCGCGTCGGCGACGTCCCCGGTGTCGGTCATTTCAAGACCGACACCGTGTCCAGCGCGAAGGATCCGTACACGCTGGCGGCGGACATCGCCGCCTACCAGGCCGCAGCCGCCGGGAGCCCCAGCCGGGACGTGGTGATCGCCTCCAGCGCATCGCCGGCCTACGCGATGCCCGCGGCGGGCTGGGCGGCCGAGAGCGGCGATCCCGTGCTGTTCGTGAGCGCGACCGGGGTCCCCGCCCCGACGCGGCGGGCGCTGCAGGCCGACTCGAACCCGCACATCTACGTCCTCGGTCCCAAGACGGTCGTCAGCGCGCAGATCGTGCGGACCCTGCGCCGGTATGGCAGCGTCGCCCGGGTCGGCCGCGCGGGGGCGGCCGCCAACTCCGTCGCCTTCGCGATCTACCGCAACCCCGCCTGCCCGTTCGGCAAGGCGTGCGCGCAGATCCCCGGCTCCTTCGGCTGGGCGATCCGCAGTCCCGGACACGGGTATACGCTGCTGAACGCCTCGCGGCCGCTCGACGCCGCCGCCTCCGCGGCGCTGTCGGGAAGCGGCGATTACGGTCCGCAGCTCCTGGTCGAGGATCCCACTACCCTTCCGAAGCCCGTGCTCCAATACTTCCTCAACTACGCGACGCCCGGCTTCAGCCAGGGCGAGCAGACCGCCGCCGTCTACAACCACGGTTGGGTGATCGGTGACCCGGCGGCGATCTCCGTCCCCGTGCAGTCCGAGCTGGACACGCTGTTGCAGGCGGTCCCGGTGTCCTCGCAATGAGCTCCGCCGAGCACCCCGACCGGATCGCCCCTGAGCACGAGACGACCGTCGAGGACGTCCGGCAGCTGATGGGCGCCTCGACGCCGCACTTCGCGCTGCAACTGCGTGAGCGCATCCGGCGACTGATCAAGGGCCTGCCGGAGGGCCACCCCGCGCGCGTCGAGGGCGAGCGTGAGATCGCGCGACTGGACCGGATCGCGTTCGTCGGCGAGGTCCGCGGACATCAGGCCGAGGACGGCCTGACGCCGATGCGCAGCCTCGGCCAGGACCGTCCGGGCGACATCTGATTAAGGGTCACACGTCCGCTCCGGTCGGGAAACTACGGCCGTGAGGGTACGTTAAGGCTCACATGACTGTGAACGACGAGCGCTTCATCTCGGTGATCGGCCTCGGGCGCGTGGGGCTGCCGCTCGCGCTGAGCTTCGCCGACCGCGGCCTCAGGGTGCTGGGGATCGACACCGATCTCGCAAAGCTCGAATCGCTGCGAGCCGGCCGGATGCCCTTCGAGGAGCCGGGCTGTCAGGAGATCCTCGACCGGGTGCTGGACACGGGCCGGTTCACGCTCGCAGAGCACGCGGCCGACGCGGCGCGCACCCAGGACATCGTGCTCACGCTCGGCACTCCGTCCTTCTCCCACGTCGAGTCCGACCTCTCCCAGATCCGCGCGGTGCTCGACGATCTCCTGCCGCTGCTCGCGCCCGGTCACGCGCTCATCCTCCGCTCGACGATCGCTCCGGGCACCACCGAGTTCGTCGCCGGCTACCTCGAGAAGCGCCGTGGGCTCCGCAGCGGCGAGGACGTGTTCGTGGCCCACGCGCCCGAGCGGATCGCGGCCGGAAAGTTCCTCGAGGAGATCGTCTCGTTGCCGTGCATCGTCGGCGGCGTCGGCGAGGCGTCGACCGAGCGCGCCGCTGAGCTGTTCGAGGTGTTCGGCGCGCCGATCGAGCGCACGACCCCGGTCCAGGCCGAGCTGGCCAAGATCTGGACCAACATCCTGCGCTACGCGACGTTCGCGCTGCCGAACCTCTTGATGATGGACTGCGAGAAGTACGGCGCGAACGTGTTCGAGGTGATCGACCTGATCAACCACGACTATCCGCGCGGCGGGATCGCGATGCCGGGGATGACCGCCGGGACCTGCCTGCGCAAGGACTTCGTCTTCTCCGAGGAGCGCTCGGCGGCGCCCGGGATGCTGCTCGCCGTTTCGCGCGTCAACGAGGGCGTGCCGCTGTTCCTCGTCGAGGGCGTCAAGCGGCGCATCGGTCCGCTCGCCTCCCGCAAGATCGCGGTGCTCGGACTCACGTTCAAGCGCGACACCGACGACGAGCGCGACTCGCTGTCGCCGAAGCTGATCCGCCTGCTCGAACGCGAGCTCGCCGACGTCGCCGTCTGCGACCCGCTCGCCCCGAGCCCCGGGACACAGCCGCTCGCCGAGGCGGTGAGCGGGGCCGACGTCATCATCGTCGCCACCAACCACTCCGCGTTCGAGACCGCCGAGGCACGCTCGACGATCCTCTCATCGGCCGGCTCCGACGCGCTGATCGTCGATCCGTGGAACAGCCTCGGCACCGCCCAGGTCTTCATGTACGCCGCCGAGTCCGCCGCGCTCATGGCCCAGCCCGCGGACCGCAGCGCGGGCAGCTGATGGCCCGCGTGCTCATCACCGGCGGCGCCGGCACGATCGGCACCGCGGTGGTGCGGCGCCTGCTCGGGGGCGACGAGGGCTTCGAGGTGCGGATCGCTGATCACCGCACCCCGCCGGACTGGATGCGCGAGGCCTGTGAGTGGATAGACGGGGATCTGCGCGACCTCGGCGTCGCCGGGCGCGCCGTCGAGGGCTGCAGCCACGTCATCCACCTCGCCGCGATCGTCGGTGGCATCGCGAACTTCCACAAGCTCCCGTTCACGCTCACCGAGATGAACAACGCCGTCACCGGCTCGGTCGTCCACGCCGCAATCGACGAGCGGGTGGAGCGACTCACCTACGTCTCCTCCTCGATGGTGTTCGAGCGGGCGACGGAGTTCCCGACCACCGAGGGACACGTCGAGGTCTGCCCCCCGCCCCATTCCGCCTACGGGTTCTCCAAGCTCTCCGGCGAGATCTACGTGCGGGCCGCCCGCGAGGAGCATGGTCTGTGCTCCACCGTCTGCCGCCCGTTCAACGCCTACGGCCCGGGCGAGATGCCGGACCGTGACGAACCCGGTATCGCCCACATGGTCCCGGACGTCATCGCCAAAGTGCTCTCTGGGCAGCGGCCGCTTGAGATCTTCGGCTCCGGCCGTCAGACGCGCACGCTCACCCATGTCGACGACATCGCCGACGGGATCGTCACCGCCACCGCGTCGCCCGCCGGCGCCGACCAGGACTTCAACATCTCGGCCTCCGAGGAGCTCACCGTCGCGGAGATCGCAGAGCGGATCTGGGTTGCCTGCGGGGAGGATCCCGCCGACTTCGAGCTCCAGCACCTGCCGACCTTCGAGGTCGACGTCGTGCGTCGCTGGCCGTCGGTCAGGAAGGCCAAGGACGTGCTCGGCTGGGAGGCGCGGATTCCCCTGGACCAGGGGCTCGCCGACACCGTGAGCTGGCTGCGCGAGGTCGGGGCCGCGCGATGAGTGTCTCCGGCCGAGTGCAGGCGCGCCTGGAACGGTTGCGCGAATCGATGGCGAGCGAGGACGTGGGCCTGACCGCGATCGCGCCCACCGACAACCTCCGCTGGCTGCTCGGGTTCGCTCCGCTCTACGACGAGCGCGCGTGCGCGCTGCTGGTCTCCGCTGATGGCGTCGCGATGCTCATGCCCTCGCTCAACGCCGAGCAGACCGCCGCCCACGCCCCGGGCATCGAGCTCGTACGGTGGGCCGACGAGGACGGGCCGGGCGACGCGCTGCGCGAGACGCTCGCCCGGGTCGATTTCACCGGGACCGGCACGCTTGCCGCCGATCCTGAGATGCGTGCCGACCACCTGCTGCTCCTTCAGGCCGCGCTCGAGGGAACGAAAACGGTCGATGCGGGCCAGGTGCTCTGGCCACTGCGCGAGATCAAGGACGGCGATGAGCTTGCCGTTCTGTCACGCTCGGCCGAGGTCGCTGACCGGGCGATCGAGGCGGCGTGGGCTGCCTGTCGGGCGGGCGTGAGCGAGCTGACGGTCGCCGAGGCGATCAACCGCGTGTTCACCGGCGCCGGCTGTGAGCCCGAGTTCGGGATCGTCGGCTCGGGTCCCAACAGCGCATTCCCTCACCACGAGACCGGCGGGCGAATGCTTCAGGAGGGCGACGCGGTCGTCATCGACCTCGGCGCCGTTCTCGAGGGCTACCACTCGGACATCACGCGCATGGCATTCGTCGGCGAGCCGACCGACCGGTACCGCGAGGTCCATGGGGTCGTCGAGGCGGCGGTCGTCGCCGCGACCGAGACAACACGCCCCGGTGCCACGTGCGGCGAGGTTGACGCGGCCGCCCGCGGAGTGATCGACAGGGCCGGGTTCGGTGAGTTCTTCGTGCATCGCACCGGTCACGGCCTCGGCCTCTCAGGCCATGAGCCGCCATACCTGATGGCCGGCTCCGACGTCGTGTTGCGGGAGGGCATGGTGCACTCGATCGAGCCCGGGATCTACCTGCCGGGGGAGTTCGGGGTGCGCCTCGAGGAGATCGTGCACGTCACGGAGGACGGCTGCGAGCGCTTCAGTGCCCTGAGGCGCGACGTGCACAAGGCTTGACCGCTCAGCGGTCCAACTTGTACAAATGGTGTGGCCGGGACCGGTCACGTTGGGACAGTTGGGTGTTGCCAGCCAGGGGCAGGTCTGGTTAGGTTCCCGCCCCACGCTGATGAGGAGAGGAAGGTAGATGGACCTATCTATGGGAACCGCGAGGGAGCCCGAGGGCACGAGCGGCGGCGCGCCGCAGCTCAAGAAGGGCGCGATCGGCTACATAAGCAACATCGTCATCGGGGTGGCGTCGACAGCGCCGGCCTACAGCCTGGCCGCGACCGTCGGCTTCTTCGTGCTGATCACCGGCGTGGGCGTTCACAGCCCGGCGATCGTGGTCGTCTCCTTCATCCCGCTGTTCTTCATCGCAACCGCCTACAACGCGATGAACAAGGTCGATCCCGACTGCGGAACCACGTTCTCGTGGGTGACCAGGGCGATGAGCCCCAGCCTCGGTCTGTTGATCGGGTGGACGGTGATCTTCTCCGACATCGTCGTCAACGCCAACCAGGCGCAGATCGCAGGGTCATATGGCTTTCAGCTGTTCGGGCTGAACGCCGCCGCGAGCAACACGCTCGATGTCGTCATCCTCGGCGTCGTCTTCATCGCCCTGCTCACCTGGATCTGCTGGCGCGGCATCGAGCTGTCGGCCCGCACCCAGCAGTTCCTGCTCGGGTTCGAGATGACGCTTCTGGTGATCTTCTCGATCGTCGCGCTGATCAAGGCCTACACCGGCAGTCATGCCGCGTCGACGCACATCACGCTCGAGTGGTTCAACCCGTTCGGCATGAGCTTCAGCTCACTCATCGACGGCGTGCTGCTCGGCGTGTTCCTGTACTGGGGCTGGGACACCGGCGTGTCGGTCAACGAGGAGTCCGAGAACTCCAACGATGGCCCCGGCAAGTCGGCGATCGTCTCGACGTTCGTCCTGATTGGCATCTACCTGCTGGTGACGGTCGCTTCCCAGGCGTACGCCGGGACCAAGTACCTCGCCAACAACCCCAATGACATCTTCGCCGGCGGCCTCTCGAGAGGGGTCCTTGGACCGCTGCACTTCCTGCTGACGATCTCGGTCCTCACATCGGCGACGGCCGCAACGCAGACGACGATTCTGCCCGCGGCCCGCCAGGCGCTCTCGATGGGACGCCGAAATGCGCTTCCGCGCCGGTTCGCCGAAATCCACCCGCGCAATCTGGTTCCGGCCCGGGCGACGGTCTGGGCGGGCGTGCTGTCGGTCATCTGGTTCGTGGTGATCAGCATCCTGTCGAGCAACGTGCTCGCCGACTGCGTCGCCGGCCTCGGCTTCCTGGTCTGCATCTACTACGGGTTCACCGGCTTCGCGTGCTCGATCTTCTACCGCCACGAGCTGTTCAAGTCGGTGCGCAACTTCATTTCTCTCCTCGTGATGCCGACGCTCGGAGGCTTGGCTCTGATGGGCGTCCTCGGCTACGGCGTCTACTACTACGGCAAGGCCGCGAACGACTCGAGCCCGCCGTTCCTGGGGCTCGGCGTACCCGATTGGATCGCGATCCTCGGCGTCGGCGGCGGCATCGTGCTCGTGCTCATCCGCCGCGCCCAAGCCCCCGGCTTCTTCCGTGAGCCGCGTCAGGTCTTTGGCGATCGGATCGAGACCGTGACGCCGGAGGAGGACTTCGCGCCGGCTGACTCGATGCTCTGATCCGCTCCTCGGCGGCGCTGTGGACAGTGACCTGGCCACGGCGCTCGCCGCCGAGCGCGCGATCGTCCGGCGTGCCGTCGCCGGCGCGTGCGACATCGACGGCGGTTGGGTGGTGCGCCACCCGCCGCTGCCGGATGTCTGGCATCTCAACCGGGTCCACCTGACGGGATCGCCGGGTCATGTCGACGGCTCGTGGCTGGAGAAGCTCGTCGCCCGCGAGCTGTCGGGGGTTCCCCATCGCCGGGTGACGGTCGACGATGGCGGCGCGGCCGATCTGCTGTGGGCCGTGCTCGAGGATCGGGGCTGGCGGCGCGAGCGGGCGCTGGTCATGGTTCGCGATTGCGCCGGGTCCGACCTCCCGGCCCCGGCGGGCGCGAGCGGCGTCGGTGGAGTCGACGAGGCGCAGCTTCGCGCCTTCCAGTTGCGCGCGTTCGCCGACGACGCCCGGGTGAGCGCAGGCGCCGGTGAGCTCCCGGCGCGGATCGCCGAGACCCAGGCCATCCTGCGCGCCGGCACGCAGTGGCGCTCGTTCGGCGCGGGGGCCTCGGCGGGCGGCCGGCCGGTGTCGACCGCGACGCTCTACCTCGACCCCGAGATCGGCGGGCGCCGGGTTGCCTTCGTCGATCAGGTCGCGACATTGCGCGCGCTCAGCGCCGAGGGGCCGGAGCGCCCGCCGGACGGTCCGGACCCGGCGGTAGGCTCGATCGTCCGGTGTCCAGCCTCTCCACCGCCTCCGCCCCATCCTCCGGCACTCCGGGGCCATCGAGGCTGCCCGGCCCGTTTCCGGTCGGGGCCTACACCGCGCAGCTGCGCCGCCGCCTGCGGGACTTCGCCCACGTCCAGCTGAGCGGCGAGGTGTGGGGGCTGCGCGTCACCCGGGCACGGGTCTACTTCGAGCTGCGTGACGCGGCCGGCGCGCTGCCGTGCGCGATGTGGCGCGAGGACTACGACTCGCTCGGCTGCCCGCTCACCGACGGGACCCTGGTCGTCGCGGGCGGAGGCTGCGATTACTACGCGGGCAGCGCGACGTCCTCGCCGTCGTTCTCGTTTGCCGTGCGCGAGCTCCGCATTGCCGGCGAGGGCGACCTGCTCGCCCAGCTCGAGCGGCTGCGCCGCCGGCTCGACGCCGAGGGGCTGTTCGCGCCGCAGAAAGCGCTCGCACGGCCGATGCTCCCGCGCTGTATCGGCGTCGTCTGCGCGCCCACGGGCAAGGCACGCGACGACGTCCTCGCGGGGCTCCGCCGCCGCGGCTGGGCGGGGCGCGTGGTCTGGGCCGATGCGCCCGTTCAGGACCGGCGCGCCGCGCCGGCGATCGCCGCGCGCCTGCGCGAGCTCGCCGGCACGCCGGAGGTCGAAGTCGAGGTCGTGATCGTGGCCCGCGGCGGCGGCTCGCTGGCCGACCTGTTCGCGTTCTGCGATGAGACCCTGTGCCGCACGGTCGCGCTGCTGCGGGTCCCGGTGATCGCTTCCGTCGGCCATCACACCGACCGCACGCTGATCGACGACGTCGCCGCCGTCTCCTGCTCGACCCCGACCCACGCCGCCGACGTGGCCGTGCCCATCGACGTCGGCGCGGCCCACCGCGCGCTGGCCGGTCAAGCGGGGCGTCTGCGCGACCACGGCCGCCGAGCGGTGATCTCCCGCGCCCGCGCGCTCGCCGCGCTCTCGCGCGCGCCGGCCTCGCACCTCGCCCGTCAGCGCACGCGCCTGCACCAGCTGCTGCGCGAACTGCGCGCCGCCGGGCGACGCAGCACCGCGAGCGCGGCGGCGGCAACCTGCACCCATGCGGCGACGCTCGAGCGTGCCGCTCGCCGCGGTGCCGGAGCGGAGGCGACCGGCCGGCGCCGGGAGCTGGAGCGGCTGACGCTCGCGCTCAGCGCCCACGACCCCGAGCGCACTCTCGCCCGTGGCTATGCGCTCGTCAGCGACCGTGCGGGCAGGCCACTGCAGAGCGCCGCCGAAGCGCAGGCCGCCGGCGAGCTGAGCATCCGCTTCCACGACGGCGCCGTGACGGCGACCGCCGAGACCACGACCGAGGACGAACGATGACCATCACCGAGACACCCACCTACGAGACCGCCGTCGCGCGGGTCGAGGAGATCGTCCGCCGCCTGGACTCCGGCGAGGCCGGGCTGCGCGAGACGCTCGAGCTCGTGCGCGAGGGCCGCGGGCTCGTCGAGTACTGCGCAGGCGAGCTGGACGAGGTGAGCCGCGGGCTGGAGGAGCTGTCGCTCGATGATCTGGTCACGCGCCTGGAGGGGCCGGGCGGAGCGCAGCGGTGAGCACCTACGAGGCGCTCTCGGGGCTCGCGCTCACCGTCGATGGATGGGGCCTTGAGGGCCTGCGCGCCGACGTCACGAGCGGGTTCGAGCGGCTGTCGACGGTCGTGCACCTGCGCGGCGCGGAGACGGAGGGGGTCGGCGAGGACGTCGTCTACTCCGCCGATGACCAGCGCGCGTTCCAGGCCGCCGGCGACGCCGGCCGCCTGCCCGATCTCTCGGGGCGGTGGGCGCTCGGCGAGTTCTGCGACCACGTCGACGGGCTCGACCTGTTCTACGGCGCCGAGCCCGAGCATGGTGAGGTCTCCCGGCTGTACCGGCGCTGGACGATGCACAGCGCCGCTCTCGATCTCGCGCTGCGCCAGGCGGGGCGTTCGCTGCACGCGGCCCTCGCCCGCACGCCCGCCCCGGTGACCTTCGTGGTCTCGCTGCGGCTCGGCGACCCCGCCACCGCCTCGCCCGTCCAGGCGCGCCTGGAGTCCTACCCGACGCTCCGCTTCAAGCTCGACGCGACGAGCTCGTGGACCGATCAGTTGATCGAGGTGCTCGCCGCGACCGGCGCGGTCGACTCGGTCGACTTCAAGGCCCACTACCACGGGACGGTCGTCGACACGACGCCGGACGGCGCGCTCTATCGCCGCGTCGTCGCGGGGTTCCCCGACGCGTGGCTCGAGGACCCCGACGTTGAGTCCCCGGAGACCGCGGCGGCGCTCGCCGAGGTGCACGACCGGATCACCTGGGACGCCCCGATCCATGGGATCACCGACATCGAGGCGCTGCCGTTCCCGCCTCGCATGGTCAACATCAAGCCCTCCCGGCTCGGCGGTCTGCGGAACCTGTGTGCGGCCTACGACTACTGCGAGGCACACGGGATCGGCGCCTACGGCGGCGGCCAGTTCGAGCTCGGGCCGGGCCGCGGACAGGCCCAGTACCTCGCCTCGCTGTTCCATCCCGACACTCCCAACGACCTCGCCCCGGTGCAGTACAACGAGGCCCAGGTCCAGCAGGGCCTGCCCCCCTCCCCGCTGACGCCCGCGCCCGAGGAGATCGGTTTCCGCTGGGGCACCGCGTGACCGCGGGCCGGCTCGACGGGACCGTCGCGCTCGTCACCGGCGCCTCCAGCGGAATCGGTGAGGCGACCGCGCTTGTGCTCGCCGCGCAGGGCGCGACCGTGGCGCTCGCCGCGCGCCGGGGCGATCGTCTCACCGCGCTCGCCGCCCGGATCGCGGCCGACGGCGGACAGGCACTCGCCTGCGAGGTCGACCTCACACGCGATCGCGAGCCGGCCGCGCTCGTCGAGCGCGTGGCCGGAGAGCTCGGCAGGCTCGACACGCTCGTCAACAACGCAGGGCTGATGCTGCTCGGACCGGCGACAGAGGCGCCGCTGCAGGAATGGGAGCGGATGCTGACGCTCAACGTCGCCGCGACCCTGCGCTGCGCGCACGCCGCCCTCCCCCATCTGCTCGCCGCCGCCGAGGACTCGCCGCGCGGCGTCAGCGACATGGTCAACGTGAGCTCCACCGCGGGCCGCCAGGTCAAGCCGGGCAGCGGCGTCTACAACCTCACCAAACACGGGCTCGGGGCGTTCAGCGAATCGCTGCGCATGGAGGTGAGCCGCCGCCACCTGCGGGTCTCGCTGATCGAGCCCGGCGCGACCGACACCGAACTGCGCGACCACCTGCGTCCCGAGATTCGCGAGCGCCAGCGGGAACGCTTCGCATCGATGGAGCCGCTGACCGCGGCCGACGTCGCCGAGTCGATCCTCCACATCGTCACCCGGCCGCGGCACGTGATGGTCAATGAGATCCTCATCCGCCCGACCGATCAGAACGACTGAGCGATCCGTCACACCACCGCGCGGAATTTCCCAGCGACCGGGAACGTTCACGTACCATCCCGCGAGTGTCCCGGGTGGAGACCCGGGAGACGAGGCCCCTACGAGAAGAGGAGACCCCGTGCAGGAGAGAGTCGCCATCGCCGGATCAGGGACGATCGCCTCCGGACTCGCCGCCGTCGCCGCCGCCCAGGGAGATGTGCTCGTGTGGGCACGCTCGCAGGCATCGGCCGAACGCGCCGAGCGGTCCGTGGCCAAGCACTGCGAGAAGGTCGTAGAGCTGAACGGCTGCGCGAAGCGGGTACGGGTCGTCACCGAGATCGAGGCGCTGGCCGACGCGACCTTCCTCGTCGAGACGGTCTCGGAGGAGCTCGATTGCAAGGCGGCGCTGCTCGCCCAGCTCGGTGCGATGACCGGGCCGGAGGAGATCCTCGCCACCACGACCTCGTCGCTGTCGATCGCCGACCTGGCGGAGGTGAGCGGCCACCCGGATCGGTTCCTCGGGCTCCACGTCTTCAATCCGGTGCCCCGCATGGAGCTGGTTGAGCTCGTGTATGCGCCCGCGACCCGACCGGAGCTGCGCGCCCGAGCCCGGGAGCTGTGCGAGGCGCTCGGCAAAACCGCGGTCGAGGTTCCGGATACGCCGGGGTTCGTCGTCAACCGGCTGCTCTTCCCCTATCTGTTCGACGCGGTCTCGCTCATGGAGCGGACGGGGATGGCGGCCGAGGACGTCGATCGCTGCATGACGCTCGGCGCGGGGATGCCGATGGGCCCCCTCGCACTGCTCGACTTCGTCGGCCTCGACGTCTCACAGGCGATCGGAGAGACGATCGAGGCCGCCGTCCCGGAGCGGCTGCGTGAGCTCGTGCGCGAGGGCTCGCTCGGCCGTAAGAGCGGCCGCGGCTTTCACGAATACGGATGAGCAGGCGCGGCGCGGCGCGGTGGCCGGCGGACGAGTCCGTATCTTATTGGCGGCCGCCGTTGTATTAAGGCTACGTTCAGGTGCGCGCACCACCATTCTCTACGCGACGTACCTCATAGCAGCACCTCCTCCCCAGAAGCACGAAACCGGCCCGTCCCCAGCGGGCCGGTTACTTTTTGCCCGTGGGCACCGCGCGGTGGCCCGAACGACCGAAGCCGACCCCGAAGGGCCGGCTTCGTCTCTCCTCTCAACCGCCGGATTCAGTCCCGGACGGGCCGTTGCGGCAAATGTAACGAACCCTGGGGAAATGTGCGCCACCCTGCGCAGGCCGGGGAATCGCAACCACGCCTGGGCCCCGGCGCCGCACGACGCCCGTCGCGCAAGCCGCTCAGGTCGCCGACTGCTCCGCGGGCTCTCCCTCCGGACGCGCCGCACGCCGGCGGATCCGGACCGCCTCGACGCGATTCTGGCGCACTGATTCGACGCGAATCGAATAGCCGTCGGCGGCGACCTGGTCTCCGCGCTTGGGCAGCCGGCCGAGCTCGGCGAACACGAACCCCCCAACCGAGTTGTATGCATCTGTGTCGACCGGCAGGTGCAGCCCGTAGTCCTCCAGGTCGGTGAGCGCGACGTGGCCGCGCACGAACCAGTCGCCGTTGGCGAGTTGGCGCACCGCGCCGCCCGCCGGGTCGGTCTCGTCGTAGACCTCGCCGACGACCTCCTCGACGATGTCCTCGGTGGTGACGATCCCAGCGGTGCGGCCGTACTCGTCGACGACGATCGAGAGCTCCGTGCGCTCACGCTGCAGATCCGCGAGCAGATCATCGAGCGGCTTGGTCTCCGGCACGATCGGCGCGGGCCGCACCAACCCGTCGAAGTGGGCCTCGTACCCGTCGGACATCATCAGCTTCACGAGCTGGTTGACGTGCACGATCCCCTTGACGCGGTCCTGGTTGCCGTCCTCGGTGACGACGAGCCGTGAGTGGCCGGTCTGCACGCACCGGCGCAGCGCGTCACGCACGTTCTCGGAGAGGTCGACCGTGACGACCGCCGGGATCGGAGTCATCACCTGCCGCGCCTCCTGCTCGTGCAGATGGAAGACGCCGGTGAGCATGTTCGCCTCGCCGACGTCGATGCTCCCGCCGCTGCGCGAGTCAGCGATGATCCGCTTGATGTCCGCCGGGGTGCCGTGCTCCGGTTCCGCGTCCGGATCGGTGCCGGTCAGTCGCACGAGTCGGTACGAGGCGGCGTTGAGCACGACGATGAAGGGCGCGAACAGCAGCCGGGTCACGTACAGCGGCCAGGCGACGAGGCACGCGACCCGCTCCGCGTGCTGGATCGTGTAGAGCTTGGGAGCGATCTCGCCGACGACGCTCTGCACCACGGTGATCAGGAGATACGCGATGACCACCGCGATGACGACGGCCACGTCGTGGTTGAGCGCTCCGAACACCGGCTTGAGCGCATCGCTGAGTGCGGGTTCGCCGAGCGCGCCGATGCCCAGCGAGGCCATCGTGATCCCGATCTGCGAGGCGGCGATGTAGTCGCCGATGTCGTCGATCATCGTCAGCGCCAGGCGCGCCGAGCGCCGGCCGCCCTCGGCCATCTCCTGCAGGCGAGTCCTGCGCGAGCGCACCAGCGAGTACTCGCCCACGACAAAGAACGTGTTGATGAGGACGAGGACCCCGGTGAGGATGATCCAGACCGCTAACACGGACCCTCGAGCCCCGACCCGCCGGGCACCGTGACCGGCCCGGGCATCGGCGCGCTGCTACTTCGAGGTCGATCGTCGTCGGTCATTCAGCGGCGCCGAAGACGGTAGCACCCACCCTCCCTGGAATTCGCGTCGGGAGGCGGACGCTCAGAGCGCGTCGAAGCGCGCCGCCATCTCGAAATCCGTGTTGGTGAGTCCACCGGCGGAGTGGTTCGTGAGCGACAGCTTCACCTTGTTCCACCCGTGCACAAAGATGTCTGGGTGGTGGTTGGCCTCCTCGGCCGCCTCGGCGACGCGATTGACGAATGCGATCGCCTCGCCGAAGTCCTCGAAGCGCCACTCGCGCACGATCTCGTCCCCCGCCCGCTCCCATGCCAGGCGCTTGAGGCGGTTTTCGACTTCGTCGTCGTTGAGCGTCTCAGCCAAGGTCCCTCCGTTCCGTGTTTCTCTGAGGATTGCCGCACCCGGGCCTCGCCGAAACAGGCGTCTGTCCGCCCGGCAGGCCGAACGCGGACCCGAGCCGGCGTTACGCTACACGGGCCATGCGCATCGTGAGCCTCGTGCCGGCGGCCACCGAGCTGCTGTTTTCGCTCGATCTCGGCGATGAGGTCGTCGGGGTCACGCACGAATGCGACTACCCGCCCGAGGTCCGGGCTCTACCGAAGGTGACGCGGGCGGTGCTGCCGTCCGACCTCTCGCCCGCGGAGATCGACGCCGCGGTCAAGGAGCGCACGCTCGCCGGCGAGTCCATCTACGAGCTGGACGCCGACGTGCTCAGCGACCTCGAGCCTGACCTGATCGTCACCCAGGCGCTCTGCCAGGTGTGCGCGGTGTCCGCCGATGACGTACGAGCGATCGCCGAGGAGCTCGAGACCCAGCCGATGGTGATCTCTCTCGATCCGCACACGATCGGCGAGGTGCTGGGCGACGCGCGCACGCTCGCCCAGGCGACCGGTCGCAAGGACGAGGCGGTGGACCTGATCCGCGAGGCCGCCGGGCGGATCGACCGGGTACGGATCGCCACCCGCGACGTGCGCCGCCCCCGGGTCGTCGCCCTGGAGTGGCTCGACCCGCCGTTCGCCGCCGGTCACTGGACGCCGCAGCTCATCGCCTATGCGGGTGGCGAGGATGCGCTCGGGTTCGCGGGCGAGAGCTCGGAGGAGCAGAGTTGGGAGACGATCGCCGCGGTCGAACCGGACATCGTGGTCGTGATGCCGTGCGGCTACGACGCCGAGATCGCTCACCGCGAGGCCGAGATGCACCGCGACGAGCTGCTGGCGGTGGGTGCCGGCGAGGTGGTCGCCGTCGACGCCGCCGCTTATTTCTCGCGGCCGGGACCACGTCTGCTCGAAGGACTCGAGACGCTCGCGCACATCATCCACCCCGAGGTCTTCGAGGTGGCGCCGACGCCGGTGCTGACGGTCGAGCTCTAGAAGACGTTGACGCCGTTCGGCGTCAGCCCGTGGCCGAGTGCGACGGCGTAGGACCCGGCGATCGCCGCCACCGCCAGTACCGCGCACCCCGCATAGAACACCGCCCGGCGCCCGCGCCGCTCGGCGAGTTCCACGTACAGCCAGCCGAGGATGACCCCGCCGACCAAACCCCCGGCATGGGCGCCGATCGAGATGTTGGGGATCGAGAGCGAGATCAGGATGTTGAGCACGAGGGTGGCCCCGAGCCCGCTCTGCCAGATCGAGATGCCCCGGCGGTTGGCGAGCACGAGCAGCGCGCCGAACAGCCCGAACAGGGCGCCCGACGCGCCCACGGACGCGATGCCGGGCTGGAACACCAGCGCGCCGAAGGAGCCGGCGAAGATCGACGCGCCGTAGATCGCTGCGTAGGGCCGGCGGCCGATCCCCCGCTCAAGCGCGTTGCCGACGACCCACAGGAACCACATGTTGAACGCGATGTGGATCAGGCCGTCGTGAAGGAATGCGGAGGTGAGCAGCCGGTAGGGCTCATCCTGGCGACCGTGGATGTAGGGGCCGACCAGCATGCCGTCGACGAACACGTGCCCCGCCTGGCCGCCGTTCACGCCGAGCAGCGGCAGGCCCGTCGCCACCTCCGCCAGGAAGGCGATGACGTTGATCGCGAGCAGAATCTCGGTGATCGAGTACCGCGACAGGCCCGACCCTCGCGCCACGCGGTTGCGGACGTTGGCCGCGGTCCGCACCTTGGTTCGATCGCGCGCGCACTCCGGGCAGCGCATCCCGACGGATGTCGGCGTCATGCAATCAGGGCAGATCGGCCGCCCACATGCGGAGCAGGCCACGCCGGTCTCGCGGTTGGGGTGCCGGTAACAGGTGGCCATTGCGGGTGTGAGACGGTACCAGCGCGCGTTCGCGCCGGAGGGCGGTGCGGTGGCGCTGGGGAGCCGGCCGGTCGGCAGGCCGCCCCTCGGGCGCTCGGAAGATCAGCGACCGGGCAGGACCCGGCGCGCTTCCTCGGCGACGTCGTGGAGCGTGTGTCCGGCGAGCTCGAGCACGTTCGCCGACTGCTGCAGGCGGCTCTTGTGGCGGCCGCGGACGCGAAGCACGACGAGCGCGGCTCCGGCACCCGCGCCGACGACGATCGCGGCCGCCGGTCGCACCCAGTTGCGCGGGTCGCGCATCGCCGACAGCTCCCAGACCTCCAGCTCGTCCTGGGCGGCCACGGCGAGGCTCACGAGCGTCGCCTCCACCCGGACCAGCAGGTCGTCCGGCGGATCGACGGGGCTGAGTGCCTCCTGAAGCAGGGCCTCGAAATCGGTGGATCCGACGCTCATCGCGACTCTCGCACCTCGGTGGCGGCCGGCGCTTCGACGATGCCCTTGAGCTGGCGGATCGCGCGGTGCAGCAGCACCTTCGTTGCGCCGTCGGTCTTGCCGAGGGCGCGGGCGATCTCGCGGTTGTCCATGCCCAGCGCGAAGCGCATGATCAGCGCCTCCCGCCGCTCGTCGGGCAGCTTCTGCACGCCCTCGAGGATCGCGCCCAGCTCCTCACGCCCTTCGACGAGCGCCTCGGTGGTGTGCGGTGCGGAGATGAACCCGGCGTCCTCAATCGCGGACTCCGGCCGCCGGGAGCGGTCGCGATAGAAGTTCGCCGCGAGGTTGTGGGCGATGCGGATGAGCCACGGCCGCAGCGGCCGCCCGTCGGATTCCCGCAGCGCGCGCTCGAAGTGCCGGTAGGCCTGCAGGAAGGTCTGCTCGGTGAGGTCCTCTGCGTCGTGGTGGTTGCCGACGCGGTAGTAGCTGTAGGAGTACACGTCGCGCAGGTGCGCGCGGTAGAGATCCGAGAACCGGGCGTCGAGCTCGGCTTTGGACTGTGGGCTCTCCTCAGTCGTCGCCACATCATGAGCCTACCGCCGCCAGGTCAGGCGGCTCGGACGCTTCCGGGCCGCTTGGCGCGGGGAGGTTCGGTGACGGCCGCCGCCCACTGGTCGGGCTCAAGGCGCCCGTCGAGCAGCGCGGCCAGGCCGTCGAGCGCGGGACTCTCGATCGCAGCCCGGTGAGCGGCGGTTGCCAGCAGCGGAACCGAGTCGACGGCCTCGGCGGCCTGCCCGATCGCGTTGTGGATCTCGGCGGCTGGGACGCCCTGGGCGAGCAGCTCGCCGGCCCGCCGGTTGCGCGAGCCGCTGGAAACGACCGTGGCGACGAGGTCCCCGGCGCCGGCCAGGCCGGCGAACGTCTCCGGCCGGCTGCCGCGAGCGCGCGCGAGCGCGTCGACCTCGGCGAACACCTTGCCGGCGGCGGCACCGGCGACGTTCGGCCCGGCGATCGACGCGGCGGCGGCGGCGAGCGCCGCGGCGTTCTTCGCGCATCCCGCCAGCTCGACACCGGTGACGTCGGTCGTCGTCGTCACATCGAGCTTGGCCTGCGTGAACATGTCCGACAGCTGGCTGGCGAAGCCGCGATCGAGCGATGCGATCACGACCGACGCTCCCCGGTCGAGCATCTCGGCCGCGTGCGCCGGGCCGCCGAGCACGGCGACGGCGTGAGCGCCCGCCCGCTCAGCGGCGAACGCCGCAGGGAGCGTTCCCAGCGGCGGCACGAGGCCCTTGGACATGACGAGCACGCCGGCCCGGCGGTTGATCTGGCCGCCGTGGGCCGCGAGCACCGCCGGCAGCGCTCTGGCCGGCACGGCCAGGCACACGAGGTCGTGGCCATCGAGCGAGAGCTCAGAGGCGCGCGTGACGTGGATCGAATCCGGCAGCGTGACGCCCGGCAGATAGCGCGGGTTCTCACGGTTCTCGGCGAGCGCGTGCGCCTGCTCTTGGGTGCGGCAGCCAAGCTCGACCTCGAGCCCCGCGCGCGACAGGCAGATCGCGAGGCTGGTTCCCGAGGCGCCCGCCCCGATGACGGCGACCCGTCGCACCGGAGTCAGCCCGCCGAGCCACTCCCACTGGAGCATCACGCACGGCCAGATCCGGTCGGTGACGGCACCGGCGAGCGCGGGCGAGGGGTTCTCGACGACCGGGAAGCGCAGCGCGCGGCCCGCGCGGATGCGCACCCGGTGGGGTCGGATCCGCCAGCCGCGGCGGAGCGCCTCGGTGCCGATCACCGCGACCGGGACGACCGGCGCTCCGGACTCCAGCGCGAGGCGGCCGACGCCGCGTCGCGGACGACCGAGCGCGCCCGGGCGCACGCGGGTGCCCTCGGCGAAGATGAGCACGATGTCGCCGCGCGCGAGGATCGCCTTGGCGGTGGCGATCATCTCCGGGTCGGAGGCGCCGCGGGCGACCGGGAAGGCGCCGAGCGCGTTGAGCAACCACGCGCTGATCCGGTTGTAGAACAGCTCCTGCTTGGCGACGTAGTACATCGGCCGCCGCGCCATGCATGCGATCACGAACGGATCGAGGAAGCTCCGGTGGTTGGCGGTGATCAGCACCGGCCCCTTGGCCGGCACGTGCTCGCGGCCGATGCGCTGCATGCGGAAGTAGACGAGGAAGAACGCCTGGAACGTGACGCGGACGAAGGCGTAGATCGGCAGGTTGACACCGTGCGTGCGCGCGCGGTCGTGCAGACGTTCATGGTCCATGGTGAGGCGTACCCGACAAACGTCGGGTCGTTACAGTCCGAAGCCGTGAGTTCCGGCCCGGATCCGACACGGACGCTGCGTGGCGCCTTGAGCGGCGCCCTCGCCGCGGCGGTGTGGGGCCTCGAGCAGCCGCTGGACAAGCGGATCTTCCGCAGCTCGTTCGACGACGTCGAACTGCTCGGCAAGCTGGTCACGCGCGAGGACGGCTGGTATCCGATCGGATTCGCGATGCACATGGCCAACGGCGCGGTCTTCGGCGCGGTCTACGCCAACCTGGCGGCCCGGATCGGGTTGCCCGCGCCGCTGCGCGGTCCGGCGGCCGCGCTTGCGGAGCACGTTGCCAGCTGGCCACTGGTCGCCATCACCGACCGAGCCCACCCGGCGCGGGGCGAGTTGCCGCGCGCGTTCGGAAACCGGGCGGCACTTGCCCAGGCGACGTTCCGCCACCTGCTGTTCGGCGTGGTCCTCGGCGAGCTTGAGCGTCGCATCAACCGCCAGCCCGACGAACCCGAGCCCGAACCGGAGGCCTACTACTCCTCCAACGGCCACGGCTCGCTCGAGCACGCGCTGTCGGCCAACCCCGACAGCTGAGCCCACGCAGATCGGCCACGCGGTGCGCGCGCTGATCACCGGCGCCTCCGGTTTCGCGGGTGGCTGGCTGTGCCGGGCGTGCCTGCAGGAGGGCGACGAGGTCCACGGGATCTCCCGTTCGGGCACCGCTCCCGACGGCACGACCGCGGCTGCGGTCGACCTGCGCGACGCTGCGGCGGTTGCCACGTGCGTCCGGGGTTTCGAGCCGGACGTCGTCTATCACGTCGCCGCGCTCAGCTCGGTCGGGCGCTCGTGGGCTGAGCCCGCGCGGACCTTCGAGGCGAACGTCGGAGGGGCGGTCTCGCTGCTCGAAGCGGTACGGCAGCACGCTCCTGACGCCCGGGTGGTGTGGATCAGCTCCAGCGAGGTCTATGGCACGGTGGCCACGATGCCGATCGGCGAGGCGGTCCCGTGCAGCCCTGAGAGCCCCTACGCCGTCTCCAAGCTCGCGGCTGAGCAGCTGGCCGCGGTGTACGCCCATGCCCACGGCCTGCGCGTGGTGGTCGCCCGGCCGTTCAGCCATTCCGGCCCCGGACAGCGGCCGATCTTCCTGTTGTCGAACATCGCCTGGCAGACCGTCCGGGCGCGCCGGGCCGGCGAGTCGTCGCTGCGTGTCGTGACCGGCAACGGCGCGGTCCGCCGCGATGTCACCGACGTGCGCGACGTCGTGCGCGCCTACCGCCTGCTCGCCGACCGCCCGCTGTCGGGCGTCGTGAACGTCTGCACCGGCGTCACGCGCTCGACCGCCGACCAGGTCGCTGCGCTTGCCCGGCTGGCACCGGATATCGCCATCGAGCACGTCGTCGATCCGCAGCTGGTGCGCTCCAGCGAGGTCATGGAGCTCCGTGGAGATCCCACTCGCCTGCAGGAGGAGGCCGGCTGGCGGCCCGAGATCTCCTACGAGCAGACGCTTGCCGACACGATCGACTTCTGGGAGCGCGAGCTGCCAAGGGGTTGATGAGAATCCTCGATTGCGGTGGTCGGAGGGTCACGGGCGGGTAGAGGGCCTGTATGAGAACCTCGCTCGCCTCCCGGACCGTCCCGATACCGGACTCCGTCGGCGGTTCTTCCGCCAGTGAGCAGCTGCTGCCGAAGCTCGCCCGCACGGGTCTCGTCGCCCGCGGCGTCGTCTACGGCGTGATCGGGGCGCTGTCGATCGGCCTGGCCACCGGCGCCGGAGGGAAGACCACGAGCCAGACCGGCGCGCTGAAGACGATCGCGCACCAGCCGCTCGGCACGGTCGCGCTCATCGCGCTCACGATCGGCCTCGCCGCGTATGCCGTCTGGCGTCTGCTGGAGGGCGCTTCCGGCTTTGCCGGCGGAGACACCGCGAGCACCGGCCATCGCGTGTCGGCGATCGCCAGCGGGCTGGCATACGCCGTGCTGTCCGGCGTGGCGGTTGAGATCCTCGTGGGCTCGAGCCCCTCCGGAGGCGGCGCCAGTCAGGCGACGGCCGGCGTGCTCGGCTGGCCGGGCGGACCGGTCTACGTCGCGATCGCCGGTGTGCTGCTGCTCGGCGCCGGCATCTACCAGGGGTACAAGGGCATCGCCCGCAAGTTCTGCGAGGACTCCCAGATGGAGCGAATGAGCCCAGAGGGCCGCCGCGCGTTCACCGCGCTCGGGGTGGCGGGCTACTGCGCTCGTGGCGTCACCTTCCTGCTGATCGGCTACGGCGTGACCAAGGCCGCCGTCGACTACTCGCCCAAGAGCGCCGTCGGCCTCGACGGCGCCCTCCAGGAACTCATCCGCGCCTCCTACGGCCCGCTGCTGCTCGGAGTCGTCGCCGCTGGCTTCATCGCGTTCGCGCTGTTCTCGATCGCGGACGCGCGCTACCACCGCGTCTGACCCGGGGCCACAACTTCGCTCTCTGTCCCCGTGCAGGCCGGTTCGGTGCTGGTGGTGTCCCTCCACGGGGGTCTTTCTCTCATTCGCCGCGGCGCCAGGTCTGCGTTGGGTGATTCGGCCCGCAGGCGGCACCAAATCCCCCAGACCCTCTCGGAACGCGCTCGGAGAGCGGAAAAGGGCCGCGATCCCACCGGCGCAGCCTCACGGCCGACCCACGACGCGGTAGCGTTCCGCCCCACATTCCTGCGCAGATGCAGGCGATGCCCGCCTAGCTCAATTGGTAGAGCACTTGATTTGTAATCAAGGGGTTGGGGGTTCAAGTCCCCCGGCGGGCTTGAACTTCACCAAGCGGACCGCCGAGGACTGCTGAGAACTGGGACCGCCAGTGCAACCCTCGACGCTTGCCGGCTACCGCTCGATCGTGGAGTGTGTGTCTGTCGGTGCAGGGGTCGCGAAAGCGTTGGAAGGCATCCATCATCTCGCGCGCGTTACTGACACTCACCCGCTCTTCACACCGATAAGCGCCAGTCGACGCGGCCCATTTCGGAGACGTGATTTCCGTTTGATTTCGAGCGTCCGGCTTGTCATGGAAGCGAGTGCTGCGGCGTGGGATGTGGTCGATCTTCAGACCCCTGGTCTGACGATCGACCACCGTTGAAAGCATTCACTTCTGGGCGGCTCGAAAGCGATCGTCAGGATGTCTTCGGAGATGGTCGGTCGGCTGAACGGCGCAACGGCATGGCCACCGTCAGGCATGCCTCCTCCTTGGAATACGCTTCGCCAATGCCCAACGCCCAGATTGCGATCTATCGGGAGCCACGGGGCTTTACCGATCGGCTGCGGAGCTACAAGATCTTGATTGACGGCGACCAGGTCGGCTCAATCAAGCGCGGGGGCACGGTCGCGATTGAGGTGGAGGCCGGGCGCCATACCGTTCAACTCGCGATCGATTGGGCAAGGAGCCAGACGCTCGTCGTGGACACCGTCCCTCGCGAGGAAGTCAACGTGCGCTGCTGGAGCAACGCGAACCCGTTCCTGATCTTGTACTGGGCGACACTCGGCAGCCAGCGCTACATCGGCCTAGAGCGCACTGGCAGCCGAGAAGGGGCGGTTGGGACTTCGTAAGCGGTCCCCGGATCGAGGGGGCGCCTGCGAGAACGATCCGCGGGAGCACGCTCGCGAGCCCGCGGCTTGGCGCTGGCTTCTCCGGCTGTGGGGTGTGTGACTCCGACGCTTGCTAGGCGACGACGGATGCCCGTCCGCCTAACGAGCACGACTCGACAGGATGGGGCATCACGGAGCGGCGGTGTCAGGGGTTTGGGTCCTCTAGCGAGTGTGGGTTACGAGCGTTCCGCTGAGGCGTTGTTGGATCGTTTGCCGGCGGGATGAGAGCAGCGAGGTCAGCGGCATGAGGAGGCCCGCGGCGATGCCCCAGAGCAGTTGCGCCTCGTCGGCGCTTCGAATCCCATGCGCTTTGTAGAACTCCTCACGGATCTTCGCCTGTTTGGGATGGTCACCAGCGTGTTGGCGCAGGATCTCCATGAGCTGCGGCTCAAGCGCCTTTCTCCGGTCCTGGGACGCGTCGGCCCGCGCTTTGAGCGGAGCCGTCAGTTGCCCAATCACTAGCTTGCGCCACGCGGCGTCGACAACGGTGCCGATCACTGCACTGCGGATGCTCACGGGTCCCCCGGTCTGCGCGTCGACGACCTGGATTCCAGCCGTCCTGGCACCGAGACTCCTCAAGTTCCGAAGCCCGATTCTGCCCAGGACCGACGTGACCCAGAGCCCCTGCCGTACAGGCTTGGACTGAACGAGGTGGGCGATCCGCCGGAGCCGAGGTGCCGTCTCAGTCTCGTGCGAGTCGGCGCCGTCGCCGCGACGCCTACTACGCCATACCAGCGCTAACAGCCACGTCCCGAGAGCGGCGAGAACACTCAAAAGGTCAAGTGTCCCCGCGAGAAACCTCCGTCGGGTAGGTGCAACTTCAGGATCAGTCATCGAACCAGCGTCATCAACGCCTCCTTCTTGCCCCGCGCAGCGTATCGATCGCTCTATTCGAACAAAGGAGAACCTGAGCCACCGGGTTTCGGACGCCTACTTTCAGGCACAGCACCGCATCAGCGACGCGCTCGCTCGGCAACGAATCCAGGCACGGCGGTCGGCGTCATTTATCCGGAGTCTGACCGGCCCCCTGCGGCGGCTCGGGTCGAGCACTCCTGCCCCATGACCCGTCGAAGAGTCCCACACCGACGGTGACCGCAACAACGATCGCGCCAGCGATGATCCCAGCTACGACTGTGATCGCCTCGCTCACGCCGGCATGGCGCAACGCAACCTGAACACCAAAAAGTGCAGCCAGCATCGCCAACAAGCAACAGACATTCAGGACATTGCGCCTCACCCCCAAACCTCCATCCGTAGAGCGGTCAAACCTCGGGATACCGCCAACGGGTCGGCATCAATCCCGAGTGACGGCGGCCATGTAATTCTCCCCACTGGCGGCCATCAGAAGTCCCCGCGGGCGGCCGTTATTTCTCCCCATGGGCGGCCAGTTTTCTCCCCACCGATCGTGTCCTGATCGGTCAGCTATTCACCCGCGCACTGGTTTCCTGCGCGCGGTTGGAGGGCTGTTGAAGAAAGCTGAGGAAGTGATGGAGATTCTGGAGGCATACGACTTGACGGGGTCGCTGCGAGCGGCGGCGAAGCTGGCGGGTTGTGATCACAAGACGGTCGCTCACTGGGTGCACCAGCGCGAACTGGCCGCCGCGGGCGGTCCCGTCGTGGAGCGCAAACGCCCAGCGATGGACGGCGTATTCATGGCGAAGATTGACGAGTTGGTTGATCGGTCTCACGGTCGGATCCGGGCTGATGCGGCGCACGACAAGCTTGTTGCGATGGGCTATGAAGGATCGGATCGCACGACCCGGCGGTGGGTCGCTGACGCCAAGCGTCAGTGGCGCCGTGAGCACGGGCGCCGGACGCGGCCGTGGATCCCGGAGCCTGGTCTGTGGATGCAGTGGGACTATGGCGACGGGCCGCTGATCGAGGACCGCCGCGTGGTGTTGTTCTGCGCCTGGTTGGCGTGGAGCCGGTTTCGGGTGGTGGTGCCGCTCTGGGACAAGACGTTGCCGTCGGTGGTGATGGGCCTGGACCGCGCGTTTCGGTACTTCGACGGGGTCCCGACCTACGCGTTGACCGACAACGAGAAGACCGTGTCGGTCGATCACATCGCGGGGATCGCGGTCCGCAATTCACAGATCGTGGGTGTCGGTCAGCACTACAGGGTCTCGATCCAGACCTGCGTGCCCGCCGACCCGCAATCCAAGGGCGGCTCAGAGGCGACGGTCCGGATCGCGAAGGCTGATCTGGTCCCGACCGATCACAACCTGCGACCGGGCTACGGGTCGATGGCCGAGCTTGAGGATGCGTGTGAGCAGTGGATGGCCGACGTCAACACCCGTCGCCATCGCGCCACCCACGAACCGCCGATGTTGCGTCTCGCCCAAGAGCATGAGCGGCTGCACCGCGTGCCCAAGCGAACCCACACGGTGGTGTTCGGCGAGACGCGCAAGGTCAGCTGGCAGTCGACGGTGTCGGTCGGCGGCGCGGTCTATTCCGTTCCGCATCAGCTCATCGATCAGCGGGTGTGGGTTCGCGTCGCGGGGGATGAGCTGATTGTGGTCGCCACCGACGGGCCCGGCGCCCGGGAGGTCGCGCGGCATGCGTTGACCACCCCGGGGCAGCCGAGCATCCAAGACAGCCATTACCCACCACGGCCGGCCGGAGCGCTGCAGCGCCGCCCGCGCGGACACAACCAGGACGAGAAGCAGTTTCTGCAGATCGGTCCCGGTGCCGAGCGGTGGCTGCGGCGCGCCGCAGCTGACGGCACGCCCAGGCTCAGACGCAAGCTGGTGGAGGCGGTCGATCTGTCCAAGCTGCATGGCGCTGATCCGGTCAACCGGGCGTTGGAGGCCTGCGCGCACGCCGGCCGGTTCGCCGACGGTGACCTGGCCCGGATCTTGGCCCACCAACAACGAGCCGGCGGGGGGTCGTCCTGTTCCCCAGCCGTTCGGAGGACCGGTCGCTGCAGGCATCGACCAAAGCATGGGAAGGGTTCGGGGCATGACGATCACGACTCCCGCCCCGCCACCACTGCCCGAAGAGCTCGAAAAGCTCTGCCGGCGGCTGCGACTGCCCTATCTGCGCAAGCACGCCCCCGAGGTGATCGCTACCGCCACATCTCAGCGGTGGGAGCCAGCCGAAGTGGTTCGGGTGCTCTTGGCTGAGGAGGCCGCGGGTCGTGACCGGGCGACGATCAGCACCCGGCGTCGCAGCTCGGGCCTGCCGGCCGGCAAGACCTTCGATGCCTGGGACCCAGCCGACTCAGCGATCCCGGCCGCGACCCAGCAGGCGCTAATGACGCTGGAATGGATCGGCCGAGCCGAGACGCTGGTGCTCTGCGGACCCTCGGGCACCGGCAAGAGCCACTTCATCGAAGCACTGGGGCATCTCGCGATCGACCGTGGCAAGACCGTCGCGTGGCACACCCCCGAAACGCTCGCCGCGCTCATCCACCGCCATCGCGCTGACGACACCGTCGGACGCGCGATCGGCAAGCTGATCCGCGCCGATCTCATCTGCATCGATGACATTGGCCTGCTGCCCATCTCACCGGAGGCGGCCGAGGCGAGGTTCCGCGTCATCGACGCCGCCTACGAACGACGATCGATCGCGATCAGCTCCAACCTGCACCCCTCCGGGTTCGACGAGCTGATGCCCAAGACCATCGCCACCGCGACCGTCGACCGGCTGCTGCACCACGCCCACGTGCTCATCACCGACGGCCAAGACAGCTACCGCCTGACCCAGGCGACCGCCGGCAAGGGGGTCAAACCACTGGCCTAAAACCGCAGCGAAGCAACCGTGACGGCGGGGAGATTCGTGGCCACCAGCGGGGAGAAAAACTGGCCATCAGTGGGGAGAAAAGATGGCCGCCTATGGGGAGAAACCGATGGCCATTGACACCGAGCGGTCAAACCCGGCCGCAGGGGCCGATCCGACGCTCCCTCCGTTGTCTCTGCCGATGGCTCGCTGGCGCTCACTCGGCGATGAAGGGATCTCGCCCGTCGGAAACCCTCCCGTCACGAACTCTCGCCTCGCCCGCGGCGACGACGACCTTCTCTACGGCCCCAGGCGACGAGCACCGCGTAGATCACGACGGCAAGTACGAGAAACGCGACACCGATTAGCCCGGGCCCGACCACGATGAAGACCGCGCCAGTCAGGATCGAGAGGTGGATGGCGGAGAACCCGACCTTTTGGTGCGGCGGGAGGCGCGACCAAATGCCTGGCTGGTCATCATCGGTCATAGCCCGCCAATACCCGTGCTCAAGGGATCACGATCTGGGGTTCTGCGCGAAGTCGTAGTCGCCTGTACGACCTATGAGGCGCTCGCTTTGCGAGTGAACGGCGCGCCCCGCAGATGCTCGCAACGCGACGAACGAGCATCCGCGCGACTGCCCTGCTCTTGGCGATGGGCAGGGCCGCGCAGAGTCGGCCGAACTCGTTGTTGCTCGGCCGACTCCGGGATGTCGCGCTCGCTTGTCCCCCGGAGCGCGGGACGCTCGGCTTGTGTTCTTTGGTTGCGCGCGAGAGCCGTCCCAGAGAGAGTCGAGCGCCCGGGGCTGGGGGAGGCGCGGAGGCCTCGGCCACGGTTGAGGTTGAGCCTTCGATTGCGGGTAGACGGTGCTCATGGCTGTCGCTCGCGACGTGCTTTCTCTCGAGGTGTCGTGTGATCCTCACGCGCCGAGGGTCGTTCGGGATGCGCTGGCTGCCGCGTACGACGGCGGTTGGTCGTTGGATGACGGGCTGTTGGTCGCAAGCGAGCTGGTCACCAATGCGGTGCGACGTTCAGGTTGCATGGTCGATCACAGGCTCCGCGTCGACGTCGGCCGCCGGGAGAATTGTCTGCTGATCTCGGTACATGACCCGGGCGTGTCCGGGAAGGACGCCGAGCCCGTCCACACCAAGCGCTCGGAGCCGGGTGGATGGGGACTTGCGCTCATCGAACGGCTGTCTCTGCGTTGGGGTTCGGAACGATCCAACGGTTACCGGGTGTGGGCCGAACTGCCGGCTTACGGGTAGGAGTCGGGCCGCGCCTAGTCGGCCGGCCGTACTTGATGGCGAAATTGCTTGCCGAGCGATGTGTGGCGCGCTACATTTCCCGCCCGCATCGCCTGGCCTGGGACCGTGTGGATCGGGAAGGTGGGCTCAAGATCAATCGAGGGACTCTGGGCGATCAGAACGGTCGCTCGTCGGACCTCCCGCTCGGTCTACCGGCTTCTCGGAGGTGATGATCTGATGCAAACGGCTGATCGAGGCGACGGAGATCGTGACCTCTCGGAGCAATTGAAGATCAGGCTGGAGCCTGATCCGCAGGGAGTTTGCATCCGGCTCGTAGGTGAGGTGGATCTATCGACGGTCCCCGAGCTGGATCGACTGTTGGATGATCTCGCGGAGCGCGAACACAGCCGGCTACTGATCGACTTGAACGGCGTGGAGTTCATGGACAGCACCGGCCTGGGTTCAATCATCCGGGCTCTGCACGCCGCCGATGCCAACGGCCATCGATTGACGGTGCGCCGCGGCTCCCCCCAGGTTCAGCGGCTCTTTGAGCTCACCGGCATCGCCGATCGATTGACCTTCGAGGACTAAACCAAACGGGGCCAAGCGGGAGCTGTCACACTCTGTGTAGCCTCCCGCGCGGCCGCGTGGCCTCCGGGGGTGTCTTGCGCTTCTGGCGGTTCTGCCGCCTTTCCCTCTTCCAGCGTTGGAGCCAGCCCTTAGGGAAAGGCGAGAACGGGACGGTCATGACCGCCCAGCCAGAACCAGAGCGCCCGCCCGGCGGGTCGCTGCAGTATGAGATCTCCAACGCGCTCGTCGCGTTCCTGCGCGAATACACCGGCCGCGGCCCGACGAAAGCGCGGACGACGATCCGTGAGAACGTCGTCCTCGTGATGCTCGAACAGACGCTGACCAGAGGCGAGCAGGTTCTCGTCAGGATGGGTCGCAGCGAGCAGGTGCTGGCGTTACGCCACGAGTACCAGGAGGCGATGCGAGCGGAAAGCAGCGCCAAGGTCGCGCAGCTCACCGGCCGAAACGTCGTCGCGTTTCTCAGCGCAAACCATGTCGACCCGGACCTCGCTGCCGAGATCTACGTCCTCGACGGACCGCCCAACAACGAAGCTGGCTCCTGAGAGCTCCCCGCCCTCGACGGCGCTCACGCGGCTGCCTAAGGACCGGTTGCGTCCACGCCACGGGGTGTCCGAGCCGACCACGAACCGGTGAGGAGACCGTGACGCGAGATAGCGCGTGACCGCGACCACCAACTGGCCACGCGGCGCTCGGGGGACCTGCCCTCGCCGGCGGCGGTCCATCTCTACCTATCCGACGGCTCCCTGCTCTGCGCGGAAGGCAGGCCCGCGGCTCAGGCACGCGGCGCCGTTCTCTGCACCTATGCACCAAGACTCGACGCCGACAGAGTTCTGCCGCGCGCGCTACCGCGTGAAAGCATCGACCCAGTCGCCACGACGCCTTCACGCGAGACCCGGCGCCAGCCGGGCAGGGCGGACGCTCGCATTCATGCGCCCGGAGGACCACCGGCGAGCGCCTGCTCTGCGACTCAGTGAGACCCTGCGCTTCGGATCGGTGATGTCCGGCCGGTCGGTTTGGCTCTCGGTCGGTGGCGAGCTGACTCTCTCTGCGACTGTCGACCAATGCGTCTGACCGGCTTTCGCTGTGTCGCCCGTCACCGGCCGAGAGGTTGTCCCGCGTGGCGTAGAACTTGAGGTGGCGGTCCTCCCGCCCTCGTCCGCTGCCGTTGGCAGCGTGTAGGGCGCTTCAAGTCCATTCCGCCGGGGTTGGCGCCCCGGCACGAAGACAGGAGAACCGCCATGCAGACCGTATCGC
>DASXZK010000027.1:0-1666 GCA_036501965.1 Solirubrobacteraceae bacterium
CGCCTCTCGACGGCGCATTGCGGGGCCTCTCGGTCGCGGTGCCGCTGCTCGCTGTCGCGACGATCGCCCTGCGGCTCTAGGCGTAGTTCACCGTGCGCTGGGCGGCTCGGGGCGACTTTCGACCTCCGCCGTCGGCTCGGCGCTGGTGGCGGCGGGGATGAAGACGAGCCAGGTGAGGATCGCCAGCAGAGCCGCGAGCCCGAGCACCGCCGCGAGGTGGACCTTCAGCAGCAGCGCTCCCGCGATCGCCCCGATCAGCATCGCCACCACCGCCGCGGACCGGCGCGAGCTTCCCTTGCCGTCCCCTCCGCCGAGCGGTGAGTCGGCTGCGAGGCCGGTCAGCGTCATCGTCAGAACGGTGGTCGTCAGGTCGGCGACTTTCAGCCGTTTCACGGTGGCGTTGCGGACGCCCATGCCGAAGGCGAGCAGGGCGATGATCAGGTCGCCGGACAACCGGTTGGGGGTGATGTCGAAGACCAGGGAGAGCAGTGCGGCGAGGAGGACGACGGCGATCTCGATCAGCATCGAACGCGAGAGATGCACGGCCCGGGCCGGCAGGGTGAGCGCCATCCGACCACCGAGGGCGGCGCCGGCCAGGAAGGCCGCGAGGGAGACGAGCGGGGAGACCACCGGCAGCCCGCTGCCGCCGGCGATGCCGAATCCCAGCAGGACGATGTTGCCGGTCATGTTCGCCGTGAAGACGTGGCCGAGGCCGAGGTAGCTGGCGGCGTCGATCACCCCGGTGGTGAAGGTGAGGACGAGCAGTGCCCTGGTCAGAGGGTGCTTGAGCGAGTTCGTGCTCATGCACTCAACTCTGACCGGATCGGCCAACCTCGTAGACCGCGGCCAGATCCTCGTCGGCATGGTCCTCGCTGGCCGCCAGGAAGCGCTCGTGGACCACATCGAGCAGCGGCATCGCGGCGACCTCCCGCGCCAGCTCCAGGTCCTTCAGGGCAAGGCGCACGGGGAAGCCGGCCGGGTAGTCATGATCGATCATCTCGTTCAACTTCATCAGGCCATAGGCCGAGCCCAGCGGCCCGCCGTCCAGCAGCTCGACGAACCGCTGCCGATCCAGTCCCATCGCCTCACAGAGGTGCATCGACTCCCCCAGGGCGGCGGTCATGGCGATCATCCAGTGGTTGGCGGCCATCTTCAGTCGCGAGCCCATCCCGGCCTCGCCGACCCAGAGGACCCGCGAAGCCAATGCCTCGAAGACCGGCTCGACCTGCGCGCGCGACGAGTCGGGCCCGGACGAGAGGATGGTCAGCTTGCCTTCCCGCGCCGGCTGAGTGCTGCCGGAGACGGGAGCGTCGACGAGCGTCACCTCGTGTGCCTGGGCCATCGCGATGAGCTGATCGGCCTCGTCGGCGCCGACGCTGCTCATCTGCAACCAGATCGTCGCCTCGGGCCAGTCCGCGAGCAGCGGCTCGACGACGTCGAGAACGATTGGCGCCGTCGGCAGCATCGTGATCACGACGTCGGTGTCGAGCATGACCTCAGCCGGCTTATCTGCCCGTTTGGCACCACGCTCCTCGAGAGCGAGGACCCGCTCGGGGCTGCGGTTCCAGGCGACGACCTCGACGCCCTGGTCGATGAGTCGACTGCCCATCGCCGATCCCATCAGGCCGACCCCGAGCAGACCTACGCGAACCTTCGGCTTGTCGGC
>DASXZK010000028.1:0-37447 GCA_036501965.1 Solirubrobacteraceae bacterium
TCGTCGCCCGGCGCCTGCTGGCCGGCTCGTGGCCCAGACCTCGCCCGCCTGCCCGATTGAACCCGACGGCCGTCGTCGCGCTCCTCATCCTCGGCGCCGGCGCGTGGCGAGGGCTCGATGGGGTGCACTGGTCCGATTGGACGGTCGAGGCGAGCCCCAGCGTCAACGCTCTCCTGTCCGGGCACATCGGGGACTTCTTCCGACTGGCCCCGGCGTACGGCGGTTCGCTGCTGTTGCGCGCCCCGTTCATGGCGCTCAGCCGCCTCTGGGGCGGGGGCGGGACCGCCGTCTACCGCATGGGGGCCGCGCCGTGCCTGGCCGCGCTCGGGGCGCTCGCCCTGTGGATCGACGCGGACATGAGACGGCGGGCGTGTCGACTGCCCGCGCGGATGGCGGCGGTCGTCGTCTGCACGGCCGCCCCCCTGTCGATCGTCGCGCTGCAGAATGGTCATCCGGAGGAGATCCTGGGAGCGGTCCTCTGCGTGGCCGCGGTGCTCTGTGCCCAGCGCGATCGAGCGATCTGGAGCGGAGTCCTGGTCGGGCTGGCGATCGCCAACAAGGAGTGGGGGGTGCTCGCGGCCGGTCCTGTCCTGGTCGCCCTGCAACACGGCCGGTGGCGCGCGATCGCTTCGATGACGACGACGGCCGGGCTCCTGTTCGCCCCGTTCGTGCTGATCCACGCGGGCGGGTTCGTGGGCCAGACCGAGGCCGTCGCAGTGCACGCCGGTGGCCTGTTCAGCCCCTTCCAACTGTGGTGGAGCCTCGGTTCGCCGATCGGCGCCGGAGCACGCATCGGGCCAACCTGGCTCGCCGGGCTGGGCCATACGCTGCCGATCGCGATCGCGGTGGCGCTCACCATCGCCTACGCGCTGCGCACACGCCACACACCCGATCGCAGGCGTCATGACGCGATGCTGCTGCTCGCGTTGCTGTTGTTGCTGCGCTGTGTCCTTGACCCCTGGGACGCCGTCTACTACCCGGTGCCCTTCCTCACGGCAGTGCTCGCGTGGGACGCGAGCGCCTTCGACGGCCCGCCGGTGCGCGCGGCGATCGCCTCGCTGGTGGGCTGGTTCGTGTGCGAGGGCGCCGTCGCGAGCTTCGGCGGAAACCAGAACATGCTCGCGACTGCGTTCGCCATCGCCGTGCTGCCCGCGATCGGCGCGATGGGGTTGCGCCTGCTCAGAACGCCCGCGTCCCGGACCCGTGTCGCGCCGGACCTCGGCCGTCCCCGGCCGATCGCGCTACGACGCGGGTAAGTCGGCGAGGGTGACGACGACGACCGTACGGCGCCGCACCCCGCGAACTCAGACGGCGGAGACTTCTTCCTCCTCCGCGACGCGGAAGGAGGAGCCGCAGCCACAGGCGGCGACGACGTTCGGGTTCTCGACCTGGAAGCCTGCGCCCTGCAGGCCGTCGACGAAGTCGATCGTCGAGCCCTCCACGTAGGGGAGGCTGGGCGTGTCGACGAGCAAGCGGATTCCCTTGTCCTCGAAGACCGAGTCGCCATCACGCTGCTCGTCGAAGGCGAGCGCGTACTGGAATCCGGAGCAACCTCCGCCGCGCACCCCGACCCTGAGGCCGGCGGTCGCAGCGACCGTGTTCTGGGAGGAGAGGAACTCTCGGACCTTCTCCGCACCCTTGTCGGTGAGCGTGATCATTACTTTCCGAAATATAGCGCCACCTCGCTACCCTTGGCGAGGTGCCCGCAACGACGGATGAGATCAAGGAGCGCATCGAGGCGGGAATCCCCGGTGCGCTCGCCGACGTGACCGGGGACGGCCATCATTTCAGCGCCGTGGTGAGCTCTCCCGCGTTCGCGGGGCTGTCCCGGATCGCGCAGCACCAGCTCGTCAACGAGGTCTTTGCGGGCGAGCTCGGCGACCGGATCCACGCACTGGCGATCCAGACCCGCACTCCGTAGCCGCTCCACCTTCGACTCGCGAACCCTGACTGAGGAGACTTTATGACCGACCAGACAAGCAATCCGATGCGCGAGGCGATCCAGGAGGCCATCTCCGAGAACCCCGTGATCCTCTTCATGAAGGGCAATCCGGACGCCCCCGCGTGCGGTTTCTCCGCGCGGACGGTCGCGATTCTGCAGTCGCTCGGCGCGAAGTTCGCCGCCGTCGACATCCTCCCAGACCCCCGGATCCGCCAGGAGCTCTCCGTCCTGTCCAACTGGCCGACGATCCCGCAGCTGTTCGTCGAGGGCGAGCTGGTGGGCGGGTGCGACATCGTCTCCGAGATGTACGAGTCGGGCGAGCTCGCCCAGACGCTCGGGCTCGAGAACCCGGAGCTCCCCGCTGATCCGATGGCGGGCGCCGAGCAGGCCCCGCTCACCATCGAGAACCGGCTCTGAGCCGAACCGGCCGGTCGTTCCGTCCGCGGGACCGCCGGCCGCGGCCGGCGGTCCGGCTGACGCGCGGTCCGGCTGACGCGCAGTCCGGCTGACGCGCAGAGTCCAGCTGACGCGCGGTCCGGCTAACGCCGCCGGCGGCGACGGCCGCCGAACACGATTCCGCCGATCGCGGCGATCCCGCCTCCAAGCACGAAGCCCGCGGCGGCGGCCCCGATGAGCACGGTGGGCTCGTTGCGCCGCAACTGGGCGCGCCAGTCGGCGACGCGCGCGACCTCGGTGCGGAGCTTCTCGACCGAGGTGCCGAGGTCCTGGCGGTTGCGTTCGATCGACGCGCGGATCTCGTCGGGGCTGCGAGTCGCCATCAGCTTCCACCCTTCGCGCCAGGGGTGATCTGCTGGCTCGACGACGGGCTGGACACGGTCGAGCGGATCTTCCTGGCCTCGTCGATCGCCATCTTGGGCGTTGGTGCGCCGACCTTCAGCTTGCGCCACGCGAAGAGGAACGCGAATGCGGTGAGGATCAGCAGCACGACCATCACCCCGACGAAGCCGATCCAGAGGCTCCCGGTCGCGGAGTTGACTCCCCAGGCGATCGACAGCAGAACGAACACGAGCGCGAACACGCCGAAGACTGCGCCGGCCGCGACGGCGGCGGCGCCGCGCGCGATCGACGACACCTTGGTGACGACCTCGGCCTTCGCCAGTTCGATCTCCTCGCGGACGAGGACCGACATGCGCTCGGAGACATCCGACACGGCTGCGCCGAGGCTGTCCGGCGCCGGCTTGGGGGGCGGCTCAGCGGCCAAAGCGCTTGAGGATCATGGCGAGCACCAGCCCACCGGCGAACGCAGCTCCGACGGCGACCTCGGGCCGCTCGACGGCAATCTCGGGAAGGCCATGGGGATTGGGCAGGCCAGACGGCGTCCGCGGCCCGTCAGGCTCTCCGGAGATCGTCTGGGTCTGAGGCTCGGCGTCGCTCACTCAGGGGGCTCTTCGCCGAACACGCGCATCCAGATCATCGCCGCCAGCCGGGTGGCGACGAGGCTGGCGAGCGCGGTCGTCCCCGCCAACACTCCGGACCACAACAGGCGCTTCACCAATGGGCTCTCCGTCATGCGGGTTGATTCAAGCAGAACGGGCGGCGGGGCACCGGGCGGGCGGGCGGGATCACCGGCGCCGCAGGCCGTCGCAGATCAGCTCGACGATCATCGTCTTGGCACGGTCGTACTCCCGGTCGTCGACCGGAGCGGCGTCGAAGATCCATCCGGTGAGCACCTGTTCGACCGAGCCGTAGAACGCCTGGGCGGCGAATGCGGGGGTGATCGCCTCTCCGAACTCACCCGCGCGCTGGCCGGCGGCGACGATCCCGGCGATCGAGTCGTAGGCGTCACGGATCTTGGCCAGGTGGGTACGTCCGAACGTGTTGGCGGCGCGCGTGACCTCCACGATGATCACCTTCATCACGTCCGGGTCGTGCCGGTAGGAGTCGATGATGAACGACGCGACCGCATGCAGCTTCTCGCGCGGCGGGCGATCGGACGCGTCGGTCTCGGCGATCGCTGCGAGCATCACGTCCCAGCGATCGAGGAACAGCGTGTCGAGCATCTGCTCCTTGGAGGAGAAGTAGTGGTAGACGAGCCCATAGGCGACGCCCGCCTCGTCGGCGATGTCCGACACCCGGCACGTATGGAATCCCTGCCGCGCGAACACCCGCACCGCGGCGTCGAGGATCAGCCGCCGCTTCTCGGCGGCCGTCGTCGTCACGCGGCGCCCTCCCAGTCATAGCTCTCCGGGCGACGACGGGCGAGCGTCGGCAGGCGGGCGCGGATCGCCTCGGCACGCGACAGGTCGATGTCGGCGACGGTTGCGGCCTCGCGGTCGGGCGCGCATGCAAGCACCGTCCCCCACGGGTCGACGATCATCGAGCGCCCGCCGGACCGATTGCCTCCCGGGTGCTCCCCGATCTGGTTGGGCGCGACCACGAAGCACTGGTTCTCGATCGCCCGCGCGCGCAGCAGCGGCTCCCAATGGTCGCGGGTGGTCGGCAGGGTGAAGGCGCTCGGTACGGTAACGATCTCCGAGCCGCGCACGGCGAGGATGCGGTAGAGCTCGGGGAAGCGCAGGTCGAAGCAGATCGTCATGCCGAGCGTTGTCGATGACTCGTCGCCGAGCGTCGTGGTGACGATCTCCGAGCCGCTGTCAAACGTGGAGGACTCGGCATGCACCATGCCGTCGATCTCCACGTCGAACAGGTGGATCTTTCGGTAGAGGGCGCGCATCTCCCCGTCTCGGCCGACGTGGACGCTTGTGTTCGCACACCGATCGGGCGCCGTCCGCTCGACGATCGAGCCCGCGACGAGATCGATCCCGAGCTCGGCCGCGGTCGCCCGCGCCCAGCCGATCGCCTCGCCCTCCAGGGTCTGGGCGCCGGCCTGCATCAGGCCGCGCGGCCCGATCACCGACCACATCTCCGGCAGCACGACCAGGTCCGCGCCGAGCGACGTCGCCTCGCGCACGAGCCGGTCGGCGGTCTCGAGGTTGCGAGCGAAGTCGTCGCTCGCGTTCATTTGGATAGCGCCCGCGCGCACCGCAGCCTCTCCTCCCGATTGACGAGTCAGTCAACTGCAACGATAGACGAATTCAGCCGACCGATGCGGGGAGCTTTATCAGTCCTGGGAACCGAAAACCGTCCCAGCAACCGGCCGGGGCCCTGAAGCGGCCGGATCCGTCCGCGCGCAGAGTCACGGCGCCGCCAGGCCGAGCAGGCTACGGGCCTCCTCGACCGTCGCGGGCCGGCGGCCGGCCCCCTCCACGAGCGCTCTCGCCGCGGCCACGAGCTCGCCGTTGGAGCGCGCCATCGCGCCACCGGGCAGGTAGAAGTTGTCCTCCAGGCCGACCCGCACCGACCCGCCGAGCGACAGCGCCGCGGCGACCATCGGCCACTGTGCGCGGCCGATCCCGATCACGCCCCAGTGGTGGCGCTCCCGGGGCCACGCCTCCGTGAGGTTGTCGGCCATCGCGGCGAGGTTGCGCGCGGTGGCGGGCACGCCTCCGAGCACGCCCATCACGAAGTCGGCATGCAGCGGCGCCTGCAGCAGGCCCATGTCGACGAGCGGCGCCAGCGAACCGACGTGCCCGAGGTCGAAGCACTCGTGCTCGGGCTTGATCCCGAGCTCCCGCATCGCCTCGAGCAGCGCGACGATCTCCGCAAACGGATTGGCGAACACGAAGTCGAACACGAACGCGCGACGCGACGAGGAGTACTTGGCGTAGGTGAGCGAGCCCATGTTGAGAGCGGCCACCTCCGGCCGGCAGGCGGACAGATAGGCGACCCGCTTCTGCACCGAGACCCCGAGCGTGCCCGTCGAGAAGTTGACGATCGCCCGGTCTCCGATCTCGCCGACGATCGCCTCGCGGATCGCCCGGTAGTCCTCGACCGCATGGCTCGGGGCGCCGTCCGGCCGCCGGGCGTGGATGTGGATGTGGACGCCGCCCTCGTCGACGATCCGCCGCGCCTCGGCGGCGTACTCGGCCGGTGTGTAGGGGATCGCCGGACATTGGTCACGGTTGGCGATGGCCCCGGAGATCGCGCAGGTGATGAGCGCGGGATCGGCAAGGCTCACGCCGGCTCTCCCCTCACGCCGGCTCTCCCCTCACACCGGCACGACCCCGCCTCGACGGGCGGGCCGCTGGACGCGCTTGCTCGCGGCCATCTCAAGGCCGCGGCAGATCGTCGCCCGCGTCTCGCGCGGGTCGATCACGTCGTCGATCATGCCGTTGCCCGCCGCGCCATAGACGTCGATCGTCTGCTGAAAGCCGGCGACCATCTGTGCCCGCGCGGCGACCGGATCCTCTGCCTCGGCGAGCTGGCGGCGCATGAGGATCTCGACCGCCCCCTCGGCGCCCATCACCGAGATCTCCGCCGTCGGCCAGGCAACGATCAGATCTGGCTCATAGGCCCGGCCGCACATCACGTAGTAACCCGCCCCGTAGGCCTTGCGCACGACGACGGTCAGTTTGGGCACCGACGCGTTGGCGGTTGCGAACAGCATCTTTGCGCCGTGGCGGATGATCCCCGCTTCCTCGACCTTGGTCCCCACCATGAAGCCGGGCACGTCGACCAGGTAGACGAGCGGGATCCCGAACGCGTTGCAGAGATTGATGAAGCGCGCGGCCTTGTCGGCCGAGTCGTTGTCGAGGATCCCTCCGAGGTGGCGCGGCTGGTTGGCGACGATCCCGGCGGGCCGTCCCCCGAAGCGCGCCAGACAGGTGATGATCGAGCGCGCCCAGCGTCCCTTCAGGTCGAAGTAGTCGCCGTCGTCGACGATCCGGCGGATGATCTCGTACATGTCATACGCGGCGCGCGTCGAGCTCGGCAGGACGTCGAGCAGGTCCTCGTCCGCGCGCTCGACCGGGTCCACACGCGCTCGCGCCGGCGGAGCCTCGTCGCAATGCGACGGGAAGTACGACAGGTAGCGGCGGATCGCATCGATGCACTCGGCGTCGTCGGCGGTCTCGAGGTCGCCGACGCCCGAGCGCCGGCAGTGCACGCGGGCGCCGCCCAGATCCTCGGCGCTGACCTCCTCGCCGACCGCGGCCCGCACGAGATGGGGCCCGGCAAGTGCCATCGAGCCGCGCCCGGAGACCATCGGCACGAAGTCGGCCAGGCCGGGGATGTAGGCGGTCCCGGCGGCGCAGGGACCCATCACCGCCGCAACCTGCGGGATCACGCCCGAGGCGTGCACCTCCTCACGGAACAGATGACCGGTGCCGGCGAACTGAGACCCGATCGCCTCTTGAACCCGCGCGCCCGCGGAGTCGAGCAGCCACACGAGCGGCATTCGCTTGGAGAGCGCGAGCTCCCGCAGCCGGCCGACCTTCAGCTCGCCGGTCATACCCATAGAGCCGGCCATGACGGTGAAGTCGTACGCCGCAACCGCGCACAGGCGCCCGTCGACCCACCCCCAACCGGTGATCACCCCGTCGGCCGGGGCCTCCCGACCGTCCATCGCGCGCTGGGAGAAGTGCGGGCGACCATGGATCCCGAGCTCGGTGAACGTGCCCTCGTCGATCAGCAGCGCGATCCGCTCCCGCGCGGTCAGCTTGCCGGCGGCGTGCTGAGCCTCGATTCGCTCGGGTCCGCCGCTGAGCCGCAACTGCTCGCGCCGCTCACGCAGGTCGTCAGCGAGCGGGCGCAGCGGGCTCGGGTTCTCGGGCTCGGCGGCCATCGGCGGTCCGAACTGTCGCATGGCGACTCACGTCGCGTCGCGCCGTCTGTACGGTGAGCAAAACTTTTCGTCCCTGGACGTGTCGATGCTGGGGGAACTAAGTTCGATGCGCGAGATGAACGTGGTGGCGATGCAGAACTCGACGCCGGCGACCCGCCGGCGCATGTCCAAAGGTGCGCTCGCGCTGCTGCTCGCGCTGCTCGGAGCGCTCGCGGCGCTCGCCGGCGGCGCCGCCACCGCCTCAGCGAAGAACCTGCACCCGAGGCCGGCCCTCGCCGCGCCACTGTCGACGAGCGGGATCTACGTGCAGGGCTCCCATCTCATGCAGAACGGAGGCCTGTTCATCCCCCGCGGCGTCCAGATCACCGGTCTGGTCGCCCCCGACGCCGACCTCACCGGCAAGTACATCGCCGCCCATCAGCACTTTGGGGCGGCCGAGCTCGCCCAGGCGGTCGCCGACCACGCGAACGTCGTCCGCTTCCAGGTGAGCGAGTTCGGACTCAACCCCTCCGACCCGCTGTACGCCCCCCACTACCTGGCCGAGGTCGAGTCGGGGATCGCGCTGGCGCGGGCCGCCGGCCTCGACGTGATCATCTCGTTGCAGGCCGAGATCCCGGCCGGCAACGAGACGCGCTGCCCGCTGGACGACGGGGGCGCGATCACCGACTGGCAGGAGCTCGCCCAGGCGTACGCCGGCGATGACGACGTGATGTTCGAGCTCTACAACGAGCCCGGGCTGCCCAACTCGGCGGCCGACTGGGCGCTGTGGGCAAGCGGCGGCTTGATCTCCAACGGAGCGGGCGGCGAGTGCACGGCGGTCGGGGTGCAGTCGCTCGTCGACGAGGTCCGCGGGCTCGGGGCCGACAACGTGATCATCCTCCCGGGCCTCGCCGGAGAGCAGACCCTGGCGGGCGTGCCGCCGATCACGGACCCCGCGGATCCGGGCGATCCTCAGCTGGCCTACGGGATCCACTACCCGAACCTCAACCAGACCAGCGACGACTGGGACGCCGAGTTCGGCAACCTCGCTGAGCGCGTGCCGGTGATCGTCACCGAGTGGCAGGCCAACGGCACCACCAACTGCATTCCGGGCGCGCCGCGCTCCGCGCCGCTGCTGCTGACCTATCTCGCGCTGAAGCAGATCGGCGTCGTCGGGTTCGCGTTCGACCTGCCCGGCACGATCGTCGCCGACTACCAGTACGACCCCACGACGTACGCCAACTTCAGCTGCGGGGCGTTCACCGGCGGCGCCGGTCAGATCCTGTTCGGCGACTTCGCGGGCGAGGCCCAGGCGGTCGAGGGGACCGGCGCCTCACCGGCGTCGTGGCTGCTCTCGGCACCGGCGCTCGCCCAGTTGCAGGCACTCGATCCCGGGCTCACCGACCAGGCGTTCAACACCCCGCGGACGTTCGTGCTCGGCGCCAGCAACTCAACGCTGGCCGCCGCCGGGCTCGGCGCCGCCACCCCGGCGGAGGCGTTCACCAGCCTCGCCACGATGAGTCAGGCCCTCGCTGCCGGCTCGGTGTTCCCCGGAACCGAGGCAGTCGTGCTCGACCTCGGACCCGGATCGCCGGTGAGCCAGCAGCGTCACGCAGCACAGACGTTCCGGCAGGCGGCGGTCACCGCCCATCACGCCGGCTACCTGTTCATCGCGGCGCCCCAGATCGGGCTCGTTCACACATTGGAGCCCAAGGCCCGCCCGAGCTGGCGCAACTTCGACTTCATCCGCCGGGACCTCGCGGGGATCGCAGCCCGCTATGCGGATGCCATCGTGCTTCCGTTCGGCGGCACCCAGAAGCGCACGGTCGGCTACCTCGATCTCACCCGCGCGGCGGTCCAGCAGGCCAACCAGGCCCGGCCGGGCGTGCAGATCATCGGCGGACTGAGCGTCGGCAGCCACAGCACCGCAAGTGCAGCGTCGCTCGTTGCCGCCGCCCAGGCGACGGGCGGGTACGTGACCGGGTACTCCTTGAGCGGCCAGTCGGCGGCCGGCGCCACCTCGTCGCTCGGACTGCTGCAGGAGCTCTACACCGCCGGGTGAGCGGGCCGGGTCAGCGCCCGCGCCACTGCGGTTCGCGCTTCTCGAAGAACGCACGGACACCCTCCTGGATGTCCTCGGTCGAGAGCGCAAGCGTCAGCTGTGAGCGCAGATAGTCCAGCGCGTCGGCGAGCGCCATGTCCTGCTGGCGGTCCATCGCATCCTTGCCGAGCTTCATCAGCAGCGGGGACTTCGCCGCCAGACGGCCGGACCAGTCAGCCACCGCGGCATCGAAATCCGCCGGCGCCACGACGCGGTTGACGATGCCGATCCGCTCGGCCTCGGCGGCGGAGATCTGCTCCCCGAGCAGCATCAGCTCGGCGGTCTTCTTGCGGCCGACGTTGCGATAGATCAGCGCCATGATCATGAACGGGAAGAGCCCGACGTTGATCTCGGGCGTGCCGAAACGGGCGCCCTCCCGCGCGACGATCAGATCGCAGGCGAGCGCGAGTCCGAGCGCTCCCGCGAGCACGTGGCCGTTCGCCGCGCACAGCGAGGGCTTGCCGAGCGCTCCGATCATCTGGAACGTCTCCGGGAAGCGCTCGTTGGCGATGTGCTTGTGCGCCAGCGAGGCGTCAGCCGCGAACCCGCCGAGGTTGCCGCCGCTTGAGAACACCGTCTCGTGAGTGGAGGTGAGCACCAGGCAGCGGACGTCCCCGTCCTCCCGCACGTAGGTGAGCGCGTCGATCAGCTCCTCCAGGAGATCGTCGGAGAGCGCGTTGCGCGTCGCCGGATCATCGAGCGCGATCGTCGCCACGCCGTCGGAGACCGCGTAGCGGATCTTCGCGTAGGCCATCGCGCGGGACGGTATCGCGCGGGCCGGTACCGTGCGGGCCGGAGGAGCACAACCCGCCCGAGGAGATCGCCCGATGGCCACCGCCGACGTCATGAAGCCCGACCACGCCTCCGTCCGCCGACACTTCATCTTCACCGACGAGCACGCGCAGCTGCGCGAGTCGATCCACCGCTTCGTCGTCGCCGAGCTGCAGCCGCACGCCGAGGAGTGGGAGCGGGACACATTCCCCGACTCGGTCTTCCGCCGCATGGGCGAGCTCGGCTTCCTCGGCCTCGACAAGCCGGTCGAGTACGGCGGACAGGGTGGCGACTACTTCTCCAGCCTGGTCCTCACCGAAGAGCTTGCCCACGCCCACTCGGGCGGGGTCGCGATGGGGATCGCCGTCCAGACCGACATGACGCTGCCGCCGATCCTGGCCTTCGGCACCGCGGCGCAGAAGCGCGAATGGGCGGTGCCGGCGATCGCCGGGCAGAAGATCCTCTGTCTGGGGATCACCGAGCCCGACGCCGGCTCCGACGTCTCCGGGATCCGCACCCGCGCGGTCCGCGACGGATCCGATCCCACCCACCCGTGGGTGATCAACGGCTCCAAGACCTACATCACCAACGGTCACCGCGCCGACGCGATCGTGCTCGTCGCGCGAACCGGCGGCGACCCCGAGGACGGCCAGGGTTCCGACGGCTTCACGCTGTTTCTCGTCCCGATGGACCTGCCCGGGGTGGTGCGCGAGAAGCGCCTGGCGAAGCTCGGCATGCACTCCTCCGACACCGCGCTGCTGGCGTTCTCCGATGTCCGGGTCGGAGCCGACGCGGTGCTCGGGGAGGTCGGCAAGGGCTTCTACCACATCATGTGGGAGCTTCAGGGCGAGCGGCTGATCGCCGCCGCGGGGGCCGTCGCCGGCGGCCAGCACGTGTTCGACCGCACCCTGCAGTACGCGCTGAGCCGGCGCGCGTTCGGTCGCGAGATCGGCCACTTCCAGGTGATCCGCCACAAGTTCGCCGAGATGGCGACCAAGATCGAGACTGCCCGGCAGATGGTCTACACGACCGCCTGGCGGTTCGCGCGCGGGGACTATCCGGTGCGCGAGATCACGATGGCCAAGCTCCATGCGGCGCGCGTCGCGGTGGAGGTCGCGGACGAGTGCATCCAGATCCACGGTGGCGCCGGGTACATGCAGGAGGTGGGGATCGAGCGCTGCTGGCGGGACCTGCGGCTCAACCGGATCGGAGCCGGGACCGACGAGATCATGCTCGACGTGATCGGGCGCTCCTACGGGCTGTAAGGGCGGGCGCGCGTCGGTAGCCTCGCCCCTGTGGACTCCACCCGTGGGCAGCTGCTGATCGCCGGCCCGACGCTCCTGGACCCGAACTTCCAGCGGACGGTCGTGTTGGTGATCGAGCACTCACGGGAGGGCGCTCTCGGCTTGGTGCTCAACCGCCCCTCGGAGACGACGGTCGGCGACGCGATCTCCGAGCTCGACGAGCTGGTCGACGTCGCCGAGCCGCTGTTCATCGGGGGTCCCGTGCAGCAGACGGCGTTGATCGTGCTCGCCCAGTTCGAGGACGCCGCACGCGCAGCGGTCGTCGCCTTTGAGGACGTCGGCGTGCTCGGCGGCGAGGACCACGAGGACCCACCGCCGACCCTGCGGGCGCGGGCGTTCGCCGGCCATTCCGGCTGGGGCCCCGGTCAGCTCGATACCGAGGTCGAGCGCGGCGACTGGATCCTCGAGCCGGCCCGCTACGAAGATGCGTTCTGCGAGGCGCCGGACGCGCTGTGGCCGCTCGTCCTCACCCGCAAGGGCGGCAGCTACGCACTCGTCGCGCGGATGCCCCCCGACCCGTCGGTGAATTGATGAGCGCCGAACCGGCGCACACGGGTCACTCGCACTCCCACGCGGGCCACTCGCACGGGCCGAACCGGGAGACCGAGCGCGGCGCGATGCGGACGGCACTCGCCCTGATCGTCTCCTACATGGTCGCCGAGGTCGCCGCGGGCATCCTCGCCGGCTCGCTGGCGCTGCTCTCCGACGCCGCGCACATGCTCACAGACGCTGTCGCGCTGGCGATCGCTCTGGTCGCCTCGCGCCTGGCCGAGCGACCCGCGCGCGGTGCGATGACCTACGGCCTCGGCCGCGCCGAGATCCTCTCCGCGCAGGCCAACGGCGTCACGCTGCTCGTGCTCGGGGTGCTGATCGTGGTCGATGCGATCCGCCGGCTGGTGGCGCCGCCGTCGGTGTCGGGCCTGCCGGTGCTGATCGTGGCGCTCGTCGGGATCGTCGTCAACGTGCTGGCCGCAGCGATCCTCGCCCGCGGATCAGGGTCGGGGCGGGCGGGGTCCGATTCACAGCGGAGCCTCAACCTGGAGGGGTCCTACCGCCACATCGTGACCGACCTGTACGGCTTCATCGCGACGGCGGTCGCGGCCGGGGTGATCCTCGCGACCGGATTCGCCCGGGCGGACGCGGTCGCCTCGCTGATCATCGCGGCGCTGCTGCTGCATGCCAGCTACGGGCTGCTCATGCAGTCCGGCCGCGTCTTCATGGAGGCTGCACCGGCCGGCCTGGACCCCGAGGAGATCGGCCGGACGCTCGCCGCCCAAACGGGGGTCGTCGAGGTCCACGACCTGCACGTCTGGGAGGTCACCTCAGGGTTCCCGGCGCTGTCGGCGCACGTCGTCGTCCATGCCGGGGACGACTGCCACGAGCGCCGGCGCCTGCTGCAGGCGCTGCTGCGTGAGCAGTTCGCCATCGAGCACACCACGCTGCAGGTCGATCACGAGGCGGGCGCACAGCCGCCGTTGCAGATCGAGCTGCCCGACCCCGGTAGCATCCGCGCGGGATGAGAGTCGTCAAGCCAGGGGCCGATCGCGAGACACCTCGCGGGATCGTCGGCGGCGCCGAGATCTCGCAAGCGACCGTCGGAGCCTCCAACATCTACATGGGCCGCTACCGCGTTCCGCCCGGTTCGCGTTCACGCCCGCACTACCACGATGCGTGCGAGAGCTCGCTCTACATGTTGAGCGGTGGGATCCGGGTCGTGTGGGGTGACCGTCTGGAGCAGTCGCTCGAGCTCGAGCCCGGCGACATGCTGTATGTCCCGCCGCGGGTCACTCACATCGTCGAGAACGTGTCCGACACAGAGCCCGCCGACTACGTCGTCGCCCGTGACTCGCCCCAGGAGGACGCGGTCGTCGTGCCCTGGGCCGAGGAACCGGTGTGAGCCTGGTCCGCGCCGCGGCTTCGCTGCACGGCGCGGACGGCGTCCAGATCTTCACGCAGTCCTGGCTGCCCGATGAGGCCGACGCCCAGGCGGTGGTCGTGCTCGTCCACGGCTTCGGCGAGCACTCAGACCGCTACGACTGGGTCGCCGGGCAGCTGGTGAGCGCCGGCTACGCGGTGTATGCGAGCGATCATCGCGGTCATGGTCGCTCTCAGGGCCCACGTGCGGTCCTCGACGTGGACGCGGTGGTGGCGGACGTCGACCGCCTCGTCGACGAGGCGGCGTCAGCCCATCCCGGGCTTCCGGTGGCGATGCTCGGGCACTCGCTCGGCGGACTGATCGCGATCCGCTACGCGCTTGCACACCAGCGCCGCCTGCGCGCGCTCGTCCTGTCCGGCCCACTGGCGGCGCTCGATGCGCCTCCGCCGGCGCTCGCTCTCGCGCGGGGGCTCGCGCATATCGCCCCCAAGCTCGGCGTGAGCTCGCTCGACGCGCGGCTCGTCAGCCGCGATCCGGCGGTCGTCGCCGCCTACCGCGCGGATCCGCTCGTCCACCATGGCCGCATCCCGGCGCAGACGGTCGCCGAGATGGCGCGCACCGTCGAGCGCTTCCCAGATACGGTCGGGAGGGTCACCGTGCCCACGCTGATCGTGTACGGAACCGCCGACGGCCTGTGTCCGCCGTCGGGGGCGATCATGCTCGCCGATCGCTTCGGCTCAGTGGATCTGACGACCCGCGCGTACGAGGGGCTCTACCACGAGATCCTCAACGAGCCCGAGCGGGAGATGGTGATGGGCGATGTGCTGGGCTGGCTCGGCGAGCGGCTGGGCTAGCTGCCCAGCTCGCCGCGGCGCGCCGCCCGCAGCGTGCCGCGGGGACCGAGCGCGACCATCTCCGTGTGCATGACGCGGATCCGTTCGAGGATCGCGTCGGCGCACTGCTGCTGGCGCTCGCGGGTCGGCTCGCGATCGACGTCGAAGCGGAACGGCGTGCCGTAGCGGACGATCACCTTCGGCAACCTGCCCTTGCGCCAGTTGCGCGCCTGGTGGGATCCCAGGATCGCCACCGGCACCACGGGCGCGCCACTCTCCAGTGCGAGCCGCCCGATCCCCGGCCGCGCGCTCGGCGCGAGCTCACCGTTCCGCGAGCGGCCGCCCTCGGGATACATCCCCAGCGCGCCACCGCGTTCGAGCACGGCGAACGCGGTCGTGAACGCCTCCTCGTCGGCGACGCCACGTCGCACCGGGAACACGCCGCCGTGGCTGAAGATGTACTGCGCCGGCCCGGGCGCGAACAGCTGCGACTTCGCCATGAACTGCACTCTGCGCCGGATGAACCCGCCGGTGAAGAAGTGGTCCATGAAGGACGCGTGGTTGGGGGCGAGGATCACCGGTCCCGCGGGCACGTTCTCGGAGCCGACCGAGCGTGCCCGGAACATGATGAGGGCGTTGAGCACCGTGAATGTGCGCACCACCTCGTAGACATGGGCCTCGGGCTCGCCCGTGCGCGTGCGGTCGTGATAGGGGATGAAGTGCTCGGCAGGGCGCTCGTCCTTATAGCGCTGCTCGCGGATCTGGACGTCGGGCATGGTTCTCTCCGGGATGGTCCGGCGTCAGCCCGTGAGCGGCACGACGAGCGCGGGACGCTCGATCACGTGGTCATCGCTCACCGACACGACCGCGGTCCCGATCGCGAAGAACTCGATCACGTGCGACCCCCAGCCGTGGCTGCGCTCGATGATCCGGGCGCCGACGATCCCCTCGGACTGGAGCTCGTCGGCCTCGTTCTGCAGCCGCTCCATCGCGAGCTCTCGTGCCTCGTACAGCGCCTGGGTGAAGTTCACCTGCTCGATGTTGCGCCCGGCCTGGCGCATCGTCTGCATCATGCCCTGGCGGGCGACGTGGTAGACGCAATTGCCCATCGTCAGCCCCGTCGGGCGGTAGCCGGCGCGCAGCAGCGTCGCAAAGTCCTGGCCTGACAGATCCGAGGTGAACGGCCGGCCGTTGGGTGCCCGGTGCAGTACGCCCTCGCGGTGCCGGACGGCGGTTCCGACGGCAATGAACTCCGCGAGATCCGGACCCCAGTCGTAGCGGCCGATCTCCAGGCGGACCCCGACGACCCCGTCGGCGCCGAGCTGGTCGGCCTCCTCCTCCATGCGCGTCATCGCCAGCTCGCGCGCGTGGTACATCGCCTGGGTGAGGACGACCATCTCCTGATTGCGGTTCCAGGCCGCCTGCTGGAAACCGATGTGGTAGATGGAGCTGCCGAGCACGAGCCCCACCGGTTCAAAGCCCGCCTCCTTGACGAGCAGGAACTCGTTCACCGAGAGGTCGGAGGTGAAGAAGCCGCGCTTGGCGTCCTCCTTCATCCGCGCGATGCGCTCACGCCCGGACTCGGGGATCCCCTCCAGCGAGCCGGCCTCGTAGCTGGCCGCGTGCGGAGCGTCGGCCGCTTGCTCCTGGCCGGCGGACTGGGCACTCTGCGCTTGGTCCTGGTCGTCGTCGTCTCGTCGGCCGAACAGCGGCATGGGCTCTCCTCTGATGTCGTCGCTACACGTCGAGCAGGCGCTCGAGCGCCTGCCGGGTCGTCAGGCTGCGGCCGGCGGCCGCCGCGAGTGCCTCGCTCAGCCGCCGGAGCCACTCATCGGGGTCGACCGGCTCGGTCTTCAGCACGATCCCGCCCGAGAGCCGCGCACAGAACGTCTCCACCGACGAATCCTCTGCGCGCAGCTCGAAGCGCTCCGAGCCGGCGTCGACGGCGATCGCACGGACTCGCTTGGGACCGAACAGACCGGCTCGCCCGCGGTCGACCTTGACGGCGCCGGGCAGCGCGTCGCTGAGCTTGGCGGCCAGCGCCTCTGTGTAGGCCGCGAGGTCGGAGCCGTCGGCGCGCAGCGAAGCGGCGAGCAGGTCGACGTCGAGCGCCGTGCCGGGGTCGTCTCCCGTCATATCCGGGAGCCTACGCGGTCCTTCTGCCCTTCGGGGCGCGCCGTGCCGGAGGCACGGATATGGTTTCCCGTCGTCCGGCCACAGGCGACCCCAGGAGGACCGGCAGTGATCGATGTCGAGGCCCACATCACGGGCACGGTCTGGAAGATCGAGGTCGAGGTGGGCGACGCCGTGGAGGAGGGCGACGCTGTCGTCATCCTCGAGTCGATGAAGATGGAGATGCCGGTCGAGGTCGAGGACCCCGGCGTGGTGCGGGAGATCCGTTGCGTCGAGGGCCAGTCGGTGACCGAGGGCGACACGCTCGTCGTCCTCGAGTGAACATCGCTCAGCCCGCGCCCCCTGAGACCAACTCCCGGCCGGTGGCCCGGAACGCCGTCAGCGAGGCTGCACGCCGGACCGGATCCAGAGACGTTTCCCAGGTCGACTGCTGCGCGACCACGGTCCCGGTCGCGTAGTCGACGAACAGGAACTGGCCGTGGATCCCGAGCGCGAGCAGCTCCTCGCCGCCGGCCGGCACCCACCACTGGTTGCGGTAGTGGCCGCCCTCCAGCTCCTCGCTGTGGGGATCGGCGGCGAACGCTTCTTTGGAATCGCCGGCGCCGCGTAGGGTGTCCGACAGCCACTCGGAGGCGACGATGCGCCGGTCCTGTACAACGCCGTCGTCCAGGACCATCTGACCGAACCGGGCCAGATCACGGAGGCTGACGCAGATACCGCCGTCGGCGACCGAGAATCCGTTGGGGTCGACGGTGACGTACGCATCCGTCTCGGTCCCGATGCGGCTCCAGAGCCGCTCGCCCAGGACCTCGGCGTACGGTCGCTGCGCCGCGCGCTCGATCACCAGGCCGAGGACGTCGGTGAGGATCGAGCGGTACTCAAACCGGCCACCGTGCTCACGGTGGTTGCCCAGCGCGGCGAGGTAGGCGAGCGCATCGGGGGCGGGCGCCGGCGCCGGCGACCAGCCGAACTGTGCCTCGCTGGCCCGGATATCGCTGTCGGGATCCACGTAGGTCTCGTCGAACCTGGTGCCGGCCCGCATGTCGAGCAGGTCCCGCACCGTCGCGCCCGCAAAGGAGGTATCGGCGAGCTCCGGCACGTGCGCACCGACCAGATCGTCCGGCGCGAGCTCGCCGGAGCCGATCACGATGCCGGCCAGGATTCCGGTGATCGACTTGGAGACCGACTGCAGCAGGTGGACGTCCTCGCGGGCCATCCCTCGCCGGTATTGCTCGAGCACCAGCTCGCCCCGGTGCAGGACGATCACGCCATCGGTCCGGTCGTCGGCGAGGATGCGATCGATGGGCAGGCCGCTGCGCTCGGGGTCCGCCTCCCCGAGCACGGACGGGGCCTCGCTCCGGCGGATCCTGGCGGTCGTGATCAGCTCACGCACATGGCGGTAGCTCCAGCCGGTGTTGTCCGGGTCCTGCCAGTTCTCGAGCGTGATCTGATTGGGTCTCATCGGGATATCCGCGGGTTCGGGGGCGTGGGCGGGCTGGATTATGTTCGATCCCGAGCCGCTCACGATCGCGGATCGCGCAACGTTGCCCAGCGCCCGGTGTTCCAGATGTCATGAGCCCTCGCCGCACCCGCGCGCTGCGATGCGTGGCGCCCGCGCTGGCCGCCGTCCTGGCGCTGCCGGCGGCCATCACCGCGTCGCGGCCCGCATCGGCCGAGGCGATGGCGCCGACGACGATCACCGCGACCGTGTCCGGCACGGTCACGCAGTCGAACGGGGCCCGCCTGCCCGGTATGCGTGTGCAGGCGCAGGTGGTCGGGACCGCCCCGGCCAGCTGCACCGCCGCCGCCGGCTGCTTCACCACCTACACCGGCCGACAGGGCACATACGCGCTGTCCGGGCTGACGCCCGCCACCTACGAGCTGTCGGTGCTCGACGGCGCGCGCAGCGTTGACGTGCGACAGGTCACCGTGCCCGCCGGCACCACGGCCCTCAGCACGCCGCTGGTGCTCGGGCCCGCGGCCGTCCCCGCCGGGACGGTGGCGCGACACGCACAGCGCGACCTGGCGTGGCTGCGCACGGAGCGCGCACGGGACGGCGTGCCGGCGGCCGTCGCGCTCAACTCGCGTTGGTCTCAGGAGTGCGCCGCGCACGACGCTTATGAGGCAGCCGGGGGCGTGCTGCAATCCGCCGAGGATCCGACCGCCGCCGATGCCTCGCCGGGTGGCGCCTGGGCCGGTCTCAACAGCGACCTCGCCGAGGCAGACTGGAGCTCTGGACACAGCCCCTGGGAGCAGGCCCCGATCCACCTGCTGGCACTGCTCGCGCCCAGCCTCACCGTCACCGGGATCGACGACACCGGCACGTTGCAGTGCGCTGTCACGTTCCCCGGCATGCTGCGCAGCTGGAGCGGTCCCGACGCGGTCACCACGGTGCCGGCGCGCGGCGCCACCGATGTCGTGCCCACCGAGCTCGCCCGGGAGGCGCCGTTCACGCCGGTGCAGTTCGTCGGTCTGCCCACGTCGCGCCGCACCGGCCGAGAGCTGTTCGTCTATCTCAACCGCACCGGGAGAATCGGGCAGGCGCCCGTCCAGATCCTGCACGCCTCGCTGCACGCGGGCGCCAGGACGGCGGCCGTGCGCTGGATCGACTCCACGACCCGCACCGTCGGGCCCTACCTCGCCGGCGGGATCCTGATCCCGTTGCACCCGCTCGCGCCGCGGACCCGGTACCGCGCGAGCGTGACCGTGCAGGACGGGGCGCGGGCGCTCGCGCACGGTTGGTGGTTCACGACGCAGTAGTGGTGGCGCGGGTTGTTGTGCGTGGCGTTCGCGAGGTGGCATGCCGTCGGAGCCCACCTCGTGTGCCCGGCGACCGGCCAAATGGGACTCTCGAGACCTGGCTGGAGGGACGGTGCGCGATGGTGCTCCCGGGGCGGCACCTTTCACGCACCCGCGACCCCGACGCCGGACGGTTGGGTGATCCGGTCCGCCGAGGGCGCAGATCACCCACACAGCTACAGCTCCCCAGAGGTGCGCCGTATGGGGAAAAGTCGCCGCGACCGACCGACCGACCGCACGCTCCCTCCAACGCAGCCCCCCGTCGCGGATCTGTCACCAGGGATGCGCCCCGCGTGACGCTGGCGCCAAACCTGGCCGTGACGCCGGCGACCAGGGCGCGATCGGCGACATCTGTGTCCTCCGGGGACACAAACGTCGCAACAGAACCCGCCCCGCACCTTGGACGGCAGCCACCGGTCCAAGTGCGGAGCGCACCTTGTGCGACCCGACGCGCTACCCCCCACCACCCACTGAGACCACCACAGCTGAGCCGAGCGGCGCCTACTCGTCGTAGGGCGTGAAGTCCTGCTTCCGCGCGCCGCAGACCGGACAGAACCAGGTGTCGGGGATGTCCTTGAACGCGGTGCCCGGTGGAATCCCGCCGTCCGGGTCCCCCTCCTCGGGGTCGTAGATGAACCCGCACGATTCGCACATGTATTTCATCGCGCGCAGACTACTCGGCGGTGTAGGGTCGCGGGATGGCTGGACGCCCCGCCCCCGACGAGGAGATGCACGGCGGGGAGGTGACGGTTCCGCGGCTGGCGGCAACGGTATTGCTGCTGCGCGGCGGGAACGACGGGCTCGAGGTGCTGCTCGTGCGCCGCACTCCGCGGGCGCGCTTCATGGCGGGCGCCTGGGTGTTCCCCGGCGGAGCGGTCGATCCGGGTGACGGAGCCGGCCAGGCGGGCCTGCGCGCGGCCGCCATCCGCGAGGTGCGGGAGGAGGCCGGGGTCGAGCTGGGGCCCGACCCCGAGCTCGTCACGTTCTCCAACTGGATCACTCCCGCGGAGGTGAGGATCCGCTTCGACACGTGGTTCTACCTGACCGCGATGCCGGCCGATCAGGAGCCCGAAGTCGACGGGCGCGAGGTCGTCGATGCCCGCTGGCTGAGGCCGTCCGACGCGCTCGCGGCAGCCGCCGCCGGCGAGATGTCGATCGTGTTCCCGACGGTCAAGCACCTCGAGCGGATCGCGGGCTACGGCAGCGCGGCGGAGCTGCTCGCCGTTGCCCGCGGGCTGACCGTCGAGCCGGTACAGCCCCGCGTGATCGGCACCTGCGAGCAGGCACGCATCGTGCTGCCAGGCGAACCGGGCTACGACGCGGACTGAGCCGCGCGCCCCCACCGGCCCCGCCCCGCCCTCAGGTGTCGTTGGTGAAGTTGGGCAGCCCGATCGACTGCAGCCAGTGGCTGACGGTCTCGTTGAGCACGGTGAAGGTGCCCGTCCAGATCAGCACCCCCATCGAGACGAGCACGAGCCCCCCGAGTCCGATGACCACGGGATAGTGACGCTTGATCACGCCAAAGGCGGAGGTCGCGGTCCCGAATGCGAGCCCGGTGACGAGGAATGGAATGGCCAGGCCGGCGCAATAGACCGCAAGCAGCACCGCGCCCTGGGCCGCGGAGCTCGATGTCGCGGTCGCGACGCTGATCGCCCCCAGGATCGGGCCCTGGCACGGTGTCCAGGCGAGCGCGAACGCGATACCGGTCAGCACGGGCCCGCCGCGCCCGGCACGCTGCATCAGCGCGGTCACGTGCCATTCGCGACTCAGCCACGGGATGAACGGGGCGGCGACGAACAGCAGCCCCATCACGACGATGACCGCGCCGCAGATCTTCATCGCCGCGGGACCGACGAGTGCCGCGTGCAGCGCCCGACCGCCGAGCAGCCCGAGCGTGATGAACACGAAGGAGAAGCTTGCGACGAACAGCAGACTCGGGCCGATCACGTGACGGGGGCGCACCTCGCCCGGCTGGCCGCCCGCGACCGCCGAGATGTATCCCGGCACGAGCGGCAGCACGCACGGGGACAGGAACGAGATCACACCGGCGCCGAAAGCGGCCGGAACTGCGATGCCCGACGCCGCGTCCATCCTGGTTCGTGAATGTACCGCGCCGGAACTTTCAACCGGTAAGGGCGTTATTGTCCGCAGAGATCCCGTGGAAGCCTCCGCTCTCCCAGCATCGGTCGGATTGGCGCGCGCCAGGGTCGGCCTCGGGGTCTCCCTGTTGCGGCTGCGCTCGGACGAACAGCTCGTCTCGCTGTTCCGTGCCGGAAACGAGGAGGCGTTCCGGGTCATCCACGACCGCTACCGGGCGAGGATGCACGCATACGCACGGCAGATGCTGTCCTCAGCGTCCGCCGACGCCGAGGACGTCGTGCAGGAGATCTTCGTCCGCGCCTATGCCGGGCTACGCGCCAACCGGCGCGACCTCGCGCTCCGCGCCTGGCTGTATCGGATCGCCCACAACCGCTGCATCGACGAGCTGCGCCGGCCGCAGGCGATCGCCGTCGAGGCGGTCGACGAGCTGGGCGAGAGCACGCATGCCGATCCGCACCTGCGGGCCGAACAGCGTGAGGCGCTGCGTCGGCTGATCGCCGATGTCCAGCGGCTGCCTGACCAGCAGCGCTCGGCGCTCCTGATGCGCGAGCTCGGCGGCATGCCCTACGCGGATCTGTCCGGCGCGCTCGGCGTGTCCGTGCCGGCGGTGAAGTCGCTGCTCGTGCGCGCACGGGTCGGCCTCGTCCAGGCCAGCGAAGCGCGTGATACCGACTGCTCGGCGATCCGCGAGGACCTGATCGGCGCCCACGACCGGGGCGTCCGCGCGAGCGGGCGTGCCCGCCGGCACATGCGCGACTGCTCTGACTGCCGCCGGTTCCGCAAGGAGGTCCACGGCGTGAGCCGCCGCTTCGCGCTGCTCGTGCCCGCGCTCGGACCGCTGGGGATCGCGGCCAAGCTGCTCGGCATCGGCTCGCTCGGAGGCGGCGGTGCGGCGGCCGGCTCCTCGACCGGTGCGGCGGCCGGCTCGACTGCCGCGGTGGCGGGATCCACCGGAGTGGCCGCCGGCTCTACCGCAGCAGCTGCCGGAGGGAGCGCGGCGACCGGAGCCGCGGTCGCCGGAGGCGGCGCAGTTGTCGCCGGGGGCGGCGCGCTGGCCGCAGCCGGGACGGGTCACGTCGTCACGATCATCGCCGCCACCGTGGTGGCGGCGGGCAGTGCGATCGGCATCCAGCAGGCCTCCACCGCCCCACACCATCACACGGCGGCGCGCATGGCACAGGCGAGCATCCCGACCCCCTCGAACTCCGCACCCGGGACGGGCGACACCGCCGCGACTTCGTCGACGCACGCCACGGCGCAGAGCTCCGCCCCGCCCCGGACGGCGATCACTCCCGCAGGGCCGTCGACCACCGAAGTGACCGGTGACCGAGCCGGCCACAGGCTGGAGCACGCTCCCAGTGGGACGACCGTGCGGGCGCGGCGCGGCGGATTCACGGCGGGCACGACCTCCCCGTCGACCGCGACCGGGACCGGCCAGGGAACCGGGACCACGACGACAACGAGCACGACCACCACGACGACCGGAACCACGACGTCGACGACCACGACCGGGACCGCGACGACGCCGACGACGACCACGCCGGTCGCCACCGACCCCACCGTCACCGCGCCGACGACGACCGCCCCGACGACGGGGACCTCTGGACCGGGCGAACCCACCTCCACCGCGACGACGCCCGGCGCGGACCCGCCGACCAGCACCTCCGCCGCGACGACTGCGGCCCGCAACGGTCACACCGGCGGCTCGACGCTCGTCCCACTGCGCCCGGCCCGCTCCGGCGGCGGCCCGCTGCGCGGCCGTCACGGCGCCGGCCTCGGCGACGGCTCGACCGCGAGCCGCTGAACGCCCGGCTCAGGGGGCCCGGAAGGGACCCGTGAGGTCGGGGCGCTGGACGCCGGACGGCAGCGCGCCCTCTCCCTCGAGCTTGTCGAGATGCGCGGCGAGGGTGATCGCCGCGACCGGTCGCAGACGCGGGTCGATCTCGCTCCAGGCCGCGTCCAGTAGCTGATCGACGGTGCGGGCGCCGGACTCGAGCGCGTCGACCAATCGTTGCTCGCGCTCCAGTCGGTGGGCGAGATACTCCTCGATCTTCGCCCGCGGGTCCTGGATCACCGGACCGTGCCCCGGGCACAGCAGCGCGGGGTCACGGTCGCGCAGGCGCCGCAGCCCCTCCAGGTAGCCGGCGAGCGCGCCAGGGTCGGCGGCCACGAAAACGCTGCCCTCACCGAGCACTGCGTCGCCGCTGAACGCGACGCGTCCGGAGAGGTAGACGAGGTGATCAGTGGCGTGGCCCGGGAGGGCGAGCGCCTCGAGCGGTCCGAAATGTCCGCCATCGGAGAGTCGCTCCTCGACATTCCCCCTGGCCGCCGCGACCGGCACGTCCCGGAAGCGCTCACGCAACGGTTCCACCGCCTCGCTGTGATCGGAGTGGTCATGGGTGAGCGCGATCCCGCCCAGGCCACCGCGCCGCTCGAGCTCATCGGTCAGCGCCTGCAGATGCGCCGGGAGCGCGGGGCCCGGATCGATCAGCCAGGCCGGTCGCGCACCGATGATCCAGGAGTTGGTCCCGCTCAGCGTGAGCGGCCCGGGATTGTCCGCCCGCAGCCCGACGATGTCGTCATCGGCCAGTTCGATCCGGTCCATGGGCCGGAGGCTACGCATCACGCAAAAGAAGACTCAAGTCCGACCGCGCATCTGCCGATATGAACATCAGCTGGCCGCATGCGGACAGCAACTCTCCTCCTCTCCTCGTGCGAAGCCCCCGCCCCGGCGGGGGTTTCGTGCTTTCCGGGGTCAGCGCGCGGCGCTGAGCGGCAGCGGTGAGGCGGGCTTGAGCTCTTCGAGCCGCAGTAGCGTCGTCACGCGGGACGCACCGCCGCGAGTGGAGAGCCGTACCAGCACGCGCTGCAGCTCGGCCACCTCGCGGGCGACGATCACAAGGATCGCGTCGGTCTCCCCGGTCACCCAGTCCGCGGAGATCACCTCGGGCATGTCGCGCACCGCGCCGCGGAAGCGGCGATGGCTGGCGTCGTCGTGGGTGTCGAGCACGACGCTGACATAGACCTGCAGCGGGAAGCCGGCGGCGACCGCGTTCACGCGCGCGACGACGCCGTCGACGATGCCCGACTCCTTCAGCCGCCGCACGCGGTGGAGGGTCGCGGCCGGCGACAGCTCGACGAGGCGGGCGAGCTCGACGTTCGTGCGATCGGCGTCGCGCTGGAGCTCGTCGAGCAATCTCAGATCAACAGAATCAAGCTGAATGGCCATTTCACAAAATATTCCATCGCTTTCGACGGAGGATGTCAAATGTGTGACGGTGATCCGCCGATAGAGGTCTTAGATCGATGCCATGACCTCCTCCCGCCGCACAGCCATCTTTTCGCTCGCCGCTTCCGGCGTGCTGTGGGGTCTCAGCGTCCCGCTGTCCAAGCTCGCGCTCGCGTGGCTCACCCCCGCGTGGCTGACGGTCGCGCGGTTCGCACTCGCCACGCCGGTGCTCGCCTACGTCGGCAGGCGCGGCCTGCGCGCGGCGCTGACTCCGGGCGTTCTGGCGGCCGGCGCGATCGGCTTCGGCTGCGTGGTGCTGCTGCAGAACTCAGGCGTCGCGCGCACCTCCGTCAGCCACGCCTCGGTGATCATCGGCGTCGTCCCGATGCTCGTCGCGCTGATCGCCGCAGGTCTTCGGCAGTCGCGAACCGGGGTGCTGGCGTGGGCCGGCTACGGGGTCGCCCTGCTGGGAATCGCGCTCATCGCCGGCCATGGTGGCGCCGGTTCCAGCGACCGCGGCGATGCGCTCGTGCTCGCCTCCGCCTCGCTCTCCGCCTTCTGCATCGCACTCCAGCCTCGGCTGCTCGAGGGTCGTGACGTCGCCGCAGTGACGGCCGTCCAGTTCGGCGCCGGCGCGCTCGCCGCGCTTGCCTTCGCGGTGCTGCACGGCGGCCTCTCGCTCGCTGCCACGACCCGGCTGCCCGCCGAGCCGGCGCTGGCGCTTGCGGGGCTCGCGGTGGCTGGAACGCTGCTGCCGTTCTGGCTGTTCGCGCATGGGCAGACGCACGTCTCCGCCACGCTCGCCGGCGCGTTCGTCAACCTCGAGCCACTTGTCGGAGCGATGGTCGGTTGGATTGCATTCGGCAACGTGGCCGGGGTTCCGCAGATCGCCGGGGCGATTGCGGTGCTCGGTGGCGTCGCACTCAGCGCGTTGCCGGAAGGCGCCACGGCGCGCGTCGAAGAGCCGCTGCGAGCGGGACTCGCGCGGCTGCGGCCGGCGCCGGAGGGACGGTCCTGAGCATGCTCGCGACGGTGACGCCCACGCTGCTGCGGACCTTCGACCCGACGGCGATCCTCGTGCTCGACCTCGTCGGGACGTTCGTGTTCGGTCTCTCTGGCGCCCTCGCCGGGATCCGGGCGCGACTCGACGGCTTCGGGGTGCTCGTGATGGCGGTCGTCGTCGGGCTCGCCGGCGGCGTGATCCGCGACGTGCTGATCGGGCGTCCGCCGGCGACGTTCCGCGACCCCGCCTTCCTCGCGGTGCTCGCCGCTGCCGGACTGGTGGCGCTCGTCACATTCCCGTGGCTGGAGCGGATGCAGGGCATGATCGAGGTGCTCGACGCAGCCGGACTCGCGCTCTTCTGCGTCACCGGCGCAGCGATCGCCCGCCAGTACCGCCTCGAGGTCCCTGAAGCGATCATCCTGGGCGCGATCAGTGGCATCGGCGGCGGGATGCTCCGCGACCTCATCCTCCGCGAGGTCCCGCGCGTCCTGCGATCCGGGCTCTACGCGGTGCCGGCGCTGATCGGTTCTTCGATCGCGGTCGCCGCACCGGCGGCCGGAGCCCATGACTGGGTCTACGCCGCGCTCGGGGCAGGCGTCTGCTTCGCGGTGCGGCTCGCCGCGTTGCGCTGGCGGCTCTCGCTCCCCCAGCTTCCCCACCAGTCCCGGTTCGACGCCTGAGCGCGGCGGCGACGGACCCCGCCGCGACAGGCCGGTGAGGGGTAGGCTGCGACGCATGCCGATGCCGAAGCGGACGAGCGTCGAGGACTACTTCGACAAGCTCACACCCGTTCAGAGACCGCACCTGGAGCAGTTGCGCGAGATGAGCATCGCCCTCGCACCGGAGGCGCGCGAGGCGCTGAAGTACAACCTCCCCGTCTACGTCCGCGGCGAGAAGAACACGAGCCTTTGGATGCTCCAGAACTTCAAGCATCACTGCTCGCTGCGCTTCCCACCACGCTTCTTCGCCGCTCACGCCGCCGAAGTCAAGGCGGCGGGATACGACGCCGGCGCGGGCTTCATCAAGCTCCCGTACGCGCGTGAGCTGCCGGTCGAGTTGTGCCGCTCGCTGATGCAGTCCCGGGTCGACGAGTACGAGGCGACCGGCGCCGGCTGGTCCGAGGACTGAGCCGTCACTGCCTCGCGAGGGTCCGCGGAAGGCCGAAGCCGGCGAACACGCCGCGCTCGCCGAACCACGTGATCGCGCTGATCCGATCGCCGTCGAGCGTGAGCACCATCAGCCCGTAGGCACGTGCGACGGGCGCCTGCGGGTCGGGCAGGTAACAGCCGAAGGCGGGCTGCCCGTTGGCGCGGGTCGCGACCAGCCGGAAGTTCGCGCCGCGACGGCAGGCCCGGTCGTCCAGGAACCGCGCGATCGCGTCCGCGCCCTGATACTCGTAGGGCTCGGGCGGCATCGTCAGCCACGCGTCGTCGGTGAGCAGCGAGATGATGCCCGGCGTATCGCCGCTCTCCACGGCCGCGGCGAACAGGCCTACCAACTCGCGCTCACGCGGAGAATCGGGCAGCGCCGCCTGCTCAGGGCCACTCGCCGTCAATCGCCCGTCAAGCGACTCCCGCGCGCGCTGCAGGGCAGCCTTGATCGCGGTCTCCGTGCTGTCGAGCATTTCGGCGACCTCACGGCGCTGGAACCCGAGCACGTCGCTGAGCACGAGCGCCGCGCGCTGGCGCGGCGGAAGATGCTGAAGCGCCGCCACGAACGCCAGCGCGACGGACTCGCGCTGCTCGTAGCGCACGTCCGGGCCGGGGCCGGAGTCGGCGATCGTCTCGATCAGGACATCGGGGTAGGGCTCCAGCCACGTCGGCTCGGCCATCCGCGTGGGCTCCGGGGGCTCGATCATCGACTGGACCTCCTGTGGACGGCGTCCGCGATCGCGGAGCATGTTGAGGCAGCGATTGGTGGCGATCCGGTACAGCCAGTTGCGCAGCGACGCACGCCCCTCGTACCCATCGAGGCCTCGCCACGCCGCGATCATCGTCTCCTGCACGGCGTCCTCCGCGTCCTGCAGCGATCCGAGGATCCGGTAGCAGTGCAGCTGCAGGGCACGGCGGTGGGGGGCTGCGAGCTCCTGGAATGCATCCTCGTCGCCCTGCTGGGCCCGGCTCAGCGTCTCGGAGATCATGTCCGCCTTCCCGTCTGTGGGCTCCATGTCGACAGCATCATGCTTAACGACACCAGCGCGGCCGCAAGTGGACCGGTCCCCGCCCCGCGATCCCACGTCTGGTCGGCTCAAACCCAACCGGAGACGCGGGCGGCCTGCGCGATCCAGTCACGCATCTCCGGTCCCTGCGCCTCCGCCAGCGTTCTCACCTTCACGTACCGATCGCGCCCGGTGCTCCCAAGTGGCGGCGGGGAGTCGAAGTCCGCGCCGCCGAAGAAGACGACGTTGACGGAGACGTCATAGGCCGCGATCTGAATCACCCACCCGAGCTCCGGCAACCCGTAGTGGGGCCTCTTCCACTTCACGGCGTACTGAACCCCGTCGATCGTCTCGCGGATCAACTCGTCCAGCCGCGTCACAACGGGATGCAGGTCCGGCATCACGCGCCGAATCCACCCTTCGATCTCGGCGTGGTCGTCGGACGGCACGGGCGGCTTCCGGGCCGAGTTCGCCTTGCGCGGTGGCTTCGCGATGATGTCCTCCTCGATGGCCTCGACGCAGAGAGCCCGCCGGATGGGCGGGCTCTCGCATCTCTGTCGCCGGCAGAACCGGCAGTCGGGGCGCCCGGATTTGAACCGGGGACCTCACCGACCCGAACGGTGCGCGCTACCAGGCTGCGCCACGCCCCGAATGACCTGAGTGTATTCGACGCCGGGAGGGTGGCGCGGCCGGGCGGTCAGGGGAGGATCGAGCCGAGCAGCGTCGAGACGGGGTTGGTCGACGTCGTGGTCGTTGTGGAGGTCGGCGTCGAGGTCGTGCCCGAGCCGGAGGAACCGCCGCCGGTCACGCCGGAGACGGTCTTCTCGACCGTCGTGCCGACGGCGGAGGTGGTCTTCTGCACGGTCGTCCCGACAGTGGAGGTGGTCTTCTGCACGGTCGTCCCGACCCCGGAGACGGTCTTGCTGACCGTGGTGCCCACGCCGGAGGTCGTCTTCTGCACGGTGGTGCCGACGGTCGAGGTGGTCTTCTGCACGGTCGTCCCGACGCCGGGGGCGACGCCCGAGACCGTCTTGTTCACGGCCTTGCCGACACCCGAGACGGTCTTGTTGACCGTCGTGCCGACACCGGAGGTTGTCTTCTGCACAGTCGTGCCCACGCCGGAGACGGTCCCGTTGACGGTCTTGCCGACGCCGGAGACGGTCTTGTTGACGGTCTTGCCGACCCCCGAGACCGTCTTGCCCACGGCGGTACCGACCCCGGACACCGTCTTGCCGACGCCGGTCACGGTCTTCTGCACGGTCGTGCCCACACCCGTGACCGTCTTCTGGACCGTTGTGGTGACGCCGGTCACGGTCGTTCCGACGCCGGTCGACGTGGTTGTTCCGGTACCGGTGCCCGTCCTGGTCCGGTGATGTGTGGGGGTGGCGGTGCCCGTTCCGGTGCCCGACCCGCTCCCCGATCCAGAACCGGAGCCCGAACCGCTGCCCGAACCCAACCCGCTGCCGGAACCAGATCCGCTCCCGGAGCCCAAGCCGCGCGCGCCCGGGCCACCGGCGCCGGTTCCGGTCGAGCCGCGCGCCGAGGTGCGGCCCGCCGCGACCCGCCCACCATGCGACGTGATGGCGCCCGCGCGGCTGGAGCCGGCGGATCGAGCGGCCACGGTCGCGCGACCGCTGGTGCTCGAGCTTCCCGCGCCCGCGATGCTCGCCACCTGCTGGGTGCCGGCATGGGGAGTCGCGCCTGCCTGGTCGGCGGCGAGAAGTCCACCACCGGCCCCGCCGATCACCAGCGCCGCGATCGCCGCCGCCTGCCCGGCTCCGAGCCCTGCGGCGCCCGCGCCCGCGCCCGCTGCGCCGGCGCCGCCGGCCAGACCGCCGGCGGCATGGTGACCCGCCCCGCGCGACCCGCGCGATATGAGCCGTCCCAGGAACGGGAACGGCAGCAGGCCCGCGACCTTGTCGACGATCGAGCGCGGCTTGAGCAGCGCGTCGTCGACGCCGGCCACCATCGCGACGTGGCGGCATGGCTGGCAGTGAGACAGATGCCGCGAGTAACGGCGGCGCAGCTTGATGCCGAGCCCACGCACGGTCTGCAGCTCACCGGCGTCAATCGCGGTCTGGATCTGCTCGCACCGGCGTCCGCTGGCGAGCTCGTCGTACTCGTCCCCGAGCTTGCGGCGGGCGCGGAACAGGCCACTCTCGACCATCTGCCGGGTCATCCCCAGCCGCGAGCCGATCTCGTCGTAGGAAAGTCCCTCGAACTCGCGCATCACGAGCAGCTTGTGCTGGGTCTCGTTCAGGCCGTCGAATGCACCGCGCAGGTTCTCCATGGTCTGCTTGGACTCGATCGCCGCGGCGGGCGTCGGCAACCCGGGCTGCAGACGGCCAGAGGCGCCTGAGCCGACCGGCAGCTCGTCGGACTCGAGCGGTACCTCGCGCGAGCGGGTACCGCGCCGGAACTCGTCGATGCACGCGTTGCGCGCGATCGTGTAGAGCCAAGGCTTGAAGAGGATCTCGCTGTCGCACGCGCGCAGCTGACGCAGCGCCGAAATGAAGACCTCCTGGCCGAGATCCTCGGCGCGTCCGTGATCCCGGACCTTGGCCAAGATGAAGGCGTGGATCCGCTGGCGATAGCGCGCATAGAGCTCTTCGAACGCTCGATCGTCGCCTGCGCGCGCCTGTTCGACCAGCGTGGATTCGCTGCGGACTCCGGACGGCGTCGGCGCTCTCAACGTCAGCTGCAAGGGGGCTCCCGCATCGGGCGGTCCCGGCTCTCCGTGCCCGCGTCCGGCCTCGTGATCACGCCGACGCGACCGGTCGACCGGGCTTGATAGAAGGGGTACCGCCACGCGGCGGTTTTCAAACCAACAATCGTTGATCAATCGTCAATAATTGCACACCAGATTCCGGTGTACTGAGCGGACGTTTGGACGAGACGGGTTGCCACCGTCCGACGAAGAGGCAATACTGGTGACCATGTAGTGAACAGCGGCAAAGGAGAGACATTCCGATGGCCAATCACCTGACGCCCACCGAGCTGGCCCGTGAAGCCGGGCTCGAGCGACGAGACGTGATCGTGAAATGCGTCGAGATGGGCGTCCCGATCTTCAACGGAAAGATCGACAAGACATTGTTTCTCTCGAGCATGGCTGAGATGCCAGCTGGGATGGTCTCCCAGGCTCAAGCAGCAAGCGCCTGACGTACCCGGCCGGGCGGCGCCGGGATGGCGTCGCCCCCACCGTTCCCTCTTTTCCCACGCGCGCCCGGTCCCACCGTGGCGCGCGTGGTCGTTTCAGGACGCCGACTGGCGCAGCAGCGTCGCGGTCGTCTGCTCAAGGATCTTTCGCCACGCCCGCGTCGACTCGGTCATCCCATCGAAGTGGCGCACGACGCTCTGCACGCGCGCCGCGGAGATCTCGATCCCGTGGCGGGCGCAGATCTCCTTGTAGCGGTGGTACTCGTGCGAGAGGTGCAGCGTCACCGACTCGAACCCGTGGCGCGCGATGTCGACGCGCGAGGTGAAGTTCATGACGTTCGTCCGGAACATCAGCTCGTCGGAGGGCTCGGGCTCGATCAGGATGATGTCGACCCCCGGATAGCGCTCCTCCCACTGCCGGGCCAACTCGTGCAGGCGCTGATGGGCCAGCAGCTTGAACGCCTGATATCCGATCTGTGGAAAGCCCATACCCGACACCCGCCGCCCGCGATCGAGCATCGGGTCGCCGTCGCTGATGTACGGCACCAGCGGATTGACGACGACGATGAACTTCGCGCCCGCCTCGACCGCGACGTCGAGGTTGGTCGTCGAGACCAGGCCGCCGTCGACGTACTCGTGGCCGTCGATCTCGACTGGCTTGTAGATCATCGGCAGCGCACTGGACGCACTCACCGCGCGGGAGATGGGGACGGCGTCGAGGCCCTCGGCGCCGAACACCGTGCGCTCGCACGTGTCGAGGTCGGTCGCCACCAGGTAGAGCTCGGACCGGAGCTCGCGAAAGTCGTTGGTGCGGCCCGGATCGGCCAGGATCTCCCGCACGTAGCGCTCGAGCCCGTCGCCGGTGTACAAGCCGGTCGGGAGCGCCTCGGCGAGACCGAGGACCACATCGACCGCCGACAGCTGCCCGATGTCGCGTGCCAGGTCCCGGACGAGGCCGGCCAGCCGGAACGGCAGCTTCACGCCGCGGGTGACGAACTCCCGGTAGTTGGGGCGCAGCAGCGAGCCCGCGCGGACATCTGGGAAACCGGTCGGCCCGTCGCGCACGATCGCGCGCATCATCTCCTCGGGCGTCACGCCGTTGGCGACGGCGGCTGCCACGAACGACCCCGCGCTGGTGCCGACGTAGACATCGAATTCGTTGACCGTGCGGTGGACGGACAGCAGGTCGAGCGCGCGCAGCGCGCCGATCTCGTAGACGCCGCCGGTGAGACCGCCGCCGCCGAGCACGAGCGCGGTCTTCGAACGCCGGCGCCGGCGCGCGCCCGACCGGCGCGGCCGCCGCGCCGATCCAGCGGCCGGCGGCCGTGCGCTCGAGTCCGTGAGCGTCACCACCTTGTCCATGGCCGACAGGATCTTAGAGGTTGACGCACTCGGCACACAGGTCGTCGCCGACGGACCTCCGACGGCCGCGGACGCGAAACCCCGCAGCTTTCGGTCCCGTCATCGGTTACACATTGAGACGGATGGTCTCGCCGTTTTCCACCCCCGCGCGTCGTCGCGCGCTCGCCGCTGCCATCGGTGGCGCGCTTGCTGGGTGCGCCGCACTCGTTCTCTGTGCCGTCCTCGCGGCCCCCGCCGCGCTCGCGTCCGCGGGCGAGCTTCCCGCAGGACTGACCCGCGCTCTCAACGCCGGGATGCGCTCCGCGGGCGCGTCCAGCAGCGCGGAGGTGGAGGACCTCAGCTCCGGTGCGACGCTCTACGCCCGTGACGCGGCGATCGCCCGCATCCCGGCCTCGGTGGAGAAGCTCTACACGACGAGCACGGCCCTGGAGGTGTTCGGTCCGACCGCGCGCCTGTCCACCTCCGTGCTCGGTACCGGCGTCCAGACCGGCGCGACCTGGAAAGGCGCGCTCTACCTGCGCGGAGGCGGCGACCCGACGTTCGGCTCAGCCGCCTTCGATCATCGCGCGTATGGGACCGGGGCAAGTGTGCAGAGCCTGGTGAGCCAACTGCGCGCCCAGGGCATCCGCACCGTGACCGGGCCGATCATCGCCGACGCTTCGCTGTTCGATTCCGACGAGGGGACGCCGGCGACGAACAACAAGCCCTCGATCTGGGTCGAGGGGGCGCTCAGCGCGCTGTCGTTCAACCGGGACTGGGCCGACTCGACGGGTGAGTACTACTACGCCAACCCACCGCTGCAGGCGGGCAAGGACCTGCTCGCCGCGCTCAAGGCCGGGGGGATCACCGTACGTGACCGCGCGGTCCGCACCGGCGTCACCCCGCCACTCGCGCGTCAGCTGGCCACGGTGCAATCGCCGACGATGGCCACGCTGATCGCGCTCACCAACACGCCGTCGGACAACTACTTCGCCGAGACGCTGCTCAAGGACATCGGCGCGCACGCCGGCACGGGCGGCACCACCGCGGCCGGGGCGGCGGTCGTGCGCTCGACGATCGCCGCGAAGTTCGGCCAGCATCCGTACCTGATCGACGGTTCCGGCCTCTCCTATCGCGACCACACCTCTCCCGCCCAGGTGGTCTCGCTGCTCTCGCAACAGAGCGAGGATCTCCCATTTCGCGAGTCGCTGGCCACCGTCGGCGAGACCGGCACGCTGGTCGACGAGAACCGGGGCACGTACGCTCAGGGTCGCTGTACCGGCAAGAGCGGCACCCTCTCCGACGTGTCGAACGTGGTCGGTTACTGCCGCGCCGCCGACGGCCACCTGCTCGCCTACGCGTTCCTGATGAACCGGGTCAATCCGGACGCCGCCCATCCGATCCAGGACCGGATGGAGGTCGCCGTCGCCCGCTACGACGGCTGATCGGAGTCGCTCTCAGCCGCGAGCAGCGCCAGCAGACCCCGCTCGTCGAGGATCGGGACCCCGAGCTTCTCGGCCTTGGCCAGCTTGGAGCCCGCGCTGTCGCCGGCGACGAGATAGTCGGTCTTCTTCGACACCGAGCCGGTGACGCGCCCGCCGGCCGCGATGATGCGCTCGGTCGCCTCCTCCCGGGTGAGATCCGGCAACGTCCCGGTGAGCACGAGCGTCCTGTCGGCGAGCGGCCCCTGACCCGGCGGCGGCCCCTCCTGTTCGAGCGTCAGTCCCTCAGATCGCAGGTCGTCCAGCAGCGCCCGCATCTGCGGGTCGGCGAGCTGCGCGTGGATCCGCTCGGCCATCTTCGGACCCACGCCCTGCGTCTGCTCGATCGCCTCGGGATCGGCGGCGAGCAGCGCATCGAGCGTCCCGAACCGCTGGGCGAGGTTTCTCCCGGTCACGAAGCCGACCTCCTCGATCCCGGCAGCGAACAGCACCCGGCCGAACGGCTGACGCTTGGACGCCTCGATCGCGGTCACGAGCTTCCGCGCGGAGACCTCGCCGAAGCCGGTCTGCTGCGCGATCCGCTCTGTGGTGAGGCGGTAGAGGTCGCCCGCCGTCCGCACCCAACCCAGGCGCATGAACAGGTCGACCTGCTTCTCCCCCAGCCCGTCGATGTCCATCGCCCCCGCGAAATGCTTGAGCAGCTGCCAGCGCCGTCCCGGGCAGTCGCGGTTCGGGCACCGGGTGAAGACGGAGTCCTCCGGCTTGACGGTCGAGGTGTCGCACACCGGGCAGCGCTCGGGTGGAGTGGTCGGCGGCGGGCGGTCTTCGCGTTCGGCGACGTGCGGCGCGGGCGAGAGCACCTGTGGGATCACATCCCCGGCGCGGAGCACGATCACCTCCTCGCCGGCGCGGATGTCCTTGCGGGCGAGATCCTCCTCGTTGTGCAGCGTCGCGAGCTTGATCGTCACCCCGCCGACTGCGACGGGCTCGAGCACCGCATACGGGTGCAGGTCGCCGAACTTCCCCGGGTTCCATCCGATCGACTCGAGCTTGGTGGAGGCGGTGGTCGGCGGGAATTTCCAGGCGACCGCCCAGCGGGGGTCCCGCCCGACGACGCCCAGCCGTCGCTGAAGCGCGTACTGGCTGACCTTGACCACGACACCGTCGATCTCGAAGTCGAGCGAGCCCCGGCGGCGCTCCCACCCCTGGCAGCGGTCCACGACCTCCGCCTCGTCGGTGAGCCGGACGATGTCGGGATGGACCGGGAAGCGGTGGGCGCGCAGCCACTCGAGCGCTTCCCAGTGGCTGTCGAAGCCGATCCCCTGCGTCGTGCCCACCTGATAGGCCCAGAACGACAGTGGCCGCTCGGAGGCCAGGCGCGGATCGAGCTGGCGGATCGTGCCCGCCGCCGAGTTGCGAGGGTTCATGAACGTCGACAGCCCCTGCTCGGCACGACGCTCGTTGAGCGCCGCAAAGTCCGGCAGCGACATGTAGACCTCGCCGCGGACCTCCAGGAGCGCCGGCGGGTCGTCCATGTCCAGACGCAGCGGGATCTGACCGATCGTGCGGATGTTGTGGGTGACGTCCTCGCCGATCTCGCCGTTGCCGCGCGTCGCGCCGCGCTCGAAGACGCCGTCGCGGTACAGCAGTGACATCGCCAGGCCGTCGATCTTCGGCTCGGCGACGAACTCGAACTCCGGATCCTCGATCGACTCGCGCGCCAGGTGGTTGCGCATCCGCTGGATCCAGGCGGTCAACTCGTCAGCCGAGCGGACATTGGCCAGCGACAGCATCGCAACCGGGTGGCGGACCTTGACCAGGTCGGAGACGGGCTCGCCCCCCACCCGCTGGGTCGGGGATACGACCCCGCCCACCCCGACCAGCTCCGGGTGGGCGGCCTCGATGCCGCGCAGCTCGTCCAGCAGCGCGTCATAGGCGTCGTCGCCCAACTCGGGGTCGTCGAGGACGTAGTAGCGATGGCCGTGGTGCTCGAGCTGGGCGCGCAGCTCGGCGGCCCGGGCCTCGACGTCGCGATTCCCGTCGGCGGACCCCGGCCCGCCGGGGCTCATCCCTCCCCCAGCTCGCGCGCGACGGGCTGGAGCAGGGCTGACAGATCACGACGCGCGAGCGCGTCCATCCCGGCGACGTCGGTGAGGTCGAAGTGCAGCGGCGTGACTGCAATCTGTCCGGCGGCGACGGCAGCAAGATCGGTGTCGGCCTCGTCCTTGAGCGCTCCCGCCTCGCCGTAGATCTCATAGATCCGGCCATTGCCGTTGTCATCGATGAGCCGCAGCGTGTCGCTGTAGACCCGCTTGCCCAGCCGCGCGACTCGGACCCCCTCCGGCTCGGCGCTCGGTGCGTTGATGTTGAGCAGCGTCCGCGGCGCGAGCCCGACGTCGTCGAGGCGTTCGACGACGCGCGCGGTGAACGCCGCGGTCGCGTCGAAGTCGAATCCGTCGCCGGTGCTCAGGTCGGTCGCGCCCTCCGGCGAGTGCTGGGAGACCGCGATCCCGGGCAGATCGAGCAGGACCGCCTCCAGGGCGGCAGCGACCGTGCCCGAGTAGGTGACGTCGTCGCCGAGATTGGCGCCGTGGTTGATCCCGGAGACGACGAGGTCGATCTCGAAGCCGTCGATCAGCCCGAGCTGGGTGAGGCGCACGCAGTCCACCGGGGTGCCGTCCGTTGCGTAGCCGGTCGTGCCGTCGTCGAACCGGACCTCACGCACAGTCAGCGGCCGGCGGGTCGTGATCGAGCGAGCGGTCGCCGATCGGTTGCCGTCGGGCGCAACCACGGCGAGATCGATGTCCGGCACCTCGAGCAGCGCTCGCCGCAGAGTCTGCAGCCCCCGCGCGCTGATCCCGTCGTCGTTGGTGAGGAGCACGCGCACCCGTCCCATGCTAGGGACGGCGGCGGCCGCCGGCGCTCCGCCACCGGTCAAAAGAACGGCCCGGGCGACGAGGATTCGTCACCCGGGCCGAGGAAATCCGCCCCCACGCCTTCCCTGGCTCCTTCTGTAAGGAATGGTGCGCTTTAAAGAGCTTGAGCGCAATAGAACATCTGTCCAGTCGGGCGTCGATCGCTCAGGTTTCGGGAAGCACGCGTCGCTCCTCGTAGCCCACCCCGATGAGCACCAGCCCGCGCGGCGGCGCCGTCTGCCCACCCTCCGCGCGCGGGCGGCCATCGAGCAGCTCGCGGAACTCCACCATGGTGCGGCGGCCCGAGGCCACCTCCAGCATCGTGCCGACGAGCGCGCGCACCATGTGGCGCATGAACGCGTCGGCCTCGATCAGGAAGTCGAGATGATGAGCCGCCGGGTCGCGCTCCCAACGCGCGGCGAACACGTCACGCCGGAAGCGAACGTGGTCGGTCTCGGTCGGGGTGAACGCAGTGAAATCATGCGTGCCGCCGAGCGTCGCCGCACATGTGTGGAGCGCCTCGAGGTCGACCAAGTGAGGCCAATGCAGAGTCGTCCGGCTCTCGAACGGGCTCCGGGCGCCGCGCGTGAGCAGCCGGTAGCGGTAGGCGCGACTCGTCGCGTCGTGCCGGGCCGAGAATCCGTCCGCGGCTCGTTCGCAGCTCAGCACGCTCACGTCGGCGGGCAGCAGGGCGTTCAGGCTGACCACGGGAGCCGCCTCG
>DASXZK010000029.1:0-38540 GCA_036501965.1 Solirubrobacteraceae bacterium
CCTGAGCGGCGATCGCCTCACGGGCGCAGCGCTCGCATACGAGCCCCGCCCGGCGTCCGCCGCCACCGGCGAACATGACCTGGACGACGCCCGGACGCTCACCGCACACATCACAAAGAGGTGCGGCAGTGTTGTTCTGGGGTTCAAAGTCCACGAGTATCAATCTCCATTCTGCGAAGCCAAATATCTTAGTCTCCGCGCAGCAGATCTTAGCTCTTAGTTCGATGCCTGTCAAACAAGACTAGAACGTGGCGGCTTATGCTCCGCAAATGGCCGGCGCCGCTGCGAATCACCTGGGGCGTGCTGAGGCGTTCCCGCTGGGCGCGGCGGTGACCCTGGAGCAGCTCGACACCGATCCGCACGCCGTCCATCACCGGCTGCGGCCGACCGAGGCCGTGTCATGGCTGCCGAGCCTCGACGGCTGGCTGGTCACCTCGCATGCGCTCGCGGCGGCGGCGATGCGCGACGCGGAGGCGTTCACGGTCGACGACCCGCGCTTCACGACCGCGCGCGTGGTCGGGGCCAGCATGCTGAGCCTCGACGGCGCCGACCACGACCGCCACCGCGCGCCGTTCACCGGCCCGTTCCGCGCCGCGTCGGTGTCGGCCCGCTTCGCCGAGCCCGCGGTGTCCCAGGCGGGCGCGCTCGTCGCGGGGCTCGCTCCGCTGGGGCGCGCCGAGCTCCGGCGCGGCTTCGCCGGTCCGATGGCCGCCGCGATCGTCATCGCCGCGCTCGGCATGGACGGTGAGGAGACAGCGGAGGTGCTCCGCTGGTACGACGCGATCGTCGCCTCCGTCACCAGGCTGAGCGCCGGCGGGCCGGCCTCGGCCGAGGGCGCGGCGGCCTTCGGGGCGCTGCGCGGTCGCCTGCAGCCGGTGATCTCCGGCGCGATGGGCGACTCGCTGCTCGCGGCCGCGGCCCACTCCGCGCCCGACGGCGTCCGCGCACTGAGCGACGACGAGATCGCCTCCAACGCCGCGGTCCTGCTGTTCGGCGGGATCGAGACGACCGAGGGCATGATCGCGAACGCCGCGCTGGAGATCCTCTCCCATCCCGGCGAGCTCGAGCGTGTCCGCGCCGATCCGTCGGCACTCGACGCCGTCATCGACGAGTCGCTGCGACGGGAGCCCGCGGCCGCGGTGATCGACCGCTACGCCACGCGCGACGTCACCCTGGGTGAGGCGGAGATCGCGGCCGGCGAGCTCGTGCGGCTGTCGCTCGCGGGAGCGGGCCGGGACCCCGCGGTCTTCCCGGACCCGGACGTGTATGACCCGGCCCGGCCCAACCTGCGCCGGCACCTTGCGTTCGCCGCCGGACCGCACGTCTGCGTCGGGATTCACCTGGCGCGGCTGGAGGCACGGGCGGCGCTGGCGGAGCTGCTCACGCTGCCCGGCCTCAGGCTCGACCTGAGCCAGAGGTCTGCGGTCCGCGGCCTGGTGTTCCGCAAGCCGGTCGCGCTGCACGCGCTCTGGGAGAGCTGACCCCGGACGCCGGACCCCGGACTCTGGGGGAGCTGACCCCGGAGTCTGGGAGAGCCGACCCCGGACGCCGGACCCCGGACTCTGGGAACCCCGAGCGCCTCCACGCGGCTCGAAGTTCCCAGAGTGCCGCCGCCGCCAGGCGCCGAGCAACGCGTCGGACAAGCGTCCAGGTTTCCCGGGCGGTCGGAACGGGCTGTCCGCCCGCGGTCGAGAACCCCTCTGCCCCACCCATATGCAATCCCTGACCAAATTCGCGCGGCTGGGCGTCGCCGCACTCATCCTCTGCGCCTGCGCGTTCACGGGCGTGGCACGCGCGCGTACGCGTCAGGCTGGGCTTGGGTCGCTGACCGCCATCTCCGCTCCCAGCCGGCCGGGAGCGCGGAGCCCGGCGGTCTCCTCCAAGGAGCTCGCCTCACAGTTCGAGCAGACGACCGGAGTGTCGCCCTCGCAGGTGACCGTGGAGAACGTGTGCCCGGCGGCGCGGCCGGGCTATGTCACGTGCGCGGCGCAAACGGTGGTGCTGCGCTCCAACCATCAGCTGGTCCGTCCACACCTTCACGCCAGCCGGGCCCTCACTCAGGTCACGCCCGCCGGAGGCGCGGCCGCCCCCGCGACGGGCGCCGGCACCGCCGCGCCGTCGCCGGAGACTCCGGCATGGCTCCAGCAGGCATATGACCTGAGCTACCTGTCCCAGACCAACGGGTCCGGCACGACCGTCGGGATCGTCGACGACGGAGACGATCCGACCTCGGAGTCGGACCTGGCGACCTTCCGCGCGAGGTACGGGCTGCCCCCGTGCACGACGGCCAACGGCTGCTACGAGAAGGTCAACGAGACCGGGCAACAGGGCAACTACCCGCCGGTCGTCAGCACGGACTGGGAGAGCGAGTCGGCTCTCGACGTCGACGCCGTCTCAGCGTTGTGCCCCCACTGCCACATCCTGCTCGTCGAGGCCGGCAACAACAACACCAACGACATGGACGCTGCGCTGCAGGAGGCGGTGAGCCTTGGCGCGACCATCGTCTCCAACAGTTGGTCTGCCACATCGACCGCCCCGCTGAGCGGCACCTATACGTTCCCGGGCGTGTCGGTGATCGCGTCCACCGGCGACCATGGCTATGCCGGCCCCGGTGTGGACGCCTACCCGGCGGCGTACCCGGGCGTGACCGCAGCCGGTGGCACCAACCTTGCGCCGACGACGACATCTGCTCCATCCGCTCGCGGCTTCACTGACGCATCGTGGGCGCTCGACAGCTCGAATTGGGGGGCGACCAGCGGGTGCGACACCCAGGAGCCCAAACCGGCGTGGCAGGCCGACACCGGCTGCACCGGTCGCGCGTATGCCGACCTCTCGGCGGACGCCGACCCCGCGACAGGGCTGGCCGTGTACTCGACGGCGAACGGTGGCTGGATCCTCGCGGGCGGCACCAGCCTCGCCTCGCCGCTGATCGCCGCCTATGAGGCCGTGACCGGCGTCAACGCCTCAACCCCGCAGTGGGCCTACACCGACAGCAGCCTGCTCAACGACCCCTCGACTTCGGTCAATGGGACGACCCCGGGCGGTAACAACGGCAACTGCGCGTCCAACATCCTCTACATCTGCAACGCGGGCGTTGGCTATGACGGCCCGACCGGCATCGGCTCCATCTCCGGCGATGTCGTCCAGGGCGGCCCGGGTATCGGCGGCCCCAGCCAGGGCGCGGGCAGCAACACGTACACCAGGTCGGTCTCGGCGAGCACCGCGACTCTCACCGGCGGCGTGTACCCCAACGGCGTGGACACCACCTACCACTGGGAATACGGCGCCACCGCCAGCTACGGCCAGCAGACCACGAGCACCGACATCGGCTCTGGGCAGGCCGCCACGCAGGTCACGGACACCATCACGGGCCTGACCGCCGGCACCACCTACCACTACCGCCTGGTGGCGACCAACGCCGACGGCACGACCTACGGCTATGACTACACGCTGACCACCGCATCGGCCGGCAGCGTCGCCCCGGTCAACACCACGCTGCCGACGGTCTCCGGGACCGCAACTCAGGGCCAGACGCTCAGCACCAGCACGGGTGCCTGGACTCCGAATCCGACCGGCTACACCTACCAGTGGCAGCGTTCAGCGGACGGGGCGAACTGGACGAACATCTCCGGCGCCACCAACTCCACCTATGCGCTCACCGCCGCGGACATCGGCGACGACATCGAGGTGGTCGTCACCGCGACCGACGCCTGGGGGAACACGGGCGCGACCGCAATCCAGGTCGGCCCGGTCTCCTCGGCGACGCCCGTCAACACCAGCCAGCCGGTGATCTCCGGCAACGCCAAGCAGGGCGAGACGATCAGCACGACCTCGACGTGGTCGCCGAGCGGCGCATCGCTCACCTACCAGTGGCAGCGCTCAGCCGACGGCAGCACGTGGACGACGATCACCGGGGCCACCGGCGCCGGCTACACGCTGAGCGTCGCCGACGAGGGCGACAGCCTCCGGGTCATCGTCACCGCCACCAACAGCTACGGGAGCGCCTCGGCGACCAGCCAGCCGGTCGGCCCGATCCACTCCAACCCGCCGGTCGTCTCCGTCGACCCAACGGTCACGGGCAGCCCGCAGCGGACGTTCACGCTGACCGCGACCCAGGGCACGTGGAGCGGTCCGCAGAACACCTACGCCTACCAGTGGCAGCGCTCACCGGACGGCAGCAACTGGACGAACATCTCCGGGGCGAGCAACGCGAGCTACACGCTCGCCGCCGCTGACGAGGGCGACGACGTCCGCGTACTCGTCACCGCCTCCAACGCCGACGGCCTGGCGAGCGCCGCCAGCAACGCGACCACGCCAATCGACGCCGACCCGCCGCAGAACAACACCGCGCCGTCGATCAGCGGCTCCGCCGAGCGCAGCATGACGCTGAGCGCCGCCCAGGGCAGCTGGAGCGGGCCGGACAACACCTACAGCTACCAGTGGCAGCGAGACGCCGGGGACGGATACCTCAACATCCAGGGCGCGACCGCCAACACCTACGCCCTGACCACGGCCGACGAGGGCAGCACCGTCCGCGTCGTGGTCACCGCCACCAACCCCGACGGCACCAACGTGCAGGCCAGCCAGGCCAGCGGCACCGTGCAGGCCGCCGCGCCGGTCAACAGCGCGGCGCCGACCGTCACCGGCAACGCGCTGCGCGGCAGCAAGCTCGTCGCCGCGCAGGGCACCTGGCAGGGCGCCGGCAACACCTACACCTATCAGTGGCAGTCCTCGCTGGACGGTTCCACCTGGAGCGACATTCATGCGGCGACCGGCGGCAACTACACGCTCGGCGTCGGGGACGAAGGCACCGAACTGCGCGTCGAGGTCACCGCCGCCAACGCCGACGGCACCGCCACCGCGGTCAGCCAGCCGACCACCACCGTCCCGAGCTCGCCGCCGGTCAACACCACCGCGCCGTCGATCCTCGGGACCGCGCAGCGCACCAGCCTGCTGAGCGCCGACATCGGGGTCTGGTCGGGTATCGGGAACGCCTACACCTACCAGTGGCAGCACTCCGCCGACGGGACCACCTGGACGGACATCACCGGCGCCACGGGGGCCGCCTACACCGTCGCGGCCGCGGACGAGAACGACACGCTCCGTCTGAAGGTCACCGCCTCAAACCTCGACGGAACCGTGACCGCGGCCAGCCAGCCGACCTCGGCCATCCCGACCTCCCCGCCCGTCAACACCACCGCGCCGACGCTCGCCGGCACCGCGCAGCGTGGCGGGACGCTGACCGCGGCCCAGGGCGCGTGGGGCGGCATCGGCAACGTGTACACCTACCAGTGGCAGCGCTCCACCGACAGCGGGTCCACCTGGACCAACGTCTCCGGCGCGACCTCGCTGAGCCACAGCCTCGGTCTCTCGGACGAGGGCGCGGAGTTCCGCCTGCAGGTCACCGCCACCAACCCCGACGCCACCGTCACCGCAACCACGGCCGCGTCGGGAGTCGTCGCCGCCTCCCTGCCGAACAACACCGCGGTCCCAGTGGTCACCGGCGCCGCGCAGCGCGGCGGCACGCTGACCGCCACCCAGGGAGCCTGGGGAGGGCAGGGGAACGCCTACACCCTGCAGTGGCAGCGTTCCGCCGACGGAACCACCTGGACGAACATCACCGGCGCCACCAGCTCCACCTACACCCCTGCGGTCGGCGACGAGGGCGACAAGCTCCGCATGCTCGTCACCGCCACCAACCCCGACTCGGCGATCTCCGCCGTCAGCGCCCCGACCGCCACGGTCACCGCCTCTGCCCCGGTCAACACCGCCGTCCCGGCGATCAGCGGAACCGTCGCTCGCGCGAGCAGCCTGGACGCCACCAGTGGCACCTGGAGCGGCAATGGGAACGCCGACACGTATCAGTGGCAGCGCTCCGCCGACGGAACCACCTGGACGACCATCACGGGTGCCACGAGCGCCTCGTACACCGTCGGGACCGCGGACGAAGGCGACACGCTGCAGGTGGTTGTCACCGCCACCAACGCCGACGGCACCGCGACCGCCTCAAGCGCCGCGACCACCACGGTCGCCGCCGCCCAGCCCGTCAACACCGCCGCGCCGACGCTCAGCGGCACCGCGGTACGCGCCGGCACGCTCTCGGTCTCCAACGGGACCTGGACCGGCATCGGCAACAGCTACGCCATCCAGTGGCAGCGGAACACCGGCTCGAGCTGGACGAACATCACCGGCCAGACCGGCAACAGCTACACCCTCGGCACGGCCGATGAGAACGCGACCCTCCGCGCGGTCGTGACCGCCACCAACGCCGACGGCACCGTCACCGCCGCGACCGCCGCCAGCGCGACGGTGCCCGCCGTGCCGCCGGTCAACACGAGCGTCCCGGCGCTCAGCGGCACCGCCCAGCGCGGCCTGACGCTGACCGCCACCCAGGGGTCGTGGAACGGCGTCGGCAACAGCTACACCGTCCAATGGCAGCGTTCCGCCGACCAGGGAACCACCTGGACGAACATCACCGGCGCGACCGGCTACACCTACTCGCTCGCCGTCGGCGACGAGGGCGACACCGTGCGCGCGCAGGTCACCGCCGCCAACCCCGACAGCACCGTCACGGCGAGCACCACCGCCAGTTCCGCGGTGCAGGCGTCCGCCCCGGCCAACAGCGTGTCGCCGACGATGAGCGGGAACGCCCAGCGATCCTCCACGCTCAGCTCCACCCAGGGCACCTGGTCGGGGAATGGCAACACCTACACCGTAGAGTGGCAGCGCTCGGCCGATCACGGCACCACCTGGACGAACATCACCGGCGCCACCGGCAGCAGCTACACGCTCGCCGTCGCCGACGAGGGCGACACCGTCCGGCTCGACGTCACCGCGACCAACGCCGACGGCTCTGTGTCCGCCGCCAGCGCCGCCAGCGCGACCGTGGCCGGAGCGCCGCCGGTCAACACCCGGGTTCCGAGCGTGACCGGCACCGCGATCCGCAACGTCACGCTGACCGCGGACGAGGGGAGCTGGACGGGCGTTGGCAACGGCTACCAGGCTCAGTGGCAGCGATCCGCCGACCAGGGCCAGACCTGGACGAACATCACCGCAGCCACCGGCGCCTCCTATCAGCTCGTCCACGCCGACGTCGGCGATGAGGTGCGCTTCCTGGTCACCGTCAGCAACACCGACGGGACGGTCAGCGTCGCGAGCGCCCCCACCAGCGCGGTGAGCGCGGACCCGCCGGTCAACACCGTCGCGCCGTCGGTCACCGGCACCCTCGCGCGCTCCGACACCCTGACCGCGACCGCCGGCACGTGGCTTGGCGCAGGCTCCACCTACGGCTACCAGTGGCAGCACTCCGCCGATCAGGGCCAGACGTGGACGAACATCAGCGGCGGGACCTCCCTGACCTACGTCCTGCAGAAGGCCGACGAGGGCGACAACGTGCGGCTGGTCGTCACCGACAACGACCCCGATGGGAGCAGCAGTGTGGCCAGCGCCGCGACCGCCGCCGTCCAGGCCGCCCCGCCGGCTGACACCGGCCTACCGTCCGTTTCGGGCCTCGCCGGCCAGGGCCAGGTCCTGACCGCCCAGACCGGAACCTGGCAGTCGGACGTCGCCGGCTACTCCTACGTGTGGCAGCACGGCGATCCCACCAACGGATACACCGCGATCTCCGGGGCGACCAGCTCCACGTACACGCCGACCTCTGCGGACGTCGGGGAGACCATCCGCGTCATCGTCACCGCGAGCAACGCCGACGCGAGCGTCTCGGCGACCAGCGCTGCCACCGACGTCATCCTCGGCCCGCCGCAGAGCACGACCGCGCCTCCGGCGCCGGCCGGCACGCTGCAGAACACCTTTACGGTGAGCGCCTCCTCCGGCAGCTGGAACCAGCAGAACCTGACCTACGGCTACGTCTGGATGCGATGCCCCGCCGCGGCGACCGCTATCACCAACGCGTGCACGCAGCTCGGGACCGGCAACAGCTACGCGGTCGCCTCCGCCGACGTCGGCTCCACCCTGGGGTACACCGTCACCGCATCCGGCACCGGCGGCAAGGCGACCGCCAGCAGCGCGCTCAGCGCCGTCATCACCGGCCGCCCACTCACCAACCAGACCTTGCCGCACATCTCCGGCAACCCGCAGGTGACCCAGACGCTCACCACCGATGGTGGCGCCTGGAGCGTGCCGCTCAGCTCGGTCTCCTATGTCTGGGAGCGCTGCGACACCAGCGGCAGCAACTGCCAGCCGATCAGCGGCGCGACGAGCGCCAGCTACCTGCTTGCCTCGGCCGACAACGGCCAGACCGTCCGCGTCATCGCCAACGTCACCTCCCCCGGTCAGACCGCGAGCGCCACCAGCGCACCGGTCACGATCGAGGCGGCGCCCGTGCCAGAGATGCTCAGCGCGCCCCAGGTTCAGGGCAGCCCGGTCCGCGGTGTCACTCTCGCGGCCGGCAATGGGCAGTGGAGTAACAGCCCGACCGGCTACGCCTACATCTGGGAGCGCTGCGACTCGTCCGGCAGCAATTGCCAGCCGATCACCGGGATCACCGGTCAGTTCTACACGCTGGCCAGCGCCGACGAGGGTCAGACGGTCACCGTGAAGGTCACCGCCAGCAACACCGCCGGATCAGGGACCGCGACGGCACAGCCGGTGGGACCGGTCGCGAGCCTCGCGCCGATCGCAGGCGGCCAGCCGACCATCCAGACCGACAGCCCGACGATCACCGAGGGCGCGGTCCTGGGGATGCAGCGGCCCACCTGGCAGACCACGTCGGATACGACGTACTCGGCGGCATGGGAGCGCTGCGACACCTCGGGTGGCAGCTGCCACCCCATCACCGGCGCCACCAACTGGCAGTACACCGCCACCACCGCGGACGTCGGATCCACCCTGCGTGCCGTCGAGACCGCGACGAACTACGACGGCACCACGACGGCGACCTCCGCCGCCACGAGCCTCGTCACGGCCGGCGCTCCTCGTTGGAAGACGCTTCCGAGCATCGGACCCGACCCGGGCAAGGTCGGGGACGTGCTGAGCATCACCGCCGGCACCTGGACCGGTCCGGCCTTGACCAGCGACACCGTCCAGATGCAGCGCTGCACCAACACGTGCAGCGCGGATGGGACGGCAAACGTTCACAGCTACACGATCACCAACTCCGACCTCGGCGCGCTGCTGATGATCAGCGAGACGGCAGCTAACGCCGGCGGCAGCGTCACCGTGTGGTCGCCTCGCTACATCGGCCCGGTCATCTCCGCGGCCGCAGGCGCCGCGGTGCTCAGTGGCGGCGAGACCTCGATTCGCAACACCCAGGGGCAGACGCTCGCGACCGCGAAGGAGACGACCGGCGCCACCGCCGCCGTGCTCGTGACCCATCTGCGGCACGCCAAGACGGCGCCGCGGACGATCGCCGTGCGCCGCGCCCCGCGCATGACCGGCAAGCTGATCGCCTGGGCATGCCAGGTCAAGCTGAACCCGACCGGCAAGCCCGGGCCCTGCACCAACAAAATCAGGCTGACCGGCGCCCGAACGCTGACGCTGCCGCGGACACTCACCGGCAAGGTCCGCGTCGTCGTCGTGAAGAAGGGGTAGCGCGGCGTCAGGCGGCGGTGACGGGCAGCGTCTGCACGTGCGAGACCAGGCGGCCCTCGACGAGCGTGTGGAGGACGAATCCGACCGGCTCGGGAACCATTTTGAGCGTGGGCTTCTCGAAGTCGAGCAGCAGCTGGCAGTAGGTCGAAGGGACGGTCATCGACGGGCGGCCGCCGACGATCGTGGTCATCGCGCGATGGACGTGGCCGGCGACCGTTCCACAGACCTGGGGATGCTCGGAGACCAGGCCGGCGATCCCCGCGCGGGCGTCGGCGGCCAGTGCATAGCAGTCCATCCCCGGCAGGCCGGTGAGGAACGGAGGATGGTGCAGGGCCAGAATTGTCGGAACCTCGGGCCGCGCCGCCAGCTCACCGGAGATCCACGCGAGCCGGTCGCGGTCCAGCGCGCCCTCGTCCTGGCCGGGGATCGTGGTGTCAAGCATCAAAACCCGCAGACCCTCGAGCTCGATCGCGTATTGGATCGGCGCGTCGCCCTCGCCGCCCACATCGAAGTGGCGGCGCAACGTGGCCCGATCGTCGTGGTTGCCGGGGAGCACGTGCAGCGGCACCGCGAGCTCCTCCCTGAGCAGGGCAGCCAGGCGCGCGTAATCCTCATCGCCGCCCTGTTTGGTGAGATCGCCGGTCAGCAGCGCCACCGCTGGGCGCTGGGGCAGCGATCGCACCGCCACGAGCACCGCCCGGAGTGTCTCGAGCGGGTCCCCCGGCGCCCAATCGGCGCCGATGTGCGGATCGGTGAACTGGAGGATCGGCGCGGCCACGGAGCGCTACTCGGAGCCGCGCGCGACCATCACCGAGGTCGCCTTCACCGTCGCGGTCGCCTCGACGCCCGGGGCGAGCCCGAGCTCCTCAACCGAATCACGGGTGACGGCCGCGGTGATCAGGAAGGGACCGGCCTCGATCTCGACGAGCGCCATGACGCCGTCGACCTCGACCGAGCGCACGACGCCCGGCATCCGGTTGCGCGCCGAGAACGCGTTGCCGGTCGCGTGCCGGGGCTGGCGCCGGCGGCTCAGGCGGCGGACCTCGTCGGCCGAGACCAGCCTGCGGTTGCGGTCGTCGCGGACGGTTGCGAGCTTGCCGGCGCGGTCCCAGCGCCGCAGAGTGTCGGCGCTGACGCCGATCGCCGCGGCGGCTTCGCCAAGGGTGAGATGCGTCTCCATGGACCAAACATCGCACAACGCTCCGTTCGCGACAACGCCGTGCGGTTTCGGTCAGACTCCGAGCGCCAATCCGCCGCGACCGACAGGAGCACCTGATGAAGCTCAGCGCCCGTAACCAGCTGGCCGGGACCGTCACCGAGATCCGCCGCGGAGAGGCGATCGCCAACGTCGTGCTCGACGTCGCCGGACAGCGGCTCGTGTCCTCGATCACGGTCGAGGCGGTCGAGCAGCTCGGGCTCGCGCCGGGCGTGGAGGTGACCGCGGTCGTCAAGGCCTCCGACGTGATCCTCGCGGTCGACTGATGCCGCTCCACGCTCGTCACCCCCGGCGACAGCACAACCGCGAGTTCCAGATCGGCGCGTCCGGCGGACGGACGGTCGAGCTGCCGGTCGACACGATCGCCGCCAAGGGGATGGGGACCGAGGACGCATATGAATTGATCCGCGCCGTGCTGCTGCTCGACGGCCAGTCGCGGCTCAACCTGGCGACGTTCGTCACCACGTGGATGCCGACGCTCGGGGCCAAGCTGATGGCCGAGACCGCCGACAAGAACATGATCGACAAGGACGAATATCCGGAGACAGCGGAGATCGAGACCCGCTGCGTGAACATCCTCGCCGACCTGTGGAACTCGCCGGAGGCCGAGCGGGCGACGGGCTGCTCGACGACCGGCTCCAGCGAGGCGGCGATGCTCGCGGGGATGGCGCTCAAGTGGCGCTGGCGCGCCCGGCGCGAGGCAGCGGGCAAGGACGCGACCAGGCCCAACCTGGTGATGGGTGCCAACGTGCAGGTCTGCTGGGAGAAGTTCTGCCGCTACTGGGAGGTCGAGCCGCGGCTGGTGCCCATGGAGGGCGACACCTTCCACCTCACCGACGAGCGGGCGGTCGCGCAGTGCGACGAGAACACGATCGGGGTGGTGGCGATCCTCGGCTCGACGTTCGACGGCAGCTATGAGCCGGTCGCCGAGATCGCGGCCGCGCTCGATGAGCTCGAGCAGGCGAAGGGGATCGACGTGCCGATCCACGTCGACGGTGCGTCGGGCGGGTTCGTGGCGCCGTTCCTCGACCCCGACCTGGTGTGGGACTTCCGGTTGCCGAGGGTTCAGTCGATCAATGCCTCGGGTCACAAGTACGGGCTCGTGTACCCCGGCGTCGGCTGGGCGGTGTGGCGGGACAAGTCGGCGCTCCCCAAGGAGCTGATCTTCGACGTCAACTACCTCGGCGGCCACATGCCGACGTTCGCGCTCAACTTCAGCCGCCCCGGGAGCGAGGTCATCGCGCAGTACTTCATGTTCATGAGCCTCGGCCGCTCGGGCTACGTCGACATGATGGGGTCGCTGCGCACGATCGCCATGCGGATCTCCGGGGCGATCGCCGAGCTCGGCCCCTATCGGCTGATCACCGACGGCTCGGGGCTGCCCGTGTTCGCGTTCGCTCTCAGGGACGAGATCACGAACTACACCGTGTTCGACGTCTCCGATCGGTTGCGCGAGCGTGGGTGGCTGGTGCCGGCCTACAGCTTCCCGCAGAACCGTCAGGACCTGAGCGTGCTGCGGATCGTCGTGCGCGCCGGGATGCATCTGGAGATGGCCGACGAGCTGGTCGCGTCCCTGCGCGAGAAGACCGATCAGCTGCAGCGGCTCGACGGCCCGCTGCCGCACGCGATCGCCTCCAGCACGCAGGCGTTCGCTCACTGACGACACTGATGGCAACGGTCCTCGGGCTCGACATCGGCGGCTCCGGGACGCGCGGTCGGCTCGTCGTCGACGGTTCGGTCGCGTCGGAGACGAGCGCCGGCAGCGCGAACCCCGCCGCGGCCGGGGAGGAAGTCGCCGAGGCCAACCTGCGCTCTCTGCTCGGCGCGCTGCGGAGCGCGCACCCGGGCGTGATCGACGTGGTGTGCGCCGGCGCGGCGGGCAGTGGCGCCGCCCCGACCCGCGCCTGGCTCACCCGCAGGCTCGCCGATCTCGCCGGCGCCGCACAGGTGTCGGTCGTCGACGACGGCGAGCTCGTGCTCCCCGCCGCCGGCTACGTCATGGGGATCGCGGTCGTCTGTGGAACCGGCTCGATCGTCCACGGCAGGGGTCCCGGAGGCAGCGCGCGGGCAGGCGGCTGGGGCTGGCTGCTCGGCGATGAGGGCGGCGGCTACCCGCTCGTGCGCGGCGCACTGCGCACGCTGCTCGCCCGCCGCGACGCCGGCAAGCCGGCCGGGCCGCTTGGCGACGCGCTGATCGGCGACCAGACGCTCGACGAGCTACTCGCCGACTTCTATGCCGACCCGCGCCCCGAGCGGTGGGCGGCCCACGCGCCGGCGGTGCTTGCCTGCGGGGACGCGGCGGTCGCCCCTCTGGTCGGCGCAGGGGCGCGGGCGGTGGTGGCGGCGGCTGCACCACTGGCCCGGCGACTGGGGTTGGAGCAGGCACCGGTCGTGCTCGCCGGCGGGCTTGCTGCCGAGAGCTCGGTGCGGGCCGCACTGGAGACAGCGCTGCGCGCCGCGCTGCCCGGGTGGCCGATCGAGCTGCTGCGGGAGCCGCCGGTGACCGGCGCGGTCGCGCTGGCATTCCAGATGACCGGCTGATCAGCCCTGCAGCAGCGCGAGCGCCGCGCTCACCTTGCCTCCCACCGAGCCGAGCGCCTTGCGGCACCGCTCCTCGGACTCGCCGGTCAGCTCGACAAGGAGCCCGACCGAGCGCTCACGAAGCTTCTCGTTGGTTGGCCGCAGCCCGATCATCAGGTTGGAGCGCGTCCGCCCGAGCCCCACCATCAGCGCCGTCGAGAACGCGTTCAGCGCCAGCTTCTGCGCGGTCGCGGCCTTCATACGGGTCGACCCGGTCACCGCCTCGGGCCCCGTGTCGAGACAGACGACCAGCTGTACCGCGGACGCGAGCGGAGCGCCCGGGTTGGAGGTGAGCAGCGCCGTGAACGCACCGGCCTCCCGCGCCCGCTCAAGCGCTCCACCGACGTATGGCGTGCGGCCGGAAGCGGTCAGCCCGACGGCAACGTCTCGCCCGCCGACGTGGGCCGCGTCCCTCGCCCCCTCCCCCCGGTCGTCCTCCAGACCCTCTGCGGCGACCCGGAGCGCCGCGTCGCCACCCGCAAGGTGCCCGACCACCACGTCGTCCGGGATGCCGTACGTCGGCACCAGCTCGACCGCGTCGATCAGACCGGTTCGGCCAGAGCTCCCGGCCCCGAAGTAGTGAATCCTCCCGCCGGCGCGCACCGCGGCGAGCGCCGTCTCCACCAGCGTGGCGAGCTCAGGCAGCACCGCCCGCACCGCGGCCGGAACGCGCGCGTCCTCGTCGTTGATGCGACACAGCACCTCGAGCGCCGGCAGCCGATCGATGTCGACAGTGCGCGGGTTGCGTGCCTCCGTCGGGGACGAAAAGTCCGAGCCCACGATCAGATGAGCTCCGCGAGCCGGCGGCCGGCCGCCCGCAGCTGCTCGGCGTTCGTGGCCTCCAGGACCCGCTCGAGATCGAGCACGCGGGCGCCCATCGCGTCGAGCTCGCGCGTGCCGCACACGACATGACAGGGCACGCCGCCCTGACGCGCCCGGGTGGCGACCTCGGAGACGAGCTTGCCGACCAGCGATTGCTCGTCGAGCCGCCCTTCGCCGGTGATCACGCAGCGGGCAGCGCGCATCCGGGGGTCGAAGCCGACTGCGTCGAGCACGAACGCGGCGCCCGGGACGAGTTGAGCGTCGAACGCCGCCCACAGGCCGCCGGACAGACCGCCGGCCGCGCCGGTCATCTCACGGCCGCGGGGATCGCGGCCGGTTTCCCGCTGCAGCGAGCGGGCGCGGTCGGCGAGACGCCGGGTGAGCCGGCGCACATCATCCGGGCCGGCGCCCTTCTGGGGCCCGAACACCCGCGCCGCATCCTCGAACGGGGTGCGCACGTCGCAGAGCACGATCAGCCGGGCGCCGTCCAGACCGCCGGCGTCGCGGAGCGCCTCGATCGCGCCGGCGCCGCCGTCGGTGGTCGCGCTGCCGCCGACCCCGAGGTGCACGATCCGCGCGCCCGCGTGGACGGCTGCCGCGATCAGCTCGCCCGTACCGTACGTCGAGGCTGCCAGCGCGTCGCGCTCGTCCGGCGCCACCAGGTCCAGGCCGCTCGCCGCGGCAGTGTCGACGAACGCGTCGCGGCCGGCGAGCATGAACGTCACCTCGTGCTCGCGCGCGAGCGGGTCGTGGGCGGTGACGGCGACCGGCTGCCCGCCTTGGGCGGCGGCCAGCGCGTCCATCGTCCCCTCGCCGCCGTCGGCGAGCGGGCAGCGGTCGACCTGGCGGCCGCCCTCCTCCAGGCCGCGCGCGATCGCGTCGGCGACCTCCGCGGCGGTGAAGCTGCCCTTGAACGAGTCGGGGGCGACCAGGATCGTCTCGGGAACGCCGCGCATTGCGGCTCAGTATCGCGGGCGCACCGGGGTCGCTTGGCGGGCTGCGCCACTGCGGCGGTGCGCGGCAGCCGATCCGTCATGCTGTGCGCCGTGCCCGACTACGAGCTGATCGAGGCCGGCGGCCGTGAGGTCAGGATCTCCAGCGGCGACCGGGTCGTGTTCCCGGAGGCGGGGGTCACCAAGCGCGGGCTGATCGAGTACCACCTCGCGGTTGCGGAGCCGCTGCTACGCGGACTGCGCGATCGGCCCACGCATTTGAAGCGGTTCCCGCGCGGCGTCGCGGCCGAGCCGTTCTTCCAGAAGCGGATCCCGGACTCGGCGCCGGAGTGGCTGCAGACGACGACGGTCACGTTCCCGAGCGGGCGCACGGCGCGGGAGCTGTTGCCCAACGACGCCGCGACGCTCGTGTGGGGGGTGAACCTCGGCGTCGTCGACTGGAATCCGTGGCAGGTGCGGCTGCCCGACCTCGACCATCCCGATGAGCTCCGCGTCGACCTCGACCCCACGCCCGAGGCGAGCTGGGACGACGTGCGCCGCGTCGCGCTCGTCTGCGGCGAGGTGCTGCGCGACTACGGGCTGGTCGGCTTCCCCAAGACGAGCGGGTCACGCGGGATCCACGTCTACGCGCGAGTGCGGCCCGAGCACGACTTCGTCGCGGTGCGTCGGGCGGCGCTCGCGCTCGCGCGCGAGGTCGAGCGGCGCGCCCCGGGCCTTGCCACCGCGAGCTGGTGGAAGGAGGAGCGGGGCAACGGCGTGTTCGTCGACTACAACCAGAACATCCGTGATCGCACCGTCGCGAGCGCCTACAGCGTGCGGCCGACCTCGGACGCTCGTGTGTCGACGCCGCTCACCTGGGACGAGGTTCCAGACATCGAGCCCGCCGAGCTGCGGATCGACACCGTCCCGGACCTCGTCGCCCGGCGAGGGGATCCGGCCGCTTCGATCGACTCGGAGGCGGGGTCGTTGGACGCGCTGCTCGCGCTCTCGCGCGTGGATGAGGAGGAGCGCGGGTTGGGGGATGCGCCTTGGCCGCCGCACTTCCGCAAGCAGGAGGGGGAGCCGCGACGGGTGCAGCCGAGCCGGGCGCGGCGGGATTGACCGGGGGGGCCGGCCAGATCGGCCATCGTCGCCGTCCGCACCGGCGGAGCAGATCACCCTGATCCCGCGCCCGCGCCATCCCGAGAGCGAGAAATGCGCACCCTCAGTGCACAAAGATCGCGCCGCGCCGACCCGGACTAGATGAAGTCGTTCCCCGTCAGCACGTACACGAACGGGACGAAGGGGACGATGCAGGCGATCCCCCAGGTGATCTTGGCGATCAGGCCCATGTCGCGCTTGAAGGGCAGGGTGATCCAGATGAGCAGGACCGCGAGCGGGTGCAGGATGCAGAGGAGCAGTTCGATGATTCGTTTCATGGGTCTCTGCTACCCCGCGCGGCGGGTCACTGGTCCATCTGTTCGAGAAGACAGTCGCGCGGCGCCTTGTCCTCGCGCCAGCGGACGAGCTTGGTGCCGTGGCGGATGCGACCGTCGGAGACGTGGTCGTAGCTCACCTCGACGACGAGCTCGGGGCGCAGGCCGACCCACTCCATGTCCTCCTCGCTCTTCCAGCGGCTGGGGTCGCCGTGGCCGCGATCGCCGCTCTCGTAGGGCTCCAGGCGCTCGCGGAGCGCTCGCTTCTCGGCGGGGCGGATGCCCGAGGAGTGCCCGACGACGCGCAGCTTGCCCTCGGGCGTGTAGAGGGCGAGGATCAGCGACCCGACGGTGTCCTTCTCCTTGCCGGGGCGATAGCCGAGGACGACGGCGTCGAGCGTGCGCAGTCGCTTGACCTTCACCATTCCGCGACGGGCACCCGGCTTGTAGGGCGCGCCGAGCTCCTTGGCGACGACTCCCTCCCCGTGCTGCAGCCACGGCTCGGTCTGGGCGGGGTCGGAGGCCCACGGCGTGAGATCGATGCCCTGGCTCGCCGCGAGCTCCTCCAGCGCGGCGCGGCGCTCGGACAGCGGGAGCTCGAGCAGCAGCTCGTCCTCCCGCGCGAGCAGATCGAAGGCGACGAACCGTGCCGGAATCTGCTCGGCGAGCATCGTCACGCGCGACGCCGCCGGGTGCAGCCGCTGCTGCAGCGAGCCGAAGTCCTGCTGAGCGACGTCCTCGGCGCCCTCCTTGGCGGCCATGTCGATCACGATCTCGCCGTCGACGACGTAGCGGCCCGGCGAGAACCTCAGCTCGGGGAAGTAGCGCAGCAGCGGGCGGCCACTGCGCGACTGGATCTCGACCTCGTCGCCGTCGACGAAGACGATCGCCCGGAAGCCGTCGTACTTCGGCTCATAGACCCACCCCTCCCCCTCCGGCAGCTCGCGGGCGGAGCGGGCGAGCTGGGGTTCGACGGGCGGGCTGAGCGGAAGCGACACGGCAGGCGCGATCCTACCGGCGGGAATCCACCGCGACGGCGTCGTCGCCAGCGCCGGCCACCGCCAGCGCCGGCCACCGCCGGCACTTCGATCACCGCGACCGCACCGCGGGACGTCGAGCGGCCACCGGCGGCGCAGGCGGTCGAGTGACGCCGGTCGATTGCGACTCGGCGCGCGGCAGGCGGCGCCCGCGCAGCGAGCATCCGCGCGTCTCCACCACTCCCCACAGGCCGCAGGCACCGATCACGCATGCGGCCATCAGGTAGTAGCCGGGCATCAGCTTGTCATGGGTGGCGCCGACCAGCGCATTGTTGATCGCGGGTGCGGTGCCGCCGAAGGCGGCGGTCGCGATGTTGTAGGAGATCGCCATCCCCGCGTAGCGCACGTGGGCCGGGAACATCGCCGGGAACGTCGCGGAGATCGTGCCCAGCTGCAGCACGAACACCATCCCGAGGACGACGAAGCCGACGATCGCGAGCGCCAGCCCCTGCGACATCAGCCAGAACATCGGCACCGAGAGCACGAACAGCGCCCCGATCGAGAACCACCAGCACGGCTTGCGCCCGACCCGATCCGACAACATCCCAGCGAACGGGATCACGGCCATCATCCCCAGCTGCCCGCTCGCGAGCACCAGGTTGGAGTCACCGGTGCTCAGCCCGATCGTGTCCTGCAGGTACGTGGGCAGGTAGGTCAGAAGCGTGTAGTCGGCGACGTTGAGGACGACGACCAGGCCGAACAGCTGCAGCATCGGACGGCGGTAGTCACGCAGCAGGGTGCGCAGGGCGCCGGTGGCCTCGGTCTCCCGCTCACCGCGTGACTTCAGGTCACGGAAGCACGGGGTGTCCTCCAGGCGCATCCGCAGGTAGAGGCCGATCGCGCCGAGCGGCCCGGCGGCGAGGAACGGGATCCGCCACGCCCAGTGGTCGAGTGCGGCGCTGCCGAACACGAGGTTGATCAGCGCGGTGAGCGCGAGCGCGCCGGTGAAGCCGGTGAGCGTGCCGAACTCCAGGAACGATCCCCAGAAGCCGCGCCGCCGGTCAGGTGCGTACTCGGCGAGGAACGTCGCGGCGCCGCCGTACTCACCCCCCGTGGAGAACCCCTGGACCACGCGGAGCAGGATGAGCAACACGGGAGCCCAGACACCAACGGATCCGTAGGTCGGGATGACGCCGATCAGCACCGTCGACAGCGACATCAGGAGGATTGTGGCCACGAGCACGCTCTGCCGGCCGACACGGTCGCCGAGCGGTCCCCAGACGATGCCCCCGAGCGGCCGCAGCACGAACGAGACCGCGAACACGAGCAGCGAGCCCAGCGTCGCGTGAGGCCCTGGGAAGAAGTTGCGCCCGATCTGGGTAGCGAGATACGAGTAGACCCCGTAGTCGAACCATTCGGTCGCGTTGCCCATTGCGGCCGCCGCGGTGGCGCGCCGCAACAGCGACGGAGACGGCGTCGCCGGCTCAGCGCCGGCCGGATTGGCGGACGTGGACGTCACGCGCTCTCCCTTCCCTCGGGTCACGGGCCCTGGCCTGGATTCCAGAGGCCGCCGTGGAATTCATCATATCATCTGATGTTGGTATGATTCAAGGCGATGGTTGCGGAGGAGCGCTCAGCCACTCGTCTCGACGGCCCGCTGACCGAGCGGCTGATCACGCTGCGACGCGATCTCCATCGACGCCCGGAGCTCTCCAACCACGAGCGCGCCACCTCCGCGCGCATCGCCGCGGAACTCAGAGCGCTCGGACTCACCGAGGTCCGCCAGATCGCCGGCACGGGCCTGACGGTCGACGTGTGCGGCGATCCCCGCGGGCCGCTTGTCATCGTCCGCGCGGACATGGATGCGCTGCCGATCGCCGAGGAGACGCGGCTGCCGTTCGCCTCCGAGACACCGGGCGTGATGCACGCCTGCGGCCACGACGCCCACAGCGCGATGGCGGTCGGCGCCGCGAGCCTCGCGCTCGGCCGGCCGCCGGCGGGCACGTTGCGCTTCGTCTTTCAGCCCGCCGAGGAGGCCGAGCCGCTCGGCGGGCGGCGGGTGGTGGCCGAGGGAGGTCTCGACGGGGCGGTCGCCGCGATCGCGCTCCACGTCGACCCGAGCCTGCCGGCCGGAGCGGTCGGCCTGCGCGCCGGGCCCAGCATGGCCTCCTCCGACGAGTTCACCATCAGGGTGACCGGCGGTGCGGGACACGCCGGGTGGCCGCACGAGGCGGTCGACGCGATCGCCGCCGCAGCCGCGATCGTCGGCGAGTTGCAGACGATCGTCAGTCGCCGCACTGACCCACGCACGCCGCTCACCGTCCATGTCGGCCGGATCGAGGGCGGCAGCGCGGGCAACATCGTCGCCGAGACCGTCGTCATGACCGGCACGATCCGCGCACTCTCCCCTCTCGCTCGAGCGCGTGCCCACGAGCTGCTCGGCGAGATCGCAGGCGCGGTGGCTCGTGCGCATGGCGCCTGCGCCGAGGTCGAGCTCGTCACCGGTGAGCCACCGCTCGACAACCACTCGTCGGTGATCGAAGCATTCGCCGCGGCCGCGCCGACGGGGTCCGTGCGCTACCTCACGCAGCCGACGATGAACTCCGAGGACTTCGCGTTCTACACCGAGCAGGTGCCGGCCGCGATGGCGTGGCTCGGGGTGGGCGGTGAGGACGCGGCGCCGCTCCACCACCCGCGCTTCACGATCGATGAGGCTGCCCTCCCGATCGGTGCGGCGCTGCTGTACGACACCGCCTGCGCGCTGCTCGCCGCACCGCCGCAACGGGACCTTCGATGAGCGAGCTGTTCGACCAGGACGAGTACCAGACCCGCCGCCGGCGCACCCGCGAGCGGATGGCCGAGCGGGGCCTCGACCTGCTCGTCGTGGTCGAGCCGGCAAACCTCTACTACCTGACGGGCTATGACGCGTGGTCGTTCTACACGCCGCAGGCCCTCGTGCTCGGACTCGACGACGGGCCACTGCTGTTCACGCGCGGGATCGATGCTCCCGGCGCGTTGATGACGACCGCACTGGGGCCCGACCGGGTGATCGGCTTCCACGACGACTACGTCCAGCAGCCCGACCGCCACCCCTTCGACCTGCTCGCGGCCAAGCTCAGCGAGCGGATCGAGCCGGGAACGCGGATCGGCCTGGAGAGCGACGCCTACTTCTTCAGCCCACGAGCCGAGCAGGCGCTCCGCGCAGGACTGACCGACGTCACGTTCGCCGACTCGGGGCAGCTCGTCAACTGGGTGCGAGTGGTGAAGTCGGCTGCGGAGCTGGAGGCGATGCGGCGCGCCGCGCGGATCGTCGAGCAGGTGATGGCGGTCGCGATCGATTCCGTCCAGGCCGGCGTCCGGCAATGCGACGCGGCTGCCGAGATCATGCGCGCGCAGGCGCGCGGCACCGCGGAGTGGGGCGGCGACTATCCGGCGATCGTGCCGATGATGCCCTCCGGTCCCGGCACGAAGACCGCGCACCTCACCTGGTCGGACGCGCCGTTCCGCGACGGAGAGGCGACCGTGATCGAGCTCGCGGCGGCGTACCGCCACTATCACTGCCCGATGGCGCGTACGGTCTTCCTCGGCACGCCGCCGGCGGAGCTCCGCCGCACGAGCGATGTGGTGATGGAAGGCCTGGAGGTGGCGCTCACAACGGTCGCGCCCGGAGTGCTCTGCGAGGAGGTCGAGGCCGCCTGGCGCAGGACGATCGCGCGGCACGGGCTGGAGAAGCCCTCGCGGATCGGCTACTCGGTCGGGATCGGCTATCCGCCCGATTGGGGGGAGCACACCCTCAGCCTGCGGCCGGGCGACCGCACCGAGCTCGCGCCCGGGATGACGTTCCACCTGATGCTCGGAATGTGGCTCGGTGAGATCGGCCTCGAACTTTCGGAGGTCGTGCAGGTGACCGACGGCGGCGCCGAGTGCCTCGCGAGCTTCCCCCGAGAGCTGACGGTGAAGACATGACCCGTCCGGCGAGCCTGGTGCTCGGGAGCCTCCGAGACGAGCTGAAGAGCGACCGGGTCGCCGCCGAACTCGAGCGGAGGATCTTGTGCGGCGAGCTCGCGCCCGGAGACCGGCTGCCGACCGAGCCCGTCCTCGGCCAGATGCTCGGGGTGAGCCGGAGCGTGGTCCGCGACGCGATCCGCAGCCTGGTGGCGCGGGGTCTGGTCACCGTTCGCCAGGGCCAGGGGATGACGGTCGCCGCCCCGAGCGACGCGACGTTCGCGCACGCACTGATCGCCCTGCTTGCGCGCTCGGAGCTCACGATGGGCGACGTCGTCGACGCGCGCGCCGCGATCGAGTGCAGCCTGGTGCCGATGGCCACCGAGACCGTGACCGCCGACGACCTCGAGGCGCTCGCGCTCGCCCACGACGCGTTCGCCGCCGCGGTCATCGACGGCGACTGGTCGCGGGCTCGCGAATCGCATCTGCAGCTACACCTCGGTCTGCTCGCTGCCCTGCACCGGCCGGCGCTCCAACTGTTCCTCAAGCCGATGACCGAAATCATCGTGATCAGCTCGGCTCCGCCGCGGCTGGGCCCTCGCGAGGACTGGGAGGTGGAGACCCACCCACCGATCATCGAGGCCCTGCGCGCTCGTGATCCGGAGGCGGTCCGCGCGGCGATGGCCGCGCACTTCCGGCGGCTTGAGGGTGAGCGCTACGAAGCCTTCCGGGCGCTCCCGTTCCGCGCGGTGTTCGCCGAGATCCCGTGGGCGCGACCGTGAGCCCGATCCGGGCGCTCCCGTTCGCTACGCGCGCCGACGGCATCACCGGATCGGTGATCGACAGCAGCACCAGCCTGCTCGCCGCCCAGGACCACGACATCGTGCGCTTTGCGATGGGCAGCCCCGCCCCGGAGGCGATCCCGACGCAGGCGCTCGCGCAGATCGCGGCGGAGGTGCTCGCCCCCGGTGTCGCGGACCCCTACGACTACGGGCCGACCGAGGGCGAGCCCGCTCTCCGGACCCAGCTCATCGAGGCGAGTCCCACGCCGCTGGACGTCAGCGAGCTGCTTGTCACCAGCGGAGGCATGCAGGGGCTCGACCTGGCGTGCAAGCTGTTCGTCGACCCCGGCGACCGGGTCGCCGTCGAGGCCCCGACCTACACGAACGGGACGGCGGTGATCACCGGCTATGGAGGCGAGCTGCTTGAGGTCGACGTCGACGCGGACGGACTCGACGTCGTCGCGCTGCGAGAACTGTGCAGCGGCCGGCCGCCAAAGCTCATCTACGTGATCCCGACGTTTCAGAACCCGAGCGGGGTGACGCTCTCGACCGAGCGCCGCCTGGAGCTGATCGAACTGGCCGAGCGCTGGGGCGCCGTCATCCTCGAGGACGACCCCTACCGCGACCTGCGCTTCGAGGGAGTATCGCTACCGGGCTTGCGCGAGCTGGCCGCCGGCAGCGAGGCAACGGTGGTCTCGGTCCACACGTTCTCCAAGGTGCTTGCCCCCGGCCTGCGCGTCGGGTGGGTCGAAGCGGACGCTCCGGTGATCGACGCGATGATCGCCGCCAAGCAGGGGCTCGACACGTGCGCCAGCGTGCCGATGCAGCGGATCGTCGCCGGCTTCCTGGAACGCGGGTTGCTGCCGGCTCATCTCGAGGAGCTGCGGGCGCGCTACCGCGCCGGGAAGCGGACGCTGCGCGGCGCGCTCGCCGAGAGCTTCCCCGAACCCAACCTCGACATCACCGACCCCGACGGCGGCTTCTTCCTGTGGGTGACGTTCCAGGAGCCGATCGACACCGAGGCGCTGTTCCACGTCGCCCTCGAGGAGGGCGTCGCGTACATCCCCGGACCCGCGTTCTCGGCGAGCGGACGGTTTACGGATTCGCTGCGCCTCACCTTCGCGACGACCTCCGGGGACCGGACCCGTGAGGGGGTCCGACGGCTACGGGTCGCCGTCGACCGCCACCGCTGACCCGCGCGGTGAGCCTGGTCGCCGTGGGTAGGATCAAGGGAGATGCCCGCCGAGGGGAGCACCCACGACCCTGAGCAGGGCGCCGAGCTGCCGCTCAGCGCGGCGGAGCAGGAGTACCTGGAGTCGCTGTTCTGGCTGTATGAGGCCGGCTTTCCGATCACGGGCGCCAACCTGGCACGCGCGATGCGGCTGACGCCGCCGACCGTCCACGAGATGTTGCGACGGCTGGAGCGCAACGGATGGATCTCGCGGCCGAGCAGCCGATCGATCGAGTTCACCGACGCGGGCCGCGCCCATGCCGAGAATCTGGTCGGCCGCCACCGGATGATCGAGCGGTTCCTCACCGACGTCGTCGGCGTGCCGTGGGACGACGTGCACGAGGAGGCCGAGAAGCTCGAGTACGCGATGACGCCGCGGTTCGAGGCGTACGTGCGCGCGTCCGTCGGAGACGCGAAGACCTGCCCGCACGGCCACCCGATCAAGGTGCACGACCGGCTCGCCGGGGTGCCGCTCGCCGACTGCGCCGTCGGCGCGCAGGTGACCGTCATGCGACTGGAGAACGAGGCCGAGGACCTGCTGCACTACCTCAAGGACTCGGGTGTCGAGCCCGGTCTGACCGGTGAGGTGATCGCCAACGACCGTGAAGACGTCGAGATCCGCTTCGGCGAGGCGACGAGCTCGATCACGTTCAGCGTCGCCGAGACCGTGACGGTCGCGGCCGACCCTTCGCCGCCCGAGCGCCGCGCGCTGCCCGAGCAGCTGCTGCTCGGCCGCGAGCGCTACGGGCGCTGAGCCCGGCGCCTCACCGCCATCTGCGCGGTTCGGTAGATTCCCGTTCACCGGAGCGGGAGGTTTGAGGAGGAACTGTGGGGGCTCGAGGCTGGATGGTCGTGACGCTGGCGTGGGTCGGGCTCCTCGCCGGGGCGGCCGGCACTGCGAGCGCGACAGCGCGCACCGCGGGCCCGCGGGCACATCGTCCGCTGCCGACGCTCGGCGTGTCGGTGGGGACGGCCACGCCCGAGCAGTCAGTGCCAACAACGATCACCTTCACGGGAACCGCCACCGCCGCCTCGACGCTGCGCGCGATCGTGCGGCCGGCCGGCGCGGCAGGCTGCGCGGCGAGCTTCGGGGCCGACCGTGACGCCAACCCCACGGAGAGCGTCGTGCTCGCCGATGGCGTCACCGAGGCCGCTGGGGGGTACTCGACCACGCTGAGCTGGACCCCGGACGCGACCGGCGCCGACATCGTGTGCGCCTGGCTGAGCGGTGGCGGCGGCGACGGGCCGGTGAGCGCGCCAGTCACGGTTCGCGGCCCGCAGGTTCCGGTGCTCACCGTCGGGTTCTCCTCGACGCCGACCGCGAGCACCACGTTCGACATCGACTACACGGTCCAGACCGACCAGCCGCTGCGGCTGCTCTCGACGATCCGGCCGGCGGGTACCTCGCCGGCGTGCGGCGCCACGCAGGCGGCCGACACGGGCGCCAACCCGGACGCGTACGTGGTCTTCAGCGGCGGCGCGCCGGTCTCCGGCGGCCCGGAGACGACGAGCGTCTCGGTCAAGTACCCCGCCGGCGTCTACCTGATCTGCACGTGGATCACGGGCCCGCAGCCCCGCGAGGGCGACGCGGCGCTCGCCACCCCGTTCACCGTCGGCGCCAAGCCGATTCCGCACCGCGCGCTGCCCGCGCACCTGAGAATCACCAGGGTCGGGGCGAGGGTCGGATCGCGAATCACGGTTCGCGGCACATCGACCGACGGCCTGTCCGGCAGGCTGACTCTCACCGCCTCCTGTGCCGGCAGCAGGTCCCGCGGCGCCACCAGCGCCGCGGGCGGGCGGTTCACTGGACACCTGCCGCTGCCGCGGCTGTGCATCGCGCACGACCGGATCAACGTCGCCGCCTTCTGGGCGGGCTCCCCGGATTACCGGCGGGGCGAGACGATCGACAAGGCGATCGTCGATTCCGCCGGCCGGAGGACGTCCAAGCCGTTGCTGTTCAGCCGGATCGTCAGGGTGGGGCGCCGTTACCGCGACGTATTCCGCGTGCGGCCGCAGGAGATCACCGTCGGGCCGGTCAAGCTCGAGGTCCGCTGGAAGCGCTGGACCGCGCGCGAGGCGGTGGCGACCGGCATCGCGCACCCCGTCCATGGCCACTATCCGGTCTCCGTGCGCGTCTTCCATCCGATCAGGGGACGGTTCGCCTGCCTGACCGTGGCCCGTACCGCCGGCGCGGGCCGGCGGGTACGCCGCTACGGGCTTGGCCGTCTGGGCAACTCGACGTTCGCCTGGCTGCACGTCCGCTGGCTGCACCGGCGCGCCTCGGGCGCGACCCCATGGCCGCGCCCGGGCTGTTCCGCCTAGCTCCGCGCGCTATCCCACCCGCACGAAGAACGACACCGACGCCGGCGCGGTCCCGGACGCGGTCGTGGTGACCGTCGCCAGGTACACGCCCGCCTGGCCGTACCGGTGATCGCCGCCGATCGAGTACAGGCCGTTGACCGTGGTTCCCGTCGCCGCGGCTCCGGTGACCGTGCCGGTGCTCGAGGTCCCATCACCCCACTGGATCGTTGCGTTGACCGCGCTCGTGGCACGACCGGGCGCCGACAGCGTCGCCAGCGTGCCGCCGATCGTCAGGCCCGGCCCGAGCGTCGGCTGTGCGACGGACAGGTCCAGCCCCCACGGCACCTCAGGCGTCGGGTAGAAGTTGACGCCTGCCGTCTGCAGCCGCGCACCCTGCTCCGCAAGCCGGCCGATGAAGTCCTGGTAGGCCGGGCTCTGCTCGGATGTCCGCTGCGCCGCGGGCGACCAGCCGATCTCCGAGAGCGCGAGCAGGCGCGGGAACACCATGTACTCGGCATCGCTGATCGTCGGAACGGTCTCTCCCCACATCGCGCCCTCGACACCGATCACGCTTGAGTCGCTGACCCCGTTGACGTAGCTGCCGGGATCCCAGTTGTAGAACTGGTCGACGTCGCAGCCCGTGTTGCAGGCCCAACTGAGACCGAGCGTCGACGGCACGTTGCCGGCGCTGCCCGCCAGGTACTTCTGGTCCAGGTAGGTGTGGTTGGCCGGCGCCATCACGATCTGCATCCCCTTGGCCACGGCCTCGGTGCCGGTCTCCGTCCCGGACTGAGAGCCGGATGCCGGATTCCAGTACTCGGCGATCGTCGGAGTGCCGAGCGAGGTGCCCGCACCGGCGATGTCCGCCCAGCCCATCACGGTCTTGCCGGCGGCGCGGACGATCGGCGCCTCCTTGTTGAGGAAGTCCGCGTACTGCGACTGGCTGAGAATCGTCGAGGGAACCTCGTCGCCGCCCATGTCGTAGTAGGGCCCGGAGGTCATGGCGGAGAGCTGATCGATGATCGCCGTCATGATCGTCCAGGTGTTCTGGCTGTCAGGGCACAGCGCGCTGTACCCGACGGCCTCGGTGTAGTTCCACACCGGAGGGTGATTCGCGCTGCAGTTGATGTCCTGCGGACCGTTGAGCAGCGGGTTGGAGAGGTCGTTGTACTCCGACATGATGATCGCGTTGTTGTGGCCCGGCGAATCGACCTCCGGGATGAGCGTCATGAAGTGCGCCTTGGCGTCGGCGACGACCTGGCGGTACTGCGCCTGGGTCCAGAAACCGCCCGGGTCCATCGTGCGCCCGTCGGTGCCGACCGATCCCTGACCGCCGATCCGGGTGAGCCTGGGGAAGCCCTTGATCGCGATCCGGAACCCCTGGTCGTCGCTGAGGTGCAGGTGGAAGACGTTGAATTTGTAGGAGGCCGCCTGGGCGATCAACTGCTCGACGGCCGCCGGCGGCTCGTAGTGCCGGGCGATGTCGAGCATCACACCGCGGTACGTGTACCGGGGGTAGTCGACGATCTGGACGGCTCGCATCTCCCATGGGACGGAGACGACCGAGCTGGAGTTGATCCAGGCGGGCAGCAGCTGGCGGATCGTCTGGATGCCGTTATAGAGGCCGTGCGCGGAGCCGGCGGTCAGGCGCACGCCCTGCGACGTGACCCCGAGGCTGTATCCCTCGCCGTCGGGATCGGAGCCGACCGCGTGGTTCGCCCCCACCGCCAGCGAGATGTCTCCCGCGCCGCCGCGGCCGGCCACGACCGGCAGCGGGAAGCCCGTCGCGGGTCGCAGGTACCCGGCGAGGTCGTGCGCCACGGCCATCGCCTGAGCACCCCCGCTGACCGCGATGCGCGCCTGCGCGCCGAGCGTGAACCATCCGGTTCCAACCTGCATCGAGACCGGCTTGGGCACGATCTGGGGCACCGGTGGGCCGCCTGCCGGCGCCGAGGCGGCGACGGAGGTCGACGAGGTGGTCGCGCCCTCGGCACGGCCGTTCAATCCGACGGCGAACAGCGCGACCGCGACGAGAACCGCCCCGACCGCAATTGCTGCACGTCGGAAACGACGCGCGGGTGCTGATGGGATGCTCACGGGTTCCTCCCTCCCGCTGAGGCCCGCGCGACACCTGACATCGGAGCCGGACAGGCTTGCTTGACCCGGTCGTGACCCTGTTCACGACCGTGATGACGGCCTCATCCTGATTGGTCCAGACCTCTGTGTCAAGGCGAATTGTCTGGACCAATCGCGCGCAGCGGCCGCCACTGGCGAAAAGGCACGGGATCGGAGATGCTGGCGCCGTTGCAGGGACCGACGGTTGACCGAGGAGGGTCCGGAGATGAAGTCAAACCTGGAGATCGCGCAAGAGGCAACGCTTCGACCGATCACCGAGGTCGCCGCGGAGATCGGTCTGGAGCCCGATGAAGTGCGTGCCTACGGCCGCTACAAGGCGAAGGTTGATCTGTCCGTGCTCGATCGGCTCGCCGACCGCCCCGACGGCAAGCTCATCAACGTCACCGGCATGACCCCGACCAAATTCGGCGAGGGCAAGTCGACGACCTGCGTGTCGCTGACCCAGGGGCTCGGCAAGCTCGAGGAGAACGCCTGCTACTGCACCCGCGAGCCGTCGGTCGGCCCGGTGTTCGGCATGAAGGGCGGTGCCGCCGGCGCCGGCTACGCGCAGGTTGTGCCGATGGAGGACCTCAACCTGCATCTCAACGGGGATCTGCATGCGATCACCGCCGCCAACAACATGCTGGCGGCGGTGATCGACGCCCACATCCTGCAGGGCAACGCGCTCGGACTGGACCCGCTGTCGGTGACCTGGAAGCGCTGCCTGGACGTCGACGACCGGGCGTTGCGCCAGATCGTGATCGGGCTCGGCGGGCGAGTGAACGGGGTTCCGCGCGAGACGGGCTTCGACATCACCGCCGCCTCGGAGGTGATGGCGATCCTCGGGATGGCGTCCGACCTGTTCGACCTGCGCCGGCGACTGGGCGCGATCACGGTCGGCTCCACCTACGACGGCGAGCCGGTGACCGCCGAGCAACTGCGCGCGGCGGGCTCGATGACGGTGCTGATGAAGGACGCGATCCACCCGAACCTGGTGCAGACCCTGGAGGGTCAGCCGGCCTTCATGCACGCCGGCCCGTTCGCCAACATCGCCCACGGCAACAACTCGGTGGTCGCCGACCGCGTCGCGCTGAAGGTCTGTGACTACGTGGTCACCGAGTCGGGCTTCGGCTCCGACCTCGGAATGGAGAAGTTCATGGACATCGTGTGCCCGGCCGGGAACATCGCGCCCGACGCCTGCGTGCTGGTGTCCACGGTGCGCGCGCTCAAACACCATGGCGGGCACGCTGACGACCCGCGCGCGACCCGCGCCCAGGGGTTTCAGGCGATCGAGACCGGGATGGCGAATCTGCTGCACCACCTGTCGAACGTGGCGGTGTTCGGGGTGCCATGCGTGGTCGCGGTCAACCGGTTTCCGACGGACACCGACGAGGAGTGCGCGCTGGTGCGCCGGCTGGCGGTCGAGGGCGGCGCGTTCGCGGCCGAGATCAACGAGGGACCGGTCAAGGGCGGTGAGGGGTCGATCGCGCTCGCGGAGGCGGTCCGCGCCGCAGCCGCGCAGCCGTCGAACTGGAAGCCGCTCTACACCCCCGACGCGACGATCCGCGACAAGATCGAGGCGGTGGCCAAGCGGATCTACGGCGCCCGCGGCGTGCACTACTACCCGACCGCCGACGAGAAGATCTCGGCGTATCAGGCCAATGGAATGGGCTCGCTGCCGGTCTGCATGGCCAAGACGCAGTACTCGCTGTCGGCGGACGCGACGCTGCTCAACGTCCCACGCGACTTCGAGATCGCAATCCGCGATGTCCGCGCCTACACCGGCGCCGGCTGGCTGGTGCCGCTGTGCGGCGATATCCAGCAGATGCCCGGACTGTCCAAGACCGCCGCGGTCTACGACGTGGACATCGACGCAGACGGCCGCACCGTCGGGCTGTTCTAGCCGGCGGCTGCGGAACGTGCTCGCCGAGCAGTCCATCGATCGCCTGCTGGAGCAGATCGCCGCGCGTACGCCGGCGCCCGGTGGCGGCTCGGCGGCCGGGTTGGCCGTCGCCATCGCGGCGGCGCTCGAGCAGATGGCGGCCGGGTTCACGCTCGGACGCGAGGAGTACGCGGCGCACCATCGCCGTGCCCAAGCGCTGCGCCAGACCGCAGCCGAGCTGCGCGCTCGCGCGCTTGACCTGGCCGAGCGCGAGCTGCACTCCTACGGCGACCTGTTGGCGGCGCGCCGGCTGCCCGAGGGAGAGCCCGGACGGGAGCGCCGGGTCTCCGACGCCGCGGACGAGGCGATCGCCGCGCCGCTCGAGCTCTGCGGGTGCGCAGCCGCCGCGGCCGAGCTCGGCGCAGAGCTGGCACGCGACGGAAACCGCAACCTGGCCGGCGACGCGATCTGCGCGACGCTGCTGGCCGAGGCCGCCTGCCGGGCGGCCGCGACGCTCGTGCAGATCAACATCGGCCCGGCGCCGGACGATCCGCGGGCCCTCCAAGCAGGCGCGCTGGCCGACCGCGCGCTGGATGCCCGTCGCCGAGCACTGTCATGATCTAAGCGCTGCGCAGCGGCGCCGCGACCAGGCCGTGTTTTCGGACCAGTTTGTGCAGCCGTGAGATGAGCTCTTCGAAAAATCATCAGAAGCGCCCGGGGCAAGCCGACGAGGTTCGTTCGCTGGTCGACGTCGCTGAGCAGTCGGTCGCGCACTGGCTGCTCGCGGGCCGCTATCGGCCCGGCGACCGGCTCCCGCCCGAGCACGACCTCGCGGGGATGCTCGGGATCTCGCGGGGCACGCTGCGCTCCGCGCTGGAGCGGCTTGCCGAGCGCGGGGAGATCGTGCGTCGTCAGGGGAGCGGCACGTACGTCGGCCGGCTCGTGTCGACGAGCATGATCGGCGAGCGACTCGAGCGACTCGAACCGTACTCGTCGCTGGCGGCACGCCGCGGGCTGACGCTGACCTGTCGGCAGCTGACGATCGAGCTCGGGCCCGTGGAGGACAAGATCGCCCACGAGCTGGGGCTGGCGTCGATCGCTCAGGCGTACACGATCTCCCGTACGCTGGTCGCCGGCGACGCGCCGGTCGCGGTGATGATCGACGTCGTGCACCCGAGCGTTGAGCTGCCGAGGCGCGACCGGCTGCGCACCGCGCTCGAGCGGGGGCGGATGGTGCTCGACGTGCTGATCGAGAACGGGCTGGCGATCACGTTCGCGCGGACGTCGATCCTGCCGCACCTGGTGTCCGGGCGCGACGCGGCCGGGCGCGAGCTGGGCGTTCGCGGCGCGACTGCCGTGCTCCAGTTGGAGGAGGTGGTGTACGCCGGCGCCGAGCAGCCGGTCGCATTCTCCCGTGACCTGTTCGCGCCCGGGGGCATCGACGTCACCGTCACCCGCTCGCTGGAGTCGGCGCTCCCGACGCCGGTTGCCGAGCTGCGCCGCCCCCGAGGGCGGGCGCGCAATCGCTCCAGTTCATCCGGCGCCTAGTGGCCGACGAGGTTGGATCAGTCGGGCGCGCCCTGTCGATCCTCGAGGCGCTCCCGGGAGGCCGCGACGGGATTCGCGCATCCGAGCTCGCCCGGGCGGTGGGCGTCAACCCGAGCACGGCGTCGCGGCTGCTGGCCACCCTCGCCGCTCACCGGATGGCGGAGCGCACCCCGCAGGGGACGTGGCGCCTCGGCCTGGGGTTGCTCGAGCTGTCTGACCGCGTGCTGTCCGGACTCGACGTGCGCGAGCGCGCGCGGCCCTGGCTGCGGTGGCTGGTCGAGGAGACCGGCGAGACCGCCACGCTGTCGCTCCCCGGGGCCGGCGAGGCGATCACGATCGACTTCGTGCCGTCGCCCAGAAGCGTCGTGAGCATGGCCCGCGTCGGGCGTCCGAGCGCGCCGCACGCGACCGCCACCGGTAAGGTGATGCTCCTCTTCGGCGCCGGCGGCGCGCAGGACCCACTGCAGGTGGCGAAGGATCTCGGGCGGCTTGAGCGCTTCACCGAGCGCACCGTGTGCGATCCCGAGGCGCTCGCCGAGGAGCTTCGGCTCACGGGCAGGCGGGGAGTCGCCGCTGCGGTCGGCGAGCGCGAGCCCGATCTGGCGGCGCTGGCGGCGCCGGTGCGGGGACGGTTGGGCGAGCTGAGCGCGATCGTCGGGCTGCAGGGCCCGGTCGCGCGGCTCCCGGCGGCGCGCCGCGGGGAGCTCGAGCCGATCCTGCTGCGCGCGGCGGCAGAGATCGCCGCCGCGCTTGGCGCCTGAACCCGGGATCAGCTCCAGGGGTAGGGGCTGTGCGAGACCGGGTGCAGGTCGCCGGTGGCGAACCGCTCGAACCGGAACGGGTGCAGCAGCGAGGAGTGCTCGCCTCCGAGCACCCGGGCGATCTCACGCCCGACCCCGATCATCTTGTACCCATGGTTGGAGTCCGCCGCCACGTAGACGTTGGGGCGCATGTAGTCGAACACCGGGAAGTTGTCGGCGGTGAACGCACCGGCACCGCCGGAGCGAACCTGCCGGTAGCGCCCGCGGGCGCCCTCGAAGCGCTCCAGGCAGTGCGACAGCGCCGAGGACCACAGGTCCGGGAAGATCGGCTCGACCGTCCCCGTGGGGTAGGGGTCGACCTCGAAACTGTCACCCACCGTCAACGGCTGGGCGCCACCCTGAATGCTGTCGCGGTCGGGCTTGAAGTAGACGCCCCAGGGCTCGTCAGTGATCAACTTGCCCTCGTCTGAGTGCAGCGGCTGATCGGAGTCGACGTGCAGCACCGGCGACGTCTTCCCGTCGGCGGTGACGAAGATCTTCGGGTCGAACTCGACCTCGCCCTCCTGCAGGTACCAGTAGGTCCACATGCCGACGTTCTCCCGCACCGTGCCGTCGGGCTGGTGCACATCGAGATGGTCGGGCAGTCCGAGCATCTCCCAGAGCGCCGGAGTCCAGGGGCCGGCCGCGACGACGACCTGATCGACCGCGATCTCGCCCGCGCTGGTCTGCACGGTGCGGACCGCCCCCGACTCGTCGAAGTCGAACCCGGTGACCTCGACGCCCTCGGCGATCTTGGCGCCGGCGGCGCGGGCCTTGTCCGCCAGACCCAGCATCGACTCCTTGTTGAACGCGAACCCGCCGGTGTGCTCGTGCAGACAGACGGTCAGGCCCGGCGCGCGCCAGTCCGGGTACAGCGTGCGCATGTGCGCCGCCACCTCGGCCTCGCCGACGTGCAGTTCGGAGGGATAGCCGATGCGCTGGTGGCGCTCGTAGACCTGAGTGAGGTCGCCCTCCTGGGCGGGCGGTCCGAGCGCGATGTAACCGGTCTCGTGATAGGCGAGTGCGTCGGGATCTGAACCCCAGACCTCAACGCAGGCGGCCATCAGCTCGGCCATCGCCGGCTGGAAGTAGTTGTTGCGGATGACGCCACAGGCGATACCCGAGGCGCCGGCAGCGATGGCGGTTTTGTCCACGACGAGGACGTCCTCGCCGGCGGCGGCCAGATGCCAGGCCGTCGAGAGGCCATGCACGCCCGCTCCGATGACCAGGATTGGGACTGAGGACGGTACGCGGTCTTGCACGGGTTCTCCCTTCAGTTTTGCGCTCTGCGCAACGGTATTGCATCAGGCGCAAGAGGGCAAGAGATCCCGCGCGGCGACTTCTCCTCGACGCGCATGGGTGATACAATATGGACAAATTTGTCCACCGAGGAGAGGGTCAAAGTATGTCGACGGCCGTGGACGGCAGCAAGGGACAGGAGTCATCGGCGGTGTTCGGAGGAGGCGTCGACGACGTCCTCCGGAGCCCGCGGATCACGCCGCCGCCCGCGACCCTGGAAGAGGCCAGATCCGCACCGGGTCGGGCAGAACAGATCGAGAAGATCGTCCGCCGGATCGAATCCGAGGGCATCCGCTACGTGTTCTTCCAGCAGGTCTCGGTCACCGGGCGGGTCATGGGCAAGGGCGTCGTGTCCTCGTTCTTCGCACAGGTAGCCGAGCGGGGCTACCAACTCGTCTACGGCGCGACCGCCAACCTGTTCACGGATCGCTACGGCGACTACATCGGATTCGGCCCCGAGGAATCCGAACTGGCTGCCGTCGCCGACCTTGACACGTTCGCCGTCCTGCCGTGGGACAACCGCGTCGCCCGGGTCTATTGCGACTGCTACGACACCGAGACCGGTGAGCTGTTCGATGCCGACTGTCGCCAGAACCTCAAGAACATCGCGCACGAGTTCGAGCAGGAGCTGGGGTACCAGTTCCTGATCGGGATCGAGCCGGAGATGATGTGGCTGAAGAAGCCCGAGGACGGCAAGATCCCGGAGGGCGTCACCCAGCCCTACTGCTACCACATCCATCAGTTCGAGGAGCTCCGTCCGGTTCTGCTCGACGTGGTCGAGTACGGGCAGGCACTGGGGATGGACATGAGCTACGGCGACCACGAGGACGCGCCGGGACAGCTCGAGCTCAACTTCCGCTTCGATCGCCCGCTGCGCACCGCCGACAACATCACGACCTACCGGCAGATCTGTGCCGCGGTCGGCCGCAAGTACGACCTGCTCCCGTCGTTCATGCCGAAGCCGTTCACCGGTGTCTCGGCGAACGGGCACCACCACCACTTCACGTTGATCGATGACGACGGCCACAACGTGTTCCACGATCCGGACGGCCCGGCGCAGCTGTCGGAGATCGCCCGCCACTTCCTCGGCGGGATGCTTGATCACTTCCCGGCGCTGATGTGCGTCGGGAACCCGACCGTCAACTCCTACTGCCGCATGTGGGACACCGGTTTCTGGGCGCCGATCTACAAGAACTGGGGCTGGCAGAACCGCACGACGACGGTTCGCGTCGCCTCCGGTGGACGCTTCGAGTACCGCGGCGCCGACTCCTCGTGCAACCCGTACCTGACCGTCGCGGCGATGCTGCGCGCCGGCCTCGACGGCGTGCGACGCAAGAGCGACCCGGGTCCGCCGCAGCAGGGCAACACGTACGACCTGCTGCGCGAGGGCGCCAGCATCGAGAAGGTCCCCGACAGCCTCGGCGCGGCGCTCGAGGCGCTCGCCGCCGACGAGGTCATCCGCAGCGCGATGCCGGGGCGGCTCTACAAGGTCTTCAGCCACTACAAGCGCGACGAGTGGGAGCGCTACCTCGCCGCGGTGACCGACTGGGAGCGCGACGAGTACCTGGAGGTGCTGCCCTGATGTGCGGGATCGCCGGCATCATCTACAAGGACACCAACGGCGGCCACCGCGTCGGCCGCGACATCACGCGGATGCTCCAGGCGATGAAGCATCGCGGGCCCGACTCGACCGGTTACGCGCTCTACCGCGCGCCGACCGAGGAGCTCGTGATGCGCGTGAAGCTCGCCGACGCGAACCAGCCGCGCGACCTCGACTTCACCGAGGCGCTTCGGAGGCATCGCGCCGAGGTCAAGGCGCGCCTTCGCGCCACCGGCGCCGAGGTCATCAGCATCGAGGACAACAACGAGTACACCCAGACGATCACGCTCAGCTACGACGGCGATCTGAAGCAGCTCGCGGACCACGTCGAGTCGGTCACCGATGCCGAGGTGCTCTCGGTCGGCCACGCGCTCGAGATCATCAAGGACCTCGGCGACGCGCGGACGGTCGCGAGCGGCTACGGGCTCGACGGGTACATCGGCAGCCATGGCATCGGGCACGTCCGGATGGCGACGGAGTCCGACGTCGACATCTCGAACGCGCATCCCTACTGGGCCTACCCGTTCTCCGACGTCGCCGTCGTCCACAACGGCCAGCTGACCAACTACCACCAGTGGCGGCGCCGACTCGAGCGGGCCGGTCACCGCTTCGCGTCCGAGTGCGACTCGGAGATCATCGCCGTGTACATCGCGCAGAAGCTCGAGGCCGGCTCCTCGCTCGAGGACGCGATGCGCGAGAGCCTCGAGGACCTTGACGGCGTGTTCACCTACCTGTGCGTCTCGGAGGACGCGCTCGGGGTGGCGAAGGACCATCTCGCGGCCAAGCCGCTCGTCCTCTACGAGGGCGATGACATGGTGGCCGTGGCGTCCGAGGAGATGGCGATCCGGGCGGTGATCGACCACGAGATCTATACCTACGATCCCTACGAGGGCGAGGTGATGGTGTGGACGCGGTAGCGACCAGCGAACCCCGGTACGACGCGCGCGGGCTCGTCGAGCTCGATGAGGTCGTCCCGCGGATCTCCGTGATCGACGGTGATCGTGCGACCCTCGACGCGCGCGAGCTGACGACTCGGCGGATCAACCTCGAACTGCGCTGGCTCCTCTACGAGCAGGGCGTGCGCGACGTCACGATCCGCAACCCCGGCGCGCGCCACTCGCTCGGTGCCGGCATCCTGACGCGCTGCCGGCTCACCTTCGAGGGCAGCCTCGGGTACTTCGCGTGCGGGATCATCGACGGGCCCGAGGTGCACATCACCGGGCGCGTCGGCTGGTCGGCCTGCGAGAACATGATGTCCGGGGTCGTCGTGATCGACGGCAACGCCGGCTCGCTCACGGGCGCGGCGCTCCGCGGCGGCGACCTCGTCGTCAAGGGCCGGGTCGGCGCCCGCAGTGGCATCGACCAGAAGGGCGGGACGATCATCGTGCTCGGGGACGCCGGCTCGATGAACGGCTTCATGATGCAGCGCGGCCGGCAGATCATCTGTGGCAACGTCGGTCCCGGCCTCGGCGACTCGATGTACGACGGGACGATCTACGTCGGCGGCAAGGTTGCCGCGCTGGGGATCGACTGCGTGCCCGGCGACTGGACCGAAGCCGACACCGAGTTCGTCGAGCGCAAGTTCGCGATCCACGACCTCGGCGCGCCGCCGCCGCTGCAGAAGTACGTCTGCGGGAAGAAGCTCTACAACTACGACACGCTCGAGCCCTCCGAGCGAAAGCTGGTGCTCTGATGGTCGACGAGACATCTCCCTCCGCGCACAACCGCCTCGGTCACAGCGCGATCTTCACCCCCGAGGTCATCGACGACATCCACGTCAAGGCCGAGCTCGGCCGCTACCGGATGCGTGGGTTCTCGATGTTCAAGCCGATCCCCCACTGGGACCAGCTGATGTTCCTGCCCGGCACGCTGACCCGCTTCGTGATCGAGGGCTACCGCGAGAAGTGCGAGACGAAGACGGTGCTCGGCGCGCGCTTCGCGAAGAAGCCGCTCGAGCTCGACATCCCGGTCTACATCACGGGCATGAGCTTCGGCGCGCTGTCGCTCGAGGCGAAGATGGCGCTCGCGAAGGGCGCCTCGATGGCCGGGACGGCGACCTGCTCCGGCGAGGGCGGCATGATCCCGCCCGAGCGGGACCTCTCGACCAAGTGGTACTACCAGCTGATCCAGAGCCGCTACGGCTTCAACCCGCACCACCTGATGCTGGCGGACGGCTGCGAGTTCTTCATCGGGCAGGGCTGCAAGGTCGGCCTCGGCGGCCACCTGATGGGGCAGAAGGTGACCGAGCAGGTCGCCGAGATGCGCTCGCTGCCGGCGGGGATCGACCAGCGCTCACCCGCCCGCCACCCCGATTGGCTCGGCCCCGATGACCTGTCGCTGAAGATCCAGGAGATCCGCGAGGCGACCAACTACGAGATCCCGATCCAGCTGAAGCTCGGCGCGGCGCGCGTCTACGACGACGTCCGCATGGCGGCCAAGTGCGGCCCCGACGTGATCTACCTCGACGGCGCCGAGGGCGGAACGGGCGCCGGTCCGCACATCGCGGCGGAGGAGACGGGCATCCCGCTGATGGCGGCGATCCCCGAGGCGCGCCGCGCGCTCGAGGATGTGGGCCTCGCCGACGAGATCGACCTCGTCGTGGCCGGCGGCATCCGCAACGGCGGCGACGTGGCGAAGTGCCTCGCGCTCGGCGCGACGGCGGTCGCGATCGGACACTCGGCGCTGATGGCGCTCAACTGCAACAAGGAGATCCCGGGAGTCACCGACTACGAGGGCACCGTCGGGGTTCCCGCCGGGCAGTGCTACCACTGCCACACCGGTCGCTGCCCGGTCGGGATCACGACGCAGGATCCCGAGCTGCGCAAGCGGCTCGTCGTCGAGGACGCCGCACAGCGCGTCTACAACTTCCTCCACACGTTGACGCTCGAGTGCCAGATGCTCGCGCGCGCGTGCGGGAAGACCAACGTGCACAGCCTCGAGCCGGAGGATCTCTGCGCGCTGACGGTCGAGGCGGCGGCGATGGCGCGCGTGCCGTTGGCGGGCACGACCTACATTCCCGGCCAGAGCGAGGAGCGGGCACTCGACGAGATCAAGCGGCTGCTCGAGCGCCACATCGCGAACCCGATCGACTACCTGGCCACGGAGTCCGAGGCGGCGGTCCGGCCATGAGCACACAGCTTCCGGGCGAGCCCGAGAAGACGACCGGCATCGACGCCGAATACCTCGCCGGCCGGCGATTCGCCTACCAGGAGGAGATCGGCCTGCTCGACGACGTCGACCTGCTGGAGGCGACCCCGGGGAAGGACATCAACTGGCTCGAGGACGTCACGCTGCTCGCGGAGGAGGGCACTCCCGCCGTCTTCGACCGCTACTCCAACTCGTTCATCAGGATCTACTTCGCGATCCCGGAGGGCCGCGAGGACGAGATCGCGCGGAAGGTGCTGATCAAGCACCTCCAATCGGGCAACTCGTACGGCATCGCGTTGAAGGAACGTCACTGCAAGTTCCCTCAGCCCCAACTGGGTCCCTGGGTCGAGGGCTCGGCGATGGTGGGGACCGACTGGA
>DASXZK010000030.1:0-30181 GCA_036501965.1 Solirubrobacteraceae bacterium
GCCCGCAGCGCCGGAAGTTGCAGCATTTCCCCCCGCGCCCGGGGGAAATGCTGCAACGCCGTCCGCCTCGTCCGTCACGTCCGCCTCGTCCGCCTCGTCCGCCTCGTCCGCCAGGCGCAGGCTGCCGGCGTCACACGGTCAGTGCGTGCGAGTGGATCCGGGTGCGGCCGTCGCGGAACCGCACCGTGACGATCACCCGCCACCGGCGGTCCCGCGCGGGCGAGATCCTGAACCGGCTCACGTAGCGGCCGTTGCTGATGGCGAGCCTCCGGCTGCGCACCGTCCGCCCATCGGCGAGAAGCCGCACCCGCGCCCAGATGCCGCCGGAGGCCCGCCCCCTGATGACGACGGTGCGCACGCGCGCCGAGGCGAGCGTGTGCCCGGCCGTGCGGGATGCTGCGGACCCGGCGACCGGGGCCGCGGCCGGCGACGACGGTTGCGAGGGGTGGGTGGCCGGCGGCGATCCGCTGCCGGGGCCGGCCGTCGGGTCGGATGCGGCGCCTGTCCCCGTCACGGTCCCGGAGCCGGTTCCGGTTCCGGTCCCCGAGCCGGGTCCGGTTCCGGTCCCGGGTCCGGAGCCCGAACCGGGTCCGGTCCCCGAGCCGGTCCCGGTTCCGGAGCCCGGGCCGGACCCGGTGCCTCCGCCATCAGGGGAGAACTGCGCCCACGTGCCATTCATGAAGTTGCCGACGAAGCCGGTCGTCCAGGCCGCGAGCATCGAGCTCGGGCCCGAGGCGGCGAGCACCGGGGAGGTTGCCGCGCCGTCGTCGTTCTGCTCGAGAGTGGTCGGCGTGCCGTCGAACGTCCCCCCGGCGGGCGCGGTCTCGGTGTAGATGCCGGCCCACGGATCGTCCTCGTTGGTACTGCCGCTGGTCCAGGAAACGTAGAGGTCGCCCGCCGCGTCGAACGCCATCGTCGCGCTTTCACCTCCGTCCTCGCTCGGGGGCAGGATCGCCGCACCGCCGGTGTCGTAGACGGCGTCCGCCGACCACGTTCCGTCTGCCGCTCGATCGAGCGTGGTGAGACCCTCGGTTGTGGCCGGGCTCGTCATCGCCCCGATGACGAGGAGGGCGGATGCGCCGGACGGGGACATCGCGGCAGCGAGCGGCTGCGACCACCCGCCCATCTGAGCGACCGACCGGGCTGGGCCGAAGGAGCCGCCCGCCGGTTGGTAGGCCTCGTGGATCGTCACCGGGGTCCCGCCTTCCTCGCCGACGCTCGTCTCCCAGTCGACCACCGCGTCACCCTCGGCGTCGATCGCCGCCGCACCCTCGCCGGCGCCGATCCGTTCGGCGGGGCCGAAGTCGCCTCCAGGCTGGCGCTCGGCGACTATGCCCTCGTCGAAGGTGATGATCGTCCGGCCGTTCGGCGCGGAGTCGTATTGCGCGTAGTAGATGCTCCCGTCGGCGGTGGGCGTCTGGCTGGCGACGGGGCCGAATGACGATGTGCCGGCGGCCCGGGACGTGGAGTAGAGCGTGTCGCCCTCGATCCAGGAGGCGAACACGCCACCGGTGTCGTCGATGAAGACATAGGGGTATTGGGGGCCGAGGTCATCCGGAGATGTGCCGAGTTCGCGTGGCGCCGAGAACGATCCGCCTGACACTGACCCGAACGAGATCTCGGCGTTGGCCCCAGCGTTGGACCAGAGGACGGCGACGGTGCCGTCCGGCCCGACGGCGACCGATGGGTCGGTGTTCTGCCAATTCAGGGATCCGGAGAGCTCGATCGGGGCCGAGAAGGTCCCGTCCCCGTGCCGCACCGCGACATAGACGACCGAGTTGTAGCCATCGGTCTGGTCCGACCAGGCAATCGCCGCATCGCCGTTTGCGTTCGCCGCAACTGCCGGCGGGTTGACGTAGCCGCCCTCAGGCGCGAACGCGGCCGGTGGACTCCAGTCCGCCCGGGCGGGCGCGCTGCCGAGCGTGAGGAATGCCGCGATGCAGATGGCGGCGAGCGCGGCAAGGACTCTTCTCGTCCCTGCCGCCGACGCGATCGTTGGGTACACCGTGCCTCCTGAATGGTGAGCGTCCGTGCAGGACGCACATTACCCAAAAGTCACGATTTTTCACAATCCGAGCAGACGAAAGCGTCCCGAGGCCCGTCGCCCCGGGACGCGTCGCCGCTCAGGCGGGTGGCGACATCGCCGCGATCGCGGCGTCCTCGTCCTGCAGACTCGGTGTCTGCGCAACCTCAGCGGGGATCGTCCGCCGTGCCAGCAGCCAGTAGACGACGCCGCCGAACAGCGCGCCCATGAACACGGAGAAGTCCGAACCGCCGGTGTGGTTGGTGAGCGGACTGGTCCACGCTGGGTACGCGTTCAGCCACGAGGCGGTTGCCGCCATCCCGACCGCCATTGCGATGATGCCCGGCCAGTGCACCCCGTCCTTGCGGAAGTAGATCCCCGGGCCGGTGTCGAGCAGCGCCCGCGAGTCGTAGCGGCCCCGGCGCATGAAGTAGTCGACGAGGTAGATGGTTACCCACGGTGCGAGCCAGATGAGGATGAACAGCAGGAAGTCTGAGATGAACGAGTTGAAGCCGGTCGAGAAGATCGCCCACGCAGTGAGGGCGCCGGCCACGCAGGTGTCCAGCAGGACGCACTGCCAGCGCTTGATCCGCGGGATGATCGCCTGCAGCGTCAGACCCGACGAGTACAGGTCGATCGAATTGATCGCGAACAGCTGGGCGATGACGAACACCAGGTAGGGCCACACGAACCAGCCGGCGAATGTGTGAGGGAGGGCCGCCACCGTCGCCGCCGCGCCGCCCTCTCCGGTGGCGACCGCGGGGATCGTGAACAACGCCGCGCCGAGCAGCGAGAGCAGCGTCGACGGGATATATCCGCCGACAGCGACTGACCAGACGATCCGTCGCGGGCGCGCGTCGGGCGGTAGATATCGGCTGAAGTCGTTGGCGTTCATCGGCCAGCCGTAGCCGCCGGCCGACAGGATGACCGCCAGCGCGGCGAACATCACCTCCCAGCTCGCGTTGTGCCCGGCACCGAGGTGAACCTTGCCGATCGACATGACCGTCAACACGACGAACAGAATCACGAACGGCATCACCATCACGCGCAGCACGCGCAGCATCGCCCGGTGCCCGAACAGCGGCAGCAGCAGCTGAACGCCGGCGGCGGCAATGATGAGCGCAATCTTCAGTCCTGTCGAGGACCCGACGCCGGCCTTGTTGAACAGGGCGAGGCCGGCGAACACGACGAGCGCGAGCCCCTCCACCTCGAACCCGACCTGGGTCACCCAGTTGAAGCCGGCGATCAGCTTTGCGCCCCTGGGGCCGAACGGGGCGCGGTTGATCGTGAACGCCGCGGTCCCCGCGCGGGGCCCCTGCAGCGATCCGAGGCCGGCGATCAGGTAGGAGAGGTTGCCGAAGACGATGACGAGCGCGGCCTGCCAGAAGCGCAGGCCGAACGCCATGATCAGCGCGCCATAGACGACGTACTCGACGTTGAACAGGGCGCCGGCCCACATCCAGGCGAGGTCGGTCGGTTTGCCCCGGCGCTCGGACAGCGGGATGTAGTCGATCCCGCGGCTCTCGAACGCAGGCTCGTCTGCCACCGAGCCGCCGGCCACCACACCCGCCACATCCGGATCGACGGTCGCGCTCACCGGTACCTCCTCAGATCGATTTTCCGCCAGGGCTTCCCCAGACTCGGCGTATGTTGACGCCGAGCACAACTATGTGAATAACGATCTCACGGGCGCCGGTCGTTCGCGCGGTTTGATCACGCAATCTGCGGATCTATGTGGGCGAACGCGACGACGTCGACGAGTCCGTGATCGGTGAGCCGCAACGCCGGGATCACCGACAGCGCCAGGAACGAGAGCTGCATGAACGGCTCGGCGATGGTGACGCCGAGCTCCGCGGCGGCCGCCCGCCCGAGCTCGCTGAGCGCGGCGGCGACCTCTCCGGCGGGCCGGTCGCTCATCAGCCCGGCGAGCGGGAGTGCGACCTCGGCGAGCACCCGCCCGTCGAGCACGGCCACCTGACCGCCGCCGATCTCCGCCAGCCGCGCGGCCGCAGTGGCCATGTCGGCGCCGTCCGCGCCGACGCACACCAGGTTGTGAGCGTCGTGGGCGACGGTCGAGGCGAGCGCGCCGCGGGTGAGTCCGAAGCCGGTGGCAAAGCCGGTGCCGACCCGCCCGGTGCCGTGGTGGCGCTCGATCACCGCGGCGCGGCAGAGGTCCTCGCCGGAGCCGACGGTGACCACCGCATGCCGCGTGGTGAGGCTGTTCGACTCCACGCCGACCGCCCGCACGCGGGCGCCATCGGCGATCGGAGGGGCGAGCTCCGCGGGATCCGGCAGCCGGCCGATGTTGACCGTGCCGTAGAGCAACGGTTCCGGTGGCGCCTCGGGCACGGCGCCCGGTCGCAGTGCACCGTCCCGGACGAGCAGCCGGCCGGCCTGCCAGACGTGCGTGGGCACCCAGGAGCCGAGCGCGTCGAAGGCGAGCACGTCGGCCTGATGACCGGGCCCGAGGCTCCCGAGCCGGTGCAGTCCGTGGTACTCGGCCGGCCGGGAGGTCGCCATCACAAGTGCGTCGCGCTCGTCGATCCCGGACTCGACCGCGATCCGCACGCAGTCGTTGATGTGGCCGTCGGCGAGCAGCGTGCTGGGCTCCCGGTCGTCGGTGCAGAGCGCCGCGAGGTCGGTGCCGTGCTCGACGACGGTCGGGGCGAGCGCGCGGATGTTGCGGCTCGCCGAGCCCTCGCGCAGGAATACCCACATCCCCTTGCGCCGCTTCTCCAGTGCCTCCGCCGCGGTCGTCGCCTCGTGATCGGACTCGACGCCCGCCGCCAGGTAGGCATCGAGCGCGCGCCCGCTCAGCTCCGGGCTGTGACCGTCCACCCGCAGCGGCCCGGCGGCCGCGATCCGGGCGAGCATCTCGGGATCGCCCGCAACGACGCCGGGGAAGTTCATCACCTCGGCGATTCCGGCGGCGCCGTGCTCGTCGATCAGCGTCACCATGTCGCTGGCCTCCAGCTCGGCGCCCGCCCCCTCGAACGGCGAGGCCGGGACGCAGCTCGGCGCGTAGACCGCGAACGTGATCGGCAGCGGCTCGACCGCCCGCATCAGCGCGGTCACACCCTGGAGCCCGAGCACGTTGGCGAGCTCGTGCGGATCGGCGACGACGGCCGTCGTCCCGAGCGGCAGCACCGTCTCGACGAACGCGTCGATCCACAGCTTCGTCGACTCCAAGTGCATGTGGGCGTCGATGAAGCCCGGGGTGAGCGCGGCGCCGTCGACGTCGAACACCTCACGCGCGTCCCGGTCGCCCCACCCCGCGATCACGCCGTCGGCGATCGCCAGCGATGTCTCGATCCACTCCCGCGTCGGGGTGCTGAACACCCGACCCCCGCGGATCAAAAGGTCAGCAGGCTCGTCGCCGCGAGCGACCGCGAGGGCGCGGTCGGTGACGGTCGGTCGGGTCATGGTGCGCACCCTGACAGATCCCTGTGGTCCATAACCAGACCATTTACACCGTGGCCCGGTCGGAGCCGCCGCGCGGTGAGTACGGTGAGGTCACCGTGGTGGCAGCGGCTGTGCTCTACGAGGCTCGATTGCACGGGGGTGGTGGCCTGATCGGCCCGCTCGTGCTGATCGGGCTCTGCGCGGCCGCGGGTGGGCTGCTGCTGCCGCTGGTGCTGCCCGTGTTGCGGATGCTCGTGAACCGCGGCCGTGAGCTGCTCCGCGCCCGGTTCGGGCGCTGGCGCAGGGTCGGGTCCGAGATCGGCGCCGAGCGCCGCGCCCGGGCGGTGATGGGCGAGCTCTGCCCGCACGGCTGGCGCGCCGAGCTCAACCTCTACCAAGGCCGCGCGGTCACCGAGTCCGGCGATCCCGTGCGCGCGCCCGTGGCGCTGGACTGGTACGAGCTGCGGCCCGGTGGGGGACGGCCGGCGGTCGTGCGCCGCGTGTGGGGCTCATCGGTCGTCGAGGCGCTCGAGGCGATGGTCGCCGACCGACGCACCGACGTGGCGCTCGAGCAGATCGAGCTGCGCGCGTCGGCCGACGGCATCAGCTGGCCGGACACGTAGCGCCGGTCTGGGGCCACCCGGGGTTGAGCGATTCCATCGCACCACTCGATGGAATCGCTCACCACCTGTCGAAAGCGGTCTTTTGACAGCAGCCTTTCGAAAGAGTACTTTCGACGGACGGCATCATGAACGACGACGACCGACCCACCGAGGCCACGGGCTCGGGCTCCCGGCGGCGCAAGCCACGCCAGATCTCCGACCTCGACACGCTGCGCGCGCTCGCGCACCCGACCCGGATCGCGTTGTTGGAGACGTTCGTCATCCGGGGGGCGATGACGGCGACCGAGGCGTCCGAGCATGTCGGCGAGTCGCCGTCGAGCTGCTCGTTCCACCTGCGTCAGCTGCAGCGGTTCGGGTTCGTCGAGGAAGCCGGCGGCGGGCACGGCCGCCAACGGCCGTGGCGGATGACCGAGCTCGGCCTGCACTTCTCGACCGAACAGGGTGATGCGGCGACGCAGATTGCGGCGCGGGCGCTCTACCAGCTCGTCCGAGGCCGCCAGCTGGAGCGCTACCGGATCTGGCAGCAGACCCGCGCGAGCTACCCGGCCGAGTGGCGGGAGTCCGCGCTCGATTCACAGTCGCTGGCCTGGATGACGCCCGAGGAGCTCAAAGCGCTCGGCGAGCGGCTGACCGCCGAGATCCCGGGCCTGTACGAGCGCATCGAGGACCCCTCGGCGCGCCCGCCCGGCGCGCTGCCGGTCGAGCTGCTCCTGCTCGGCCACCCGATCGCGCCCCCGTCGAAGCGCGGGTGACCGGATGTCCCGCGCGTTGGCCCCGCTGCGCCACCGAGCGTTCCGGCTGCTCGCGTTCGGTCAGCTCACCTCCAACATCGGCGACCTCTTCTACACGGTGGCGCTGCCGTGGTACGTGCTGTCCCATCACGGCGGCGCGCTGCTGCTCGGCGCGGTGCTCGCCTGCTACGGGACCGCGCGCACGGTCGCGCTGCTGGTCGGCGGATCGCTGAGCGACCGGCTCCGGCCGTGGACCGTGATGATGGGCGCCGACGCGGGACGGGCGGTGGTGACCGCCGCGCTCGTCGTGGTGGTCGCCACCCGGCCGCCGAGCCTCGTGCTGCTCGCCCCGATCGCGGTGCTGCTCGGCATCGGCGGCGGGTTGTTCATGCCGGGCTCGTTGGCGATCATCCCGGCGCTCCTGCCCGATGACGATCTGCAGGCCGGAAACGCGCTGTCATCGGGCTGGACGCAGCTCGCGATCTTCGTCGGCCCGGCGATCGGCGGCGTCGTGGTGGCCGCCGTCGGCGCCGCTCCGGCGTTCGCGGTCGACGGGACGACCTACGTCGTCTCCGCCCTCACCCTGGTCGGCGTTCGGCTGCTCGGACCGGTCGGGCACGCGGCCCGCAGCGACACCGCGACCGACTCCGACACCAACAGCGAGACCGCGTCGACCGCCGCCGACGCGCCGACCGCCGCCGACGCTCCGACCACCGCAGACGCGCCGACCACCGCAGACGCGCCCACCCTGTGGCAGGTGATCCGCTCCGAGCGCGTGCTGCGGCTGATCTTCGCGATCACGCTCGTGGCCAACCTCAGCTCCGGCGGCGAATCCGAGGTGGCGCTGCCCGCGCTCGCCCACGGGCCGTTCCACGCCGGCGCCGGTGGCTACGGCGCGCTCGTCGCCGCGATCGGGGCGGGTGCGCTGGTGGGGACGATCGTCGCCGGCCAGGCGCCGCGCTTCCGGCGTCCCGCGCTGATCGGTAGCTGGGGGTTCTTCGCCCAGTGCGTGTTCACCGCATTCGTGCCCTACCTCGGAGGCACGATCCCGGCGGCGGTGATGCTCGCGGGCTTCGGGCTGCTCAACGGTTTCTCCAACGTGCTCACGATCACCGCCTTCCAGCGGTGGGCGCGGCCGCAGATGCTCGGGCGGCTGATGGGCTTCCTGATGCTGGGGTCACTCGGGATCTTCCCGGTGTCGGTGCTGCTCGGGGGCGTCATCGTGCGCGGACTGGGCGCAGCGATCTTCTTCCCGCTGTCGGCGATCTCGGTTGCGGCCACGGTGCTGATCGCGCTCTCGTTCCGCGACTGGCGGGAGTTCGGTGCGACGAGGGCGGAGCCCGCGGGCGCCGTTTCGCTCCCAGGTTTGAGCGATCCTTCCAACTGACCCGCAAAGATCGCGCCAGGCCCGAGGATGGGCCGCTCAGCGACTCATAGACTCGCCGCCATGGATTTCGGAATCGGCTATTTCCCCACCCACGACGCCATGGGCCCCGCCGCGCTGGCCCGGATGATCGAGGAGCACGGCCAGGAGTCGCTGTTCGTCGCCGAGCACACCCACACGCCGGCGTCGCGTGCGACCCCGTATCCCGGGGGCGAGGAGCTCCCGCGCAAGTACAACCACACCTACGACCCGTTCGTCGCGCTCACCGCCGCCGCGGTGGCGACCACCCGGCTGCGCGTCGGCACCGGCATCTGCCTGGTCAACGAGCGCGACCCGATCACGACCGCCAAGCTCGTCTCCTCGCTCGACGACCTGTCCGGCGGGCGCTTCGAGTTCGGTGTTGGCGCGGGCTGGAACCGCGAGGAGATGCGCAACCACGGAACCGACCCCCGGACCCGGATGCGGCTCGTCGCCGAGCGGGTGCAGGCGATGCAGGAGATCTGGACGAACGAGACCGCCAGCTACCACGGCGAGTTCGTCGACTTCGACGAGATCTGGCAGTGGCCCAAGCCCGCGCAGCGCCCGCACCCGCCGGTACTCGTCGGCGGCGGTGGACCGACCGTGCTGGACCGCGTGCTCGCGTTCGGCGACGCGTGGTTCCCCAATTGGGGCGAGGTCGCCGGCGACGTCGAGAATCGCGTCGCCGAGCTGCGCAGCCGCGCCGAGCGGCCGATCGACGTGATGGCGATGGGGGTGCCCGCCGATCCGGCGGTGTTGGAGCGCTGCGAGCGCCTCGGGATGACCCGCGTCGTGCGCTGGCTGCCCTCCCACGGCCAGGGTCCGGTGGAGGCGGCGCTCGAGCGCTGGGAGACCGCGATCGCCGACCACCTCGGCGACTGAGCCCGGTGGACGCCGGCGAGGCGCGGCAGCGGTTCGCCCGGGCCCGCGTCGCGCGGCTGGCCACGATCACCCCGGACGGGCGCCCGCACCTGGTGCCGATCGTGTTCGCGCTGCGCGGTGACACCGTCTACTCGGCGGTCGACGCCAAGCCCAAGCGGACGCCCGAGCTCGCGCGGCTGGCGAACATCGGCGCGGATCCGCGGGCGAGCGTGCTCGCCGACCACTACGAGGAGGATTGGGCGGCGCTGTGGTGGGCCCGGGGCGACGGCCGGGCGCGGGTGCTGGAGCCGGGCGCGCACGAGGCCACCGACGCGATCGCCCGGTTGCGGGAGCGCTACCCCCAGCAGCGGGTGACCGGCGCGGTGCTGGCGCTCGACGTCGAGCGCTGGAGCGGCTGGGACGCGGCCGGCGTCAGCCGGTGATGACGGCGCCCGAGCCCTCGAGCTCGGCCAGCATGCGCGCGGAGCCCTCTCCGTCGATCCCGCGCACCCCGGCGCGGTCGACGGTGACGAGGAAGCCCTCCTTCAGGGCGTCGCGCGCGGTCGCCGCCACGCAGTAGTCGGTGGCGAGGCCGGTCACCGTCACCGCGGTGACCCGCTCGGTCCGCAGCAGGGTGCCGAGCTCGCCGGTCTCGAAGCCGGAGTAGCCCTCGCCCTCGCGCGAGGCGCCCTTGTCGACGACGACGTCGATACGCGCGTGGTCGAGCTCCGGCGAGATCTCGGCGCCGGGGGTCCCCTGGACGCAGTGGGGTGGCCACGGCCCGCCCTCGGCGCTGAACGAGGAGTGGTTCGCGGGGTGCCAGTCGCGGGTGGCGAGCACGACGTCGAAGTCGCCGTCGCGCACCAGCTCGTTGATGCGGCCGATCACCTGGTCGCCGTCCGGGACGCCGAGCGCACCGCCGGGCAGGAAGTCCCGCTGGACGTCGACGATGATCAGGGCGCGGCTCATCTGCGGGTCGAACGGTATCCGGACGCGCGCTCCTGGATGGCGGCCAGGTCGAGCTCGCCCCGATAGAAGGCGCTGCCGAGCATGAAGACGGCCGCGCCGATCAGGCACAGCACCGCGTCGCCGAGGCCGAGCGCCGCCCAGACGGCGACGAACAGGAAGCCGAGCAGGGCGGCGAACTGTTGAGAGGTCATGGGGTTCCCTTCTGGTGGGTCATGGCTCGTAGCCGGTGAGAGTGACGTTGACGGGCATCTGCGGAAGATCATGCTGCCCGAGCTGCTCATGCACGCGGGTGCGAACGTCGCTCAGAGTCTCGGCCGCGGCGGGTGGCGTGTCGATACCGATGTCGACGTTCAGCTCGCCATCGCCGAGGCGTCCGGTGGCCCCGATGACGTGCAGGTTGCCCTGAGCGGCGACCTCGGCGATCCGCTCGACCGCGCGCGGGCGCACGACGGTCGCGCCGCGCTCGTCGACGGGGAAGCCGAGCTCGGAGCGGGTGAGGTAGGGCCGCGGCAGCGAGCGCAGCATCAGCGAGGTGCAGAACAGGAACACGAGCAGGCCGCCGAATCCGGCGATCAGCGCGTGATGGGTCGTGAAGTCGCCGCGGTTCAGCCCGGCGAGCCAGTGGTACGCGGTGCGGTATCCGCTGATCCGGTTGATCTGGTCGGGGCCGAGGCCGTGGAGCTTCAGCGCGAGCAGCGCGTCGAGAACCCCGCCGTAGACGAGCGCAAGCGCGAACAGGGCCGTCAGCGAGAGCACGAGGAGCGCGCCGGTGCGGCGGCGCAGGCTGACCCGCTGGCGGATCACGACGACGCCTCCTTGGCGGCGCGCGGCTCATCGAGCCGGACGCGGACGTCGCCGCGCAGTCCGAGTGGCTCGAGGACGGGGTCGACCCGCTCGTGCACCGCGGCATCGACCGTCCCGGCGTCGGGATGCGCACCCCGCGCGGCGAGCACCTTGACGCGTCCGGTGCGACCGCTGCGCGCCAGGCGGATCTTCGGGCGCTTGACCGCGGTGACGCCCGGGGCGAGCACGGTCTCGGCGCGCACCATCTGCTTCACGGTCCGCTGGCGCACGTAGAGCCCGCCATCGCCCTCCAGGTTGTCCTCGACCACGAGCAGCCGCTCCCGGCGAGATCCGAGCAGCCCGGTCAGCAGCGCAAGGCCGATCATGATCGCGGCGATGCCGCCCAGCAGCGCGAGCAGGGCGGTCGGGCCGGGCGCGGCGAGCTGGGCGAGGAAGTGGCCGATTCGGGCCCGCACCACCGGGAGGTTCAGCAGCCGATCGGGGCGGGCGGAGCCGAGCGAGATCAGCAGCGAGAAGCAATAGAGCCCGATGCCGAGCCCGGTGAGCGCGATCGCCGCCATCAACAGCAGCTCCACGAGGCGCGCGAGGACCTTGAGCAGCAGCATCACGCGGACTCCTCGACGACGTCGGCGACCGTGATGGTGACCGTCGCGGCGTTCAGGCCGGCGGTCTTCGCGGCGGTGGCCACAGCCATGCGGACGCGCTCGGCGAGCGCGGGCAGCGGCACCAGCCGGCAGACGAGCCGCAACGCGACGTCGTACCCGCCCTCGGGCGCGGCGAGGCAGCGGACGCCCGGCACGCTGTCGCCGCCTCCGGCGGTCACGAACAGGCCACCGGTTCCGGCGTCGAGCGCGACGACCCCGTCGATGGCGAGTGCGGTGTCACGGGCGAGCCCCGCGAGTGCGAGACGCGGCGAGGGCTCGCCGTGCGCGGGCTGCTCCACGTGCGGGGCGTCAGAGGGCCGGCCCGGCGGTGTCGGGCTCGTCGTCGTCACCGGGGAAGTACAGGTCGGTGACGGCGATGTCGACGGCCGCGCAGTGCAGGCCGGTCGTCGCCTCGATGCGCCGCACCACGTTGTCTCGAATCGACTGAGCGACGTCCGGGATCGACTCGCCGTAGTCGATGATCACGCTCATCGAGACCCGCGCGTCGGAGTCGGTCACCTCGACGTTCACGCCCTGAGTGCTCACGTCGCTGACCTGCAACCGTTGCGTGACTGCACCGATCGCGCGAGACATGCCGGTACCCAGGCGGTGGACTCCCGCCACCTCCCGCGCGGCGATACCGGCGACCTTGGTGACCACGACCTCGGCGATCGAGGTGGTCCCCCGTTCGCTCTCCAGCCGGCCCGGTCCGGCCGTGGACGTGCCCGATTTCGCGGTGCTCGGTTTCGTCGTCTCAGCCATGGTGGTTCCTCTCGTGTCTCGGGCGGCGGCAGGGGGTCCTGGTCAGTTGCCTACCCCGGCGCCGTCCGCCGACAAACGGCGGGCGATCAGTCACAGCGGGCCGCCGTGGCGAGCAGCAGCTCGTCGTCACCTGGTCGGGCGAGCAGTCCGAGCCCGAGCGGAAGGCCCGCGACCCGGCACAGCGGAAGGCTCACCTGCGGCGCGCCCGCGAGGCCGGCGAGGCACGTGAGGGAGAGCAGGCGGGCCCGGGTATCGGCCGGCTCGAAGGGCTCTGTGGCGCCGCTCGGCGCGCACGGCAGCACGATCACGACGCCCGGCGCCAGGGCGTCGAGCGCATTGCCCGCTCTCCGCCGTGCAGTGGCAAAGTCCAAGGCTCGACTTGAGGGTGAGGATACTGTTATCTCTCCCTGCTCACAGCGCGCTTCCGCGACCGCGAAGCGTTCGGCGATGTCAGGGGCGAGGCGGGGGCGATGGGCGGTGATGAACGGGCCGTGGACGGCCCAGATCTCGCGCATCTGACGGTCACGGAACGCGTCGGCCAGCGCCGCCGGCGGCTCGCCCAGGACCGCCCGCTCGGTGACCGTCGAGCCCAGCCGGTCCGCGAGGGCGCGGGCGGCCAGACGGACGGATTCCGCAGCGGCCGGGTCGGCCAGCGCGAGCAGATCGCTCGCCACCACGAGCTCCGACGGCGTGGTCGCGGGCGGGTCCGACGTGGGGCCTCCCAGCAGCGCGATCCCGGCCCGGCGCAGCAGCTCCCCGCTGCGCGCGAGCACGCCACACGTATCGAACGACGGCGCGAGGGCCACGATGCCGTCCGTCGGGACGCGACCGTGCGTCGGGCGCAGGCCGTAGACGCCGCAGTAGGAGGCGGGTACCCGGATCGAGCCGCCTGTGTCGGTCCCGAGGCCGAGATCGGTGATCCCGAGCGCGACCGCCGAGGCGGAGCCGGACGAGGATCCCCCGGGGACGCGGCCTGGGGCCGCCGGGTTGCGCGGGATGCCGTAGTGCACGTTGACGCCGCGCATGCTGAACGCGAACTCCTCGGTGATCGCCTTGCCGAACACGGTCGCGCCCGCGTCGAGCAGCCGCGTGACCGCCGCGGCGTGGGCGCGGGCGACGGCCGCCTGCGCGAGCCAGTCCGGATTGCCCGCGCCGGTGGCCACCCCCGCGACGTCGATGACGTCCTTGACGGTGACCGTGGCGCTGGCGAGCGGACCGTCGCTTGCGCCCGGGACGGTGATCTCGGCACGGATCGGGTCGACGAACCGCGGCTCGCCGTCGCCCTCGATCACTCCTCGCCCTCGTCGGTTGGCAGCTCGACGTCGTCACGGTCGGCCCATTCGAGCAATGGTTCGATCGAGTACACGGCCTCGTCGATGCCCGCGTGCAGGTCCCCGCGCTCGGCGAAGCGGGCACCCATCGTCGCGATCGTGAGCTCTCGCGGCTCGATGTCGTCGAGCTCGTCCCAGGCGAACGGCGCCGACACGGTCGCGTCCGGGAAGCCGCGGACGGAGTAGGCGCTCGCGATCGTGTGATCACGCGCGTTCTGGTTGAAGTCGACGAACACGCTGCGCGGGTCCCGGTCCTTGCGCCACCACGTCGTCGTCGCCTCCCCGGGAGCGCGCCGTTCGACCTCACGGGCGAACGCCAGCGCCGCGCGGCGGACGTCGCCGAAGCCGTGCTCAGGGGCGATCCGGACGTAGATGTGGATCCCCGAGCCGCCGGAGGTCTTCGGCCAGCCGACGGCGCCGAGCTCATCGAGCACCTCATGGGCGACGTGGGCGACCCGCTTGACGCGCTCGAGCGGGCAGTCCTCCATCGGGTCGAGGTCGATCCGCCACTCATCGGGGGTCTCGACATGGCCACGGCGGGAATTCCACGGATGGAACTCGACAGTCGACATCTGCACCGCCCAGATCACGGATGCGAGCTCCGTCACGCACAGCTCGTCGGCGGTCCGGTTGAAACGCGGGAACGTGACGTGGACGGTCTGCAGCCAATCCGGAGCGCCCTGCGGGATCCGTTTCTGGTGGACCTTCTTCTCGTCGGTGCCCTTGGGAAAGCGATGGAGCATGCAGGGCCGCTCGCGCAGCGCGCGCATGATTCCGTCCCCGACGCTCAGGTAGTACCTGACCAGGTCGAGCTTCGTCTCGCCGCGTGCCGAGAAGTAGACGCGATCGGGATTGGAGATCCGGACGGTCCGCCCGTCCACCTCGATCTCGATCGCCTCGGAGCCGGCCACGCCCGCATCATCTCAGGCAGCCGGGACCGGTGAGAGCGACCACAGGCCCTCCACCCCGATGCGCTCCTCGGCGGCGAGGTGCCCGAGCTGCTCGCGCGCCTCGTCGAGCCCGAGGCCGCACACCTCGGCGATCTCGGCGGTGGCGAGCGGTTCGCCGGCCCACTCGAGCACCTCGGCGACATCGCTCGGATCCTCGCGGCGGGTCAGCTCGGGGGAGAGGTTGGCGATCGTCACCTCGTAGGCGGCCGCCGGCTGGAACCCGGGAACGGCGGCCCGGCGCCCGTCGCGCACAAGCTCCCAGGAAGGGCAGGTGTAGCGGTAGCCGGTCTCGCTGTCGGGGTCGCGGGCGAGCTTGCCCGGCAGCGCGACCGCTTCCGGCACGGGGGCGCGGGCGGCACGCATGTCCTCGCGCAGCGCCGCCTCGACCTCGGGCTCGGTCAGCCAGCGCTCGAGAGCGTCAGGGTCGACGCCGGCCTGTTGCGCGGCGTGGCGGTGTGTCGACGCCTCGTCGAGCAGCTCCCCGCTGAAGGTGGCGACTCGCAGCGCCCGCAGCATCGCTCGCTCGTGGTCGGGCTCGTGCAAGCGCACTGCGACGACGGCCCGGCAGGCGGGCACCGAGGCGGCGAGGCGCGCGGGCTCAGCGGTCTGCATAGGCATGTGGTACGCGGCCGCGAGCCGGGCGGCGCCGTTCGCGAGCATCGCGGCGGTGAGGCCCTTGTCGGCCATCGCGCCGACATCCTCGCTCAGCCCCACCATCCGTGGTCGAAGCTCGATCTGGTCGCCGTACAGCCACTCGATTCGTCGACGGGCGGGCTCCGCGGACCAGGCGAACGGGCAGGCGGGGTCGGTGAACTCGGTGATCTCGATCGTGGTCATGACGACACACGCTAGTCACGGCGCGCGGGAGGTATCGGCACAACGACACCCCCGGTCGTGGTCGGCGGAGGCGCTCGGGCGTACGGTGTCGACATGGACTCCGCCACCTCACGTCTGCGCCGGCGATCCGGGACCGCGCTGGCCCTGCTGAGCACCGTCGCCCTGGCGATCGCGCTACTCGCCGCGCACGCGGGACCGGCCCGTGCCGGCAACCTGCGCTGCAGTCCGATGACCGCCGGCCACAACCCCGGAATCGTGCTCTCCGCCTACGACATCGGCCCGATCGACATGCGCTGCACGAGTGCCGAGCCGATCGTGCGCGAGTTCCTGAACCGCAAGCTCGCCCAGCGCGACGAGCGCTGCGCGGGGCTGGCCGAGACCCCGCCGTACAAGGGCTGCATCGTCCACGGATTCCGCTGCCGGGCGACCCACCGGACCGAACGCGTCGACGGCCACGTCGAGACCCCGCAGCTGTGCGCGGACGGCCGGGCGCTCATCTACTTCGCAGAGCACGACACGACGAGCAGCTGACCCCAGGCTCGCCCGGGCCCGGGCGTAGTCTGTGCGGCGATGCCCGAGTTGCCCGAGGCCGAGCGTGCCCGCCAGACGCTCGAGACGACGTTGAATCGGCCGATCGCAGTCGTCGACGACACGGACACGTACGTCTCGCGCCCGCATCAGCCCGGGGAGATAGCGGACGCTCTCGCGGGTCATCGCTTCGTCGCCGCGCGCCGGCGCGGGAAGTTCCTGTGGATGGAGACCGACGCGGGTCCGACCCTCGGGCTGCACCTCGGCATGGCGGGCAAGATCGTCGTTGACGAGGAGGCCGCCGAGCCGTCGCGCTGGGACCGGTTCGCGATCGAGTTCTCGGACGGCTCACGCCTGGCGCTGCGCGACCGGCGACGGCTCGGGCGCGCGGTGCTCAACCCCGACTACAGCCACGTCGGCCCTGACGCCGCCGACATCGGGCGCGACGAGTTCCGCGAGCGGATCGGACGCGGGCACACGGCGGTGAAGGCGCGCCTGCTCAACCAGCACGTGATCTCGGGGGTCGGCAACCTGCTCGCCGACCAGATCCTGTGGCAGGCGCGGCTGTCCCCACGCCGAGACACCGGGTCGCTGTCGACCGAGGAGCTCGATCGCCTGCGACGTGAGCTGCGCACCGCCCTGCGCAACGCGATCCGGCACGGCGGGGCGCACACCGGCGCATTCGTCCAGGTCCGCCGCCACGAGCAGGTCTGCCCGCGCGACGGTCATCACCTCGAGAAGGCGACCGTCGGCGGCCGCACCACGTACTGGTGCCCCGCATGCCAGAAATGAGCGTCTCGACTCGCGGCGGCACGCTCGAACGGCTCGTCGGCCGTTACGACCCCGCACTGTTCTGGCCGATGCGGCCCGGAGCGCGGGTGCGGCTGCGAATCACCGACGCGGCGTCGCCCACCTCGTCCTCAGAGCACGACGTGGCCTTCGAGGGCGACCGCGCCTTCCTCGTGGAGTGCTCGGGACGACCCGACGCCGTGATCAGCGCCGACGAGCAGACCTGGGAGCGCGTCCTCGCCGACGTGCGCGGCGGTCTGGAGGCGTTTCACGCGGGGCGGCTGACCGTTCGTCGTGACCTGCACCTCGGGATCGGCTTTCTCGCCGCGACCGCCCCGGCCGGAGCCGGGGGCCCGGGCTTGCAGTTCGCGCAGATCCCGACCGCGGCCGGGGAGATCTCGATCAACGAAGCGGGGGCGGGTCCGGCGGCGATCCTGATCCACGGCCTGGGCGCGACCAAGGTCTCCATGCTGCCGACCCTCGCGGCGCTCGCGGCCGAGGGACGGCGGGCGATCGCGCTCGACCTGCCCGGGTTCGGCGACTCCGACAAGCCGATCCGCGCCGCGTATCACGCGCCCTATTTCGCACGGTCCGTCGTGGCCCTGATGGACGCGCTCGGGATCGAACGCGCCGATTTCGTCGGCAACAGCCTCGGCGGCCGCGTCACGCTCGAGCTCGGGCTTCGGTTCCCCGAGCGAACGGGTCGGCTCGGTCTGCTCGCGCCCTCGCTCGCCTGGCTGCGAGAGCGGCCCTGGGCCCTGCTGCTGCGGCTCGTGTCGCCCCAGCTGGGTCTCTTGCAGCCCGCGCCGCGGCCGCTCGTCGAGGTGATCGTCCGCGCCATCGCCGGCAGCGACGGCTCAGGCGGCTCAGGCGGCCAGTGGACGGCCGCCGGCGTCGACGAGTTCCTGCGGTCCTACCTCACTCCGCGGGGCCGGGCGGCGTTCTACGCGGCGGCGCGCAACATCTACCTGGAGCCGCCCCACGGCCCGCGCGGGCTGTGGACGCGGCTGCCCGGCTTGCGGGCGCCGAGCCTGTTCGTCTGGGGACGGCGGGACATGCTCGTCCCGATCGGGTTCGAGGCCCACGTCCGCGCGGCGCTGCCCGCGGCCGAGCACCTCGAGCTCGACTGCGGTCACGTGCCCCAGCTTGAGCGGCCCGCGGAGACGCACCGGGCGCTCGCGCGTTTCCTCGCCGCCGGCGGCTGACCGCTCGCTACGAGCGCTCGGCGAACTCCTGCAGGGCGGCGCGACCGCCGGTCGCCAGCGGCTCACCGTGCGCCGGCAGCAGGGCGTCGAACTCCAATGACTGCGAGAAGGCGGCGAGGGCGGCCTTCAGCCCCTGTTTGATGCTGTCGGGGTCCTCTCCGAGCAGGCCGTCGGCGAAGAACGCGAGACCGTCGCGGGAGTGATGGACCGCGTCGGCGAGCACGAGCGCGCCGTCGCCGACGTCGATATGGAGCGCGCCCTCGTCGTCGCAGAGGATGCCGACGTGCAGCGCGGTGACCGACGGCGCCGGGTGGGCCTCGCCCTCGCCCCACACCTCGATCTCGCTTCCCGCCGCGCCGAGATGCGCGGCCGCCTGGCGCGACGCGCAGATCGGAATTCCGTATGTGTCGGCGATCAGCCACGAGTCGCGCAGATGGTGGCCGCTCGAGAGCAGTACACGCTCCGGCCGCCCCGGCAGCGCGTCGAGCCCGCCTTCAGGCACCATCGGGTCGATCACCGCGCCCGCGGCCTCCACGAAATACGAGCTCACGCGGGTCCCGATCGAGGGGTTGACCGCGGTCCAATGGAAGATTCCGGGTACGAGCTGTTGCATTGCGGCGGAGTTACCCACCGGTTGTGGCTGGGAAAACCTCTCGAAGACGCGCCTAACCTGATCTGAGGCCACAGGGCCCTCCTTCTCCGTGACCGAGCTTCTCACCCCACCCGATCCTGAGACCGACCGCCCGGAGCGCCCGGCGCCTGGAGACGTCCGTTTCACCCGCCGCCAGTTGCTCGGCGCGGGGTTCGGCGGCGCGGTCGCGCTCGCCGGGACGGGCGTCGGGGTCGATCGCCTGCTCCGCCGCTCCGGCAACGGCCTGCCGCCCAACGGGACCGCGCAGCGGTTCTTCTCCGCGCCGGATCTGCGGCCGACGATCGTCCGGTACAAGTCGACGCCGTCCGCCTCGCGCGGCCTCATGTTCATCGGCCCCGACCGCTCCAAGCCGGTGGACGCCGGGGGCATGATCGTCGACGGCTCGGAGCTCGTCTGGTTTCACCCGGTCCCGTACCGCCACTGGGTGACCAATCTCCAGGTCCGCCCGTGGCAGGGCCGGCCGGTGCTCACCTGGTGGGAGGGCCGGCTCGACGCCGGCTACGGGATCGGCGAGGCGATCATCGCCGACACGTCCTATCGCGAGCTGCATCGCGTGCGCGCCCAGAACGGGCGGACGATGGACCTCCACGAGTTCCAGCTCACCCCGGACGGTACGGCGCTGTTCACCTGCACCCCTCAGACCGTCACCGTCGATCTCCGCCACCTTGGGGGCCCGCGCCGGGCACACGCGCTGGAGTCGATCATCCAGGAGGTCGATGTCGCCAGCGGCCGGCTGCTGATGGAGTGGCAGTCGCTGCGCCACGTCGCGCTCGACGAGTCCTACCGCAAGGAGTTCGCGCCGTTCGACTACCTGCACGTCAACTCGATCGATGTGCTCGAAGACGGACATCTGCTGGTCTGCGCGCGCAACACGTGGGCGGCGTACAAGATCGACCGGCGCACCGGCGAGATCATCTGGCGCCTCGGCGGCAAGCGCTCGAACTTCACGATGGAGCACGACGCACAGTTCGCCTGGGCGCATGATGCGCGCTGGGTCGGCGACGGGCGGATGACGATCTTCGACGACGGCTTCGATGGGCGCACGAAGAGCCACGCGGCCTCACGCGCGCTCATCCTCGAGGTCGATCTGGCGCGGCGGCGGGTGAGCGTCGGACGCTCGTTCGAGAGCCCGACGCATCTGCTCACCTCCTCGATGGGAAACGTCCAGCTGTTGCCCGACGGCCATGTGTTCGTCGGCTTCGGCAACGACCCGTACTCGATCGAGTTCTCGCCCGACGGCCGCTTGTTGTCGAACCTCGAGATGCCCTCCGGCCAGCACTCCTATCGCTCGTTCCGCCTTCCGTGGCGCGGGCTGGGCGAGGGCAGGCCGGCGGCCGCGCTCCGCACCGTGCGTGACGGCCGGATGCGGCTGTACGCGAGCTGGAACGGGTCGACCGAGGTCGCTCGCTGGCGCGTGCTCGCGGCGCGTGGTGGCGACACCCGCCCGATCGCGGAGGCCCGGCGGACCGGCTTTGAGACGGCCGTCGACCTCGGCCGCGGCTCTGGCCCGGTCGTTGCGGTCGCGCTCGATGCGGCAGGGCGCGAGCTGGCCCGCAGCGGACTCGTGCGCGCCTGACCCGCGGCGAGACGGTGCCCGGACGCGGGCGGTGGGTAGCGTGTGGGTGGCCCGCCCCCGATCCGATCGCGAGGTCAGCGATGTCCGGTCCGCAGCGCGTCCAGATCCCCGGCTCCGAACGCACCCTCCATCCCGATCACGTGCGCGTCGGCGACGTCGACCTCTCCGGCAACGTCGAGGTCTCGGTGTATCTCGCGCACCGGGTGGAGCCTGACTGGGTCGACGAGGAGGCACGCCGGCAACCGCACTCCCGCAAGCGCATCTCCCGTGAGGAATGGACGCAGGCGCACGGAGCGCGCGCCGATCACGTCAACGCCGTGTGCAGCTTCGCCGAGGATCACGGGCTGACGGTCGGCCGCACCGACGAGGGCCGCCGTCAGGTGAAGGTCATGGGCTCGGTGGGAGCGGTCGCCGACGCGTTCGGGGCGAATTTCGAAGGGATGTACGCGCCGACCGAGGATGGCCCCTCCTACCGGGCGCGCAGCGGGGCGCTCAGCGTCCCGGAGGACCTTGGCTCGTTCGTGACCGGCGTGTTCGGGCTCGACGACCGGCCGGTCGCGCACTCTCAGCTCCGCTTCGCCCAGGCGGGTGCGGTCGCCTACACACCGCCCGAGGTGGCCAGGGCGTACGGCTTCCCGAGCGGCGTCGACGGCAGCGGCCAGACCATCGGGATCATCGAGCTCGGCGGCGGCTACCAGGAGTCGGACCTGACTGCGTACTTCGACTCGTTGCAGATCACCGCGCCGGCGGTGACGGCAATCCCGGTCGACGGCGGTTCCAACAACCCCGGGGCCGATACGAACGCCGACGGAGAGGTGATGCTCGACATCGAGATGGTCGGCGCGATCGCCCCGGCCGCCGAGATCGTCGTCTACTTCGCGCCGAACACCGACCAGGGGTTCATCGACGCGGTCTCCGAGGCGGTCCACGACAGTTCCCACAAGATCTCGGTCGTGTCGATCAGCTGGGGTGGATCTGAGGACAGCTGGACCGCACAGGCCCGCACGCAGATGGAGACGATCCTCACCGACGCGGGCGGCCTCGGGGTCACCGTGACGGTCGCCGCCGGCGACAACGGCTCAAGCGACGGCGCGACCGACGGGCAAGCCCACGTCGACTTCCCAGCCAGTGCGCCGCACGCGCTGGCGTGCGGCGGGACGACGCTTGACGTCTCCGGGACCGCGATCAGCTCGGAGACCGTCTGGGACACCCCGTCGAACGGGGCGACCGGGGGCGGCGTCAGTGACGTGTTCGCGCTGCCGAGCTACCAGTCGAGCGCGAAGGTCCCGGGCAACGCCGACACTGGCAAGGCCGGCCGCGGGGTGCCGGACGTCGCCGGCGACGCCAACCCCCAGACCGGCTACACGATCCGGGTCGACGGCTCGGACGAGACGATCGGCGGCACGAGCGCGGTGGCGCCGCTGTGGGCCGGCCTGATCGCCCTGCTCAACCAGTCGGTCGGGGCGCCGCTCGGCTTCGCTCAGCCACGGCTCTATGCGCTCCTCGGCTCGACCGCCTTTCACGACATCACCTCCGGCTCCAACGGCGCCTACTCCGCGGGCGCCGGCTGGGACGCCTGCACGGGCCTGGGCTCGCCCTCGGGAGCGAACCTCGCGCGGCAGCTCGGCGCGAGCTGACACCCCAGGGCGTCCCGACTGCTTCCTCTAGGCCTCCCGGGCGCGCTCGTAGGTGAGGTGGGCGAGTCCGCTCCCGATGGTCTTCGTGTCAATCAGGCGCAGCGGTCGCTTGTCGCTGGTCTCGCCGAACAGACGCTCGCCCGCGCCGAGTGCGACCGGGAAGACGGTCAGCCGCAGTTCGTCGACCAGGTCGTGCTCGATCAGCGTGTGCACGAGCGGGCGGCTGGCGTACACGACGATCTCCCCCTGTATCTGCTGCTTCAGCTGTGACACCTCGCCGACGACCTCGCCGCTCAGGACGGTCGCATTGGTCCATTTGGGCTCTTCGAGGGTCGAGGACACGACGTACTTCGGCAGGCTGTTCAACCTGTCCACCCACTCACCGCTCTGGGATGCCGACCGCGTGGCGAAGTACTCGTCGCTCCGGCGACCCAACAGCAGCGCCTCGGCGCCTTGTGCCTCGGCGAGCTCGAGCTCAGCCCACGCCTCCCAGTCCTGACCGATGAACTGCGCAAACCAGCCGCCATGCCTGAATCCCTGCTCGCCGCTCGGGTCCTCGACGACGCCGTCGAGCGAGACGTTCTCGCTGACCACAATCTTTCCCATCTTGAATCTCCTTGCCTGGACGTGTGGTGTTGTGTGGGTTGAGGCGTTCGCGGCGAGGGAAATTGAGCGGTGAATTTCGGGGCGAGCCGACGTCCTTACAGTGATGCGGGTGAAAGGGACAGTCGGGTGCGAGGATGCGGGCGTGACCAACCAGGCGCTCGCGCGTGCCCGCGCCGGCGACGAGGATGCGTTCTGCGAGCTGACCGACCCGTACCGGCGTGAGCTCCAGGTGCACATCTACCGGATCGTCGGGTCGGTCCACGACGCGGAGGACCTGCTCCAAGAGACCCTCCTCGCCGCTTGGCGTGGCCTTGAGGGCTTCGACGGCCGCGCGTCGGTCCGGGCCTGGCTGTACCAGATCGCGACCAACCGCGCCCTCGATGCGCTCCGGGCGACCCGACGCCGCCCGGAGGATCTGCAGCCGATGACCGAGAGGCCCGAGCCCACCCGCTACGGCGAGGCGATCTGGCTGGAGCCCTTCCCCGACGTCCTGCTGGAGGGGATCCCGGACCAGGCTCCCGGGCCGGAGGCGCGCTACGAGACCAAAGAGACGATCGAGCTGGGGTTCATCGTCGGCCTTCAGCATCTGTCCCCGCCCCAGCGCGCGGTGCTGGTGCTGCGCGACGTGCTCGGTTACCGCGCGGAGGAGGTCGCCGAAATGCTCGACACCACCGCACAATCGGTCAACGGCCTGCTGCGCCGTGCCCGCGCGGCATTCGAATCGCGGCTGCCGGCCGCCGAACGCGAGCGAGCGCCGCTCCCCGACTCCAAGCGCGAGCGCGACACGGTCGGCCGCTTCGCCGACGCGATCCAAACAGGCGACATCGATGGCGTCGTCGCCCTCCTGACCGACGAGGCGTGGCTGACGATGCCGCCCGAGTCCTACGAGTACCAGGGCCCCGCCAGGATCGGCTCATTTCTGCGCGCGCGCACGACCACGCGAGGCGCGTCGCTACTGGTACCGACCCGCGCCAACACCCAACCGGCGTTCGGCGTCTACTTCCCACCCACCCAGACCGAGATCGCCCGGCTGTACGGAATGCTCGTCCTGACCCTCGAGGGCCGGCAGATCTCCGCGATCACGTGGTTTGGCGGCAACAGCGCCTTCTCCCACTTCGGGCTGCCGCGGATCCTCCGATAGGAAATGTGATGGCTGCGTCCGCGTTGCAGGATCGCCAGCACCCGCTGAGCGTCAGCCCCACAGCCGGGTCGCCAGCCCCGACGCCCGTGCGACCCGGCGCTCGACGGCCGCGCGGATCGTCTCCTCGGGGCCGACGAGCACGAGCTGGCGCTGGGCGCGCGTGACCGCCGTGTAGAGCAGCTCGCGGGTGAGGATCCGCGAGTCGGGCTCCGGCAGCAGGACGACCGCCGCGCCGAACTGGGAGCCCTGGCTCTTGTGGATCGTCATCGCGTAGACGGTGTCGACGGCGCCGAGCCGGCTGGGGCTGAGCAGGGCGAGCTCACCCCGGCGCTCGAAGGCAGCGAGCACGCGGCCCTCGCCCGTCCGGACGACCACGCCGGTGTCGCCGTTTGCCAGGTCGAGCTCCGGGTCGTTCTGCGTGACGAGCAGCGGGCGCCCGATGTACCAGCGCTCGGCGGCGGAGAACTGCGCGACGGCGCCCTCGAGCCAGCCCTCGACGCGGGCCGACCAGCTCGCGACCCCATAGGGCCCGCGCCGGTGCGCGCAGAGGATGCGAAACCCGCCGAGCGCGCGCAGCGCCCCCTCGCCGTCGCCCGTCCCAGCCGCCTCGACGACTGCCCGCGACGCCCGCAGCGCCTCGCCGCGCAGCCGCGAGGGCACCTCGGGGCGGCCGGCGTCCCCATCGATCCAGCGCACGTCCTCGGTACCCGCTGACAGCAGCTCCATCACCCGGTCGCCGTCCCCGTCCCTGATCGCGGTTGCCAGCGACGCGATCGCGCCGCCGAAGCGGTGGCCGCGGTCGAGCACGACGATCCCCTCGTGCGACCCGCCGGGGTGGGTGGCCGCCCGATCGGCGTCGACGATGTCGCCGAGCACCGCGCCGGCCTCGATCGAGGCGAGCTGGCCCGGGTCGCCGATCAGCACCAGCCGCGCGTCGGAGCGCAGAGCCTCGATCAACCGGGCCATCAGCGAGAGCGACACCATCGAGGTCTCGTCGACGATCACGACATCGTGGGGAAGGCGCCGGTGGCGGTCGTGGCGGAAGCGCGTCGAGGAGCCCGGTCGCCAGCCGAGCAGGCGGTGGATCGTCGAGGACCGCAGGCCGAGCAGCGTCCGCCGCACGTCCTCGGAGACGTCCAGCTTCCGCGCCTCCTCGCGAACCGCCTGCTCCAGTCGTGCCGCGGCCTTGCCGGTCGGGGCGGCGAGCGCGACCCGCGGCGGGCGCTGGTCGGATCCGGCCTGCTCGCAGAGCAGCGCGACGATCCGGGCGACCGTCGTCGTCTTGCCCGTGCCCGGACCGCCGGCGACGACGGCAAAGCGCCGGCGCACGGCGGCGGCGACCGCGTCGGCCTGGCGGTCGTCCGGGGCATCGGGGCCGAACAGGCGAGCGAGGCCGCTCCGCAGCCGCGCTTCGTCGATCGAAAACTCCGGAGCCTGGAGCATCTGCGACAGAGTGCGGGCGACCGCGACCTCCTCGGCCCAGTAGCGGTCGAGGTACAGCCAACTGCCGCGCAGCCGCAGCGGACGGACCGCCGGCTCGCCCGAGTCCTCCAGGGCGACGAGCGGCGAGGCGGCGACCGAGGCCACCCAGCTCCCCGCGTCGGGCCAGTGCAGCGCGTCGAGATCGATCGGGTCCTCGGTGTCGACGGCGACGGTGTCACGGATCGTGTGAAGATCGACGAGCACGTGGCCGATCCGGGGCGCGCGGACCGCGAGCGCGACCGCGAGCAGCACCTCGTCGTCGGACTCACCGCCGAGCGCGCCCAGTCGCCGCGCGACGTGGATGTCGGCGGCCGAGAGCACCCCGGCGAGATTGAACTCGCGCAGCGGGCCGGACGCCTGCAGCGCGAGCCGTGCGTCGAATGGGTCGCGCTCTGCAGTCGCGTCCTGCGCCGGGCCGACGCTCATGAGACCCCCTCATCGAGCGCATCGCTGAGGGCAGGGGCGAGGGCCGGAGGCGGGCTCCAGGAGAAGACGCCCGGGGCCGAACCGACGGGGGCGCCGAACCCGCTTCCGGTCATCCCGCGCACGAACAGGTAGGCGACGCCCGCCAGGTGCGTCCCCGGGTCGTAGCCGGGCAGCCGCCAGCGCAGGAAGCGATGCAGGGCGACGGTGTAGAGCAGCGCCTGCAGCGCGTAGTGGTGGCGGTACATCTCGGCGTGGAGCGCCTCTGGGCGGTAGTGGAAGGCGGTGAGCTCCTCGCCGGGCTCCCCGAGCCAGTTCGTCTTGTAGTCGAGGACCGCGAACCTCGGGCCCGGAAGCCGGAGCACCAGGTCCAGAGAGCCGGTGAGATAGCCGCGGAACGAGCGGCGCAGGAACGGGTCGTCCAGCCGGGCCGCGTAGCCGGCCAGGGGATCGCGCGCGGGGAGCGTGTCGCGCAGGACCGCGGCGACACGGTCGACGGTCACCCAGCCCTGGGGAGCGTCCCCGCCGGCGAGAGGCAGCTCGAAGGTGAGCTCGTCGAGCCGATCCGCTCGCGGGACGTCGCGCAGCGCGATCCCGCCGACGACGGAGCCGAGCGGGGTGCCGATCATCGCGGCCAGGCCGTCGGCGACGAGCTCCGGGTCGCCGATGTCGACGGCACGGCGGGAACGCACCTCGGCGATCTTCGCCGCGAGCTCGGCGCGCAGGTCGGGTGCGGCGAAATCGGTGGCCTCCATGACGCTGTGCACGAACGTCCCGACGTCCGCGCCGACCGGCATGTCGCCGAGCAGCGCGGGCACCGCGATCTCCGTGACCGCGGCCACGGCACTCGTCGGAGCGGGCTCCTCGGCGGATGGCTCGTCCTCGACGAGCGGCTGCTCGGGCTCGGATCCGACCGACGCGTCGTAGCTGGCGGCGGTGATGTCGGTGTACGACGTCCGGCGCCAGCGCAGGTCGAGCGTGCGATCGAACGTGGAGGCTTCCAGGCGATCGGGGGAGGCGAGCGGCGGAGTCCAGTGCGCGCCGGCGAGGACCGCGGCGTGCTCGACGGAGATTGCGCCCCCTGAGGACTGGGCGAGCGTCGCCAGGCGGCCGAGCATCGCCGCGTCGTCGGGCACGTAGCCGACAGAGGGCTTGACCGCGCCCGCCTCGTCACGTGCGAACAGGAGACGGGTCAGCGACGTGTTCTGGCTGTCCCAGCTGCCCGCCCACCAGACGACCGCCTGGTGGCGGGCGCGAGTGAGCGCGACGTACGCCAGGCGCAGATCCTCCCCGCGATCCTCGGCGACCGATTGGCGCGCGTGATCACGCCGGCCGGGGCCACCCGGTGAGACGTCGAGCATGAACCGACCGCGGGCGTCGTGATATGTGATCGGCCCGGCCATCTCGTCAGGTCGCCCGTCCCACAGGAACGGGACGTAGGTGAGCGGAAACTCCAGCCCCTTGCTGCGATGGATGGTGAGGATCTGCACCGCGTCATCGTCGGATTCCAGCCGGCGCGTGCGCTCCTCGTCACCCGCCTCCTCGTTGATCCGGGCCCGCAGCCATCCCGCCAGCGCGGTCGGGCCCAGTCCGTCTGAGGTCGCAGCGGCGTGCAGCATCTGTCCGATGTGGCGCAGGTCGGTGAGCCGGCGCTCGCCGTCCTCGTCGTGGAGCAGCCGCGCCGGCAGCCGCTCGGAGGTCGTGATCTCCTGCAGCAGCGAGGCGACGCCCCGACCGCGCAGGATCCGCGCCCATTCATGCAGCCGGCGGTGGAGATCCTCCCACTCGGACTCGCCGGTGTGGCCGGGCGCGTCGTCGGCCGAGGCCAGCTGCGCGGCCGACCACCCGACGAAGTCGGTGAGTGCTGCCGAGTGAGCGCGCGCGAGCGACGTGGGGCGCTCGAGCGCCTCGATCAGACGCAGCCAGTGACGCGCCGACTCGGTGGCGAACACGCTGCCGGCGCCGCTGACGACCGCCGGGATCCCGGCCGCCTCGAGCGACCCCCTGATGATTCCCGCCTGGATGTGGTTACGCACGAGGACGGCGATGTCACCGGGGCGGATCGGCTCATCGGCGGCGGTGGCTCCGGACCCGAGCAGGGTCGCGACGTCGGCGGCCACATCGGCGGCGATCAGCTCCCGGGCCGACGGCTTGGCTGCAAAGCCCTTGGCGGTGAGGTCGAGCCCGGGATCCTCACGCCTCACGACCCGGAAGCGCAGCGGCGCTCCGTGGGGTGCGCCGGCGAGCCGCGAGCCGCCATGGTCGGGCGCCGCTCGGACGCGGCGGTAGACGATCCCCTGATGACCGAGCTGCGCCCCCTCGAACAACGCATCGTGCCCATCGATCAGCGCCTGGTCGGAGCGCCAGTTCACCGGGAGTGTCGCCTGGTCGGACGCGGCGCCGGTCGCGTCGAGGTAGGCGTACACGTCCGCGCCGCGGAATGCGTAGATCGCCTGCTTGGGATCGGCGATGAGCACCAGGGTCTGGCCGGGCTGGCCGAAACCCTCACGCAGGATCTCCCACTGGACCGGGTCCGTGTCCTGGAATTCGTCGACCAGCGCGACCTCGAAGCGTGCCCGCAGCAGGGCCAGAGCCGCCTCCGCGCTTTCCCCGGTCAGTGCGTCCCGCAGCCTCCCGACGAGATCGTCGTAGCTCATCACCCCGAGGCGGCGCTTGCGGAGCTCGAGCTCGGCCCGCGCCGCTCCGGCAAGCGAGATGCGCTCGTCGTAGCGCTCCTCGGACGGATCGGAAACGGTGGCCGTGGGCGTGTCGATCGTCTTGCGGACGATCTTCGCGGCCTCGTCGAAGGGAATTGACGCTGCCGCCGCCCGGTACTTGCGCACGTAGAGGTCGTCGAGGACCTCGTCGCGCAGCGCGGAGAGATCCTCGACGAACGTGGCCTCGGGTTCCAGGTCGCCGGCGATCCCGAGACCGCCGAGCACCTCGTGGCAGAAGCTGTGTGTGGTGGCGATCGTGGCCGCGTCGAAGCCCGCGATCGCGTGAGCAAGGCGCGAGCGGGCGCGTCGCCCGTCACCGGAGGCGAGCATCGTGATCACCGGATCCGAGCTCGGTGCGCCGGTGGTGAGCGCCGCCGCGATCCCGCGCTCGACCTGGATCATCCGTGCGCGGACGCGCTCACGCAGCTCGCCCGCGGCCAGCCGGGTGAAGCTGACGAGCAGGATCTTGTCCAGCGGCGTCCCCTCGGCGACGTACCGGGCCGCGAGCGTGGCGATCGTGTGGGTCTTGCCGGTGCCGGCGCTCGCCTCGAGCACGGTGATGCCCGACGGCAGTGCTCCGCAGACGTCGAATTCCCGAGGCTCGGACGCGGTCATCGGCTGCTCGACTGCTCGTGCTGTGCGAGGGGGTCCCAGTAGCGGCGTGCGAGCCGGCCGAGTCGAGTCTCCTCCTCGTCGGCCCAGCCATCGCCCGATTCATCCGCGGCGGGCGCCGCGGCGAGGACGTCGGTGAGGGAGATGCGGCCGCCGAGGGCGAGGGTGTGGGAGAGGTCGGCGTCCTCGCGCTCGATCCAGCCCCATTTCCCGTAGCCGCTCTCCCACTCCCGACGGGCCGCCGGCTCGGGATCCTGCCCGGCCGCCCGCGCCTCCGCCCACGCTGCGGATGACTTGGGGAAGATCGGGAGGGGCTCGCGCATGCCCCGGTCGTACAGGTCAAGCAGGACCCCGAGCTCGGCCCGGGCCGCTCGAGCGCGCTCGTCCGGATCGGCCGAGAACGGCTTGAGGTGACACGTGCGCACATCGTCACGGCCTGACCCACGGCCGATCGTCATCGCCGAGAAATCCCGCTCCGGATCGGTGGCCGCCAGTGCCAGGAACCGCACCCACGCGCCCATCCGGTGCCGGGCCGCGACCCGCGAGTACGAGACCGAGAGCAGCGTGTCACCGGTGACTCCGGTGACGGTGCCCGTCACCGACCGCCCGTGGTCGAGTGCGACACGAACGTCGATCGGATCGTGCTCGGCGTCAGAGGAGGTGAGCCCATGAGCCTCGGTCGCGATCGCGATGACGACGTGCTTGACCGCGTCGACCACCCCGTCCCCGAGCGCGCCGGGGGGCAGGGTTCCGCGGGCCTTCTCTGCGGCGACGGCGGAGGCGAACGGTGTCCCGCGCAGGCACGCCTGGAGCAGACGCTCGGCCACGCCCCATTTCTCGAGCGCGTCGAGGTCGATCGGCAGCGCGTCGTCGACCTCGTCGTCGGCGTCGTACAGGCTCACCCCCAGCCGGCGGCGCAGGAACGACCGGACCGGCGCGGTGACGAACGCGACCAGGTCGTCGAGCTCGACGTCGCGCTCGCCGAGCTCGGGCAGCGGCTCTGTGAGGAACGGCGCGGCGGGTCGGCGCGGCCCGGTGAGCGCGCGGGCACCATCCAGCGCGACCCCGTCGAAGGACCACGGCGACTCGCCGGTGAAGTTGCGCGGATCGAACGGCTGCAGCGGGTGGCGCACGCGGATCCGGTCACTGGCCTTCAGCTCGGCGTCGCCGCCCTGCCCCTCGCAGCGGACCGTCGCGTCGACGGCGTCGAGCAGCTCGCCGATCGGGACGGCCGGCGGGCGCTCGGTGTTCGTGCGCTCGTCGTTGCCCGTGTAGGTGATGAGGAGTTGCTCGGTGGCGGCGAGCAGTGCGTCGAGCAGCAGCTGGCGATCCTCGCTGCGCGGGTCGCGCTCGCCGACATGCGGGTCGGAGAGCATCAGGTCATCGCCGTCCCGCGGGGTGCGGCGCGGGAACTCCTCGTCATCGAGGCCGAGCAGGCAGACGACGCGGTGGGGCACCGACCGCATCGGCATCA
>DASXZK010000031.1:0-87432 GCA_036501965.1 Solirubrobacteraceae bacterium
GACGGCCCGGTTTGGCACCTCGATGTCGGCTCGTCGCATCCTGGGGCTGTAGTAGGTCCCAAGGGTTGGGCTGTTCGCCCATTAAAGCGGTACGCGAGCTGGGTTCAGAACGTCGTGAGACAGTTCGGTCCCTATCTGCCGTGGGCGTTGGAGAGTTGAGAGGATTCGTCCCTAGTACGAGAGGACCGGGATGAACGCACCTCTGGTGTATCTGTTGTCCTGCCAAGGGCATCGCAGGTTAGCTACGTGCGGATCGGATAACCGCTGAAAGCATCTAAGCGGGAAGCCGGCCTCAAGATGAGCTCTCCCATCCCCTAGAGGGAGTAAGACTCCTGGTAGACCACCAGGTTGATAGGCCAGATCTGGAAGAGTGGTGACACTCGTAGGAGACTGGTACTAATAAGTCGAGGGCTTGACGGATATTTTTTATCTTCTCGATACCTGTTTCATTGGCTGTTGTGTGGTTTTGAAGGCCCGTGAAGAGCGGTCTCCACCTTCGTTGGAGCGCTCGCGGGGATGCCGCTTCCGGCACCTATTCGGGCAGACGCTCCTGACAAGTTTCCGGTGGCTATAGCGAGGGGGAAACACCTCTTCCCTTTCCGAACAGAGCCGTTAAGCCCCTCAGCGCCGATGGTACTTGGCCCGCAAGGGCCTGGGAGAGTAGGTCGCCGCCGGTTTTTGTGTACATGAGCCCTGTCAGCCTTTTGGCTGGCGGGGCTTTTGTCGTTCTTTGGGGGTGGTGGAGGGGTGGCGGTGTGGGTCCTGCTTGGCCCCAAGAACGCGTGCCTCGGGCTTTGGGTGTCGGTCTGTTGGTTGTGTCCCCGTGCGGGTGGGTCGGGCGGAGGCACGCGATTGGGGCAGCAGGGCCCCCACGCCGCCACCTTCCACCCGCCCCGTGCACCCTTTGGCCGAAACGCCGGGGCCGCCGGCGCTCTCGGTAATCCGGCGCGGGCCTGACGGGTCTCCTGCGGAGCGCGAGCGGTCCGCGGGGCGTTGATCGTGAGAGACAGGTGTGACCGCGTCGTAACCCGGGAGGTGGGACAATTTGATGATGAGTACATCGAATGACGCAGGGGAGCCGATCACCGAGGAGGGGTTGGCGGCTCTGAAGGCGGAGATCTCCGAGCTTGAGACGGTGGCGCGGCGGGACATCGCGGCGCGGATCCTCGAGGCCCGTGGTCACGGTGATCTGAGCGAGAACGCCGAGTACCACGCGGCCAAGGAGGACCAGGCTCACCTGGAGACCCGCATCCAGCGGCTGCGGCAGCGGTTGCGCAACGCGGTCGTCGTCGCGTCGGTGGGCGGCGACGGCACGAAGATGGATTTCGCCGTCGAGGCGGAGGTCCGTGACCTGGGGACCGATGAGGTGCATCGCTGGACGATCGTCGGGGCGGCCGAGGCTGATCGCGGCGCCGGGAAGCTCTCGGCCGAGTCGCCGGTGGCCAAGGCGCTGCTCGGCCAGCCCGTGGGTGAGACGGTGGAGCTCCAGACGCCCCGCGGCGTGCGCAAGCTGAAGATCGAACGCCTCGTCTGACCGGCAACCGCGGCGGCGTCAGCGCGCCGGCGGCGCGGCCTCGCCTGGCCCGAAGTTCTCCGCTCGCAGCCGGTAGAGGACGTGGCGCTCGACCGGGCTGCCCGGCAGGTTCGGGTGGTTGAAGTCGTCGGCGGGATCGTGCGTCATCGAGAGCCGCTCCATGACACGCCTGGAGCGGTCGTTGGCGACCGCTGTGAATGAGACCACCGCCTCCAACTCCAGCTCGACGAAGGCGTAGGTGAGCGCCGCGCGAGCGCCCTCGGTGGCATAGCCGCGGCCCCAGAACCGCCGCGCCAGGCGCCAGCCGATCTCGACCGCCGGCGTGAAGTGGGTTTCGAAGGACACCGGCGCGAGGCCGATGAAGCCCGCGAACGCAGTTCCGTACGAGTCGCCGGCGCCGTCCAGCGCCTCGACCGCCCACAGACCCCAGCCGCGCTCGGCGATCCGCGCCTCGGCGCGCTCGGCGAGGGCGTCGCTTCCCGCGCGGTCGAGCGCCGAGGGGAAGTGGCGCATCACCTCGGGGTCGGCGTTCATCGCGGCGAATGGCTCGCGATCCTCAGGCCGCCACTGGCGAAGCAGGAGGCGGTCGGTGCGCAGCTCGGTCACCGCCTCATTGTGCTCGCCCGTGCAGCGTGACGCCGGCCGAGGACGTGCCCGCTGCGGCTGGCCAGCGCGGCACGCCGACCGCAGGCCCTGACCACTTGACAAAAGCCACGCATCGGAGCACGCTCCACGTACTGCTGCAACCCCAGAGGGAGCGTGAGCTATGTCTCGCGATTCAGGACGTTCGTCGGGCCCGGGTCGAGGTCTCGAAGGTCTGTCGCCGGAGGTGGCGCATTGTGCGCAGGTGGGGGAGCAGCTCAGCAGGACGCCGCGTGCCGAGCGCGATCTCGCCTGGTACCTGATGGCCTATCACGTCGGTGACCTGAGCGCGCTGGCCTCAGCCCGTCTCAGGGCGTCCGCTCCCATCGCCTCGGGTCACTGAGGAACCGGCGCGCCGCTGAGAACCCGGGCGGCGCGTCCGCCGGGGCTAGCGGACCGTTTCCCGGCTGCGTCGAGCAGCCGGGCGGTGGATCGGCGACAGGCAGTGCGCCGCCCGCGGCGCGACGCTGCCGGCGCGACGCTCGATCCGCAGCTGGACCGTGCGCGCATGGGGGTGGGGAGCGGCGATCTCCATATCCTCCTCGGGCGCCCCGACGAGCATGTCGTCGACGACGTCCAGCAGAAGCTGCAGCCGCTTCTTCGTTACCTGGAACATATGTTCGAGGCTACGCGTCGGCTCGGACGGAACGTATGTTCTGAGAGGAATCTTGCATCGCATCTCGAAGCGTCGCAGATTCCGAGCCAAAGCGACCGACGCGCATCATCCTATGCATCACTGCGGACGGGGCGGGTAGCCCCCTTACGATCCGCGCTATGCCTGACTCCAGCACCCGGCTCTACGACACCGATTTCTATGCCGCGCAGTCGAACGAGAGCCTGCGCTCGGCGCGAAAGGTCGCGCCGCTGATCCTCGAACTGCTGGAGGTCCGTTCCGTCGTCGACGTCGGCGGCGGCGTCGGTCCGTGGGTCCGCGCTTTCCTCGACGCCGGAGTCGAGCGCGGCCTGTGCATCGACGGCGATTACGTCGATCGCAGCTCGCTACTCATCCCAGCGGACCGGTTTCTCGCGCGCAACCTTGCGCAGCCGCTCGGGGTGGAGGAGCGCTTCGACCTGGCGGTCTCGGTCGAGGTCGCAGAGCACCTGCCGCCGAGCAGCTCTCACGCGTTCGTCAGGGAGCTCGTGCGCCTCGCCCCGGTCGTGCTGTTCTCGGCGGCGATCCCGCTGCAGGGCGGGGTCGACCATCAGAACGAGCGCTGGCAGAGCTACTGGCACGCGTTGTTCGCTCAGGAGGGCTACCGCGCGATCGACGTGGTGCGCCCGCAGGTGTGGGACGACGACGACGTGACGCCGTTCTACGCCCAGAATGCGCTGCTCTACGCGAGCGCCGACGCGCAGTTCCGCAAGGAGCCGGTCGCGCCCGCCGGCTGGCCGCTCGACCTGGTCAGCCCGCGGTTCTTCGAGTACCAGCGCTCGTTCATCGACAACCCACCCGTCCGCAAGGCTGCCCAGACGCTCGGCACCGCCCTGCTCGCCTCAGCACGGAGTCGGGCGCAGCGGCTGCTCGAGTCCAGGGGAGCCTCGAGGCGCTAGTGCGCCGCTGATCCGGCGCGCTCGCGCGCGGCCGTGACGTCCTCAGGGGCGACTGCGGACAGCCGGCGCACGACCCGGCGCCGCCACGCCCAGAGGGAGACGACATCCCGGACGCGACGCGGCCGGTCGAGCAGCCAGCGGGCGTTGCGGCGCATCCCGGCGCGGTCGCCGGCCCACTGCGCGGAGCGGAGCGCGTCCCAGCGCGTCGTCACCTCGACCGATTCCCGGAGCTGCTCGCTCCACCACGGTTCCGCGCGATGGTCGTCGATCATCGTGAGCAGGTTGCGGCGCATCAGCGCGGTGTCGCCCGAGACCTGGCCGGCGTGCACGTGGTAGAGGAACCCCGGCTCGGGGCAGAGCAGGATCGAGCCCTGGGGAAGGGCGCGGATCCACATGTCGAGGTCGGCCCCCGTCTTCCACGGGCGGAACCCGCCGACGGCGAGCAGCGCCGCACGCTCTGCGATCGAGCCGCTGAGCGGAACCGGGTTCTGGGGCACCAGCAGGTCGCGATGGCGCGTGATCGTGAACGTGCCGCGCGGATGGCCGAGCAGCGAGATCCCGTCGGGACCGGTCGCGATCGCGCTCGAGGCGACGACGACGTGGCCCTCCCGGCGCGGCCAGATCCGCGCGAGATGGTCGGGCAGCCACTCGTCGTCGGAGTCGAGGAACGCGACCCACGCGTGGGAGGCGTGCTCCATCCCGGTGTTACGCGCTCCGGCCTCGCCGCGATTGACCTCGTGGCGAATCACGGTCGCTCCGAGCCGCTCGGCGACCGCGCCGGTGTCGTCGCCCGAGCAGTCATCGACGACGATCACCTCGGCCGGCGGAACCGGCCGCTGGGCCTGCGCGCTCTGTACCGCACGCGCGACCAGATCGGCGCGGTTGTAGGCCGGAATGACGACCGAGACGGGGAGGGACGCCACGGGATCCGCAGACACGCTCAGGAGCCGAGCGAGGACCAGACGTCGAGCTTGGTGGCGATCCGCTGCACCACGGCTCCGGTGAACTCGGTGGTTCCGGCGTGCCCTCCGAGGTCGGGCGTCTTGACGCCACCGGCGATCGTCTCAAGCGTGCCCTCGTAGATCGCGCGGGAGGCGCGCTCGAAGTCAGGGCCGTGACGGTCGGCCGCATGGCGCAGCAGCGCGCCGCAGGCGAGGATCATCGCCAGCGGATTGGCCAGATCCTTGCCGAGCAGTGCCGGCGCGGTGCCGTGGGGAGCCTCGGCCATCGCGACCGTCGTCTCGTCGCCCTCGAAGGAGAGCAGCACAGACTCCGCCCCCGCGATCGAGCCGAACATCGGCAGCACGAGGTCCGACAGGCAGTCGCCGTCTCGGTTGAGCGCCGGGATGACGAGCGGTGCGTCGGTCGCCCCGGAGAGCAGACCGGCGTAGGTGGCGTCGATCAGGACGGGCTGGTAGGGCACGTCGGGGTGTCGCTCGGCGGCCGCGTCGAGCTCCTCCTTGAGCATCCCCTCATACGTCGGCGAGACGGTCCACTTGGGGCCGCCGTAGACGCGGGCGCCCATCTTGGCCGCGGCCTGGAAGGAGTACTCGGCGACCGCGTGGCAGGTCGAGCGGCTGATCTTCTCGGTGCGGTATGCCATCTCGCCGGCCGAGCCCGCCTCCCCGGAACGGCGCTCCTCGGCGCCGTAGGCGTCGTCGACGGCCATCCGGACGACCGAGATCGGGTGGTGGACTCCCGCGATCGGCGCCACGCCCGGCAGCCGCCGACCCGTGCGGACGATGACCTTGCCGTCGACCTTCTCGCGCAGGATCGCGTTCGGCGATCCGACGTCGTCACGCCCCTCCGGCGTGATCGTCGCTGCCTTGAGTCCGAGCCCTGCCTCGCGCATGGCGGTCGCCGCGTCATCGACGATCCCGTTGGAGGTCTCGCGCCGCGTCTGCAGCGACAGGTCAAAACGCTCGAATTCGAGGTCCGGGAGCCCCAGCAGGTCGCCATCGAGCACGCACAGCGACTGCTCGAGCAGCTCCTGACCGGTCTCGTCGCCCTCCAGGACGACGATCCGCACGGCGGCGCCATCGGACATCAGCCGGCGGATTCCGTGGTGGCCGGCATCAGCTCGTCGCGTCGCTCGGCGAGCGCTGCGATCACGAACGCGACATGCTCGTCGAAGTCCATGCCGAGCTCCGCCGCGCCGCCCGTGAGGTCCTCGCGGCTCACGGCAGCGGCGAACGCGGCTGACTTCATCTTCTTCTTGACCGACTTGGGCGTCATGCCGACCAGACCCTCGGGGCGGACGTAGGCGCACGCCAGCAGGAAACCCGAGAGCTCGTCCACCGCGAACAGCGCCTTCTCCATCGAACTGTCCCGGGACACGCCGAGAAACGACGCGTGGGAGGCCACGGCCCGCACCAGCTCCGGCGGGTAGCCGCGCGCCTCGAGCTCACGCAGCGCGGTCCGCGGATGGCCGTCGTCGGTATCCATGTCCGGAAAGCGCTCGTAGTCGAGGTCGTGGAGCAGGCCCGTCAGGCCCCAGAGCTCGGCGTCACCGTCGAACCGCGGCGCATAGGCGCGCATCGCGGTCTCCACGGCGAGCGCATGGCGGCGCAACGAGTCGCTCTGCGTCCATTCGCAAAGAAGGGTCCAGGCATGCCCGCGCGAATCCTCCACCACGATGCCCGGTACCCTAGCTCACGCCCCCGTCCACGGATCGAGGTCGATTCCCCTGGAGAAGTTCGTCATTGAAGGCGGCGTGCCGCTGTCCGGTACGTTCACGCCCGCAGGCAACAAGAACAGCGCACTGCCCATCCTCGCCGCGACGCTCCTCACCGAGGATCCCGTCGTGCTCCGCAACGTCCCGCGGATCGCCGACGTCGAGGCGATGGTGCAGCTGCTCGAGATGCTCGGTGCGAGCGTCGAGTGGGTCACCGACAGCGAGCTGCGCATCGATGCCTCCGGGGTGGACTCCACATATGTCGATCCGGCGATGGCGGAGCGGATTCGCGCGTCGTTCCTGCTCGCCGGACCGCTGCTGGCGCGCTTTGGCTCAGCGCACATGCCGCCGCCCGGCGGCGACGTGATCGGGCGCCGCCGTCTGGACCCGCACCTCGATGCGTTCCGCGCGCTCGGTGCCGAGGTCGACGATCGCTGGAACGAGGTCGACCTCACCGCACCGGCACTCGGCCTGCGCCCCTGCGACTTCCTGATGGACGAGGCGTCGGTGATGGCCACCGAGAACGCGCTGATGGCGGCTGCGCTCACTCGCGGCACGACCGTGATCCGCAACGCGGCCTCCGAGCCCCACGTGCAGGACCTCGCCCGCATGATCGCCGCGATGGGGGCCCCGATCGACGGGATCGGCTCCAACGTGATGACCGTCCACGGTCAGGCGACGTTGCGCGGTTGCACGCATGAAATCGCACCGGACCACATCGAGATCGGCTCGTTCATGGCGCTCGCGGGCGTCACCGGTGGCGAACTGCGGATCAAGGACACACGCCCGGCAGACCTGCGGATGATCCGTCTCGTGTTCGAACGCCTCGGCCTGCGCTCCGAGGAGCAGGACCGCGACCTGATCGTCCCGGGCAACCAGGACCTCATCATCCGCAACGACCGCGGCGACCACATGCCGACTGTGCAGGACGGGATCTGGCCGGCGTTCCCGGCCGACCTCACCTCGATCGCGGTGGCGCTCGCGACGCAATGCCGCGGTTCGGTGATCATCCACGAGTGGATGTTCGAGAACCGCCTGTTCTTCACCGACAAGCTGGTCTCGATGGGCGCGGAGATCATCATCTGCGATCCGCACCGGGTGATCGTCAACGGCGCGCGCCGGCTGCGCGGCGGGCGGGTTGAGTCGCCGGACATCCGTGCGGGCATGGCGATGCTGGTGGCGGCGCTGTGCGCCGAGGGCCGCACCGAGATCGGCAACATCCGCCAGATCGACCGCGGCTACGAGCGGATCGACGAACGCCTGCGCGGGCTCGGCGCCCGTCTGACCCGTCTGGAAGACGCACCCGTCACCGCGTGACCGCCGGGAGCCGTTCTCCAGATCGGGGCGACGGCTCGGGAGGGGCAGGCCGGGTGAGTGCGGTCCGTGTCGATCGCATCCCGAGCGGGACGCGCGACGTGCTGCCCGACGAGATGCGGGAACTGCGCGCGATGACCGACCGGATCCGCGACGTGTTCGCGACGGCCGGTTACGGCGAGGTCTCCACACCGGCGCTCGAGCACGAGCAGACGTTCGCGCGCGCCAACCTGCCCGTCTCCGCATCCGCCTACCGGGTGTTCGACGGCCAGGGTGACGTGCTCGTGCTGCGACCCGACATGACGGTCCCGATCGCGCGGTTGGTGGCGACCCGCTACCCGCACGCCGAGGGCCCGCTGCGTTTCTGCTATCTCGCCTCAGCCTGGCGGGGCGTTGCGGCCGGGCGCGGGCAGTCACGTGAGGTGCTCCAGGCCGGCGTCGAGCTGCTGGGAGTCGGAGGAGCGGCCGGCACCGCGGAGGTGCTCACCGTGCTGTGTGCCGCGCTCGACGCGGCAGGCCTGGACAGCTACCGGATCGGTCTCGGCGACGCGTCGCTGTTCCCATCGCTGCTGGAGGCCGTCGGCGTCGACGTCGACGAGCAGGAGCTGATCCTGTCCGAGCTCGCGCGCGGGGACTTCGTCGGCGTCGAGCGGGAGATCCGCTCGCTCTCGCTGCCCGAGGCGGAGACCGAACTGCTGCTGCGCCTCACTCGCGCTCGCGGCGGGCCGGAGGTGCTCGAGGGGCTCGAGGGCGCCCTCCACGATGCCCTGGCACCGCTGCGCGAGGTCCACGCGCTGCTCGGCGCGCAGGCCGCGGAGCGCGTGATCTTCGACCTCGGGCTCGTCCGGAGCCTCGGCTATTACACCGGCGCCGTCTTCCAGATCTACGACCCGGCGTTCGGCATGCCGATCGGGCGCGGCGGTCGCTACGACGACCTGTTGGCGACGTTCGGGCATCCGTTGCCGGCGGTTGGCTTCGCCCTCAACGTCGAGCGGCTGCACATCGCGCTCACCAGCGAGGAGCAGCTGACCCGAAGCTGGATGACTCACGCTGCCGACTTACAAGCGAGGCCGGATGCGGAGCGGAGGCGATCAGCGTGAGGCGGCTGCGGATCGCGGTTCCCCGCGGCGCACTGCTCGGCGAGACGCTCGACGTGCTCGACCGGCTGGGCATCGACACCGCCGAGGTGCGCTCTAACGACCGCCGCCTGCTGTTCTCTGACGAGGGCATCATCACGATGCGCCCGACCGACGTGCCGATCTACGTCGAGGCCGGCGCCGCGGACATCGGGATCACCGGCAAGGACGTGCTGATGGAGCAGTCCGAGCGGGAGGTCTACGAGCTCATGGACCTCGGCTATGGCCGCTGCGAGATGGTGCTCGCCTCCGAGGCGGGCGACGATCGGGGCGCGGAGGCGCTGCGCCGGCTCGGAGTGGTGCGGATCGCGACCAAGTACCCGCGGACCGCAACCCGCTACTTCGCGGAGACGGGTCGTCAGGCGGAGATCGTCGAGGTGAAGGGCTCCGTGGAGCTGGCGCCGCTCACCGGTCTGGTGGAGGCGATCGTCGACCTCACCGCGACCGGGACGACGCTTCGCGAGAATGGTCTGGTGATCCGCGAGCAGATTGCCGTGACCACGGCCCGATTGATCGCCAATCCGGTCGCCCACAAGCTGAGGGCGGCCGAGATCGACGCGCTGACGGAGCAGATCCGTGCGATGTGAGCGCCAGACGCTGTCGGGCGACGCCGCCACGCTCGCACGGGAGCTGCGTGAGCTCGTCCCCGCGCCCCAGTCGGTGTCCGAGACGGTCGCCGAGATCATTGCGCGCGTGCGCGCCTCCGGCGATGACGCCCTGCGCTACTACACCCGAGAGTTCGACACCCATGGCGCGACGCCCGCTTCGCTCATGGTTCCCGACGCCGAGCTCGACACCGCGCTGGAACGGCTCGACGACGACATCCGCGCGGGCCTCGAGCTCGCGATCACGAACGTGACGCGGGTCGCGGAGGCGCAGCTGGCCGTCGACCGGAACGTCGAGTTCGACGGACACGAGGTCCGCGTGCGGGAGGTCCCGCTGGCCCGTGGCGCCGTGTACGTGCCGGCCGGGCGGACTCCGTATCCGAGCACCGTCGTGATGGGGGTGGTGGTGGCGCGGGTGGCGGGCGTGGGGGAGATCGCCGTGTGCTCGCCGCCGGGCGAGAGCGGCGATGTCGATCCGGTGCTGCTCGCCGCCTGGCGCCTGGCCGGTGCGACGGTCGCCTACCGCATGGGCGGGGCGCAGGCGATCGCGGCGCTCGCCTACGGCACTGAGTCGGTGGCGCCGGTCGACGTGATCGTCGGCCCCGGCAACCTCTACGTGCAGGAGGCCAAGCGCCAGGTGTTCGGCCAGGTCTCGATCGACGGGTTCGCGGGGCCCAGCGACCTCGTCGTGATCGCCGACGGCCACGACGACTCGGTCGAGCCCGAGCCGCTGGCGCTCGACGTGCTCGCCCAGGCCGAGCACGGCCCCGGCTCGATCGTGATCCTGCTGTCGGACTCCGACGCGCTGCTCGACGCGGTCCAGGAGCAGATCGAGGCCGCCGAGGATGGCGAGGCAATCGTCCGGTTGATCGGAGTCGCTGAGCTCCACCAGGCGCTCGTCGTCGCCGAGACGTTCGCCCCCGAGCATCTGCAGCTGATGGGCAAGCGCGCCGAGGCGTTCTCGGCCGACATCCGGCACGCCGGCTGCGTGCTGATCGGCCCGCGCTCGGGCACGGCGTTCTCGGACTACGTCGCGGGCTCCACGCACGTCCTGCCGACCAACGGCGCGGCGCGCTTCGCCTCCGGCCTGTCGCCGGCGCATTTCCGCCGGCACTTCTCCGAGGTGCGGATCGGCTCAGGGGCGGCTGCCCTCGCCGACGCCGCCGCGCCGGTCGCACGCGCCGAGGGATTCGAGCTGCACGCCCGCTCGATGGAGGCGCGTGCGGATGACTGATCCGCGCCGTGCCGATCTGCAGCGGCGCACGGGCGAGACCGACATCTCCCTGTCGATCGCCCTCGAGGGCACCGGGGCCGGCGAGCGCGCGACCGGGATCGGGTTCTTCGATCACATGCTCGAGCTGCTCGCCCGCCACGGCCACCTCGACCTGACGGTGCGCGCCTCGGGAGACCTGCACACCGGCGGTCACCACACCGTGGAGGACGTCGGCATCTGCCTCGGGGAGGCGCTGCACGTCGCGCTCGGCGAACGCCGGGGGATCGCGCGCTACGGACAGGCCACGGTTCCCATGGACGAGGCACGTGCCGCCTGCGCGATCGACATCTCCGGGCGCGGGCTGTGCGCATTCGAGGCGTCCCTGCCCCAGGGTGCGATCGGTGAGTTCGACTATGAGCTGTGCGAGGAGTTCATGCGCGCGCTCGCGATCCATGCCCGGATCACCCTGCATCTCACGATCGAGGCCGGCACCAACGTGCACCACATGATCGAGGCGGCGTTCAAGGCGACCGCGCGGGCGCTGCGTGCCGCGACAGCGATCGATCCGAGCGAGACGGGCATCCCGTCGACGAAGGGGTCGCTCGTGTGACCGAGGGATCGCCGCGCATCCGGCCGATGGTCACGGTCGCGGTCGTCGACTACGGGATGGGCAACCGCCGCTCGGTTCAAAAGGCGCTCGAGCACGTCGGCGCGCGCGTGGAGGTCACCCGCGACCCGCGCCGGCTGGCCGCCGCTGACGCACTCGTGGTCCCCGGGGTCGGGGCGTTCGCCGCGGCGATGTCCTCGCTGGCGGAGCTTGACCTGATCGCGCCGATCCGGGACGCGGCCACCGGCGGACGGCCGGTGCTGGGGATCTGCCTCGGGATGCAGCTGCTATTCGAACGCTCCTCCGAGCGTGGCGACACCGCCGGCCTCGGGCTGCTGGCGGGCGAGGTCACTCGGCTGGACGCCGGAGCGTCCGGGCTGCGGATCCCGCACATCGGGTGGAACGAGGTGCGCCCGGTTCGGCATGCACCGCTCACCGCAGGGCTGCCGGAACGGGACGCAGCCTTCTACCACGTCCACTCCTACGCGGTTCGGCCCGCCGATCCCGCGGATGTCGTGGCGACGACGACCTACGGGGAGACGTTCGCGGCGATCGTCGAGCGCGGGTCGGTGATGGGCACCCAGTTCCACCCCGAGAAGTCCTCCGCGCAGGGACTGGGCCTGCTTGCTGCGTTCTGCGCGCTCGTGTCCGACGCTCCCGATCCCGTCCACGCATGAGTTCCCCGATCGTGCTGTGGCCCGCGGTCGACATCCGCGGGGGCCGCGCGGTGCGCCTGGCGCGCGGCGAGTTCGACCGGGAGACCGTCTACGACGCCGATCCGCTCGACGCGGCGCTGCGCTGGGTCGCCGACGGCGCCCGCGCGCTGCATCTCGTCGACCTCGACGGAGCGCGAGCGGGCACGCCCGCCAACCTCCACCACGTCACGCGGGTCGCGGCGGCGGTGGCGGTTCCGGTCGAGGTGGGCGGTGGGCTGCGCGACCCCGAGTCCGTCGAGCGAGTCCTCGCGGCCGGGGCCGACCGAGCGATCCTCGGCACCGCCGCGCTGCGCGATCCTCCGTTCGCCCAGGCGATGGTCGACGCCCACGGCGGCGAGCGCATCGTGGTCTCGGTCGATGTACGCGACGGTCGGGTGGCGGCCGCGGGCTGGACCGAGCAGACCGACATCAGCGCCGCCGCGGCGCTCGCCGCGCTGCGGGAGCAGGGGGTCACGCGGTTCGTGTTCTCCTGTATCGAACGCGACGGCATGCTCGCGGGACCGGACATGGCGGCGCTGCGCGCTGCCTGCGAGGTGGTTGGGCCCGATGACGAGATCGTCTACTCGGGTGGCGTGGCGAGCGTCGAGGATCTCGCGTCGCTGCGAGCAGCGTCCCTGCCGCCGCTGCGCGGGGTGATCGTCGGCACCGCGCTGTTCGAGGGACGGCTCGGCGTCGGCGCGGGCCAAGCCGCACTGGATGGCTGCAGCGCCGGGTAGCCTGGCTGCGGGTGCACTACAAGCGGATCATCCCCTGCCTCGACGTCAACGGCGGCCGGGTCGTCAAGGGCACGGCCTTCGTCGGCCTCCGCGATGCCGGCGATCCCGTCGAGCTCGCCGCCCGGTACGACGCGGCGGGCGCAGACGAACTCGTGCTGCTCGACATCACCGCCACCTCCGATACCCGTGAGACGGTCGTCGAGCTTGCCCGCAGGGTCGCCGACGAACTGTTCATTCCGTTCACGATCGGCGGCGGCATCCGCTCGGTGGCCGACGCCCAGGCGGTGCTCGACGCGGGTGCTGACAAGGTCTCGGTCAACTCGGCGGCGCTTCTCCGCCCGGAGCTCCTGGACGAGCTCGCGGCGCGGTTCGGCGCGCAATGCGTGGTGCTTGCCATCGACGCCAAACAGCGGGTGGGCGGGACCGGCTTCGGCTGGGAGGCGTTCCTGGCCGGCGGCCGCACGGCGACCGGCCGTGACGCGGTCGCCTGGGCCGCCGAGGGCGCCGCGCGTGGCGCGGGCGAGATCCTGCTCACCTCGATGGACCGTGACGGCACAAACGCCGGCTATGACCTGGCGCTCACCGCCGGGGTCGCCGAGGCGGTCGAGGTCCCGGTGATCGCCTCAGGCGGCGCCGGCGGCGTCGAGGACCTGCACGCGGCGCTGGAGGCAGGCGCCGACGCCGTGCTGTGCGCATCGATCCTGCATTACGGCACGCTCACGGTCGGCGAGATCAAGGCGTCTCTCGTCGATGCGGGGCTCCCCGTTCGCGCAACAGGATGATCCGGCGCGATCACCGTGGCGAAGGGAGGTCTGAAAGATGGGCTGGGGTTCCGGAGCTGTCGAGCCGGCCGCGCTAAGCGGCTTCTTCCACGTACCCAGCCGCTGCGCATGCATCGCAGTACGCGGCGGGCGGGACGCGCGGCTCGTAGCAGCCGGGCCGGCAGCAGGTGGACGACCGCTTGGGCCGGCCGCGTCCGATGCGGGCGGCTGCGGCATCCTTGAGCTCTTCGCGCATGCGATCGAGCTCCGCCGCGTGCTCCGCGCAGAACCGGCGTCCGTTCTCGGCCGGCTGCTGACAGTGACTTCCACTACGACAACGCATAGACGACGCAGTATAGCAGCGGTGTCGATATCCCCTGCTGGACGGGGGTTTCCGAGCCTCGGAGAGCACTCAGGAGTGCTTCTTGCGGTGGTGAGCCGCGTGATGATGCGTGGTGCGGCGACTCGTGTGTCGGGCCTTGTGATGACCCGTGCGGTGCTTGGACTTCGCGCTCGCCTTGTGGTGCTTGCGGTGGGTCGGGAGCAGCTGGTAGATCGAGCCGTGCCCGATCAGGTAGATCGCCTGCTCGTCGGCGACGACGGGCGTGAACGCGCCGTCGTTGAACGTGAAGACTCTGGAGCCGGTCGTCGCGTTCAGCCCCGTGCTCGTGTGTGTCGCGAGGTCCGAGTAGTAGACGTCGTTGCCGATCACGGTCGCCGAGCCGGAGATCTTGCCGCCCGCCCAGTGACGCCAGCGCACGTGTCCCGACCGTGCATTGAAGGCATAGAAGTAGCCGTCGTAGGAGCCGGCGTAGACCGTCGGACCGAGGCGCTTGGGGTCGGCCACCGCCGCCGAGGAATAGACGTAGCCACCGGTGGTGGTCGCCCACGCGAGCGCACCGGTGCGCGCTCCGAACGAGTACATGCGACCGTCGGTGTTGCCCATGTAGACCCGCCCGTAGGCCACCGCCGGAGTGGTGTAGAACTGGCCGGAGCCGAAGCCGAAGTGCGCCCCCTCGGTCGACACCGCCCACACCTGATGGCCGTCTGAGGCCCGGATCGCGTAGGCACGGCCGGAGTAGTCGCCGAAGAACAGGTCGCCGTGCCACAGCGCCGGGCCGCCCTTGATCGCCCCGGACGCCTTGTAGGTCCACCGGACGTGGCCGTTGGCGACGTTCAGCGCGTACAGCGTGCCGCCGCCGTCACCGAAGTACACGGTGCGCCCGTGGACGATCGCTGAGGACTCGCTGCCGGCCCGCAGCGGCCTGGACCATTTCACGCGCCCGGTCGCCATCGAGAGCGCGACAAATCGGCCGTTGCCGGGCGTCGACGTGTGATCGGAGAGCACCGGCATCAACACGGTGCCGGCCTTGGCGTCGATCGCGGGCGTGGCCGCCGCCAGCCTGCCAACCTGGCGAGTCCAGCCGACCTTGCCGGTCTGCGTGTTGATCTCCCTGGCGACCCCGCTGTCGTCCAGGAAGAACATCTGATCGCCGTGGATCGACGGCGGGAATTCCAGCAGCGCGCCCGAGTGATACGCCCAGCCGGTGTGCAGGGGCGGATGCAGATCGGCGGGAGCAGCGAAGTCACGGGTTCGCGCCGCGCTGTACCCGTACCAGGGCCAGGAGAAGGCCGGGGGCTTGCGGGCGCGGTGCTTGGTCGTCGTCGACGTCGTCGTGGTCTGAGGCGCGGTGAACTGGACGTTCGGATGGGAGATGTTCTTGGGCCGGCTGAGAACGATCACCGCCCCGGCAACGACGACGCCAAGAACGACGACCGCGAGCCCCAGGACCGCTCGCCACAGCGGACGCCGCGGTAGGAACCTCATGGCGGGCCATCCTAGGAAGTCATCCTCAGAGCACGCGCAGGGTCGTCCGCGGGGCGACCATCGAGGCGCCGCCGCGACCATCGCCCCGGCGCGCGATGATGGGGCGCGATGGTCGTACCCGGCCCCCGCGAGCTCGCCGAACGGATCGTTGCGCTGTCCGGCGGTCCCCACGCGCTCGCGGCGATCCGGGCCGGCTCCGAGCACGTCTACCTCGTCGGAGGGGCCGTTCGCGACCTCGCGCTCGGCGCGGCGCCGGCCGACATCGATCTCGTCGTCGTCGGTGACGCGGGCCCGCTGGCCGCCCGCCTGGCGGCCCGCGACGGGCCGATCCGCACCCACGGGCGTTTCGGGACGGCGACGGTCCGGGGAGCAGAGGGCGTTCGCTACGACCTCGCCGCGACGCGCAGCGAGACCTATCCGCGACCGGGAGCGCTGCCTGTCGTCGCGCCGGCCGGCATCCGCGAGGACCTCACGCGGCGAGACTTCACGGTCAACGCGCTCGCCCTCGGTCTCAGCGGACCTGACGCCGGCAGCCTGCTCACCGTCCCGGACGCGATCGATGACCTGGAGCGCGGTCGGCTGCGGGTGCTGCACGAGGCGAGCTTCCGTGACGACCCGACCCGCCTGCTGCGCCTCGCGCGCTACGCCGGCCGACTCGGCTTCGCGGTCGAGCCATCGACGGCCCAGCTCGCCCGGGAGGCGGTGGCTGCGGGTATGCCGGCGACGGTGAGCGGCGCTCGGGTCGGTACCGAACTGCAGCTGCTCGCCGCAGAGAACGACCCGATTCCGGGTTTCGAGGTGATGCGCTCGCTCGGGATCAACGGGGCGGTCGCCCCCGGATTCGGGATCGAGGACCCTGACGCGGTGCGGCGGGCGCTGGCGGTGAATCCATCGGACGGGTCGCCTGTGGACGAGGCGCACGTGGTGCTCGCGGCGGCGCTGCTCGGGGTTCCCGAGCCGGAGCGGCGGCCCCTGCTCGACCGGCTCGGCTTCGATGGGTTCACCCGGCGGGAGGTGCTGGCAGCCGCGGCGGGCGCCCCCGCACTGGCCCAACGGGTGCCGACCGACGGTCCGCCCTCGCTCCTGCTCGACGCGCTCCCCGTCGATCAGCCGGCCACGATCGCTCTGGCGGCCGGCCTCGGTTCCCCGCAGGTGGCGGCGGCGCTCGCGCGATGGTTCGCCGAGCATGCGGCGGTGCGTCTGGAGATCGACGGCGGTGACCTGGTCGACGCGGGGGTGCGCCGTGGCCCGGCGGTCTCCGTCGGTCTGCGGGCCGCGCTCGGCGCGCGGCTGGACGGGACGGCACCGACCCGCGAGCAGCAGCTCGCCGTCGCTCTCGGCGCCGCCCGGGGCGGCGGATAGCCTCGGCGTGAATGCCGGTCCCCGAACCCTTCCAGGAGCGCAACGGACAGTTCACGATCGAGCTCCCCGGCGCTCGCGCCGCGTTCACGACGCGCCGGGGCGGGGTCTCTCAGGGCGCATACGCCTCGCTGAACCTCGGCTTTGCAACCGCGGATGATCCTGACCACCAGGACGCAAACCGCGCTCGGCTGGCCGGCCTCCTCGGCGCTCCCCCGGCCGGCTGGATGTACCAGGTGCACGGGGACCGGGTCGACGTGCTCGGCGACCCGGCCGCGCTCGGCGAACGGCCCGAGATCGACGGGCGCGCCACGCGGCTGAGCGGCGTCGCGCTCGGCGCCCTCGGCGCCGACTGTCTCACGGTCGCCGTCGCGGGGGGCGGCGCCGTGGCAATCGCCCACGCCGGGTGGCGCGGGCTCGCCGCGGGGGTGCTCGGGCGGGCAGTGGACCGGGTCCGTGAGCTCGCCGACGGGGGCGCCGAGCTGCATGCCGCGATCGGGCCCGGCGCCGGACCGTGCTGCTACGAGGTCGGCCCGGAGGTGCACGCCGCCTTCTCCGACCGCCCGCAGGGCCGCCGCGCGAACAACCTCGACCTGAGCGCGATCGCCGCGGCGCAGCTCGCCGAGGCCGGAGCGGACGCGGTCCACGCGATCGGCCTGTGCACGATGTGCCATCCGGAGCTGTTCTTCTCCCACCGTCGCGACCGCGGCGTGACCGGACGTCAGGCAGGTCTCGCGTGGTTGACCTGATCGACCGGCTGTCCGCGGAGACGGTCGCGGCGAACCTCGCTCGCGTGCGGGAGGCGATCGCGGAGGGGGGTCGCGATCCCGACGCGGTGCAGATCCTCGCGGCGGTCAAGTACCTGCCCGCCGAGTGCCTGGCGGCGCTCGCCGAGGGTGGCGTCACGTTGGTGGGCGAGAATCGCGCGCAGCAGCTCGCCGCAAAGCAGGAGGTGGCCCGCGAGCGGTTCACCTGGGACTTCATCGGCGCGCTGCAGAGCCGCAAGGTCCGAGACCTCGTCGGGCGGGTGCGCTGGATCCATTCCGTCGCCAGCGATTCGGCGCTCGCCCAGCTCGAGCGTCATGCTCCGCCCGCCTGCGAGGTGCTGGTCGAGGTCAACGTGGCGGGCGAGGAGGGCAAGAGCGGCGTGCCGGTCGACGACCTGGCCGGATTCCTGGAGCGTTGTCCGGTCCGCGTGGTCGGCTTGATGACGATGCCGCCGCAGGCCGCCTCCCCGGAGCAGAGTCGCCCGCACTTCGCCAGGCTGGCCGAGCTGGCGGCTGCGAACGGCCTGGACGAACTGTCGATGGGAACCAGCCAGGATTACGCGGTGGCCGCGCAGGAGGGGGCGACGATCGTGCGCCTTGGCACGATCCTGTACGAAAGCGCGTCATAATTCAGTGCAGGGTTTCCCGTCTCGCAGGCGAACCTGATTCATCGCATATGCCGATTCGTGACACATGGCACCGCACGCTCGTCTACTTCGGCCTCGCCGAGGACGACAACTACGACGAGTACGACGACGAGCCGTACACCGAGCCCGAGGAGGAGATCCGCGAGAGCTACGCGGATCGGCCGAACGTGCGCCGGATGCCCTCCGCGCGCAGGCGCCGGGACGAGATCGACGACATCTTCGCCGACGACGCCGTGGCGCCCCGCACCTCGTCGTTGCGCCCGGTGGCGACGCCGCGGCCGAGTGGGAATGGCCGCAGCGGCGGGGACGTGCGCGTGCACTTCGTCGCCCCGAAGTCGTTCAACGATGTCCAGGACGTCGCCGACAAGTTCAAGGACTCGATCCCCGTCATCGTCAACCTTCAGGGGACCGACACCGATCTCGCCAAGCGCCTGATCGACTTCTCCAGCGGGCTCACCTACGCGCTCGACGGGGGCATGCAGCGGATCGCCGACAAGGTGTTTCTGCTCACGCCACACAATGTCGAGGTCTCCGCCGAGGAGCGTGCGCGCCTCGTGGAGAAGGGCTTCTTCAACCAGTCCTGAGGCTGGGCGCGGCGGGAGGCGTCCCGTCACACCCGGTGGCGCCGATAGATTCCGTCCCCATGAAGGTCGGACTGATCGGCGCGGGGAACATGGCGCGGGCGCTCGCCCGCGGTTGGGGCGATCCGGTGCTGTGCTCGGACTCGGGCTCCGGTCGCGCGCAGGCGCTCGCCGATGAGCTCGGCGGACGCGCGGCGAGCAACCTCGAGGTGGCGCGAGAGGCAGATCTCGTCGTGCTCTGCCACAAGCCCTATCAGCTGAGGGCGGTCGCCGAGGAGATCGCGGGCGAGGCGAAGGCGGTCGTCTCGATCCTCGGCGCGACCACGCTGCGCGACCTTTGGCAGGCCTATCCCGGGCTCCCCGTCTTCCGGATCGAGCCCAACACGCCGGTGGAGGTCCGCCGCGGGGTGCTGCTGTGGGCCGATCCCGGCCCCGACGCGGCGGCGGACGCGGAGGAGGCGGTGCGCGAGCAGGTCCTCCGTGAGGAGGTCCTCGCGCTGTTCGAGCGGATCGGATGGGTCGCCCGCGTGCCCGAGCAGTTGCTCGGCGCAGCCGCCGCGGTCAGCGCCGTCGGCCCCGCGTACCTCGCACTGCTTGCCGAGGCATGGGCCGACGCGGCGATCCGCCACGGGCTGAGCCCCGAGGTCGCCTCCGGGCTGACCATCGCGACGATGGCCGGCACCGCCGATCTGCTCGCGGTCCGCGACGGCGACACACTGGCGGTCCGCCGCGAGGTGACCTCACCGGGCGGCTCCACCGCCCGCGGGCTTGACGCGCTGGAGCGCGCCGGTCTGCGCACCGCGTTCGCCGACGCCATGGACGCGGTCGAAGGGACGCAGCGATGACGCTGATCGCGGCCGTCACTCGCGATGACATCGCGAACTACGTAAGCGCGCTGATCTTCGTCTACATCGTTCTGATCTTCATCCACATCCTGCTCTCGATGCTGTTCTCCTTCGGGATGCGGATGCCATATGCGCGCTGGACGGATGCGATCCTCGGCTTCCTCCGCGACGTCTGTGACCCGTACCTGCGCCTGTTCCGGCGGTTCATCCCGCAATTCGGCGCGTTCGACCTCTCGCCGATGGTGGCGATCATCGTGCTGTACGTCATCCGCATCCTGCTCGTGTCGCTGATCACGAGCTGAGCGGCGGAGCCGGAGCCGTTTGGCGTGAAGCAGGTTCTCAAGGCCGCGCTGCTTGCCGCCGTCGTGATCGCGGCCGACCGGATCACCAAGCACATCGTGCGCGGCCACATCGGCTATCTGCAGTCACGCACCGTCATCCCAGGTGTGCTGCGCCTCGTGCACTACCGCAACACCGGAGTGGCATTCGACTTCCTCTCAGGGGCGGGCCCCGTGGTGATCATCGTGGAGGGCCTCGCGCTGCTCGCGCTGGTCCTCTACTTCGCCCGCCACCCCACCCAGCGCGGACTGTGGATCCCCACCGGGCTGCTCCTCGGAGGCGCACTCGGCAACCTGCTGGACCGCCTGATCAACGGGTCGGTGACCGATTTCATCAAGTTCCCCCATTGGCCGGCGTTCAACGTCGCCGACATTTCGATCACGATCGGCGTGATCACGCTGCTGATCGTGCTCGAGCTCTCCGGACGCTCAGGGCGGCGGTGAGCGAGCTCCGCCTGGAAGTCGGCGCCGGGGATGCCGGGACGCGGCTCGACCGGTTCCTCGCCGACCCGGTCGGGTCCCGAGCCCGTGCCCAGGCGCTGATCGAGGCGGGCGCGGTGAGCGTCGACGGGCGCGCAGTCGTCAAGCGCCACGCGCTCGCAGCGGGCGAGACGGTGCTCGTCGCGCTTCCCGAGGATGCACTCGTCGCTGCCGACCCGGTACCGGAGGAGGGGACGCTGTTCACGGTCGCGTTCGAGGACGAGCACCTGCTCGTCATCGACAAGCCCGCCGGGGTCGTGGTCCACCCGGCGCGCGGGCACCGCACGGGAACGCTGTCTCAGGCGCTCGCCGCTCGCGGCGCAGTCGGCGGCGAGGATCCGAGCCGGGCGGGGATCGTCCATCGACTCGACCGAGACACCTCGGGACTGCTCGTCGTCGCTCGCTCGGACGCGGTCCACCGCGCGCTCAAGGAGCAGCTCGCCCGCCGTGAGCTGCGGCGGGAGTACCTCGCGCTGGTCGAGGGCGCACCGCAGGCACGCACGGGCACGATCGAGGCGCCGATCGGGCGAGACCGCCGCGATCGGCTGATGATGTCGATCGACACCGACGCGGGGCGCGAGGCGCGCACTCACTTCGAGATCGAGCGGTTGCTCGGCGACGCGGCGCTGTTGCGAATCGTGCTGGACACCGGCAGAACCCACCAGATCCGCGTCCACCTGGCCGCGATCGGCCTCCCGGTCGCCGGCGACCCTCAGTACGGCCGGGCCGGGGCGTTCGGCCTGGAGCGCCAGTTCCTGCACGCCACGCGACTGGCGTTTCCCCATCCGGTCACGAGCGAGCCGGTGGACGTGGTGTCGGAGCTACCCGCCGACCTCCGCGACGCGCTGGAGCGGGCCGCGGGCTGACGTCTCCACTCACCGGGTCTGGCGCGGATGGTTCGTCACGCGCACCGGCCGCGACAGATCCGGGCGCGGTCGCTCAGCGCTCGGTCGGAGCGACGGGTGGGCGCTGGCCCGGGCATCCGGTGCCGATCCCGATGCGGACCCGGCGGCGCCGTCCGCCGCTGGCGACGATCAGCGTGGCGCACATGGGGTGGCGCACCCAGTAGCCGCCGACGTAGTTCACCCAGCGGGCGCTCCCCGCGCGACATGCGGGGTCGATCAAGACGTCTCCGTGGTTGCCCTCGCCGGCGTTGCCCCACGTCATCGTCAGCCGATCGCGCAGCGCGGCGGGGACGATCAACTCGAAGCGCGTGCCGGACCGCACCCACAGACCGGACTTGGCGAACAGCCGCGCCCCGTCACGGCCGGTCTGCAGCGCGCGGGACTCGTCCGGCCGGCCGGGGAGTGCGACCGCGCCGAGCACGACGGGCATCGCCCGCGCCGGCGCCTGGGTTCCCACGCGCTCGTTGCAGGGCAGCCTCCAGCCAGGCTGCCGAGAGGAGGAGGACGGCCCGGGTGAGCTCGCCGGACCGGCGCCCTGCTGCTGCGTGGGCTGGTGGGTTCCCGCCCCGGTGAGCAGGACCACGGCGACGACCGCGGCGACGACCGCGGTCGTGACGAGGGGGAGCACGAGCGCGCGAAGACGGTTGGGACGCCCCGCGCCGGCCGCCAGCCGTCGCTCCGCTGCGCTCAACTCGCTGGCCAGCTGGTCGAATCCGCCTGTCATCGTGGCTCCTTGTCGAGTTGCCGGCGCAGTGCGGCGAGGCCGCGGCTCACGCGTTTTCTGACCGTCTGTTCAGAGACGCCCGCGACCCGGGCGATCTCGCCGTAGCCGAGCTCGTCGACAACATGCGCCTCGACGGCGCGCCGCTGGTGCTCGGGGAGCTCGTCCAGGATGTGGTCGAGCGATCCCGGCTCGATGCTCGCGACGTATTCGAGGTCGTCCTCGGACCAGGCGATCTCCGCCATGCCGAGCTGCCGCCGGGCGCGGCGCTCCACATGGCCGTGGCGCAGCGCGTCGGTCGTCTTGTGCGCCGCGATCCCCAGCAGCCACTGGCGTGCCGACCCTCGCCCGGGGTCATACCCGTCCCGCGCGATCAGCGCGGCGGCGAAGGTCTCCGCGGCGAGATCCGCCGCCAGCTCCGGATCTCCGGTGCGAGCGAGGCAGAACGCCAGCACCACCTGCAGGTTGGCGCGGTAGAACCCCTCGAAGTCCTGACGCAGCTGACGTTCGGCCTCCATCCGACAAGTATTCGCTGGAGCCACGCCCGGTGTGACCGGCGCGCGGCGGGGAGGCCCGTCCGTGCCGCCCCGCCGCGCCGGCCGAACCGGTCCCACCGGAGTTAGGGGGAGGGAGGACCGGATCGCGTGCGTGCCGCCACCATTGATGAGGGAGCGGCGACTCGCTGTCTGAGACAACGCCGGTATGCCTCAGAACTGGCGTAGACTGGACGGCGTCAATCACACCCGACCCCGCCTCGATGGGTCGGAGCTGCGGACCCTGCCTCGGCAATCAGTGTCGAGGTCCGCGCCTCCGGCAGAGACGGGCATCCGCCGTACCAACAATCACAAGGGAGCAGGACCATGCCCGAGATCGGGATCAAAGAGCTGCTGGAGGCCGGCGTGCACTTCGGCCATCAGACTCGACGCTGGAACCCCAAGATGCGCCGCTTCATCTTCGGTGAGCGGGACGGCATCTACATCATCGACCTGCTGCAGACCGACGCGCTGCTGCAGGAGGCCCGCGAGTTCGCCGACACGATCGCGCGCCGGGGCGGAACGGTGCTGTTCGTCGGCACCAAGAAGCAGGCCCGCGACGCGATCAAGGACACCGCGACCGCGGCCGGGATGCCGTACGTCAACCATCGCTGGCTCGGCGGCCTGCTCACGAACTACCAGACGATCTCCCTCCGCATCAAGCGTCTTCACGACCTCGAGCGCTACGAGGCTGAGGGCCAGCTGCAGCTGCTGCCCACACGCGAGCGGATGTCGGCCCAAGCCGACATGGAGAAGCTGCGCGCCAACCTCGGCGGCGTCAAGAACATGCAGCGCGTCCCTGACGCGATGTTCGTGATCGACCTGAAGACCGAGGCGATCGCGGTCCGTGAGGCCCAGCGGCTGCGGATCCCGATCATCGGCCTGGTCGACACGAACTGCGATCCGGAGGGGATCGACTACGTGATCCCCGGCAACGACGACGCGATCCGGTCCTGCGCCGCGATCACGAGCGCGATCGGCGACATCGTCGCCAAGGGCCACAACCTCTTCCGCGAGGAGGAGGAGCGGGCGCGCCTGGAGCGCGAGCGCCAGGAGGCCGAGGAACGCGCCCGACGCGAGGCCGAGGAGCAGGCGCGGCGCGAGGCCGAGGAGCAGGCACGCCTCGCGGCCGAGGAGAAGGCCCGCGCAGAGGCCGAGGAGAAGGCCCGGCTCGAGGCCGAGGAGCGCGCGCGCCAGGAGGCCGCGGCTGCCGCTGCCGCAGCTGCCCAGCCCGCAACGCCGCCGGCCCAGCCCGCACCGGCCCAGCCCGCACCGGCCGAGCCCGCTGCGGCCGCACCCGCCGAGCCCGAACCCGCGGCGGCCGAACCCGCGGCGGCCGAAGCTGCAGCGGCGGAGCCTGAGGCCGCAGCGCCGGCCGCAGCGCCCGACGCCGCCGAGTCCGAGACCGCACAGCCGGCTCCTGCGCCCGAGGCTGCCCCCGCCGCAGAGGATTCCGACGTGCAGACGCCCGCCGCCAGCGCCGGCGAGCCGGAGGCACCGGTCACCCCGGCGACCACTGCCGCCGCCGAGGACAAGGACGCAAAGGCCGAGACCCCTGACACCGACAACGCCGCAGACCAGGAGAACGCATCGTGAGTGCCATCGCCGCCAAGGACGTCAAGGAGCTCCGGGAGCGCACCGGGGCGGGCATGATGGCCTGCCGCGACGCGCTCGCCGAGACAGACGGAGACCTCGACAAGGCTGTCGAGCTGCTCCGCGTCAAGGGCGAGATGTCCGCTGCCAAGCGGGCCGGCGCCGCGACCACGGAGGGCGCGATCCAGAGCTACATCCACGCCAACAACAAGATCGGCGCGATCGTCGAGGTCGACTGCCAGACCGACTTCGTGGCGCGCAACGACAAGTTCGTCGAGTTCGCGCGAGACATCGCGCTGCACGTCGCCGCGTCGCCCGTGATGGCGATCACCGAGGACGAGGTCCCCGCCGAGGACCGCGAGCGCGAGCAGCGGATCGCCGTCGAGCAGGCGGCCGACCGGCCGGAGAACGTCCGTGAGCGGATTGTCCAGGGCAAGCTTGACAAGTGGCTCGATGAGGTCGTGCTGCTGCGCCAGAAGCACGTCAACGAGGACAAGCACGCCGGGAAGACGATCGAGGAGATGCGAGCCGCACTCTCGTCTGAGATGCGAGAGAACATCGTCATTCGCCGGTTCTCGAAGTTCACGGTCGGCGACTGACCGCACGTCGGAGAGCGAGGAGAGTCGATGAGTGATTCGGAGATGATCGACGAGCTGCTGGCCGACGCTCGCGACCGGATGGCCAAGTCGGTCGAGTCCACCCGCGACCAGTTCGGCTCGGTCCGGACCGGTCGCGCCTCACCGGCGCTGCTGGATCGCGTGAGCGTCGACTACTACGGCGCGGTCACGCCGCTGCGGCAGCTTGCCCAGATCACCGCTCCCGAGCCGCGACTGCTCACCGTCCAGCCGTTCGACAAGACCTCGATCAAGGCGATCGAGAAGGCGATCATCGAATCCGATGTCGGGCTGACCCCGGGCAATGACGGCAACATCATTCGCCTCTCGGTCCCGGAGCTCACCGAGGAGCGACGGCGGGAGCTGGTCAAGGTCGTTCGCCACATCGCGGAGGAGGGCCGCGTCGCGATTCGCAACATCCGACGCGACGTGATGCACGACCTGCGCGAGCTGAAGGAGGAGGGCGAGGTCGGCTCCGACGACGAGCACCGGGCCGAGACCGAGCTGCAGAGGGTGACTGATGCGCGCGTGTCGGAGCTCGACGACGCGCTGAAGCACAAGGAAGACGACATCCTCGAGGTGTAGATGACCGCGCTGCACCCCACCCCGTTCGGCGCCGACCGCAGAGAGGGGTGGCCTCGGTACGTCGCGATCATCACCGATGGCAACGGCCGCTGGGCGGAGCGTCGCGGCCTGCCGACGCTCGCGGGCCACGAGGCGGGGACCGACACGGTGAAGGCGACGCTGCGCAGCGCCGCCGACTTCGGCATCGAGCAGCTCACCGTCTACTCGTTCTCGACCGAGAACTGGTCGCGGTCCGACGAGGAGGTCGCCGGGCTGATGGCGCTGTTCGAGCGGCGCATCACCTACGAGGCGCAGGAGATGCACGAGGAGGGCGTCCGCATCCGCTTCGTCGGACGCCGCACCGACCCGGTGCCGCCGAGCCTCGTGGAGCGGATCGAGTGGGCGGAGCAGCTCACCGCGCAGAACACTCGGATCACGCTGTTCATCGCGTTCAACTACGGCGGCAGGGCGGAGATCATCGATGCAGCGCGAACCTTCACTGGAACGACCGAAGCCGAGTTCGCCGCCCATCTCTACGCCCCGGACATGCACGACCCCGATCTTCTGATCCGAACGAGCGGCGAGCAGCGGGTCTCCAACTACCTGATCTGGCAGACCGCGTACTCCGAGCTCGTGTTCTGCGACGAGATGTGGCCGGATTTTTCACGCGACGTGTTCGCTCGCGCGCTTGACCAGTTCGCCGAGCGGCGGCGACGGTTCGGAGGCCGCTGATGTCCGCCGAGCGAGCCGATCGCGTCCGCTCCGAGGAGCGTCGGGAACGCGCCGAGCGACGGGCGCGGCGCGAGTCGCCGGAGGGAGCGGAGCCGCAGGGGACCCAGGGCGGGCCCAGGCGCGAGCCGGACGGGGACCGCCCCCGGCAGCGCTCGCAGGGCTCTGACCTCTTCGCCCGCGTGCTGGTGGCGGTTCCGCTCGCGTTCATCGCGATCGTGTTCGTCGACATCGGCGGCGCTGCCTGGATGGGGCTGATGGCTGTCGTCTCGGTGCTCTGCCTGCTGGAGCTCTATCGGATGCTCGAGCGCTGGCGGCCCGCCGCATTCGTCGGGTATGCGAGCGCGGTGGCGTTGGTGATCGCCGCGCGGTACGGGAGCGATCGCACGGTCCTGGAGGTGGCGATGGCCACCCTGCCGGTGACGTTCCTCGCCGTCATCCTCGAGGGACGTCAGAACATGCCGACGGTCGCGATCGCCGGCACCCTGCTCGGCATCTTCTGGATCGGGCTCGGCTTCGCCCATGCCGAACTGTTGCGTCAGCTGCCCCACGGGAACTCGATCGTGATCGACGTCATGCTCGGCACGTTCCTCGCCGACACGGGCGCGTACGTCGGCGGGCGCATGTTCGGACACCGCCCGCTCGCGCCCGCGATCTCACCGAACAAGACCGTCGAGGGACTGTTCCTCGGCATGTTCACCGCCGTCCTCACCGTGTTCATCGCCGGCCGCTTCCAGCAGGCCTGGCTGACCGAGGGCGACTCGCTGCTGCTCGGCCTCACGGTGGCGGTGCTCGGGCCGATCGGCGACCTGTTCGAATCGGTCGTCAAGCGTGACGCCGGGGCGAAGGACGCCGGCACGGTGTTTGGAGCACACGGCGGTGCGCTGGACCGGCTGGACGCCGTGATCTTCACGGCGATCGGCGGCTACTACGTCTGGATCGGGTTGCTGCACTGACGCGATGGACGAGACGCTGGTCGGCCGCGACAGGGTGCTTGGCGCAACGCACACGTTCCTGGCGAACCTCCAGGAGGGTCCGCGAGCGCTGATCCTCGAGGGCGAAGCCGGGATCGGCAAGACCGAGGTGTGGCGCAGCACCTTGGATGCCGGCCGTCGATCGGGGTGCGTCGTGCTCGAGGCCGTCGCCGAGCAGGTCGAGGCGAGGATGTCGTTTGTCGGGCTCGCCGACCTCATCGGCGGGCGCTACGGCGAGTTCGCGGATGCGCTGCCCGCGCGCCAGCGCGACGCGCTCGATCATGCGCTGTTGCGGGGCACCGGTGACGCCGGCAAGGCTCCGGATGCACGCGCGATCGGAACCGCTCTGCGCTCTGCGATCGCCGCGCTCGCCCAGCGGGCGCCGGTGCTGGTCGCCATCGATGACCTGCAGTGGCTCGACGCGGCCAGCGCAGATGCGGTGGCGTTCGCGGTGCGACGGCTCGAGGGCCATGCGGTGGGCGTGCTCGTCACCGCCCGCACGCCCCCGGCGGCGACCGACCGCCTCGGGCTGCGCCGCGCGCTTGGCGAGGCACGCAGCCCGCGCGTGCGGCTCGGCCCGCTGGACGCGCCAGCACTCGGTGCGGTCCTGGAGCGGCGCCTCGGGTTCTCCTACCGCAGGCCGGTGCTGCGCCGCGTCGCCGTGGCGTCGGATGGAAATCCGTTGTTCGCACTGGAGATCGCCCGGGCGCTGGGACCGCAGCCCGCGCTCTCGGCCGGCCAGCCCCTGCCCGTCCCCGAGGAGTTCCACGAGCTCGTCGCCGATCGCGTGGGACGGCTGTCGGCCTCCGGCCGGCGAGCGCTGCTGGCAAGCGCCGCGCTGTCCCACCCGACCGTCGAGCTGATCGAGCGCGCGTCATCGGCCGACGGGTTGGAGGCGGCGGAGCTCGCGGGCCTGCTGCGAGCCCATGATGGACGGGTCGCCTTCACCCATCCGCTGTACGCGTCGGCCGTGTATGCCTCGACCACCGGCCGGCAGCGACAGGCGCTGCACCGCCGCCTGGCCGAGCTGGTCGACGACCCGGAGGAGCACGCGCACCACCTCGGGCTGGCGACACCACGGCCCGACGAGGGCGTCGCGGCGATGCTCGAGGCAGCGGCCGACCTCGCCCGCGCTCGCGGCGGTTGGTCCTCGGCGGGCGACCTGCTCGAACATGCGTGCCGCCTCAGCCCGGGCTCGGATCCGGACTCCGCCAACCGTCGCGCGATCCGCGCGGCCGAGCATCACGTTCACGCCGGCGATCGCCCCCGGGCGCGGGCGCTGCTCGAAGAAACCCTCGGCCGCGCGCCGCAAGGACCGCTGCGGTGCGACGCGCTGCGCCTGCTGGCGGATGTCCGGTACAACGAGAACAGCTTCGCCGAGGCCCGGGAGTTGCTTGAGGCGGCGCTGGCCGAGACCTCCGATCCCGCCGTCGCGGTCCCCATCGAGCTGTCGGTCGCCTACGTGCTCTGCCACCACCTCGGCACCTACGAGGCGGCCCTTCCCTATGCCGAACGCGCGCTGGCCGCCGCCCTCGAGCTGGGGGACGACGGTCTGGTGGCCGAGGCACTGGGCGTCAAGTCGATGGTGCACTTCCTGAACGGCCGAGGTGTCGACTGGGCGGCCGTGGACCGCGCGGTCGAGCTCGACGACAGCTCTCGGGTGATGGCGCTCGACCTGCGCCCGGGCTGGATCGCTGCGCTGCTCAGGGTGTACACCGGCCGGCTCGACGAGGGTCGCGCCAGGCTGCATGCCCTGAAGACGGACGCCGAGCGCTCCGGCGACGAGAGCGACCTGGCGCAGATCCTGTTCTGGCTGGCGTGGGTGGAGAGCCTGAGCGGCGACCTCTCAGCGGCGCTCGCGCGTGGCCAGGAGGCGCTCGTCCAGGCGACCGTCTCCGGAAGCGAGCAGAGCCGGGCGTGGGCGTTTGCCCAGCTCGCGGTGGTCCAGGCGCAGATCGGCGACCCCGGCACCTGTCGGCGGTCGGCCGCCTCGGCAACGGAGATCTGCATGGCGGTCGGCACCCGTCTCCCGCTGCTGTGGAGCAGCGCAGGGCTCGGGCTGCTCGAACTGTCGCTCGGAGACCTGAGGGCGGCTTGGGCGGCGGTCGCGCCCCTGAGCGAAGCGCTCGAACTCGAGGGCATCGGCGAGCCCACCCTCGTGTTCCTCCCAATCGCCCTCGAGGCGCTCATCGGGCTCGGGGAGCTCGACCGTGCCGAACGGCTGCTCGACGACTTCGAGGCACGCGCTCGCGTCCTTGATCGCGTGTGGGCGCTGGCCACCGCCGCGCGCTGCCGGGGAGTGCTGCTGGCGGAGCGAGGGGACCTCACGGGGGCACAGGCTGCGCTCGATCGCGCTCTGGCCGCCGACGATCGCCAGTCGATGCCGTTCGAGCTCGCTCGGACGCTGCTCGTGCAGGGCCAGGTCAGGCGCCGCGCGCGGGCCCGGAGGCTTGCTCGGAGGTCGCTGGAGCGAGCGCTCGAGCTGTTCGAGGGGATGGGCGCAACGATCTGGGCGCAGCGGGCGCGGACCGAATTGGAACCCTTGATGGCGGCGCGTCGAGACGGCGTACTGACGAGCTCCGAACAGCGGGTGAGCGAGCTCGCGGCCGCCGGCCTCTCCAACAAGGAGATCGCCGGCACGCTGTTCATCGCCGTGCACACCGTCGAGGTGCACCTGTCGCACGCCTACGCGAAGCTCGGCATCCGCTCGCGCGCACAGCTGGCGAGCCGGGTCAGTCCGGCTGCCGACCTCGAAGTTTGAGGGTTTCCGTTATTTGCCTGCGGCCCCCGCGCCGGTAGCGTCTCGCGCGCCCAGCGAGTACACCGGGGGCACGCTGTGAGCGGCCGGTGGGGACCGGGCGCGTGAGGGCGAGCAATCGACGAGCCGGGGGACGATCGCGTCGCAAACCTCGCCGGATCGGACACCGGCCGCTCGCCGCGCCTGCCAGAGAGGGACATCATGGGGACGTCGTACGAGGACAAGATCAAGCAGCAGGCCACCCCGTACCTCGAGGACGGGGAGCGGGTGCTGGCGGCGTTCATCGCCCGGCCCCGCGGGTCCGGCGTCGCGAGCAGCGCCGGGCTGGTCGGCCAGGCGATCGGCGGACGGCAACTGGCGCGTCAGAAGGACGCGGCGCAGGACGTCGGGCTGCGGTTCGTCAGCCCGATGGCGCTGGCCTTGACCGATCGCCGATTGATCGTCCTGTCGGTCAGCGCCCCGCTGGCGCTCGGAAAGGGCGGCGACGTCAAGGAGTTCGTCAGCGGCGTCCCACTGAGCGAGGTTGACTCGATCGAGTCCAAGCGGTTGCTCGCGGGGAGCGTCGTGGTCCTCACCGTCGGCGGGATGTCGTTCAAGCTGGAAGCCGGGGCGAAGTCCGGCGCCGGGCGCCTGATCGCGGAGTTCGAGAACCTCAGGTGAGCTCCCGCCGGTGGGCCGTGGCGGGACTGGTGGCAGCGAGCTGAACACCACCGGGGCGGCCGTGGTGATGCCGGAGGGGATCGCGATGGATCCGGATACCGGTCGGATCTTCTGGGCCAACTCCGACTCGATCTCCGTTCAACTCACACCCACCGGTGGACACGCGACGGCACGACCACGCCGATCTTCGCCGCCCCGGCCACGTTCACCGCGGCGAGCCAGGCCACCGGGCAGCGCTCCGCGAGGCGGATCCTGCGCTTCAGAATCGTCCGCTGAGCCGCGCCAACCTAGAATCGCCGCGATGGCACGGCGGGTGGTGATCCTCGGCTCGACAGGATCGATCGGCGTCCAGGCGCTCGACGTCGTCTCGCGCGCTGCGGACGAGATCGAGGTCGTCGGCCTGTCTGCGGGCAGCGGCTGGGAGGCGCTGATCGAGCAGGCGCGCGCCCACGGGGTGGGGCGGGTGGCGCTCGCCGACCCCGACGCCGCCGCGCAGGCCGCCGAGGCCTGGACCGACGGGGAGGTGCTGTCCGGGCCGGAAGGGCTCGTGCGGCTGATCGTCGAGGAGCCCTGCGACCTGGTTCTGAACGGGATCGTCGGCTCCGCCGGGCTGGTGCCGACGGTCGCGGCGCTCACGGAGGGGATCGACCTGGCGCTGGCCAACAAGGAGTCGCTGGTCGTCGGCGGCGAGCTCGTCACCCAGCTCGCGGAGGCGACCGGGGCGTCGATCATCCCGGTCGACTCCGAGCACTCGGCGCTGCACCAGTTGCTCGCCGAACAGCCCGCGGGGACCGTCGAGCGGCTGATCGTGACCGCCTCGGGCGGGCCGTTCCGGGGGCGCACGGCGGACGACCTGGAGGACGTGACCGTGGAGCAGGCGCTCGCCCATCCCACCTGGGCGATGGGGGGCAAGATCACGATCGACTCCGCGACGCTGATGAACAAGGGCCTGGAGGTGATCGAGGCCCACCATCTGTTCTCGATGCCCTACGAGCGGATCGACGTGATCGTCCACCCGCAGTCGATCGTGCACAGCCTCGTGCAGCTGTGCGACGGAGCGACGCTCGCGCACCTCGGCTACCCCGACATGCGGGTGCCGATTGCGTACGGACTGCACTATCCAGAGCGCGTCGAGGTCCCCGTGCGCCCGCTCGACCTCGCCGAGCTCGGCGCGCTCACCTTCGAGCCGGTCGACGAGGAGACCTTCCGCTGCCTGCGCCTGGCGCGAGAGGCCGGGATCGCCGGCGGGACGGCGCCATGCACGCTCAACGCCGCCAACGAGGTGGCGGTCCACGCATTCCTGCAGGGCCGGCTGGCCTTCGCCGTGATCCCGCGGGTGATCGAGGAGACCCTCGAGCGCACTCCACAGCCGCCCGTGCATTCCTTCGACGCCCTGGCTCACGCCGACAGCGAGGCCCGCCGCGTCGCCGCCGAGCTCGTCGATGGACTCGCCTCCGCCTAGCGCACCGCGCTTACGGGCCTCATAACCTCCACTGCGACACTGCTGCCGCTGGCCATGGATTTCGTCTTCGCGTTCCTCGGGTTCGTCGCCCTCATCGTCCTGCACGAGGCCGGCCACTTCACGGCGGCCAAGGCCGTCGGCATGCGCGTCGAGCGCTTCTGCCTGTTCTTTCCGCCACTGATCTTCAAGGTCAAACGCGGCGACACCGAATACGGGATCGGCGCGATCCCGCTCGGCGGCTACGTGAAGATCACCGGGATGTCCCCCAACGAGGACATCCCGCCCGAGCTGCTGCCGCGCGCCTACTACAACCAGCCGGTCTGGAAGCGGATCGTGGTCATCCTCGCCGGGCCGGTGGTCAACATCGTGCTCGCGATCCTCATCGTCTGGATCCTGTTCGCCACCGGCGGCATCGCCGGCTCCGGATCGGTGAACCGGTCGGTGGCGAGCGTGGAGAAGGGCAGCCCGGCGGCACACGTGCTGAAGCCGGGTGACCGGATTGTCTCCGCCGACGGCGTGTCCTCCACCGAGGCCGCGATTCGGCGCCAGATCGAGAGCCATCGTTGCGCCGGCGGCGCGAAGGTGATCGGCTGCCAGGCGGCGACCCCAGTCGCGCTCGTCGTCCGGCGCGCCGGCCGGCTCGTCCACCTGTCGCTGCGCCCCAGGTACGCATCCCTCGACGGTGAGCGCGGCATGTTCATCGGGATCAGCTTCGGCCTCACGCCGCCCGGGGTGCTGCAGTCGGGCTCCTACGCGGTGCGCAGCATGTGGAAGGTCTCAGAGCAGACGGTCTCGACGGTGGTGCGTATCTTCGAGCCCAAGGAGCGCCAGAAGCTCCACGGCGTCGTCGGGACCTACGACTACACGGCGAACGCGATCGGCACGAGCTCCGGTCTGGCGTTCGAGGTACTCGCGCTGATCTCGCTCTCGCTCGGGATCATCAACCTGTTCCCGTTCCTGCCGCTCGACGGCGGCCACATCTTCTGGGCGCTCGCCGAGAAGGTCCGCGGCAAGCGGATCCCGTTCAGCGTGATGGAGCGCGCCGGCGTGGTCGGCTTCGTGCTCATCCTCGTGCTGTTCGTGATCGGCCTGTCGAACGACATCACCGGCCTGTCTAACGGCGCGTTCAACATCCACTAGCGGTCACCGCTCGGTCACTCCGGCGCCCGGGGAGACCGGCTAGATTCGCCGCCGTCCAGGCGACCCACCGCTGGCGCGTCGGCCACGGGCGCCAGGACCGGCGCACGCGACCAGCCGAGCGTTCAGGGTGCGCCGATCGAGCGAGCCAGCAGCTCGATCGGGTGATACACCGGCAGCGGCCGGCCGAGCCGCCGAAGGTGCAGATCGAGCTGCGCGGTGCAACCCGGATTGGCGGCCGCGATCGCCTCGGCGCCGGTGTCGAGCAGATGGCGGGCCTTGCGCTCGCCCAATTCGGCCGCCGCTTCGGGCTGCACGAGGTTGTAGATGCCCGCCGATCCGCAGCACAGCTCGCCCTCGGCGGTCACCTCAAGCAGCTCCAGTCCGGGGATCGAGCCCAGCAGCTCCCGCGGCTCGCGTCGGATGCCCTGAGCGTGCGCCAGGTGGCAGGCGTCGTGGTAGACGACGCGCATGTTCAGCGGCCCGCGTGGGGCGCGGGGCTCGATCGAGCCGAGCAGCTCGTTGACGTCCCGGACGCGCGCCGAGAATCGCCGCGCCTGCTCGGAGCCGAGCAGCTCCCCGTATCCCTTCATCGCCGACCCGCAGCCCGCCGCGTTGACGACAATGTGGTCCGGTTCCAGCCCGTCCACTCCAGACGCGCCGGTGAGGGCGTCGATCGTCCGCCGTGCGCGCCTCATCCCGGCATCCTCAGCGCCGCCGTGCAGCTCGAGCGCGCCGCAGCAATCGGGCAGCGCCGGGGCGAGCACGTCGTAGCCCTCCGCCGCGAGCACGCGGACGGTCGCCTGATGGACCTGGGGGTAGTAGACGCGTTGCACACATCCGAGCAGCAGCGCGACGCTCCCGCGCCGCTCGCCGACCGCCGCGGTGAACTCAGGCACCGGCGCGCGGTCCACGGCGGGCGGCCGCTTCGGCGCCACCTCCGCGAGTGGCCGCAGCGCCTCCGGGATCCACCTCGTCGGCACGTGCTCGGTGATCTGCAGCAACGGAGCGAGGCGCTGCAGGCGCCGCGGGTGGGGGAGGGTCTCGTACAGCAGCTTGCGAACCGCCCGTTCGGCCCTGGTGCGGCGATGGTTGCGCTCGATCTGCGGACGGACCCGTTCGATCAGCCGGTCGTAACGCACCCCCGACGGGCAGGCAGTCACGCAGGCCATGCAGCCGAGACAGCGATCGAAATGCGTGACCGTCTCCGGCGAGAGCTCGCCCCCATCCTTCAGGCCCTCGGCGATGAGCACGATCCGCCCGCGCGGCGAATCGGCCTCCTGGCCCCAGAGCTGGTAGGTCGGGCAGGCATCGAGGCAGAAGCCACAGTGCACGCAATCGGCGATCACCTCCGGCTCGGGCGGTCGTCGCTGGTCGAAGGCAGTCATCAGATGCCGCCGACGAACGTGCGGGGATTGCACGTGCCCGTCGGGTCAAACCGCGCCTTGAGCGCGCGCATCAGGCCCAGCGCACCGGCCGGTGTCACGCCCCACGGGTCGTCGAGGTGCTCGCGCGCGTCGGGTGGGCAGTCGTGTACCACCGAGATCGCGCCCTCCGGGAGCCCCTCTCGGAGCATGCCGACCTGCTCTGGGCCGACGGTGACATAGAAGTGGCCGAGCGCGGCGCGTCCGACCAGGCTTCCGTTCGCGGCATCGGCGGCGGTGATCACCGCTGGGGTGGCGGCGGGGTCCGCCGCGACGCGGAGCACCGCACGGGCGCCGGAGCGCTGACCGGCCCGCTGGCGCTCCCACAGCGGCTCGTCCTCGGTCTCGGTCGCGACGCCGTCCAGGCCCCATTCGGCCATCGCTTCGGCGATCCGCTGCGCGCGTGCGGGAGCTTGCGGCCCGGCACAGCGCGCCAGCAGCCTGCCGGAGCCGTCCGACCATGCGAGGTCGAGCGCCTCGAGTTCCGCCGGCATCGCCGCCAGCGCTCTGGCAGCCGTGCAGAGGCGCCCGGCATCGCCGGTCTCCCCGCCAGCGGTCACAGTCGGCAGACGAGGGTGAAGGCGGACGTTGACCGACAGGATCAGCCCCAGCGTCCCGAAGCTCCCGCAGAACAGTTTCGCCACGTCGTACCCCGCGACGTTCTTGATCACCGTCCCGCCGGAACGGGCGATCGTGCCGTCGGCGAGCGCGACGGTCATCCCGACGACGAGGTCGCGTGGTCCGCCGTAGCGGTGGGCGAGTGGGCCGCAGTCGCCGGTGGCGACGATCCCGCCGATCGTCGCCGGGTGGGTGGAATCGTCGCCGGGGCCGGCGGTCGGGGGATCAAGGGCGAGCACCTGGTCGGAGGCGGCGAAGCGCACCTGCGCCTCGCGCAGAGGGACGCCCGCCTGCAGCGTGGCGGTCATATCCCCCGGATCGTGAGCGAGAATCCGGTTCAGGCCGCCCGTTCGCAGCGGCGGGTCGGCGTCGCTGCCCGGGGGGCCCCATTGTTTGGTGCCCGCGCCCCTGATCCGGACCGAGCGGCCGGCGCCGGTCAGCTCGGCAAGCGCCTGCGCGGCCTGCTCGAAGGTCTCCGGCTCGACGGACGAGAGCGTGCCCATCATCACATCCGCTGGGCGATCCCGGCACGCTCCAGGGGATGCTCGCGGAACGGCCCGGGAACCTCGCCGCACAGACGGGGCGTCGGCATCACCTTGCCCGGGTTCGCCAGGCCGTGCGGGTCGAACGCGCACCGCAGCCGCTGGAAGGTCTCCAGGTCGGCCTCGCCGAACATCGCGGTCATGTAGTCGCGCTTGTCGACACCGACGCCGTGTTCGCCGGTGATCGAGCCGCCGGCGTCCACGCACGCGCGGACGATCTTGCCGGCGAGCTCCTCGGCACGCGCCGCCTCGCCCTCGACTGCATCGTCGTAGCAGACCAGCGGGTGCAGGTTGCCGTCGCCGGCGTGGAACACGTTGGCCACGCGCAACCCGTACTCGGATGCGAGGGCGTCGATCTCCCGCAGCACGGCGGCCAATCGGGTGCGTGGAATCACGCCGTCCTGCACGTAGTAAGCCGGGGCGATCCGGCCCATCGACGCGAACGCGGCCTTGCGGGCCCGCCAGATGAGGTCGCGCTCGGCGTCCGTCTGCGCGAAGCGGACCTCGAAGGCGCCCGCCTCCTCACACATGCGCTCAAGCGCGGTGAGCACGCTCTCGCACTCCTCGCGCGGACCGTCGACCTCGACGAGCAGCGCCGCGCCGGCATCGAGGCGGTATCCGGCGCCGGTCGCGCCCTCCGCGGCCTGGATCGCGAGACTGTCCATCATCTCGATCGCACCCGGCACGACGCCCTGATCGACGATCGCGCTCACCGCCTCGCCGGCGGCCCCGGTGTCCGGGAAGAACGCGAGCATCGTGCGGACGTGCTCGGGCGCAGGGATCACCCGCAGGGTGATCTCGGTCGCCACGCCGAGCGTTCCCTCGGAGCCGACGAACGCGCCCAGCAGGTCGTAGCCGGGATCGTCACGACGCAGCCGCACCAGCGTCCCGTCGGAGAGGACGACCTGCAGGCCGAGCACGTAGTTGGTGGTGAACCCGTACTTGAAGCAGTGGGCGCCACCCGAGTTCTCGGCGATGTTGCCGCCGATCGAGCACACGATCTGGCTCGAGGGATCGGGCGGGTAGAAGTGGGTGGGGGCCACGGCGCGCGAGACGGCGAGGTTGGTGACGCCTGGCTGCACGACCACCCGCTGGTTCTCGATGTCGACCTCGAGGATCCGCCGCATCCGCGCGAGCACGATCAGCACGCCTTCGGCCAAGGGCAACGCTCCTCCGGACAGGCCGGTGCCCGACCCACGCGCCACCCACGGGACCTCGGCCTCGAAGCAGGCGCGCACGACCGCGGCGACCTCCTGCGCATCGGACGGGAGCACCGCCACCAGCGGCGGCTGGCGGTAGTGCAGCAGCCCGTCGGACTGGTAGGTCGCGAGCTCGCCGTCGTCAGTGAGGACGAACTCGCGGCCGCAGATCGCCCGCAGCCGTGCGACCAGCTCGGCCGAGCCTGTCTCCATCTGTCCAGTATCACCGATCGCGGCGGGCGCCGCGATCGGTGAGCTGGACCATGGAGCTACTTGACGGTGATCGGCTGCGACCGGCTGATGATCGTCGCGCCGGCGGCGCTCAGCGGCAGCAGCGAGTCCGACGCCGCCGACGGGTACGTGTATCGGAGCCGCACGTCGCCGCTCTGCGTGAACTTCGGACGGACCAGGAAGTAGCCGTTGCTCTTCACCGTGTCGATCGTCTTCCACGCGCCCTTGCCGCCGGTCTGGAACTGGATCTCGACCGACTGCGTCTGCTTGGTCGCCTTGCCGGACCAGAACGCCGGACGGGCCTCGCCCCAGACCTTGTCCGGCCCGGGCTTGGAGAGCGTCGTGCTCGGCAGCCACAGCGGCAGCCGATAGGCGTCGAGCGTCGCCTTCGGCTTGCCCGATGAGGTGTACAGGCCGGTCGCGAAGCCGCCGTTGCCGGTCTCGGCGTTCGGAGCGCCGTCCCCCAGCAGATACTGGTCATAGCTGGCCACGCGCGGTTCGTTGTAGGTGATGTACTCGGCCCAGTTGATGTACTTCGCGGCGACCGCCACGGGCACCGAGTGGTCCTTGTTGGTCTGCGGCGGGTCGGTGATGTAGCCGTACTCGTCGTTGTAGATCGAGTAGTGCGTGTGCGAGCCCCAGGCACCGGTCGCGTGGTCGAGCGCCGACTCGAGCTTGGGCAGGTTCGGCAGCGTCGACCAGTCGGGATTGCCCTTGCCATCACTGCGCGGGGTCCCGTTGTTGGCGTACGGGTGGTCGCCGACACCGGAGGCGTTGAACAGGCCCGGGTTGTCCTTGACGAAGTTCGCGCGGCCCTTCGCGGTGGTCGGGCACCCGACCTGCTGGGCCGCGGTCCCGCCGAGCTTGCCGCCGCTCTGATTGAGGCAGTAGAGCGTGTGGACGAACGGGATCGGCTGGGTCTGGCCGGCGTTGCCGGGAAGTCCCTGCGGCCAGCTGCGGCCGTGCCTGCCCATGCTCAGCGCCGAGCCGTGTGCGGCGAACTCGCCGATCAGGATCGTGTCGTGGCGATGGCCGGTCTTCGCGAGCGCGCTGTACCCGGCCTGCACGAGCCTGCGGTACAGCATCGGGGCGTAGGAGATCCGTGAGGTGTTGGTGGCCTGCGGACCGAGATCCTCGCCGAAGTTCGGCTCGTTCCAGAGCGTCCAGAAATGGACCCGCGGCAGCGTCGTCCCGCCGGCCGGGGTGAACTTGCCGCCGTAGCGGGTCGCCATTGCCTGCAGGAACTCTCCGTAGTCCTTGGCGTTGGGCTTCCAGGCGAAATACTTGGCGCTCGGGTTGTGGGAGACCTCGTAGTTGGACGGGATGCCCGACCCCTCGGCCCAGCGGGGGGCGCCTTGCGCGACGACCAGGTCGATCGTCATGCCGTCAGCAGCGGCGTCTCGCACGACCGCGTCATACGGGGCCCAACCGCCGGCCGGGTAGGCGTTCGGATCCGCGGCGTTGAAGTTCGGCTGCTTCGTGCTGCCAGGCTTGGGCGCGATGTTGTTCCAGAAGACCTCGAGCCGCACGGTCTTGGCGCCGAGCGCCTGCATCTGCGCGAGCGTGCCGGACGGGTTGGCGAGGAGCTGGCCGTCGTCCTGGATCATCGCGATCTGCGAGTGCGAGGCGGCGGCGGTGCCGGGCAGCGCGAGGCCGAGCGCGGCCACGGCGCCGGCTGTAAGAGCTCCCGCGGCGGCAATTCGATGGGTCAGGACGGAACGGATTCGAGTCGGTGTGAGCATGGTCTCCAGAACAGGATTTGGCGGACAGAAGTTGCGGATTCCTGGCGTTTTCTGCCTCCGGAGAGGTCCGGAGGCGGCGGTCAGCCGACGGTGATCGCAGCGCTGCGGCTGGCGATCGCGGCGCCCGCGGGCGGGGTCCAGCGGATGCGGACCGAACCCGACGCCGGGACCGCGACCGGGACGTCGAAGTAGCCCTCGGACGTCTTGGTGGAGACGGTCTCGACCGTCTTCCACGCGCCGCCGGAGGAGGGCTTGAACTGGATCTCGGCGGGGGCGCGCTTGGAGGATGGGTACGTCTTGGCCGGTCCGACCTGGCCCCACACTTCGGTGGAGCTGCCCTTGGCCTGGTGGCTTGAGGGCAGCCAGATCGGCATGCGGATGGCGTACCAGCCGGGCTTGCGCTTGCCCTTGTAGGTGACGATTCCGGACGCGAACCGGTTGTACCGCTTTCCGGGGACGGGGGGCGGGTCCTGGATCGAGTACTGGTCGTAGGAGAGCAATCGCGGCAGGCGCCACGAGATGTACTGCGACCAGTTCAGCCACACCGCTGCCTTCCTCGGGGTCACGTAGCCCGTCTGCGTGTCGGGCGGGCTCGTCTGGTAGCCGTACTCGGTGCTGTAGACGTCGAAGCGCTTGTGCGAGCCGTAGTCCTCCTGCAGGCGATCGAGCGTCGTGAACAGCTTGGGGAGCGTTGCCAGGACGATGTCGTCAGGCCCATCGGGGATCGACTCATCGGGTGGCAGGGCCTGCGGGTAGGGGTGCGCGGAGAACGCGGTGGCATGGAACAGCACCGGGTTCTGGGCGGCGAACTGCTTTGACGCGGCGGCGGTGGCAGGGCAGTGTCGGAGCACCGCCGCCTGGCCCTGCAGCGGCTGGAGGTTGGCTCCCACGCAGTAGAGGGCGCGCACGAACCGCAGTGGGACCATGTTGGCGAACTGCCCCGGGAACTTGGGCCCGACGTTGCCGACAGGTGCGATCTCACCGAGCAGCGTCGTGTCGCTGCCGTGCCCGGTCTTCTGCAGCGCGGTCCAAGCCGCGTCGGCGAGCAACCGGTAGTGGTACGGCGAGGACTCGACCTTGTTGTCGTCGATCGCCTGCGGCGAGATCCCCAGATAACCCTGGTTCGGCTCATTCCAGATCGACCAGAAGCTCACGCGTGGCAGCGGGCTCTTCTGTCCCTTGGGGGTGTAGTGGCCGCTGTAGCGGGTGCCGACCGCCTGTGCGAATTGCTCGAACATCGCCGGGTTCGGGTTCCAGGTCGCGGGGCTGGTCGCCGGCTTGGGCTCGCCTGGCCCCTCGGCCCACCGGGGGACAAATGGGGCGAGCGCCAGGTCCACGCCGAGGTGGTACTGCTTGCAGAGGCGGAGGATCTGGTCGTAGATCGCCCAGCGGGAGGCGGGGTAGGCACCGGGATTGGTCCCATCGAAATGTGGCTGACGCGCCGAGGAGGCATCCGGCGCCACCGAGTTCCAGGCGAGGTCGACCTTGATCCGGTCGAAGCCCAGGGCGCGCGCCTCGCGAATAATCCCTGTCGGGTCAGTGAAGATCTCGTTGTCCGGCGTGTAGATCGTCTGGAGGGTCTGACGGCCCGAATCGGCGGCGGGCAGCGCGATCTTTCCGATCTTCACCTGCGGGATGCTCGCGTCGCCTGAGTTGCTCTTGCCGCCCGAGACGACGAGCACGACGACGATCGCCGCCGCGATCAGCAGCAGCGCGCCGGCGCCCGCGGCAAGTGCGCGGGGCGAACCTGACAGGCGAGTGAGGAGCGGCTCGGGTCGGGGGTCTGATCCGGGCAAGCGGATGAGAATAACGTCGTCTCCGCGGTGAAGTTTCGGGTTCGCGGTCGATCCTGTTGGCGCCGGATTGGCACCGTGTTGGCACGCGGAGCGTGTTCGGGTCCGTCCGGGAGGCGCCGATATGCTGCACGCCCGATGAGGCGTCTTTCCCATCGTGCGCTGGTCTGCGCGCTGCTCTGCCTGCTCCTCGGAGCCGGCCCCGCGCTGGCTGCCGACAGCCACCATCACCACCGCCACCACACGGCCACGAGTGCGCAGCACACCAGCACCAGCTCGACGAAGAGCACCACGGCCACCACTCCCGCCGCCACCGGCGGCAAGGCGACCACGAAGGACGGGCTCAAGGTCCTCAACGACTGTCAGAACCACGGCCAGCTGACGCATGCCTATCCGGTGTCGTGGCTGCGCAAGGCGCGGTCGATGATGTCCTCCGACACCGCCCAGTACTCCAACTGCTCGACCGTCATCAACCAGGCGATCCTGCATTCGGTCAAGGGGGGGTCGGGCGGCTCGAGCAGCTCGGGCACAACGACGATCGTGATCATCGTCGTGGTTGTGCTCGTCATCCTCGCGGGGCTGCTCGGCGTGCTCGCGCTGCGGCGCAGGCGTGGTGGGGGCGGGGCTCCGCCCGCGGCGTAGCCGGGCCGCTCCGCCGCCTGCGTCAACGGCCACGTCGGGCCCGGCCGGCCTGACCAGACCGGCAACTAGACTGGGCCTCATGCCCTCCGAGCGCCAGATTCACGTCGGCTCCGTGCCGATCGGCGGCGGTGCGCCCGTCGCCGTCCAGACGATGACGAAGACCGAGACCGCGGACCTGACCGCGACGATGGCCCAGATCCGCCGCGTCGCCGAGGCCGGCGCCGACATCGTGCGCGTCGCGGTACCGCGTGAGAAGGACGCCGAGGCGCTCAAGACGATCGTTGCCGAGTCGCCGATCCCGATCATCGCCGACATCCACTTCAACCACACGCTCGCCATCAAGGCGTTGCGAGCCGGTGCGCACTGCGTCCGTTTGAATCCCGGCAACATCGGGGGACCGGAGAAGGTCGCCGAGGTGATCGCGGTCGCCAGCGAGCTCGGCACCCCGCTGCGCGTCGGAGTCAACTCCGGGTCGCTTCCCGAGCACCTGCGCTCGCTCGAGTACGAGAACCCGGTCGAGGCGCTCGTCACCGCCGCGACCGAGACGGTGGAGCTGATGGAGCGGCTGGGCTTCGAGAACTTCAAGGTGTCGATGAAGTCGACCTCGGTCCCGAACACGATCGCCTCCAACCGGCTGCTCGCCGAGCGGATCCCATACCCGCTGCACCTCGGGGTCACCGAGGCGGGCACGAAGTGGTCGGGCTCGCTGAAGTCGGCCGTCGGCCTGGGCACGCTGCTCGCCGACGGGATCGGCGACACGATCCGCATCTCGCTCTCCACCTTCCAGGCGGAGGAGGAGGTCAAGGTCGCCTGGGAGATCCTCAAGGCGCTCAAGCTCCGCGAGCGTGGCCCCGTCCTCATCGCCTGCCCCACCTGCGGGCGCCTCCAGTTCGACATGGACTCGGTCGTGGCCGACGTCGAGCGCCGCCTCGAGGCCTATGACGATCCGATCGAGGTCTCCGTGCTCGGCTGCGCCGTCAACGGCATCGGCGAGGCCCGTCACGCCGACTTCGGCATCACGGGCGCCAAGGACGCGGGAATGATCTACTCCAAGGGCAAGCCGCTCGAGAAGGTCCCCACCGACCAACTCGTCGACCGCCTGTTCGAGCAGATCGACAAGTACTACGAGCGCGGCAAGGTCGTCGAGGTCGATGAGGCCGCCGCAGCCGAAGCCGCCGAGTGGCTCGCCGAGAACGAGGACGCGACCGCGATGACGCCCGAGCGGCTCGCCGCGCTGGAGAGGGCCGCGGCCGACAGTGGCCCGGACATCACTGCCCCGGCGCGGCTGGACGAGTCGCAGTCGCCGGTGGCTGGGCGGCGGTTCACCCGAGCCTAACCGTCCTTGGGACGGCCCTGAGCGATGGTGGGTAGGTCGCGCAGGTGGGTAGGTCGCGCAAGTGCGCCCCGCACTTGGACTGGTGCCCGCCGTCCGAGGGGGATGGGATGTGTCCGATCGAGGCGTCCCCTCCGCCCAGATCGGACACATCGGCCCCGCGCCGCCAGGCCGGCGGGCCGGCGTGGTCCGACGGGCCGAGGCGCCCGGCCGCGGCGTCTTTTCCCCACGCGTCGCACCCCCCGAAGCCGTGTGGGTGATCGGCCCCGCTCCGCCGGCCGGATCACCCAACCGGACGCGGGCGCCGAAGCGAGTGGGTGAAGAGGCCCGCCCCAGGGTCACGATTACGCACCGTCCTGCCCCGCCGCCCCGAGAGTGCCAAATGGCCCGTCGCCAGGCACACGAAGTGGGCTCCGACGTCATTGCCAAACGCATGACGAGGCGACGGCAGTCACAGCAGCGCCACCCACCCCACACGGCAGACCAAAAGACTGCGGGCGCTGCTTGACGGCCGGCGACACGGCATGCCACATCGCGAACGCGCCACAGAACCGCCGCCTCCACCGCACTGCCAACGAAAGAGCGGCCCCGTGAGGGGCCGCTCGCACAACCACTAACCCAGCCGCAGCCTCAGCCAGCCGCCTCGAACAGCTCGGCCACCTTCGACCAGTTCACGACGTTCCAGAACGCGTCGATGTAGTCCGGGCGCTTGTTCTGGTACTTGAGGTAGTAGGCGTGCTCCCAGACGTCGACGCCGAGCAGCGGGGTCTTGCCGTCGCTGATCGGGTTGTTCTGGTTCGGGTAGCCGGCGACCTCGAGGCCGGAGCCGTTGTGGATCAGGAACGACCAGCCGGAGCCGAACTGGTTGACGCCCGCGTCCTTGAACTTCGCCTTGAAGTCGGCGAAGGAGCCGAAGGCGGAGTTGATCGCGTCGGCGAGAGCGCCTGAGGGCTCGCCGCCGCCGTCGGGCGACATCCACTGCCAGAACAGGGAGTGGTTGTAGTGACCGCCGCCGTTGTTGCGGACGGCGTTCTGCTTGTCGGCGGGCAGCTTGTCGAGGCTCTTCAGGACCTCCTCGATGGACTTGCCGTCGAACTCGGTGCCCTCCAGGGCCGCATTGACCTTGTCGACGTAGGCCTGGTGGTGCTTGTCGTGGTGCACCTTCATCGTCGCCTCGTCGATGTGCGGCTCGAGAGCGGCGTAGTCGTAGGGGAGATCCGGTACTGAGTAGGCCATCGGAGAGGCTCCTTTGTCACAGGATGTATGGCTCGTCGTCTGCAACATACCCCGCGACGGACGGGTTGTACGGACCGCCTGCGGTCGTGGGTAGTCTGTGGCGCCATGACCCGCCTGTCCGGCTACTTCCTGCCGACCGAGCGCGAGCCACCGGCGGACGCCGAGGCCGTCTCCCACAAGCTGATGGTGCGAGCCGGGCTGGTGCGCCAGGTCGGCTCCGGCCTGTGGTCGTGGCTGCCCGCCGGCTGGCGCGTGCACCAGCGAATCGTGCAGATCGTGCGCGAGGAGATGGACGCGGCCGGCGCGCAGGAGATGCTGATGCCGGTGCTCCATCCCGCCGAGCCCTGGCGCAAGACCGGGCGCTACGAGATCGAGGAGCTGTTCAAGCTCACCGACCGGCGGAACGCGGACATGGTGCTGGCGATGACCCACGAGGAGATCGTCACCGGTCACGTCGCTCAGACCGTGCGCTCCTATCGCGACCTTCCGCTGATCCTCTACCACTTCCAGGTCAAGGAGCGGGACGAGCCACGGCCGCGCGCAGGGGTGCTGCGGACGCGGGAGTTCATCATGAAGGACGCCTACACGTTCGATCGCGACGCAGCCGGGCTGGATGCGCAGTACGACCTGCTGGCCGGCGCATACGACCGGATCTGCGATCGCTGCGGGTTGGAGTGGTACCGGGTCGCCTCCGACGTCGGGATGATGGGCGGTCACGGCGCCGATGAGTACATGGCTCCCTGCGCGGCCGGCGAGAACGACGTCGCGCTCGCGCCCGGCTACGCCGCCAACGTCGAGGTCGCTTCCGCGGACCCGCAGCCGGTCCAGATGCCCGCTCCCCGCGACGCACCCGAGGAGGTCCACACGCCTGGCGCCACGACGATCGAGGCGCTCGGCTCCCAGCTCGGGATCCCGGCCGGCGCCACCCTCAAGGCGTTTCCGGTCGTGCTCGACTCGGAGGAGATGCGGCTCGTCGTCGTCCGCGGCGATCACCGCGTCAACGAGGTCAAGCTCCAGAACGCGCTTGGCGAGCCGTTCCGCGCCGCCCGCGCCGATGAGATCGAGGCGCGGCTGGGGCCGCCGGGCTACATCGGGCCGGTCGGAGCGCAGATGGAGATCCTGCTCGACGCAGCCGTCACGTTCGCCGGCGACCTCGGCGGGGTCTATGTCGCCGGGGCCAACCGACCCGACGCGCATCTGCAGGGCGTCGCGCCCGGGCGTGACTTCCCCTACACCACCGTCGACGTGCGTGAGGTCGTCGCGGGAGACACCATCGGCGGCGCACAGATCCGTATCGAGCCCGCCATCGAGATCGGCAACATCTTCAAGCTCGGCACCCGCTACTCGGAGCCGCTGGGAGCCACCTACCTCGACGAGTCAGGCAAGGCCCAGCTCGTGTGGATGGGGTCCTACGGATTCGGCCCGGCGCGGGCCGCCGCCGCGGCGGTCGAGCAGTACGCCGACGACCGGGGGATCTCCTGGCCGCGCGCCATCGCGCCGTTCGACATTGAGCTGGTGACGCTCGGCAAGCCCGGCAGCGAGGAGCGGACGTTCTCCGACCGCCTCTACGACCAGCTGCGTGAGACGGGCCTGCAGATCGTCTACGACGATCGCGATGCCGGACCGGGGGAGAAGTTCGCCGACGCCGAGCTCGTCGGCTGTCCGGTACGGCTGACCGTCGGGCGGCGGACTCTCGGCTCCGGGGAGATCGAGGTGCAGGTACGGCGCGGACAGGAGTCGCGCTCGGTGCCTGTCGCCGGCGCGGCCGAGGCGGTCGCCGCGCTCTGGCGCGAGCTGCCCTGAGGACCGACCGATGAGATCGGATCCCGCCCACCCGCGCGCGTGAGCCCGCAGATCTCACGCAAGCGCCTGTTCGGGATCGACCGCTCGGGACCCAACCCGGAGCAGACCCGGTCCGACCAGCCACTCAACCCGTGGACGATCCCGAACGCGATCGGCTACCTGCGGTTGCTGGGGATCCCGGTGTTCCTGGTCCTGCAGCTCTCCAGCCGCCACGGCCAGGACACCGTCGCCACCGTTCTGTACGCGGTGATCGCCTGGGCCGACTACCTCGACGGCTTCGCGGCGCGGCTGACCGGCCAGTACAGCCGTCTGGGGGCGCTGCTGGACCCGGTGATCGACCGGCTGCTGATCATCTCCGGCGTGGTCGTCGCGTTCGACTTCTCGCTGCTGCCCCGCTGGGCACTGATCGTCGCCGTCGCCCGCGAGCTGTTCATGCTCGCGATCAGCCGCTACGGCATCTCCCGCGGAGTCGAGATCCAGATCAACTGGTTCGGCCGGATCGGCGTCGCGCCGATGATGGGAGCGCCGTTCTTTGCGATGGCCGGCGTCCACTGGTTGGCGCTGATCATGCTCTACGTCGGACTCGCGCTGGCATTGATCGCCACCGCTCTGTATGTCCGTCGTGGACTTGCACAGACACTCTCAAGCTCAGCTTGACCCTCCGGGCGGGACGGATATACTCGCGCTCGCCCAGTCACCCATCTCATCCTGGGCCCGGAGGAAGACACGAATGGAAGAGACGTTTCCCGATCTTGGTTCGCTGACCGACCAGGAGCTGAAGGATCTCATCAAGCAGCTCACCGAGGAGGAGATGGAAGTCTCCTACCAGCGACGCATCCTCCACGGCAGGATCGACATCCTGCGCGCTGAGCTCGTCAACCGATTGCGCAAGAAGGACGAGACCGGTGAACTGGTCATCACCGGCGCCGACGTCCAGCAGCTGACCGACATCCTGTCGGGCCGCGTGGCGCTCGAGGACGAGCAGAAGTAGAGGGCCTCGGTCAAGCGACCGGGCACGACCGACCTCACCCCATGGCCCAGCACTGTCCCGAGTGCGGCTTCGCCAACGACGACGGTGCGAGCTACTGCCAGCGCTGTGGCGCGTTCCTGGCCTCGAGCGAGCAGCCGCCGGGAGTGAGTACTGCCACCTACCGGATCGGTGAGACCGGCGAGGTGGAGGCGGTCGAGCTCTCGGGCGTGGTCGCCCGGGGCGCTGCGCTCGTGATCCGCTCGGGCGGGGGGCGTGCCGGCGAGAGCTTCCCGCTCACGGGCGACCGGATCACCGTCGGCCGGCGGCCCGAGTCCGACGTGTTCCTCGACGACGTCACCGTGTCCCGCGACCACGCCTTGATCGTGCGCAGGGGCAGCGACTATTACCTGGATGACTGCGGCTCGCTGAACGGGACCTACGTCAACCGGCACCGCATCGACTCACACCGGCTCGCGGACGGCGACGAGCTGCAGATCGGCAAATACAAGCTCGCGTTCCTGTCGCGATGACAGGGGCCCCGTCGTACGACCCGTGGGCGGACCGCCTGCGGCCCGAAGGGGACAAGGACTGATGGCCTCGACCGACACCACGCACGCGCAGATCGACACCGCAGAGCAGGAAGCACCCGAGCTCGAGCTCCCCGGCGCAGACGCGATCGAGGAGGTGGCGCGGGCGGATACGCGCCCCCCACCGAAGGCGGTGACGATCGGTGCGGTCTGCAAGGCGCTGGTCCAGGAGTTCCCCGACATCTCGATCTCCAAGATCCGCTACCTGGAGGATCAGAAGCTGCTCCAGCCCCGTCGGACGCAGGGCGGGTACCGGCTCTACACCCAGAACGACATCACGCGGCTACGCACCATCCTGCGACTGCAGCGCGACGAGTTCCTGCCGCTGCGGGTGATCCGACAGGAGCTCGCCGGCGGCCGGACCGAGCGCGACGTGACGCCCGGAACGCTCGGCTCCAGCCAGGCCGCCGAGCGGATCGGCGTGCGCCGCTCCGCCGTGGCCGTCCGTGACCAGGGCGCGCAGTACGCACTCCAGGACGTGGTCGAGGACACCGGCGCCGACGCCGACCTGATCCGCGAGCTCGTCGATTTCGGCGTGATCAAGGGCGAATCCCGGGCCGGGACGCGGTTCTTCGACGACACCGAGCGGGAGATCATCCGCGCCGTCTCCGAGCTCGCCCGCTACGGCGTCGGCGGGCGCAACCTGCGCGTGTTTCGCAGCTCGGCCGATCGTGAGGCCCAGCTGCTGCAGTCGATCCTCGCTCCCGCGCTGCGCTCGCGCAATCCCGAGCGCCGCAAGGAGGCGATCGAGGCGCTCGAGAACCTGGCCTCGGTCACCACCCACCTCAAGCACCTGCTCCTGATCCGCGATCTGCGCCGGATCGCGACCTAGTGGCCGAGCAGACGGTTGACCTGCGGGCGCTGATCCGGGAGATCCCCGACTTCCCGCGACCCGGCATCCTGTTTCGCGACATCACGCCGCTGCTGCTCGATCCCGATGGCCTGGAGCAGGCGATCGCGCGGCTGGCCGACTGCGTCGGCGGAGAGCGGGTCGATTACGTCGTCGCCGCCGAGGCGCGCGGCTTCATCCTCGGCGCGGCGCTCGCGCGTCAACTGCACGCCGGGTTCGTGCCGGCACGCAAGCCCGGGAAGCTGCCCGCCGACACGGTGAGCGCGGAGTACGCACTCGAGTACGGCCTCGACGCGCTCGAGGTGCACGCCGACGCGCTCGCCGACGGCGCGCGCGTGCTCGTGCACGACGATCTGCTCGCGACCGGCGGGACGGCCAGTGCGCTGTGCGAACTCGTCACCTCCCTGGGCGGGCGCATCGTCGGCTGCTCGTTCCTGATCGAGCTCGAAGCACTCGGCGGCCGAGCGCGCCTGCAGGCGCATCCGGTCACCTCGCTGATCCGGTACGCGGAGTAGGAGGTCCTCGCGCCGTGCCGGTCGGCGTGACGATCGTCGAGCGCTCACACGTGGTTGCGGCTGCTCCGGACGCCGTCTGGGCGATCGTCGGCGATCCCCACCACCAGCCGCGGTGGTGGCCGGGCGTCGATCGTATGGAGGGGGTGGAAGCCGATCGCTTCACTCAGGTGCTGCGCACGCGGCGCGGGCGACCGGTGCGGGTCGACTACGCGATCACACACGCCCAGCCCGCCGAGCTCGTCGTATGGCGCCAGGAGCTTGAGGGCAGCCCGTTCGCACGGGTATTGAGCGCCGCGGAGGTACGGATTGCGATGTCCGCCGCGGACGATGGAACGCGGGTGACGATCACCCACGCCCAGCGGCTGCGCGGATCCAACCGCACCGGCGGCTGGATGCTCGCCCGCGCGACGCGCAAGCGCCTGGACGAGGCGCTCGGCCAGCTCGCCTCGATCGCGTGAGCGCGGGCTGCGCCCGTCAGGAGAGGCCGGTGATCGCGCCGCGCAGCAGCACGGGTCCCGGGTGCGTCGGCTTCTGCGCCGTCTCGGTGGTGACGATCACCTCGGCGTACTTGCTCGCGTTGCTCGGCAGCACGCGCGCGTCGGAGAAGGTGCCCGTCTTGCCGACCGCGGGGCTCACGAAGCCGAGCTTCTCGAAGTGCGTGGGCGAGCTGTAGAGCCACACCTCGTAGGAGTCGTGCTTCGTGTTGGCCGGGATGTGCTGGCCGATGAGCGCGATCTCGCGGACGCCTTGCTGCAGGAGGATCTCGGCGATCCCGACGGCCTTGCTGCCGGTCGCGGTGGGGCGGAGGTTGATCTGCGCGAGGTACTTGACCGAACTGGAGGTGGTCGAGCTGGTGGTCGAACTCGTGGTGGTCGAACCCGTGGCGGTACCGCCGACGTGGGTGTCGGCGGCGAAGCCCGCCGTCTTCGACGCGTGGTCGTGATGAGTGACGAGGAGCACGACCACGGCCGCGATGATGACTGCCAGGGCGAGCCCGATCACGACGATCCCGCCCTGCCGTGAGCTCGGTGGACGCTCGGCCGCGGACTCGCCCTCCGGCACCGAAGCCGAGGGCGCCAGCGGTGGGATGCGCGGGAGCGGATCGACGGCCACGGACTCCAGAGCGGGAGTGAGCGCGACCGCCCACTCGCGGGCGGCGGGGGAGGTTGCAAGGAGCTCCCGCGCCTCGTCCTGGTCAGCGGCGGAAAGCTGGGAGAGCAGGTAGTCGCAGATCAGCTGCCGGTCGTTCGGCCCCAGCTCCGTCGGGGGCCCGAGCGCCTCCAGTGCGCCGAGCGCCCGCTCACGGACTGCATCGGGGCCAATCGAGAGCATGCCCGCGATCTCCTCATAGCCCCTCCGGCGGCCCAGGACGAGCTGGAGCACCGCCCGCTGATCGCCGGCCAGAGAGTCGAACGTCGCCATCCGCCCCAGCGTAGTGGCCCACCGTAAGAGTGGCCGCCGGCCGGGCGGGGCTATCCTCCGCCGCCGCGATGGACGTCACGACCCCCTTCCGCTTCCCCGGCGGACTCGACGGACTGCTCGGCCTGATGATCACCGAGGTCGCGGACGGCCTCGTCCGGGCGGAGGTGCCGATCCGCGCCGAGCTGCTGCAACCGCAGGGGCTGGTCCACGGCGGCGTCTACGCGGCGGTCGCCGAGACCGTCGCCTCGACCGGGACCTACCTCGGGGTCGCTGACGAGCAGGCGATGGTGATGGGCCTCTCCAACCTGACGAGCTTCATGCGGCCGATGACCGAGGGCACGATCCACGCCGACGCGCGCGCCCGCCACCGCGGCCGGACGACCTGGCTGTGGGAGGTCGATCTGCTCGACGACGCCGCTCGTCTGTGCGCCGCCTCGCGGGTGACGATCGCCGTGCGGCGGCCCGCCGGCGGCTGACCCGTCGCTACTGGTTGCCGACGATCGTGCTGGTGCGCCCGGTCGCGCCGCGCCCGAGCCAGTGGGTGGCGAACGTCCGCAGGTCCTCAGCGCTGTCGGAGCGCAGCATGTGCGCCCAGGCCACCGCGGTGATCGTCGACAGGTTGGCGCGGCGGGCGAGGATCACCGTCTGGCCGTCGGCCGCGAGCGTGGGAGTGAAGCTGGGGGCCACCTGGTCGGCGATCGCCTGCAGCCCTCCAGGCGGGGTGAGGGAGCTGTAGAGGAACACGACGTCGCCCAGCGAGAGCGCCTGCAGCAGCTGGTCGTTGGAGATCGCGGCCCCGTTGCGGGTCACGGCCAGCGGCACGTGCGCGCCGCTCGTCGGCGGGTCGGAGTTGTAGCTGGGACGCGGGTCGCCCGCGGCGAGGTGGCGATCGCCCTGGTCCGGGTACGCCTGGCCGGGGACCCCGCCCCCGTTCACCGAGATCCCCGGATCGTCGCGACCGCCGGCGAGCCCGCCGGACAGCAGCGCGATCACGCCGATGCTCACGGCGAGTGAGGCGAGGACGATCGCGCCCCGCTCCAACCAGCGACCCATACGCGGCCTCACGGCGTCCGCGCGGATGCCGTGCGCCTGCGGGGACGCTGAGCGGAGCGCGGGCTCGGACCTGCCGCCGCAACGAGCTCCGCGATCGCGGCGCGCAGGTCGCCGGCGAGATCCTCCAGATCGGGCAGCGCGTCGTAATCGGCGACGAGTCCGAAGGTCAACCGGCCGTCGTAGCTGATGATCGCGACGCCGAGCGCCTGGCCGCCCGCCAGCGGCACCATCGGGTACATCGCCTCCAGGCGGCGCCCGAGCATGTAGAGCGGGTACTGGGGCCCGGGAACGTTCGTGACGACCAGGTTGAACATCCGCTGGCGGGTCTGCAGCCGCGCGGCCTGGGCGACGATCGTCGGCGGCGCGAAGCCGGTCAGCTCGGTGAGCACCTGGGCTCCGACCGCCTGCCCGGAGCGCTTGACCCCTTCCATCTCCCGGCTGATCGTGAGCAGGCGCTCGACCGGATCCTGCATCGCCACCGGGAGCGAAGCCCACATCGCGGCGACGCGGTTGCCCAGCGCACCGCGTTCGAGGTCAGCCCTGATCGACACGGGCACCATCGCCCGCAGGGTCAGATCACCGGCCAGCTGGCCGTGGCGGGCCAGGTAGCGGCCGAGCGCACCGGCGACCACCGCGAGGATGACGTCGTTCACCGTGCCACCGAGCGTCGCCTTGACCTGCTTGAGGTCCTGCAGGTCGGCGGCGACCCAGCTGAAGCGGCGATGGGGACCGATCCGCACGTTGAGCGGACTCGGCGGCGCGGACTGCACGACGCGCGCCAGGGCACCGACCCCGACCGCGGCCCGGCCGAGGCGCATCGCGACCTGTCGCGGCCCCCGGAACGCGTGGCGGATTCCGCGCGTGATCTCGCCGGGGACGGTGGCGCGCTCGAGCAGCGCGTCGGCCAGCAGCTGAGCGTCCGACGGCAGCGGGCGGGGCACCCACTCCGGGACCACCCCGACCGGTGCCGGGGTGGGGGAGGTGTCGAACAGAACCGTCGCGATGTCGACTCCCGAGACCCCGTCGACGAGCGCGTGGTGGGTCTTGGAGAGCAGAGCAAAGCGGTCGTCGGCGAACCCCTCGACCAGCCACAGCTCCCACAGCGGGCGTGAACGGTCCAGTTCCTGGGAGAAGATCCGCCCGCACAGCCGCCGCAGCTCCGGCTCGCCTCCGGGTGCGGGCAGCGCCGTGTGTCGGACGTGGAAGGCGACGTTGAAGTGGGGATCGTCGACCCATACCGGCCTCCCCTGACCGAACGGCACGAACGCGAGGCGCTGCCGATACCGCGGCACAAGATGCAGGCGCGAGACGATCTGGTCGACCAACTCGTCATAGGCGGGGGGAGCGCCCTCCAGCACCATCGCCCCCGCGACATGCATGTGCACGCGGTCGCGCTCGAGGTGCAGGAACGAGCTGTCGAGCCCAGTGAGTCGGTCTGGATTGCCCATATCGGCGCACATTGTGTCAGCCATGAGCCCTCGGTTCGCCCGCCGACCAACCCGGTTTGACTGTGCGGAGGGTCACATAAAGCTATTCAAACCGCTGCAACTCTGCAGGCCTTCACAAAACCGACCTGCCGAGTCGCTCACGCTCCGCGCGTGGGCGAGCGGGGGACCCACTGCCGGGCATTGTCCTCCAAGGACGCGCCCGGCCGGGGCGAATCGGCCGCCTGCCTGTCAGCCGCGGCCGTAGCGATCTCTTCGATGTGGTGACGCAATGCTCACCTGTCGCGTGCTCGCGAGCCCGACAGCTAACCACGTAGGCACCCGGTCGATGAGTCAGGAGGTCCTCGCTTTGAGGTCCAGATTCCGGCCGCGCGCGCTGCGTGCGGCTCAGTTCACGATCGCATTCACGATGCTGGCCGTTCCCGCCGAGGCGTTCGCGTTCTCCGGGAGCGCCGGCTCTTCCGATACCGAATCCGCTTCCTCAACGCCGCTCCCGGTCCGCGTGTCCCCGCGCCACGTCCGCCTCGGCGCGCCGGTGCACGTGACCGGCCGGCTGCCGTCCGCTGACGCGGGCAGCACCGTGGAGCTGCAGTCAGCCCGCTCACCGCGTGGCCCCTGGAGCCGGCTGACGACTGCTCGCGTCGACTCGAGCGGCCGCTTCATGCTGCGGGCCCGACCGCGGCACTCCGCAGTGCTGCGGGCCATTTCGCTGAGCGGCGCGACTCCGAGCGGCGGCCCCGTTGCCGTGGCCGCGAGCGCACACGCTCGCCGTCCGGCCGTCTCCCGGGTGGCCGCGGTCCAGGTCAAGGCGGCGATGCGCGTCTCGCACCGTGCCCGCGGCGTGAAGGCCGGACACGACGTGTCCGTCGCAGGCCGGCTGCTGCCGGGTCGCCGCGACCGGACGGTCGCGGTCCAGCGGCGGCACGGCCACGCGTGGCAGACCGTCGCCCACGGCCGCACCGGGAGCCGCGGCGGTTTCGCCGTCCGCTTCCGCCCGGCCCCGGCCGCCCATGGCGCGCTGCGCGTCGTGTTCGGAGGGGACCACGGCAACGGCCGTGCGACCGCGGGCGCCGGGATGCTCGCCGTCTATGAGCCGGTGACCGTCTCCTGGTACGAGGACGGCGGGACCACCGCGTGCGGCTTCCACGCCACCTACGGGGTCGCCAACCGGACGTTGCCCTGTGGGACACGGGTGCGCCTGAGCCGCGGCGGCCACACGGTGACCGCCACCGTCGACGATCGCGGCCCCTACGTGTACGGGCGCGACTACGACCTCGACCAGACGACCGCAGGCGCGCTCGGGTTCGCCGGCGTCGGAACGGTCGACGCGAGCGTCCAGTAGCCCCGCGCAGCACCGTCTGACCGGAGGCCTACCGTGTCGAGGTGGGATGGAACGTACGATCGCCCACCTCGACATGGACGCCTTCTACGTTTCCGTCGAGCTGCGCCGCCGGCCCGAGCTCCGCGGCCGGCCGGTGATCGTCGCCGGTAGCGGCCCCCGGGCGGTCGTCACCACCGCCTCCTACGAGGCGCGCCGGTACGGCGTCGGATCCGCGATCCCGGCGTCTCGAGCGCGGCGGTTGTGCCCCGACGGCGTCTATCTGCCGCCTGACTTCCCGTACTACCGCGCCGCCTCGCGCGAGGTGATGGACCTCGTCCGCGCCGCGGCGCCCGCGATGGAGCTGATCGGGCTCGACGAGGCGTACCTCGACCTGACGGCCCTCCAGGGGCCCGTGTCGCGGATGCGCGAACTGGCGCAGGCGATCGAGCAGTGCACGCAGCTCGTGTGCTCGATCGGCATCGGACCGAACAAGCTCGTCGCCAAGGTCGCCTCCGATGCGGAGAAACCGCGAGGGTTCGTGGTGCTCTCCTCAGAGCAGGCGCGCGAACGCTTCCGCGAGGCGCCCCCGGGCCTGATCCCCGGGATCGGCCCCAAGACCGCCGAGCGGCTCCGCGCGGCGGGACTGACGACGCTCGGGGCGCTCGCGGGCGCCGACCCGGACGCACTCGCGCAGCGATTCGGTCCGCGGCTGGGCCAGGTGCTGATCGCCCGCGCTCGCTTCGAGGACGATGCCCCGGTCACCCAGGAGCGCAAGGTCGTCTCGGAATCCCGGGAGACCACGTTCGACCGGGACATCGCAGATCAGTCAGAGCTCGAGGGGGTGCTCGCCTCGCTGGTGGAGAAGCTGTGCGGCGACCTGTCCTCGAGCGGGAAGCGCGGTCGCACGATCGGCATCAAGGTGCGCCTCGACGATTTCTCGACCCACACCCGCGCGCGCACGCTGGTCGAGCCGGTGGCCAGTGCCGAGCGCGTCGGACCGGTCGCGCTCGAGCTGCTGCGGCGCTTTGCCGCGCCCCGGCCGGTGCGGCTGCTCGGGGTGCGCGTCGCCGGACTCGAGCACGGCACCGACGCAGCCGGCTCGCACGGCGAGCAGCTCGCGCTCGCCGTCTGAGCACCGCAGCGGCGCCGAACCCGCTGGGCCGGATCAGTACAGGGCTGCGGCGAGACGCCGACGCGACTCGCGAGCGAGATCGGAGTCGGCACCGAGCTCGTCGAGGACGCCGACCACGACCCGGCGGACGTCGTCCTTGGCGCCGTTGGCTGCGGGCAACGCGGTCAGAAGCAGGTCCAGCGCGCGCTCGGTCTGGCCGGCGTCAAGCGCGGCGAATGCGTCGGAGAGGTCCGGGTCGGTCAGCGCGGCGAGACGGATGCGCGCCTGGATGCCGTCGGCGGTGAATGAGCCGGGGACCTCGCGGAGCAGCACGAGCGCGCCGTCCTGATCGCCGCGGGCGAGCAGCAGCTTGGCGAGCGGCACCACCGCGTCCGCGCGGGCGGGCTCCAGCGCGACCGCCTCGCGCAGCGAGGTCTCGTCACCGAGCGCGACCAGCTCGTCCACCCGCGAGGGCAGGAGCGAGTCCAGGAACTTCTCGATCGCCGCCGGCGGCTGCGCGCCGATGAACTCCGCGGTGACCTGACCGCCCTGGAACGCCTTCACCGCGGGGATCGACTGGATCCCGTAGGTGCGCGACAGATTCGGATTGGCGTCGACGTCGAGCTTGGCCAGCTCGATCTTGCCCTCACGGGCCGCGACGGCCTTCTCGATCACCGGGCCGAGCTGGCGGCATGGACCGCACCATTCCGCCCAGAAGTCGACGACCACCGGAACGGTATGGGACCGCTCCACGACCGCGGTCTGGAACGTGGCTTCGGTGACCTCCATCGCTCTCGATGGTAGTCCGGTCCCACCCCGCCGCCCGGTCCGACCCCGGACCCGGGAACTACGATCGACCGGTGCCTGACCAGGTGATCCAACGGGGCGGCGTCGAGCTGTCGGTGACCGATGACGGCGACGGGCCGGGGGTCGTGCTGCTGCACGGGCTGACCGCGACGCGCCGCTACGTCGTGATGGGCTCAACCGCGCTGCAGCGGTCCGGCCACCGCGTGCTCGCCTACGACGCACGGGGCCACGGGCATTCGAGCCCGGCGCAGGATCCGGAGGCCTACGGCTACGACGATCTCGCGGGCGACCTGGAGGCGGTGCTCGACGGGTCGGGTGTGGAGCGGGCGGTCCTCGCCGGAGCGTCGATGGGGGCACATACGTTGCTGCGCTTCGCACTGGACCGGCCCGAGAGAGTCGCGGGGATCGTCGTCATCACCCCGGCCTACGCAGGACCGGAGCAGACCGACGACCCAGCCCGGTTACGGCATTGGGACGCGCTGTCCGACGGCTTGCGCGATGGTGGCGTCGACGGGTTCCTGGCGGCGCAGGACCTCGACGCGATCCCCGAGCGGTGGCGTGAGACCGCCGTCAAGGTGATGACGCAGCGGCTCTCCCAGCACGATCATCCGGACGCGGTCGCCGACGCACTCCACGTGGTTCCGCGCTCACACCCGTTCGGCGAGCTGGAGGAGTTGGGTGCGCTGTCGTTGCCGGCGGTCGTGGTCGCCTCCGACGACGAGGCCGACCCCGATCACCCACGGGCGGTGGGGGAGGCATATGCGACTGCGATCAAGGGCGCTCGCCTCATCACCGACGAGCCGGGGCGGTCGCCGATCGCGTGGCAGGGCAGCCAGCTCTCGCGGATCATCGCCGAGGTCGCGGCGCAGGCCGGCTGAGCGCGGCGCTCAGCGCCTGCGCAGCACGTCGACGCGGGCGCAGCCGAAGCGGTGGACCTGCGCAATCAGCGGTCCCAGCGCCTGGGTCAGCGCCGCCTCGCCGTGGGAGTGGTCGCAGTCGGCGACGAGCAGTCGCGCCCCGGTGGCGCGCACGAACGCGCGGGCGGCAGCCACATCGCGCATCCGGCCGGTGAACAGCCGCTCGACCTGCCGGGCGCGAACCGGATAGCGCGGGCTCCAGTCTCCGTGGCCGACCCAGACCGCGCGGCCGGTCTGAGAAGGGACGACGGCGGCAAACGGGGTCGGGGCGAGCACGCCGCCGGCGGGCGCGTGATCGGTGACCCATCGCAACGCCTCGACATCCGGGCGCGGCAGGGCGTACTGGACCAGGCCGCTGCGGCTCGTGCGCACGAACTTGCGCGCGTCGTACGCCAGCCCCGGCACGGTGAGCGCGAGCACGCACAGCCAGGCGAGAGCCGACGGGAGCCGCACGCGGGCCGCGGCGCGCACCAGCAGCACCGCCAGCGGCACCATCAGGCCTTCGAACGCGTGCGTGGCGAACGCACCGTTGATCCAGTACGTCGCAAGGCCGGCGGGGACCCACAGGATGAGCGCCTGCTCGGCCGCGGGGTCATCGGCGCGAACACGGCGCAGACCGGCGAGCGCAAGCGCCACGAGCGGTCCCAGGCAGGCGAGCAGCACCGTCGCGGGGAGGCGGGGGGCCTGCTCGTTGTGCGCGGCCATCCGCCACGCCGCGTCCCCGTGCTCGAGCAGCCCGTAGTAGACCAGCGGGAGCGCGAGCGCCACCAGCATGAGCAGCAGCGCACCCGCCTCTTCACGGCGGCGGCGCAGCGCCGCCAGGCCGACCACGATCAGCGCGAGCGTGATCCCCTGCCACGGGTGAAGCCACGCGCACAGCACGGCGGCGCCCGCGGCGAGGAGGAGCGCTCGTCGCCCGGAGCCGCGCAGAGCGCGCTCCAGCCCGAGCAGGACGACGCACATCAGCCCGACCGAGAGCGCCGCCGGCACGTATCCCCAGAGCTTGGTCGCGGCCAGCAGTTCGTCGCCGGCCAGGTAGACGTCGAAGCGAAAACGCGCCGAACCGAGCTGCAGCCAGTTGACCAGCGCGGTCGCCGGCGTGACGGTGAACAGCGCCAGCGCGACCGTCGCCAGCTGCGCCCCGGGACGTCCGGGCAGCAGCCGGCGGCACCACGCCGCGACCCCGCCCGCGAGGACGAGCACCGCGACCGCCTTGACGACCAGGTAGCCGGTGATCAGGCCGGCTCCGAGCGCCGCGAACCCGCCGGCGATCCCCGACGCGGGCTCCAGGTAGACGTGGCCGGAGCGGCCGAGGGTGAACAGGTCGGCCGCCAGGCCGTGCCCGGCGATGCCGCGCGCCCACGCGAGGTACTGCAGCTGGTCGGCGCCCAGCACTCCGTCGGCTCCGATCAGGCCGTCGGCGCCCGTCCAGGTGGCGTGGATCGCGCCGGCGTGGGCGGCGAGCAGAACGACGGGGAAGAACGCCCACGCAGCGAGCGTGAGCACGGCCGCCGCGGCGACGGCTGACGGGACGCGCCGCGCCATGGCCGGGCAGCCTAGGGGTTCCGACGGAGCGAGGCGGGGGCGCGGGACGGTCTGCCCGTCCCGCGCCGCGTGCCTCAGCGGCCGACCGTCACGTGGTCGGTCGTGGTGCTGGCGGCGAGGTAGCCGTTGCCCGCGTAGGCGACGACCACGCGCACCGGAACGCGACCCTTGCCGTGGCTGTGGCGGAACCGCGTGTGAACGGTGAAGCTGCAGTTCGCGCCGACGTCAGCGACGCCCGACGCCAACCGGTGACGCCCGTTGTAGAAGCGGACGTCGACGGTCCCCGTGCAGCGGTCGCCGGCCGGAATGAAGTGCCCGCCGCGCAGCGATCCGGACGTCGTGAACGTGTACGGCGCGCGTCGGTCACGACCGGGCGAGGTCCGAGCGTGCAGCCCCGGCTTCGGCGGGTGCAACGGGCGCGTGAAGAACGTCCCGTCGGCTCCGAAGCTGGTGACCGCTCCGTGGAAGGCAACGATCCGGTAGTGGAACAACGTCGACGGTGCGAGCCCGGTGAGCGTCGCCCCGACAGGATCCGGGACGCTGCCGGCGACGAGCGTCTGCGGGTAGGTCTGCACCCCGTAGGCGGTGGTCAGGCCGTACTGCACATACCAGGTGGTCGATGCGTCGTTGGGAACGATCGTCCCGGTGACGCCCGCCTTCTCGGTGCCGACGGATACGGCTGCGCCGGTGGTGACGATCGAGGGCGGGCTCCCACCGGTGGTGAACGTCACGTCGGCGCCGACCGCCGAGCCCGCGGCGCTCACGGCGGTGAGCTGGAAGTGATACGTGGTGCCGGGCAGCAGGCCCGTGATCTTCTCGGCGACCGCGACCTGCTTGGTGCCGGTGCCCGCGCTCCGCGCGGCCGTCGCCGTGCCGTAGCTGGTCGTCACGCCGTAGTTGAACGTGTAATCGGTGTCGACGCCGCCTGGATTGACGGTCCCGTGCAGGACCGCGCTGGTGCTCGTGATCCTGCCGACATGGCCGGTGACCACGACCGGCGTCGCCGCCTCAGCGACCCCCGTCACCGACAGGGCGAGAGCCGCCCCGGCGATGATCACCGCGATGATGCGTGTTCTCACTGCAACCTCCTCGATTGGTCTCACCGCTTGATACCGCGCGGCCCGGCGGAGTTTCGGTGGCGCGGTGAGGAATCGGCGAGCGCGAAGGCGCATGCGGGGATAATGTTCTGCCGGTGATCGCCGCCGAGCACATCGAGGATTGGCGCGGCGCGGAGGTGCGTGACCCCGCAGATCAGTCGCTCGGCAAGCTGCAGGAGGTGTTCCTCGACGCCCCGACCGGGACCCCGATCCTGTTCGCGATCAAGAGCGGTCTGCTCGGCCGCCACGTCAAGCTGATCCCGGCCGACGGCGCGATGGTGGGGCCCGGATACGTGCGGGTCAACCACGACAAGGCCACGATCGACGGCTCGCCCGACACCGACCGCGAGCAGACACCCGACGCGGAAGGGCTCGACGAGATCGGCAAGGCCTACGGGCTGCGGTTCTCCGAGAAGGTCAGCCTGGAGAGCGCCACCGCCGCCGACACCCGTCGCGCGGAGGCGGCCGAAGCCCGCCGGCGGGCCGCGCAGCTCGAGGCCGCCGCGGCCGAGAAGGCAGCGGCCCACGAGCAGGCGCGAACCCGCTACGAGGGCGCGAGCGCGGAGGCCGAGCGCGCCGAGCGGGAGGCCAGAGAGGCGCAGGAGGCCGCCGAGAAGGCCCGCGCCGAGGCCCAGCGCCACGACGGGTCCTGAGCGAAGCGGCGTGAGCGCCGGGTCGTCGCATCCGTGAGCGTCTCGGTCGCATCGCGTGTGCGCATCACCGCCGCCTCGGTGCTCGACAGGGTGCCGGCACCCGGGCCGCGGCCGCTGGCCCAGCCACCGCCCGGGAGCGAACTGAAGCCGGTGATGGGCGAGCCGGGACTGCCGTTCCTCGGGCAGACGCTGCCGATGTTCGTCGACGGCCTCGCGTTCTGCCGCCGCGCCCACCGCCGCTATGGCTCGGTGTCCTGGACCAAGGTGATCGGAACAGAGGTGGCCGTCGTCCTCGGCGGAGAGGCGATCTCGACGGTCCTGGCCAATCGCGACGAGTCCTTCTCCAGCGCGCGGGGCTGGGACTACTTCATCGGGCCGTTCTTCAACCGCGGCGTGATGCTGATGGACGCGCCCGACCACCGCCATCACCGCCTGATCATGCAGCAGGCGTTCAAGCGCGAGCGGCTGCGCGGCTACCTGAACCGGATGCATCCGGCGATCGAGCGTGGAATCTCGGGGTGGCCGATCGACGGGCGGTTGCACGCGTACGCCGCGCTCAAGGCGCTCACGCTCGACATCGCCACCGAGGTGTTCGTCGGCGGCGAGCTCGGCGCGGAGGCCAACGACATCAACCGGGCATTCGTCGACGCGGTGGTCGCCGGCCAGGCGCTGATCCGGGCCGATGTCCCGATCCCGGGCGCAAAATGGCACCGCGGGATCGCCAGCCGGCGGCGGCTGGAGGCGCATTTCCGCGCCCAGGTCGACGCCCACCGCTCAGGGGACGGTGAGGACCTGTTCAGCGTCCTGTGCCGCGCCGAGTCCGAGGACGGTCAGCGGTTCTCCGATGGGGACGTCGTCAACCACATGATCTTCGTGCTGATGGCCGCTCATGACACGAGCACGATCACGCTGACGATGATGCTCTACTACCTGGCGCGCAAACCGGAGTGGCAGGACCGTCTGCGCGCCGAGTCGGATGCGCTCGGCACCGAGACCCCGTCCTACGAGCAACTCGACTCGCTCACCTCGTTCGACCTCGTGTTCCGCGAGACGCTGCGAATGAACGCGCCGGTCGGCATGGTCGCCCGCCGCGCCGTCCGCGATACCGCAATCGACGGCCACTTCGTTCCCGCGGGCACGCTGTTGATGCTCCAGATCTACCCCACCCATCGCATGGAGCCGTGGTGGCGCGACCCGGATCGCTTCGACCCGACCCGATTCGATGCGGAGCACATCGACGAGCCCGGCCCGCGCGACTCGTGGCTGCCGTTCGGCAGCTACGCCCACAAGTGCATCGGCATGCACTTCGGCGCGATGGAGGTGAAGGCGATCCTCCACCGGCTGCTGGCAACCCGGCGCTTCTGGGTCGCGCCCGACTACGTGCCCCCGCTTGCCGCCGGGACGGGGCCCTACCCGGCCGACGGCCTGCCGGTGACAATCGCGCCTCGCTAGGGTGAACCAGATGGAGCGACGACGCCTCGGCGACAGCGATCTCCAGATCTCCGAGATCGGGCTCGGCGCCTGGCTGACCTACGCGGGCGGCATCGAGCGCGAGCAGACGGAGGCCTGTACCCGCGCCGCCTTCGAGGCCGGCATCAACTTCTTCGACACCGCGAACGCCTACGGCCGCGGCGCGGCGGAGACGGCATGGGGAGAGATCCTCGCCGACTACCCCCGCGACAGCTACGTGCTGGCCACGAAGGTCTACTTCCCGATGTCCGACGACGCCGCGGACCACGGCCTGTCGGCCGCGCAGATCGCCAAGCAGCTCGACGCCTCGCTCACGCGGCTGCGCACCGACCACATCGACCTCTACCAGTGTCACCGGTTCGACTCCGAGACGCCGATCGAGGAGACGATGGAGGCGCTCTCAGACGCGGTGCGCGCGGGCAAGGTGCGCTACCTCGGTTTCAGCGAGTGGACCGTCGACCAGGTCAAGGCCGGCCTCGCGGTCCCGAACACGATCAAGTTCGTCTCCTCCCAGCCGCAGTACTCGATGCTCTGGCAGGCGCCCGAGGCCGAGCTGCTCGACATCTGCGAGCGGAACGGGATCTCCCAGGTCGTGTGGTCGCCGCTGGCGCAGGGCGTGCTCACCGGCAAGTACGCGCCCGGCCAGCCGCCGCCGGCGGACTCGCGAGCCGCCAGCGAGGAGATGGGCGCGTTCATCCGCGGCCGCTTCGACAGCGACGAGACGCTCGAGGCGGTCCAACGCCTGACGCCGATCGCACAGGACGCAGGACTGTCGATGGTGCAGCTCGCGCTTGCCTGGGTACTGCGCCAGCCCAACGTCGCCTCGGCGATCATCGGCGCCTCACGCCCGTCGCAGGTGCACGACAATGCGGCGGCCGCCGGCGTCAGCCTGTCGCAAGACGCGCTCGAGGCGATCGACGCCGCGCTCGGCTCGGTGCCGGTGACCGGGCCGACGCTCGCCCCCGGCGCGACCGACGGCATCACCCACCGCGCCTGAGCACTCGCTCGGCGCCTGACAGGCACCGAGCATCCGGGCGGGTTCCACTACGCTGGACCCATGCCCGCGCTCAGATCTCGCACCGTCACCCATGGCCGAAACATGGCCGGCGCCCGGGCCCTGCTGCGGGCCGCCGGCGTCGCCCGCGAGGACTTCGGCAAGCCGATCGTGGCGATCGCCAATTCCTACACCCAGTTCGTCCCCGGCCACACGCACCTGAAGCCGGTTGGCGAGGTCGTCGCCGCAGCGGTCGCGGCCGCCGGTGGGATCCCACGGGAGTTCAACACGATCGCCGTCGACGACGGGATCGCGATGGGCCACGGCGGAATGCTCTACTCGCTGCCGTCCCGGGACCTGATCGCCGATTCGGTCGAGTACATGGTGAACGCGCACTGCGCCGACGCGCTCGTGTGCATCTCCAACTGCGACAAGATCACGCCCGGGATGCTGAACGCCGCGCTGCGGCTGAACATTCCCACGGTGTTCGTCTCCGGCGGGCCGATGGAGGGCGGGACCGCGACGCTCGTCGACGGGACCGTCCGGGGGCGCCTGAACCTGATCACCGCGATGGCCGAGGCCGTCGACGAGGCGGTCTCCGACGAGGACATCGCGCGGATCGAGGAGGCCGCATGCCCGACCTGCGGCTCGTGCTCGGGGATGTTCACCGCCAACTCGATGAACTGCCTCACCGAGGCGCTCGGCCTCTCGCTCCCGGGCAACGGCTCCACGCTCGCCACCCACACCGCGCGGCGCGAGCTGTTCGAATCAGCGGGGCGAACGGTCGTCGAGCTCTGCACTCGCTACTACGACGAGGATGACGCGTCGGTGCTGCCGCGGGCAGTGGCCACCCGCGAGGCGTTCGAGAACGCGATGACGCTCGACGTCGCGATGGGCGGCTCGACGAACACGGTCCTGCACATCCTCGCTGCCGCCCAGGAGGCGGAGCTCGACTTCACGATGGCCGACATCGACGAGCTCTCGCGCCGGGTGCCGTGCCTGTGCAAGGTGGCGCCGAGCTCGAGCTTCCTGATGGAGGACGTCCACCGCGCCGGCGGGATCCCCGCGATCCTCGGAGAGTTGCGGCGTGCGGGCCTGATGAGCGAGGACGTCCACACCGTGCATTCCCGTTCGGTGGAGGAGTGGCTCGGCGCCTGGGACATCCGCGGCGGCTCGGCCTCGCCCGAGGCGATCGAGCTGTTCCACGCCGCGCCGGGCTGTGTGCGCTCCGCTGAGGCCTTCTCGCAGTCCGAGCGCTGGGACTCGCTTGATGTCGACGCGGCCGAGGGCTGCATCCACGACCTCGCGCACGCACACTCCGCCGACGGCGGCCTCGCGATCCTGTACGGCAACATCGCCGTCCGCGGCGCGGTGGTGAAGACCGCCGGGGTCGACGAGTCGATCCTGCGCTTCAGCGGTCCGGCGGTCGTCGTCGAGTCTCAGGAGGAGGCGGTCGAGGTGATCCTCGAGGGCGGCGTGAAGGAGGGCGACGTCGTGGTCATCCGTTACGAAGGTCCGCGCGGCGGTCCCGGGATGCAGGAGATGCTCTACCCGACCTCCTACCTGAAGGGCCGCGGCCTCGGCAAGGCGTGCGCGCTGGTCACCGACGGGCGCTTCTCCGGTGGCACCTCCGGCCTGTCGATCGGCCACGTCTCCCCGGAGGCGGCGTCCGGTGGCGCGATCGCGCTGGTCCACACCGGAGACACGATCGTGATCGACATCCCCGAACGTCGACTCGAGCTACAGGTCTCCGAGGAGGAGCTCGCCGAGCGCCGCGAGGCGCTCGAGTCCTCCAGTGGCTACGTGCCGGCGGTCCGCGACCGGGTCGTGTCACCCGCGCTCCGCGCCTATGCGGCGATGGCCACCTCAGCCGATACCGGCGCAGTGCGCGACGTCAACGGGGTCGAGCGCGCGGTCGCCGCCGCCGCCGAGGCTCGCTCGACGAGCCAGCTCTGACTCCGCGCACGCGGACCGGCGAGGTCGAGCCGGCGGGTCTGGCTGGCGGCCTTTGCCGGCTGGTGTACGCTCAGGCCACGTTCGGCGAAGCGCTGCGGGCCGCAGGGGCCCGCCGCCGGGGCCTTCCCGAGATCCAGAGCAAAGGACATGTGCTGATGAGACGACTGGGGCTGCGTGGTGTCATGACGACCGCGTTGGCGGCGCTCGTGATCCCGCTGGCGTGCGCAGGCGGGGCAGGGGCGGCCAGCACATCGGTGTGGCCCTCGGCGGCCGCACTCGGGTTGCCCAGCGGTGCCTCGGCCTCCCAGGCGGCGACGAGCCTGCCGTCGGTCAGCTGCGGCAGTTCGGCGCAGTGCGTGGCGGTCGGCGCCTACAGCGCCGCCAGCAACACCGAGCCGATGGCGCTGACGGCAACGGGCGGCGCCTGGGCGGCCGCCACGACGATCACGCCACCGTCGAGCGCAACCTCGTCCGCGCTCGCATCAGTGAGCTGCAGCGCGGCCAGCACCTGCATCGCGGTCGGGCAGGATGCCAACTCCGGCACCCACCCGATCGCCGCGACCATGTCCAGCGGTGTCTGGACCGGGGCCAGCGAGCTGAGCGGCCTGCCCTCAGGGGCGTCGGGCGGCTCGCTGTCCGGGATCTCGTGCAAGGTGGGTAACGACTGCTCGGCGGTCGGCAGCGCGACCGTCAGCGGTGCGAGCCAACCGATCGCGATGAATGTGGCCGCGGGCACGTTCGGTCCGGCGGCGCAGATCGGACTTCCGAGCGGCGGGCAGAGCGGCGCATTGACGGCGGTCGCGTGCACCAGCCCCGGGAACTGCCAGGCGGTCGGCAGCTACGTGAACGCAGGCGGGCAGACCGAGGCGATGACTGCCGCGGAGACGGCCGGGACATGGGCTGCGGCGAGCGCAATGACGCTCCCAGGCGGCGCCGACGCCGCACAGAACGCTCAGCTGACATCGATCGCCTGCCCGTCCAGCTGCACAGCCGTTGGCAGCTACGTCAACTCCGCCGGTCAGACCGCGGTGATGGTCGACTCTCAGAGTGGGGCGAGTTGGGCGCCGGCGGTTGCGCTGGCCCTCCCGGCGGGAACGACCGCGTCGGTGCTCCAGTCGGTTTCCTGTGCGAGCGGCGGGAACTGCACCGCCACCGGCTCGTCGGTGGCAGGCTCGGCATCCCCGCTGGCGGCCACCGAGTCCGGCGGCGTCTGGTCGGCCGCGACGACACTGCCGACTCCGTCCAGCGCGACCTCGGGCACCTCGCTCTCCGCGTTCGGGGTCTCGGTCGGATGTACCGGGGCCGAGAAATGCGAGGCCGTCGGCACCTACCCAGTGGCCGCCGGGCTGGGCGCAATGGCGCTCAACTCCCATCCGAGCCTGTCGGTCAGCAGCCACTCGCTGCCTCACGGCGCGATCGGCACTGCCTACAGCGCGAAGCTCGCGACCAGCGGCGGGACCGGGGGCGACGTGTGGTCGCTGACCGGAGGGTCGCTGCCGGCGGGACTGAGCTTCAGCAACGGCAGTATCACGGGGACGCCGACCACCAACCAGACCACGACCTTCTCGGTCGCGGTCCACGACAACGCGACCCCGGCGGACCAGGCGACGGCGACGCTCTCCATCACGATCGGTCCCGCGACCAAGCCGGCGAAGCCCACCAAGTCGAAGTCCGGGAGCAAGTCGGGCGGCAAGAACTCCAAGAAGTCGAAGGGCAAGAAGGGCGCGAAGCTCGGCGCGTTCAAGGTCGTGCACGGATCAGCGGTCAGCGTCAAGGTCACGTGCGTCAAGCAGCGCCACTGCGACGGACGAGTCGCGGTGGTTGTCATCGAGCACCTGCGCGGCAAGCGGGTGATCGCGATCAACTCGAGCACCCACCGGGCGCACGGCACCCGCACCAAGACGGTCTGGCTTGGCTCGGCGCGCTACGCACTGCGCAGCGGCCACCACGTCACCCGCACGATCCACCTGGGTCGCACCGGCACCCGGCTGCTCAAGGCCAAGCACAAGCTCCATGTCGCGGTCGCGCTGCGGCCGGCCTCGTCAAAGCACGCGACGATCGAGCACCGGGTCAAGCTGCACGAGCACAAGGCCAAGAAGCACAAGACCAAGAAGCACAAGAAGCACAAGAAGCACTCCACGAAGCAGAAGGGCACGCACTCCTCCTGAGCGCGTCGTGGTGAGCGGCGAGCGCGGGCCGGTCCTCAGCGGCCGGCCGGCGCCCCCGCAGCCGCTTGCGCGCGGGGAGCGAGGCCTCAGGCGGCGACGGGCTCGTCGAGCCGGGGGAGGACGAGCTCGAGCGGGCCGGGGCGGCCGAGGTGATATCCCTGCCCGTAGTCGATCCCGAGCGACCGCAGCAGCTCGACCGTCGGGTCGTCGCCCACGTATTCGGCGACCGTCTGGGTGTCGAGACCGCGAGCGATGTCCACCACCGCGCGGACGACCAGCTGGTCGGTCGGGGTGCGCGACAGTTGGCGGATGAACTCGCCGTCGATCTTGAGATAGTCGAAGTCGAGGTGCTTGAGGTAGGTGAAGGAGGCAAAGCCCGAGCCGAAGTCGTCCAGGGCGAACCGGCAGCCGAGCCGGCGCAGCTCCGAGGCGAGCTCGCGAGCGCGGTCGAGGTTGACGATCGCCGCGGTCTCGGTCACCTCGAGGATCAGCCGTCCGGGCGCGATGGGGTGATCGGCGAGCAGGACGCCCAGCTCTTCGGCGAACTCGAGGTCGTTCATCGTGCGACCCGAGAGGTTCACCGACAGGCTGAGGTCGTTGCCGGCGCGCTCGTGGGCCTCGATCAGCCGCACGGCGCGCCCGAGCACCCAGCGATCGATCTCGCCCATCAGGTTGAAGCGCTCGGCGTTCTGCAGGAACGCGGCCGGCCCGATCAGCTCTCCGTTCTCGTCGCGCAGGCGCAGCAGCAGCTCGTAGCGCTCGGTCTGATCAGCGCAGATCCCGCGGATCGGCTGGGCGTGGAGCACGAACCGGTCCTCCTCGACGCCGGCGCGCAGGCGCTCGGTCCACGACCGGCCGGAAGCGACCGGCCGGTGAGCGCGCGTGGTGCGGTCATAGAGGACCCGGCAGTTGCGGCCCTGGGCCTTGGCCTCGTAGAGGGCGACGTCGGCCTCGGCGACGAGCTCGGCGCCGGTCAGTCCGGTGTCGCCGTCGAAGCTGGTCAAGCCGATCGAGGCCGTGACCTGCGCGTGCTCGTCGCCGACGGTGATCTGCCCGGCGGCACGCACCGAGTCCAGGATGCGGGTGGCCAGGCGCTTGGCGTCCTCGGGGGCGGCCTCGGGCAGGATCACGACGAACTCGTCGCCGCCGAGGCGGGCGACGATGTCGGTGGTGCGCACGGTGTCGCGCAGCAACGCGCCGATGCGGGTGATCAGCTCGTCACCGACGGGGTGTCCGAAGCGGTCGTTGACTTCCTTGAACCCGTCGAGATCGAGCTCGAGCAGCGAGGCACGGCGGCGGTAGCGACGGACCTCGGCGGTCACGCGCGCCAGTTCGGACTCGAACCGGTGGCGGTTGAGCAGCCCGGTGAGCGCGTCGTGGTCGGCGAGATGGCGCAGGTGGCTCTCGAACCGTTTGCGCTCGGAGATGTCGAGAATCTGGGTGATCGCGCAGCGCAGCGAGGTGTGCGCCGGGTCCGGGAGCGGGGTGGAGGAGAGCAGCACCCACACCTCGCGGTCGTCGCGGTGGGCGAGGCGCAGCTCGACCGAGATCGCGCTCCCCACGCTCAACTCCTGCAACGCGCGAACGGTAGCGTCGCGGTCCTCTGCAAAGGTGATCGAGGTGAGAGTCCGCCCCGTGAGCTCATCCGGGCCGTAGCCGAGCATGCGGGTGAGCGCGGGGTTTGCCTCGACCAGGCGCCCGTAGGCAGCCCCCTCCAGCCCGGTGATCGCGATGCCGACCGGTGCGTGGGTGAATGCGGCGCGGAACCGCTCCTCTGCGGCGCGACGCGCCATCTCGACGGCGTGGCGCTCGGTGAGGTCACGCGTCACCTTGCCGTAGCCGCGCAGCTCGCCGCGTTCGTCGCGGATGGCGGTGATGACGACGCTCGCCCAGAACAGGGACCCGTCCTTGCGCACCCGCCAGCCCTCCTGCTCGACACGGCCCTCTGAGCGCGCGGTCGCGAGCAGCTTCTCGGGGGTCCCGTCGGCGATCGCCTGGGCGGGGTAGAAGACGGAGAAGTGGCGGCCGATGATCTCCTCCGCCTCGTAGCCCTTGAAGCGCCGCGCCCCTGCGTTCCATGTCGCCACGCGCCCGTCGAGGTCGAGCATCAGGATGGCGTAGTCCTGCACCTCCGCGACCAGGAGGGAGGTCATCTGCTGCGCATCCATTGCGGGATCGCGAAGTTGTCCGTCGCGGTGCGGCCCAGGCATGAGCTGATATATCGGCGGGCTCAGCCTGACCTTGAGCGTTCAGCGCCCGCCGCCTGGCGTCGAGCCCCGCTCCACCAGGCGGCAGGGGAGCGTGTGCCGTCCGGCCCGCGGATTTCCGTCGATCGCCTCGCGCAACAGCGCCGCCGCCGTCCGACCGAGCGTCCCGAGCTCCATATCGACGGTCGTGAGCGCCGGCCGGCTGGACTGCGCCATCACCTCCCAATTGTCGAAGCCGACGACCGCGACGTCGTCGGGCACTGCCCGTCCAAGCTCCCGCAGGCCGTCGACGGCGCCGCGAGCGATCTGATCGGATCCGCACACCAGCCCGTCGAGGTCGGGCGCACGCTCGAGCATCTCCGCGACGGCCTCCCGGCCGAAGGCCTCCTCCCAGCGCCCGAAGCGCGGCGGGACGAGCAACGACGCACCGGCCGCCCGCGCGGCCCGCTGCGCCGCGCTTGCCCGGACGCGGGCAGACCGATGGGAGCGGGGGCCCGTGATCACCGCCAGCCGGCGGCGTCCGCGCTCGATCAGGTGGTCGACAGCGAGCCGAGTGCCACCGGCCTCGTCGACGAGCACCGAGCAGTCCTCGGCTCGCGATGAGAGGGTGAACGCGTACACGACCGGGCAGCCGGGATCGCCCGCGAGCGGCGGACGGGGCGCCGCGCGACGGCCGGTGACGATGATCCCGTCGACATCGCGCGCGGCGAGCATCTCGACGTACCGCGCCTCCCGCTCGGGCTCATCGCGTGTGTCGCACAGCAGGACGGCGAGGTCGCCGGCGCCCAGCGCGTCCTCCGCCCCGAGCATGATCGGGATCGTGAACCGGCCGAAGCTGTCGGTGGTGACGAGCCCGACGGTGAAGCTGCGCCCGCTGGGCAACCCGCGGGCCATCGCATTGGGACGGAACCCGAGCTCCTCGGCCGCGGCGCGAACGCGGCTGCGGGTGATCTCGCTCGCGCCGGCGCGGCCGTTGAGCGCCTTGGACGCGGTGCCGACCGATACTCCGGCGAGGCGGGCGACGTCTTGGATGCGCGGCGCCTGCCGGGCGCGGGGGGTCATGTGCGTGGCCTCCTCGTGCGATGACGCACCCCGCAGCGGCGGGGCCATCGAGAGTCAGTCGATCGTACCCAGTGCGAGTTGACCCCCGTCAGCCGCCGATCCGCCGCCCGTCGCCGGCGTCGAACAGGTGGATCGCCCCAACGTCGGGCGCGAGCCGCACCGTCTCGCCCCGCGCCGGCGGCGATTCACCGTCGTGGACACGCGCCACGAGCGTGTGGGCCTCCTCGCCCAGCTCGGAGGAAACGTGCAGGTAGGAATCGGAGCCGAGCTCCTCCACGAGCGTCACCCGGCCGGCGATCCCGTTTCCGTCAGCGGTCAGCGTGAGCGCCTCGGGACGGACCCCGGCGAGGACCGCGCCGCCGCGATCCCCGGCCTCGGCCACGGGGCCGAGCCGGAGCTCGCCGATGCACACCGCGCCGGAGTCGAGCCGGGCCGGGAGCATGTTCATCGCCGGGCTGCCGATGAACCCTGCCACGAACGCGTTGACGGGGCGCTCGTACAGCGCTTTGGGCTGGTCGACCTGCTGCAGGCGACCATCCTTGAGCACCGCGACCCGATCGCCCATCGTCATTGCCTCGACCTGGTCATGGGTGACGTAGACGGTGGTGATGCTCAGCCGATCCTGGAGCTCTGAGATCTGCGCGCGGGTGCTCACCCGCAGCTGGGCGTCGAGGTTGGAGAGCGGCTCGTCCATCAGGAACACCGCGGGCTCACGGACGATCGCGCGGCCCATCGCGACCCGCTGGCGCTGGCCGCCCGACAGGTGCCCGGGCTTGCGGTCCACCATCTCCTGCAGGCCGAGCAGCTCGGCGGTCTCGGCCGCGCGAGCGCGGCGCTCGCTTCTGGAGACACCGGCGATCCGCAGTGGAAACGCGATGTTGTCGAGCACGCTGAGGTGCGGGTAGAGGGCGTAGTTCTGGAAGACCATCGCGATGTCGCGCCGCTTGGGCGGGACTTCGGTGACGTCGGCGTCGCCGATCCGGATCGTGCCCGCGCTCACCGGCTCAAGGCCCGCGAGGGTGCGCAGCGAGGTCGTCTTGCCGCAGCCAGAGGGGCCGACGAGCACCATCAGCTCACCGTCGCCGATCTCGAGGGTCAGGTCCTCGACGGCGGCCTTCTCTGCGCTCGTGTACCGGCACGTCACATGCTCGTAGGTGACCTGGCTCACCTGCTCTCTCCTTTTCCGCGCGTGCTCATCCCTTGAGCGCCCCTGAGGTGAGCCCGCGCACGTAGTAGCGCTGCAAGGCGACGAACAGCACGACGCAGGGAATCATCGAGACGACCGCGCCCGCCATCAGATAGCCGTAGTTGAGCTGACCGAAGTTGCCGGCCTCCAGGTTGTAGAGGCCGACCGGCAGCGTCAGCAGGTTCGTCCGGGTGAGGAATGTGAGCGCGCCGAGGAAGTCCGTCCACGAGGCAAGGAATGCGTAGAGCATCGTCGTGGCCGCCCCTGGCAGGAACAACGGACGCAGGACGAGCGCGAGGATCCGGAGCGTCCCCGCGCCGTCCATGCGCGCTGAGTCCTCGAGCTCGACCGGGACGGACATGAACGTGTTGCGCATCACGAACACGCCGAACGGAAGGTTGAACGTCGTGTAGAACAGGATCAGCCCAAGGCGGCTGTCGGTCAGCCCGACGGTCCCGAGCTCGAGGAACAACGGCGTGAGCACGGCCTGGAACGGGACCATGAACGTGACCAGGATGACCGCGAAGATCACGCCGGAGCCACGGAAGCGAAAGCGTGCGAGCCCGTATCCGGCGAGCGTCGAGACCGCGGTGACGAGCAGCCCCGTGCCGAGCGCGACGATCAGGCTGTTGACGACATAGCGCCAGAGGTCGATCGAGCCGCCGAAGATGCCCGAATAGTTGGCGAACGTGAGGTGGCTGAAGTCCTTCCAGGTCGGATACGCGGTGACGAGGCTCTCGGGCTGGAACGAACGGAACACCGCCCACAGCAGCGGGACCGCGAACACGACGACTCCCAGCACCGCCGCGATGACGTACAGGATCGTCCCCCGCGAACGGTGGCCGCGGCCCTGCGCGGGCTGCACGGAGGCGGGGGCGACCGACACGCTCATGGCTCGTCCCGCCGCAGCGCGAGGAACTGGACGGCACTGATGATCCCGATGACGACCACGAGCACGATCGACAGCGTCGTCGCCTCGCCCAGGTGCAGGTTGGTGAACGCCTGCTCGTAGATCCACAGCACGACCGTCGCCGTACTCGTCCCCGGGCCGCCCTGGGTGAGGATGAAGAACTGGTTGAACGCCAGCAGCGAGCCGATCACCGAGATGATCAGGCTGAGCGCGATCGTGCGCCGCAGCAGCGGGACCGTGATCAGCAGCTCCTGCTTGATGCGTGAGGCCCCGTCGAGCTCGGCCGACTCGTACACGTCCGCGGGGATCGCCTGCATCCCGGCGAGGAGCAACAGCATCGTCAGCCCGGAGACGCCCCACACCACGAGCACGCAGATGAAGCCTGTCGCCGGCACGACGCTGATCAGCCACGCCGTCTGCCCGTTGGTGATCCCCAGCGTCTGTAACAGCCAGTTGACCGCGCCGGTCCCGGGCTGCAGCTCGACCAGCGCGAAGAAGCTGAGCGTGGTCAGCCCGATCACGTAGGGGAGGAAGAACACCGTCCGCAGCAGCCCCGCACCTCGCCGGTTGGAGCGGACGAGCAGCGCCATCAGGTAGCCGACGACGAGGATCGGGCCGGTGACGATCCCCGTGTAGACGAGCGTATAGACGATCGAATGGGAGAAGACCGTGTCCTGGTTCAGGTGCGTGTAGTTGCGCAGGCCGATGAAGTGGTAGGCGCCGATCAGCGGCCAGTCGGTGAGCGAGATGTAGACCGCGAACGCGAGCGGCACGACGACGAGCAGCACGACGAGCGCCAGCGCGGGGGAGACGAGCAGCATCCCGGTACGCGCCGGGTGAGTGAGCGAGCGGCGCGGACGCTCCGGGATGCCGCCGGGAGCCGCGTCCGTATGCGACCGAAATGCCCGCCGGGTGTCCGCATGGGAGGTCATCAGTGAGGGGCCACTAGCTCTGCGCCTCGGCCATCGCGGTGTTGAACTGCGACTGGGCTCGTCGCAGGACCTCACGGACCGGCGCGGAGCCGAAGACCGCGGACATGCACATCGCCTGGAACGGGCCGGACTCCTCGTTGATCACCGTCTCGTAGGCGATCGTGTTGGGCGCGTAGGCGTTGGTGCGGAGCGCCCGCATGCCCTCGAGCACCGCCGGGTACTTGGCGAGCTTGGGGCTGTGCAGGAGGTCGGTCCGGACCGGCGTGTACCCGGCCTTCGGGAGCAACTCCTGCTGAGCCGGCTGCAGCGCGAACTTGATGTACTCCCACGCGCCCGAGGGGTTGCGCGCGCCGCGCGGGATCGCGACGCTGTCGCCGCCGGCGAATGCGCTGGACCCATGTGCCGGTCCGGGGAGCTCCGTGACGCCGAACGGGAACTTCGGCTGGTGGAGCTGCACGGTGACCCAGTTGCCGGGCCAGATGCCGACCGTGCCGGCGTCGAAGTCGGCGCCCCACGTGGCGCCCGTCTGGGTGCGGTCGCTCTGCGGCGCCGAGCCGTCACGCCACATCGTGCGCAGTGCCTGCAGCGTGCCGGCGAGCGGCCCGTTGTCGCCAATGTCGGCTCGCTGGTGTCCTGTGCGGCCGACGAACGTGTAGCCCTTCTCCGCCCAGGCGCTGGGGGCGATCGTGAACCCCCACAATCCGGCGCTGTCACCGCCGAACGAGTACCCGCTGATCCCGTGGCCGAGCTTGGTGATCCTGCGCGCGTCGCTGACCACCTGGGCCATCGTGCGCGGCGGCTCGTCGGGGTTGAGGCCGGCCCGCTTGAACAGCGCCTTGTTGTAGTAGAGGAGGCTGATGTCCGCCGCGAACGGCAGGCTGTAGTAGCGCCCGTCGTGCCGGCCGAGCGAGAGCATCGGCTTGGCGAGCTTGTCGCGGAACGGCAGCTTGTCGATCAGCGGAGTGAGGTTGTCGAAGGCGTCGTGGTAGATGAACAGCTGAGCGTTGATGTCGTCGCCGTCGACGACGTCGGGGACATAGCCGCCGCGGATCGCCGTCGCGAGCTTCGTCTCGTATTCGGTGTCGGGGATCGGCACGACCTTCACGTGCAGGTGGGGGTGGGTCGCGTTGAACCTCGCGGCGATCTCGTCCTCTGCCGTCTGGGTGTCGCCGCGACACCAGACGATGACCGTGCCGTGGGCGTGCGTACCGAAGCCTGGAGCGCGCACGTTGGCCGCCTTGAGCGTTCCGTTCGCACAGCCGCTGAGCGCCGCCGCGATGAGCGCGATGACCGCGGCGGTGATCGCCGGGCGCATGCGGCCGCTGGTCACGCGCGGCCGTCCTGGGCCAGCGGCACCCACACGCGCATCGCGCGGACGCCGCGGTTGGCCCATGCGTGGTACGGGACGGCCGTGAGCCGTGCCGGCGTTGAAGCCGGGACGCCGTCGCCAGCGCAGTAGGGGAGGGTGTTCCGCCCGGGGGACAGGATCCCGCCGTCGATCTCGACCACGGCGACGCCACCCAGCAGCTCCAGGCGCCAGCTGACGGACGCGCGCTCGCCGGTGAGTACGATCTCGTCGACGCTCACGCCCTCGGGCTGGTCGTGGTCCTCAAAGCAGTAGACGAGCGGGCCGACCTCGACCGCCGCGCAGCCGCGGATCGCATCGATGCGCTCATCCGGTCGGGTGATCCGCGCTGCCATCGGCAGCTCGAGCACGACGCGGTCGCCGGCGGCCCATCGGCGGCGCAGCGGCAGGTACCTTCCCGCCTCGCCGCTCGTCTGATCCCGTCCGCCGTTCCCGCCCGGGTGCACGGTGGCGCTCGCGCCCTCACACCACGCGGGGACACGCAGGTCCAGTGACCACTCCTCGCCGGGCGCGGTGCCGATCTCGATCTCGACGCGGCCGTCCCACGGGTAGTCGGTCGTCACCTCCAGCGAGACGTCGCCGGCCGGCAGCGCGGCCGCGATCGCGCCACCGGCGTACTGCTGCAGCTGCACGCCGCCGTCGTCATGCGTGGCCAGGTACCCGCTCAGCTGGGCGATCGTGCGCATCACGTTGGGCGGGCAGCAGGCGACCGTGTACCAGCCGTGCCGTCCGGCCGCGGGATTGCGGTGGTCGTCGGGGACGGCTCCGGCGCGCACGCGGAGCGCGTTGACGTAGAAGAACTCGTCTCCCTCCAGCGAGGTGCCTGACGCAAAGCCGTTGAACAGGATGCGCTCGATCAGGTCCGCGTGCCGCGGGTCGCCGGTGGCGAGCAGGCGCCGCCAGCTCCATTGCACGGCGGCGATCGCCGCGCACGTCTCGCAGTACGCGCGGTCGGGGGGTAGCTCGAACGCGTCGCCGAAGGCCTCTCCGTCCCAGCGCGATCCGAACCCGCCGGTGAGGTAGGTGCGGCTGGCGACCATGTCCTCCCAGAGACGCTCCTGGGAGCTCGCCAGGCTCGTGGCCTCAGGCTCAGCCTCGGGCAGCTCGAGCGCGACGTCGGCGACCCCGGAGGCGAGGTACAGGGCCCGGACCGCGTGACCCTCCACGTGAGTGGCCTCCTGGACCGGCACGCGGTCGGAGTAGTAGATCGGCAGCCGCCCGTGGCCCTCGACCGTCCCGCGGCCGCGGGAGAGCACGAAGTGGCGTGCCAGGCGCAGGTACTCCTCCTCACCCGTCTCCCGAGCGAGCTCCGCGAGGGCCATCTCGATCACCGGGTGCCCGTCGAGGTCCGGATTGGCGCCGGGGCCGAAGGTGGCGACCAGGTGGTCCGCGGCGCGGCGCGCGACCGCCAGAAGTCCCTCGTCGCCCGCGGCCCGGCGGGCCGCGACGGCCGCCTGCAGCAGATGGCCCATGCAGTAGAGCTCATGGCTCATCGACAGGTCCTGGTAGCGGTGCGCGCGGTCGCCGGAGGCCTGTATCCACGAGTTGATGTAGCCGTCCTCGTCCTGAGCATCGGCGATCGCACGCGTCCACTCGCGCAACTGCGCCAGAAGGTCGGGGTCCTCGGCGCGACCGAGATCCCACGCGACCGCCTCCAGCCACTTGTAGATGTCGGAGTCCATGAACCGCGGACCGCGGTAGGCGGCGCGATGGTCGCCAGGCTTCGCGGCGAGGCGCAGATCGTCGAGATTGCCCGCATCGCGCAGGCGCTGGGCACCGATCGGCAGCGAGACCTCACGGTTGAGCCGCTGTCGCCGGCCCCAGAAGCCGCCGCGGATCACCGCATCGCCGGCTCCGACGGGCCGCACGCGTGCGTGCGCAGCCGCGCTCGGCTCGACGGGGCCGGCGTATCCGGTGCCTCCCTGGGGCGCGGGGTGTCGTTCGGCGCGCGTGGCGCCGATCGTCTCTCGTGACATCGAAGGGTCCTCCCAAACCCAGCAAAGAGAAAGCGTTTTCCTCTCGGCTGAGCCGACCATAACCCCGGGTGCCGCGCGTGTCAAGTGGCAGCCGCCAGGCCCGCATGGCCCCCGCGCGCTCGCTTAACGCCGAAGGCCCGCTATTGCGGGCCTCGGGCATCAGAAGTCGGGCGTTTATCTATTGCTCGGGGGGCGTTCTCTGGGAAGGGCTCATCCCGCTGGGTGCCGTCGCTGTCTGACGGGCCTTCTATCGGCACGCCCGGGCCCAACCTGAAGCCTCGGGCGCCGGGTCGCCCGCCGCGGCCGGGCGCTAGCCCTCGCCGAGCAGCTCCGCCAATGGGACCTCGGGGTCAATCAGCCGCGCCCGATCGACGGGCCGCCGTGCTCGGATCAGCGCTTGGATATCACCGCTGACGTCCCACACGTTGACGTTCATGCCCGCGTGCACGCGGCCGTCCTGGAGCCAGAACGCGATGAACTCCCGGCTCGCCGGATCGCCGCGGAACACGACCTCCTCCCAGGCGCTCGCGTAGCCGGAGTACTCCATGCCGACGTCGTACTGGTCGGAGAAGAAATAGGGGATGCGGTCGTAAGAGACCGCGAGGTCGAGCATGCTGCGCGCGGCGGCCGGCCCCTGGTGCAGCGCGTTGCTCCAATGCTCAACGCGGATGCGGGTGCCGTAGAACGGGTGGTGGGCGGCAGCGACGTCGCCGGCGGCGTACACGTTCGGCGCGCTCGTCCGCAGCTGCTCGTCGACCGCGATCCCGTTGTCGATGCGCAAACCGGCCGCTTCGGCAAGCTCGACGCGGGGAGCGGCGCCCACGCCGATCACCACGAAGTCCGCGGCGATCCGGCGACCGTCGGCCAGGCGCACCGCTGAGACCTGTCCGGCCCCCTCGATCTCCTGCACCTGGGCCCCGCCCACGAACTCGACGCCGTGGTCGGCGTGGACCTCGCGGTAGATCGCACCCAGCTCGGGGCCGAGGACCCGCTCCAGCGGGAGCGGGACCGCGTCCAGCAGCGTCACCTCGCAGCCGCGCTGTCTGGCGGAGGCGGCGACCTCGGCCCCGACCCAGCCCGCACCGATGCTCACCAGGCGGCCACCGGCGTCGATCCGGGCGCGGATCGCGTCGGAGTCCTCGACCGTGCGCAGTGAGAGCACGCCGTCCTTCTCGACGCCGGGCAGAGGCAGTCGTCGCGGCTCGGCGCCGGTGGCGAGCAGGAGTCGATCGAACTCGAGGGTCTCGCCACCGGCAAGCCCGACCGCGCCCGCGGCGGGGTCGATGCTGTCCACGCGGGTCGAGGCCCGCAGCTCGATCTCGTGTTCGGCGTAGAACGACTCCTCGTGGACGAATGGCTTGGACCCGGCCTCCCCGCGCAGGTACTCCTTGGACAGCGGGGGGCGCTCGTAAGGACGATCCTGTTCGGCGCCGACGAGCACCACGCGCCCGTCGAATCCCTCCGCGCGCAGCGTCTCGGCAGCCTTGGCGCCCGCCAGGCTGGCGCCGACGATCACGAAGGCGCGCGCGGCCATCATGCTCTCCCCGAGGTCAGGTTCAGGAACTCCTCGCGGGTGCGTGGGTCGTCCCGCACCAGCCCGTGCAGCGCCGAGGTCACCGTGCGGGCACCCGGCGTGCGCACCCCGCGCATCGTCATGCACAGGTGCTCGGCCTCCATCACGACGCCGACGCCCTTGGGCTCAAGCCGCTGCTGCAGCCATCCGGCGATCTGGGTGGTCAATCGCTCCTGGACCTGCAGATCACGGGAGAACACCTCGACCACCCGCGCCAGTTTTGACAGGCCGACGATCCGCTCTCCCGGCAGGTAGCCCACGTGCGCGACCCCGTGGAACGGGAGCAGGTGATGCATGCAGAGCGAGCGAAACGGAATATCGCGCACGACCACCAGCTCGTCATATCGCTCGTCGTTCGGGAACGTGGTCGCCTCGAACGGCTCCGGCGTGAGCATCTCGAGGTAGGAGTCGGCCATCCGTCGCGGGGTATCGCGCAACCCGGGGGCCCGCAGATCCGCGCCCAGTGCCGCCAGCAGGTCCGCCGCGGCACGTTCGGCCGCGGCGCGATCGAGCGGCCGGCGGGCGTCCGCCAGCTCTGTGACGTGGGCATGCGACCGGCCGCGACGGTCGAGACCGGGACCATCTGGGGCGGCAGCGAGTTTCGAGTTCATGACCCCCTTAGCGTCGGACCCCCGAGTTTTCTTACGCCCGCGGCGGTAAGAACGCGACGCGCCGCGTCGCAAACGAGATGATGTGTCGGTGTCCACCTCCCGCTCACGCCCGGCACACCCGTCCCCGGACGCGGACTCCGGCGGCTGGCTCGACGCGTTGGTCGGCGACGGCGCGGCTCGCGAGGAGGCGATTGCGGGGCTGCATGCGCTGCTCCTGCGGGCCGCCCACCTCGAGCTCACTCGCCGGGGCGCCGCGGACCGGTGCGACCTCCGTGAGCTCGACGACCTCGCCGTTCAGAGCGCCGACGACGCGCTGGTCGCAGTGCTCGCCAAGCTCGACCAGTTCCGGGGCGCCAGTCGCTTCACCACCTGGGCCTACAAGTTCGCCATCCTCGAGGCCGGCGTGAAGCTGCGTCGCCACGAGTGGCGCCATCGCGAGCTGCCCCTCGAACCCGAGGATTGGTCACAGCCGCGGGACGCCCGACCCTCGCCGCCGGCGCTGGCCGAGCAGAGCGAACTGCTCAGCGCGATCCGCGGCGCGATCGAGACCGAGCTGACACCGCACCAGCGCGAGGTGCTGGTGGCGATCGCACTCGGCGACGTGCCGATCGACGTGCTCTGCGAGCGGCTGGGAACCACGCGCGGCGCGCTGTACAAGACGATTCACGACGCCCGTCGCAAGCTGCGCCGGCGGCTCGAAGCCGACGGGTACCCGATCGAGGCGATCCTGGCGGGATGACGCACTTCGGCCCATCTGACCATGAGCTGCTGTTGCGGCTGCTCGGACCGGCGGGGTCGGAGTTGACCTGCGAGGAGTGCTTCGCGCAACTCGATCGCTACGTGGACGCACAGCTCGACGGCGACGATGCCGACCGGCTGATCATCGGCATGCGCGCCCACCTCGACGGATGCTCCGCCTGCCGGGAGGAGCACCTCGGTCTGCGCGCGCTCGCCCGCGCTGAGCGCTGAGCGGGCACGCATGACCGGCGACGGCCCGACGGTGCGGGTGGCTCACTGGTGCAGCCTGAGGCCGATGTTGGGAACGAACAGCGACGCGACGTACTGAGGCCAGAGGATCGCCCCGTTGCAGCGAAAGCTGATGTTCGTGCCGTCGACCGCTTCGAAGGTCCGGACGGGACTCGAGTAGCGGCCGGTCCGGACCTGGAGCGTGTGCATGCCGGGCTCGACGGCAAACTCGACCGTCTGATGGCGATCGATCGACCCCGCCGGGACGCCGTCCAGGACGATCTCGAACGGGCTGCGGCGAAGCTCCATGGCACCGGTGGCCTTGCGGTTGACGATGAGGGTGGGGGACATCTGCGGTCTCCGATCGGGTGCGATGGTCAGAGTGAGTGGCGATCAGCGGCGCGACCCCGTGATCAATCGCTCGCGGTCGAACATGGCGGCGACGGCGCGCCAGCCGAGTGCATCGAGAGCCAGCAGGGCCGCCGCGAGTCCGAGGGCGAGGATCGAGGATGTCGTGATCACGTTGAACGAGATCAGCGTGACGATCGCGATAGGGTGGAGGTTGGCCAGGACGCTGAGCTGTTGAGCGACGCGCACGTCGGACGACCGCGCGGAGATCGCGATCCCCACCCAGATCGACCAGCCCGCGAGCAGCGGGGTGAACAGCAGTTGGATGGGGATGTGCGAGCCGGCGAAGATCGCGGTCCTGATGACTGGGTGTGCGAACAGAGCCGCGAGCGCGAGGAAGATGCCGAAGATGGCGTAGGAGACGAGGAGGGTGGGGAGCAGCATGGCGAGCGCCTTGCCGACCAGGAACTCCTCGCGACGGATCGGAGTGATCAGGATCGGCTCCAGCGTGCCCTGCTCGCGTTCGCCGACGACCGAGTGCGCGGCCAGGGTCGACGGCACGACCGCGGGGACGATCAGCATGTAGAGCAGCGAGATCCCGATCCGGTTATCGAGCTTGGAGCCGGCGATGGCAGCGGGGGCGGCCAACAACTGGATCGACGGGGCCGCGATGAAGATCAGCGGCAGGAGCGTCATCGCGAACAGCATCACGAAGCGGTTGCGCCGGTAGTCCGTCACCTCTTTGAGCACGATCGCGCGCACGCGCGTGGCGCTGAGACTCATCTTTGCTGTGCCTCCACGTCCTCGTCGATCAACTCCAGATAGACATCCTCGAGCGAGTGCCGGGACTCGGACAGCGAGAGGATGTCCGCGCCGGCGCTCACCAATGCGCGCGCGACCGCAGGGGCCGCGATCTGCGGATCGGAGACCGCAAGCGTGTAGCCGCCGGCTCCCGACGCATCCCATCCGTCGACCGCGGGCAGGCCTGCGAACGTCGCTTCCGGCTCGCTCAGTGGGGCGCGGACGTGAACCTCCAGTGCCTGGTTGAACAGCCGCGCGCGCAGCTCGTCGGGGGTGCCAACGAGCCGGAGGGTGCGGCTCAGGATCGCGACGCGATGGCACAACCGCTCGGCTTCCGCCAGCCGGTGGGTGGTGAGGAAGATGGTCACGCCACGCTCGCGCAGCGACACGATCAGCTCGTGAACGTCATGTGCGGCCACGGGGTCCAACCCGGAGGTGGGCTCGTCCAGGAACAGGACCTCCGGATCGTTGAGCAGCGCGCGGGCGAGTGCGACCCGCTGGCGCAGACCCTTCGAGAGCGACCCGCACGGATCGTCGACTCGCTCACGGAGCTTGACGGCGCCGAGCGCCCGGTCGATCCGTCCTGGCACATCGTCCAGCCCGTACAGGCCGGCGAAGCACCGCAGGTTCTCCGACACGCTGAGCCGTTGGTAGAGCCCGGGGGACTCGGGCATGATCGAGATCCGCTCGCGGATCGCCGTTCCGTTCGCCACGGTCAACGGGATTCCGGCCACGATCGCGGAGCCGGAGCTCGGCGAGATCAGCGTGCCGAGCGTCCGCACGGTCGTGGTCTTGCCCGCGCCGTTGGGGCCGAGGAAGCCGAACACCTCGCCGTAGCCGACCTCGAAGGACACGTCCTCGCAGGCGACGCGGTCACCGAAGCGCTTGCCGAGATGCTCGACGACGAGTGCGTGCCTCCCAGACTCCATAACGCCTACCGTAACCGTAAATTGGCCGGTCATGCAGGAAACTTGAGATGCGTGCTATTTTTTGGCCATGCGGTCAGATTCCCGGCGCACGTTCGTGGCCAACGCTCGACGGACGCAGATCGTCGAGGCGGCGATCGAGACGGTCGCCGAGGTCGGCTACGCGAACGCCTCACTCTCGCGGATCGCCGTCCGGCTCGGCATCAGCAAGGGCGTGATCAGCTACCACTTCGCGGGCAAGGATGATCTGACCGCCGAGATCGTGACCCAGGTGCTGCAGCAGGCGAGGGCGTACATGCAGCCACGCATCGAAGCGCAGGCGACCGGCCCGGAGATGCTGCGCGCGTACATCGAGTCCAACCTGGAGTTCATGCGCGATAACCCCGCTCAGATCAACGCCGTCGTCGAGATCGCGCGTGCGGCGGTCGCCGGCGGCAGACCCGCGTTCAGCGGCAACCGCGACGTCGCCGTCCACATCCTGGCCGAGATGCTGTCTCGCTTCCAGGGGGCCGGCGACCTGCGGCCCGACTTCGATCCGATCGCGATCGCGATCGCGATCCGGGCGAGCATCGACGCCGTGAGCGTCCGGCTGCGCGACCCGGGGTTCGACATGGACGGGTATACCCGCGAGGTGGTCAAGGTGTTTCAGCTCGCGACAGGTCCAGCGCGAACCTGATCCCGGGCTTGCCGGCGACGGTGCATTCGCCCACGGCGGCGAACCCCGCCTTCTGAAGCACCCGCTGTGAAGCAGTGTTCGCCCGGCTCGCCTCGGCGGTCAGCCGGTCAAGGCCATGGTCGTCCGCAGCACGTCGGCAGAGATCGCGGAGTGCCTGGGTGGCGACTCCACGGCCGGCGACGTCCTCCGCCACGCGGTAGCCGACGGTGGCGGCGCCGTGCTCAAGGCGGTACAGGTTGAAGCGTCCGACGACCGCTCCGGTGTGGCCGTCGACGAGGACGTAGAACGCGCATTCGCCCGCGGCTTGCTGGGCCAAGGCCGCGTCGTGATGCTCCGGGAAGCTCGAGAAGAACTCATCGCCCCGGTCGTCGATCGACCGTCCGAAGTAGGCGCGATTGGCGACCTCGAAAGAGAGAACCGCGTCGAGGTGATCGCGCGTCAGCCGCTGGAGCTCCGGCACGCGCCGAGGCTACCGCGCGGCTCGACCGCCATGAGGCACGCGCCTCGCGTGAACCGTCTCGCCGCACGACTCGGGGGCGCCTCCGGCGCCCGTGAGCCGTGCAAGCCCGCCGGTCAGTTGATCAGGCCGAACAGACCGGTCGCGATCGGCGTGCCGAGACCGGAGGCCATGTCGTAGTGCGCCGTGGCGGGATAGGACCCGCTGTGGATCTCGCCGTAGTCGTCGTTGCCGGCGGTGATGTCGTTGAACAACCCGGTCCCGGTCGAGGCGCCCGAGTAAAGGGTCGGATTGAGGAATCCGAGCTTGCGCGGCGTGTGAGCGGACGCGATGTCGGCGACCATCGCGGCCCACAGCGGCGATCCGGCGCTGGTGCCGCCGATGTCCTCCCAGCCGCCGCTGTAGTAGATCATGTACCCGCCGAGCGGGTCCGCGTCGGCGGACACGTCAGGCACCTCGCGGCAGTCGCCGGAGCTCACGCCGCACGGGTGGCCGCTGCTGAATGAGTTGATCACCCCGGGGCCGGTCTGCCAGGACGGCATCGACCACACCTGCGAGATGCCGCCGCCGCCGGCGCCCGCGCTGAGCGCTGTCTCGTTCCACACGCTCTCGGTCGGAGGCAGCCCGACGGAGGCGAGGGTCGTGCCGCCCACAGACGTCGTGAAGGGCTGTGAACCCAGGTCCGATGTCGCGAGCGCGGCGCTCCCGTTTCCGTTGCGCTCACACCCTTCCGAGCCGGTGTCGCCCGACGCGGAGAACGTCGAGATCCCCTCCGTCGATGCCTGCTCCAGCAACGTGTTCTCGCTTGCGATCAGGCCGGGGAACTCCGCTTGGACGCTCGGCTCGCAGATTCCGTAGCTGATCGACACGACCTGGACCTTGTCCGCATCGAACATCTTGGTCAGGTTGTCGACGGTGTCACCCGAGTAGGAGTCGTGGGTGTTGGCGTCGTACACCAGGACGCTGGACTTGGGCGCCAGCGCGATCACGGTCTCGATGTCGAGCGCGGCTTCGCCTTGGCCGGCGGGGGTGCCGCCGGGGCCGCCATCCACCTTGACGAGCGTCACCGGCACGTCGGTCTTGTAACACGCCTGGAACTTCTTGACGTCCGAGGCCAGATACCCGTCGATCTCGAACAGTCCGACCTTGACCGCCTTGCCGAGGTGCTTGGCCGAGAACAGGCCGTTGATGCCGTACGCCTCGGCAAGCTTGTCGTAGGTGTAGCCGTCCTGCTCGGTGCCGGCGACTTTCGCCGCCGCGCATGGGTTCGGCCCCGGCGCCACCGCGGCAGAGCCGTCGGCCGAGGAGAGCCCGGAGCCCCTGAGCGGAGCTGCGTCCTGATAGGGGAGGGTGTCGAGGCCGATCACCGCGTCGGTGATCGCCGCCAGCGGGCTCGGCAGCCGCGGAGCGGACGTGTTGGCGATGAACGAGGTGCCTGACTGAAGGCGGTAGCTCGCGAAGCTCGTCCCAAGGCTGCGCTGTGCCTGGGCGACCGTCGTGGTGACCGGGATCGTCAGACGGTTGGCCGTGACCGCGCCGGGCGTGAGGCCCATCGATCGCAGCCCCGCGTCGGCTGCCTGGATCGCCCCGTCGGTCTGCCCGTAGCGAGCCGCGACCTGGGCGACGCTCAGAAAGTCTCCCTGCTGCGGCGAGCCTGGCGTCGAGACGGCAAGCGCCTCGGCCTGCAGGCCGGCCGCGTCACGCGGCCTGAGCATCACGTCGAACTTCAGCGGCTGAGCGCTCGGCGCCGCGCCGAGGTTGACCGCGCCGCTCGGGATCGAGGGTGCCGCCCCGACAGACTGAGCTGAGTTGTCGCTCGCATGCGCGAGCGCAGGCCCGACCGCACAGACGGCGATGGCGGCCAGGGCCACCGCGAACGGCAGCCGCGCGCGTCTCGTCGCGGCGCGCAAGCAAGGAAAGGTCATCGTTCACCCCGGAGGTTCGATTCCGCCAGCGTTCTTGCTGGTCCGGTCCTACCCCGACCGCGGCATCCTATGGAGGCCTCAGGCCCGTTGTCAATCGATCCCGCGGCCCTCAGGCGCGGGCCGTGGCTCTACCGGGCGCCGATCTGCGCCCACTGGTAGTAGGAGACCATCTTCAGGTCCGGAGAGCGCCGCTCGATCCCGGTGACAAGTCGCTGCCATTGCCGGGGCGTATCGCGTCGCATCCATCCCCGAGGCCGGACGCCGTCGCTCATCTCAGAGCACCACAGCGGAAGGTGGTGCTTTCCAGCCCAGGCAGCCACCTGGGGAACACTCCGCAGCCCGCCCCGCTTGGTGTCGTAGCAGTGGAAGGCGACGACCTGCGCGCCATCGGGCCGTCCCGTCTGGAAACTGTCCTGGAGGTAACCGAACCCCCACGGCGATGTTTCGCCGTAGACGCGGACCGCGTGCGGGGCGACGCGAGCCAGGACCGGCTCGACCACGTTCCACACCTGCCGGTAATACCCGCCGGCGGTCACCTGGCAGCGCCGGTGACCTCTGGTGCCCGTGCAGATCCGCGCCCTGCGGGCCCGCGCGCCCTGCCGGACGTCCTGCTCGTTGCCAACCGACACCGCCCACGCGTACGGCGCGTACTGCGGCAGGGTCCGGGCAAAGTAGGCAGCGACACGCCTGGGGCTCCAGGCGTTGTCGTACTGCATCGAGATGTACACGCGATAGCCCTCCGCGGCGGCCCGCTCAACGCACGGCAGCGCATTCGGGCTGGAGAAGTCGGGCAGGACGATCCGGAGCACCGTCGCATGGTGCACCTTCATGATCGTCTGGACGTTGTCGCCGTCGATCAGGCAGGCGATCTGCGGGTCGACCTGCATCGTCATCGCGTGCGCGGGCGCCGCGGTGGCGCACACCGAGGCCAGGAACGCCAGCGCCAACACGGTCAGACGGCGGCGGAGTTGCGGCAGGTCGAGGAAGTGGATGAGCGTCGGCATTGCACGGCGAACGCAGGCCTCGGCGACACGCACACCGCATCCCTCGCCGCGTTTCCTGGTTGGTCTTATCGGCCCGGACCTCGCGGCATTGAGCGTCCGGGCCGGCCGTGGACCGCGCCTTCGTCCAAACTGAGTAGCCGGCGACCCGAGTGCTACCGGCGGGAAACCGCCAGCTCTTCGGCCTGGACGGCGCGTAGCTTTTCCCAAATTCGTTCCATCGCGGCGATGTCCTCATCGTCGAGCGGTGCGATGAGGTACTGAAGAATGGCTTTCTCGAGCGTCCGAGCGACCTTCTCGCTGTAGCGCCGGCCCGCGGCCGTGAGGCTGATCAGCGACTTCCGCCCATCACCCTGATCGGCGCCTCGCTGCAGATAGCCGGCGTCGACAAGCTCTTGCACCAGTCGAGATGCTCGGGTCGAGCTCACGCTGACCAGCTGATTCGCGAGCGATCGGAGCGACTGCTGCTCGTCGTCGTCGTGCAGCCGGCACAGGATCTCGACCGCGCTGAATGAGAGGCCGTGCTCCTCCTGTAAGACCCGGTCGATCCGATCTGTCACCGAAGCGTGAGTGAAGAGCAGCGCATACCACGCATCCTGCTGCTCGCGCGTGATGAGCCGCGCTCCTGAGTGGCCGGGTTGCGAGGGATTTTTGGCTGCCATTCCAAGAAAAAGTCTAACACCAGGCAACCATACCAGTCTGCAACTGCATGCGTGCGCACGCATCTGCTAGGATGGAGGCCCTCTCCACCCGTGCTCCGGACCCGGCACTCAGCCCGGCCGTGACGACCGGACCGGGCGTTCTGGCCACCATCAACGACACAACCGAAAGTAGGAACACAGAGTGAAGATCACGACGATTGGCAGAGGCAACATTGGCGGGACACTCGGGCGGCTGTGGGCTTCCGCCGGACACGAGGTAACCCAGCTCGGACGTGAGGGAGGGGACGCCAGCGACGCCGACGTCGTCCTCATGGCAGTACTCAGCGGGGCCGTGCCCGACGTTCTCACACGAGTGACCGGGCTCGATGGCAAGGTCGTGCTCGACGCCACCAACCGCATGTCTGCAGCACCACCAGCCGGCTACCCATCAATCGCCGAGTACATACAAGCCCAGACGGGCGGTCCGACAGCAAAGGTGTTCAACCTGAACTTCGGAGCGCTACTCGAGCAAGCGGCTCACACCTCCCACAAGCCAGGCAACATCTGGGTCGGCGATGAAGGCGCCCGAGACGCGGTTGAGCAACTGAGCCGTGACATCGGGATGGAGGCTGTGTACGGAGGGCCGCTGGTGCGTGCGGCGACAGCCGAGGCGTTCGCTGAGATCCTGGTGACAATTCTTCAGGGAGCCGGCGCTCCGGTCTTCTACCGCTTTGCGACTCCGCAGAACCTCTAGGAGAAGAAGATAGTGACCGCACCGACGCCGGTTCGATCGTCGAATTCCTGAACTGATTGGCCCACTCACTGACCCAGTCACGTTCGGAGGAAACGTCGAAGATTCATCCCGGGTCTGACCTTGTGGGAGGCGGTCCGCGGGATGGTGGAGTACGTTCGATGTGTGAGCCGAGGCGAGCATCTCGCCCGGACGTACTGGTTCGATCTGCTGATCGCGCTGCTGGCGATCGTGGCGATGCTTGACGTGGTGCTCGGACGCGGCTCGTCCGGAGCTCCGACAACTACGCTGTGGTTCTGCCTTCCCGCGCTCGCGATCCTGGTGCTACCTGTGTTCGCGCGGCGATGGTTTCCGTTTGCCGGACCGGCGGCGTACTGGCTTTTGGCCGCGGGAATCTCGTTTGTCGACCCGCTGCTGATCCCGTACCCCGAGTCCCTCTTCCCGATCGGGCTGGCGGCCGCATTCCTGCTCGGGAACCTTCGGGACGTCCGGCGGGCTGGCCTCGGACTGGCGATTGTGGTCGGCGCTGCGGCGACCCTCGTCTATAACATCCCCGGGCACTCGGTCGACGAGCTCGTCTTCATTCCCGTCGACTTCGCCGTCGCCTGGGTTGCAGGCCTTGCCGTCCGCGCGCGGGCCGAGCAGGCCGAGGTGGCGGAGTCACGTGCGACACAGGCCGAGCACGCCGTGTTCGAGGAGCGCGTGCGGA
>DASXZK010000032.1:0-92995 GCA_036501965.1 Solirubrobacteraceae bacterium
TGCTTTGAGACCAGTCGCCCGACCACCCACACCGACCCGACCTACGAGGTCGACGGCATCACCCACTACTGCGTGGCCAACATGCCCGGCGCGGTGCCGATCACCTCCACCTACGCACTCACCAACGCCACGATGCCCTACGTGGTCAAGCTCGCCAGCGACGGCGTCAACCGCGCGCTGCAGTCCGACCCCGGCCTGCTCGCCGGGCTCAACGTTGCGGGCGGCGAGGTCACCTACGCGCCGGTCGCCCGCGACCAGGGGATCGACTACACCCCGGCAGAGACGGCGCTGGAGCGCACCCCGGTGGCCGGCTGAGCTGACCTGAGCGATGTGCGGGCGGGCTCGCCCCGCCCGCGCGCACCGCCGCCAAGATGGGGAGATCTCCCCATGTCCGCGCGACCGTCGGCACCTACGCTGAGAGCCTGTGGCGATCGGCACTCAGCGGCATCTGGTTGAAGCTCGATCCGCGGCGCGTGATCATTCGCTCGTGGAGAGAGCGGTGACACCGGCGGCGCAGGATCTCAACCAACTGTTGGAGCGCACGACCGAGGTCTCGCGGCTGCACGAGTGCGCCACTGAGGTGGCAGCGACACGCGCAGGGCGCGTCGCGCTCGTCTTCGGCGAGGCGGGAATCGGGAAGACCTCCGTTCTGCGGGAATTCCGGTCGACCCTGCCGGAGCGCTTCACCGTGCTCGGAGGCGCCTGCGACCCGCTGTTCACGCCGCGCCCGCTCGGTCCATTGATGGAACCGGCCAACGAGATGGGGGGTGAACTGGCTGTGCGTGTGGAGGGCGAGGCGCGGCCATACGAGGTCACGGACGCGCTGCTCGCGGGACTGCGCGGCTGCGCGCCGAGCATCCTGGTGCTGGAGGACCTTCATTGGGCGGACGAGGCGACGCTCGACGTCGTACGACTGCTCGCGCGGCGGGTCGAGTCGGCAGCGACGCTCGTCGTCCTCAGCTTCCGCGATGACTGCCTCAGTCGCGAGCACCCGCTCGGCCTCCTCTTGGGCGAGCTGCCTCCGCACACGGTCGCGGCGCGGGTCGAGCTGCATGGGCTGTCACCACTCACGGTCCGAGATATGGCTCGCGGCACCTCACTCGATCCCGACCTCCTTCACGACCGGACCGGCGGCAATCCCTTCTTCGTCACCGAGGCGCTCGCTGCAGGCCACACCGAGGTGCCGGCGACCGTCCGCGATGCGGTACTCGCACGGATTATGCGCTTGAGCGCATCCGCGCGGCGCCTGCTGGAGGCGGTCGCGATCATTCCCCAGCGGACGGAGGTGTGGCTGCTCGAGGCGCTGTGCGACAGCGATCTCGACGCGCTCGACGAGTGCCTGCGATCCGGTGTCATGCGAGCCGAGGCCGACGGCGTCGTCTTCCGTCACGAGCTCGCCCGCATGGTCGTCGAAGAGGCCCTCTCTCCGAACCGGGCGCTCGATCTGCATCGCCGCGCGCTCACCGCACTGGCCACCAACGAGCTCGGCGCGGGCGATGCCGCCCGACTTGCCCATCACGCCGAGGCGGCAGGGGATAGCGCCGCGGTGCTGCGTCACGCTCCCGCGGCGGGCGAGCATGCAGCGGCGCTCGGCGCACCGCGAGAAGCGGAGCGCCAGTACATGCGGGCGCTGCGCCACGCACACCATCTCACGCCCGCTGAGCGGGCTCCGCTTCAGGAGCGCTTCGCCAAACACGCCTACCTGGGAGATCAACGCTCGGAGGCAGCCGACGAGTTGACCGAGACGATCAGGACCTATCGCTCGGCGGGCGACGTTGCCAGACAGGGAGATGCACTGCGGCGGCGCGCACAGCTGCTTGGCTGCATCGGCCGGTTTCCCGAGGCCGTCGCCGACATCGCGCAGGCGGTTGAGGTGCTCGAGCGGGCGGGATCGAGCCCCTCGCTGGCGCGTGCGTTGAGCTACCAGGCGGGAATCGAGAGGGGTAGAGACCTGACCGCGGCGCTCGCCCTTGCCGAGCGTGCGATCACCGTCGGCGAGGAGGTCGGGGACACCGTCGCGATCGTATACGCGCTCAACAACCTTGGCTGCGCACGCATGCTGCTGGGCGAGGAGGGTGGCCGCGCCGCCCTCGAGCGCAGCCTGACGCTTGCAGTCGATCAGCGGCTGACCAGCGATGCCGGACGCGCGTTCATCAACCTTGCCGACCGCCTCAAGGACATGTCGCGTCAGGATGAGGCGTTGACGGTCGCCGAGGCCGGCGTCGAATACGCGCGCGAGCACGGGCTGGATGCCTGGCTGCGGTGCCTTGTCGGAATCCGGGCACAGGCCGAGCTCGCGCTCGGACGCTGGGATGCAGCCGCCGACTCCGCCGCGACGCTGCTGTCCGGCCCGGTCATGTCCGTCCAGCCGCGCTGCGACGCGCGGTTGGTCCTCGGTCTCGTCCGGGCACGTCGTGGCGATCCGGATTCCGCACCGCTGCTCCAGGAGGCTGGTGAAATCGCAGCAGCCGACGAGCAGGTCGAGCTGATCTCGGAGGCGGCGATCGCGCGAGCGGAGGCCGCATGGCTGGCCGGACAGTCCGATGCGGTCGTCGCTATCACCGAGGAGCCGTACGCGGCGAGTCAGCGCATTGGTTACGCGGTGTGGGCGGGCGAACTGGCGGTCTGGCGCCGGCGGGCCGGGCTGGTCGAGGATCCGCCCGCGATACCTCGGCTGTACGACCACCACCGCCTCCAGCTCTCCGGTAACGGTCGCGCCGCCGCCGCGCTGCTGCGCGGGTTCGGCTGCCGCTACTCCGCGGCGCTGGCGATGGCCGACACCGGCGAGGTCGGCGATCTGCGCGAGGCGCTCACGGTGCTACGGGCGCTCGGCGCTGGGCCTGCGGCCGCGCGGGTGGCGGGACGCCTGCGCGAGCTCGGCGAACGAGGTATTCCCCGCGGCCCGCGCCCGCGCACGCGAGCGAACGCCGCCTGCCTGACCCCCCGCGAGCTCGAGGTGCTGCCGTTGCTGGCCCAAGGCCTGCGCAACGCGGAGATCGCCGAGCGTTTGCAGATCAGTCCGAAGACGGTCGACCACCACGTCTCGGCGATTCTCGGCAAGCTCGGCGTTCATTCCCGCGGCCAGGCGGGCGCGGCAGCAACGCGCTTTGGTCTCTTCCACCTGTGAGCGTACTGGCGGCTCAGCGGTAGGTACCCGGGGTCACGACTCCCGCGTAGTAGAGAAAATGCGCGCGAGTGTAGGTGCGGTTGCCGGTGATGTTCGGATCCAGGCCCGGCCCGAGTCTGAGGTCGCTTCCGAGAAACGGAGTGAACCCCGGACAGACGGTAAGGTAGCTCGTGGGGTCCGCGCGCAGGAGCCCGATCAGCGTCTCGGCAACGACGCGCCCTCCGACCGGCCCGAGATTGAGCCCGTCGGCCGCCGCCTTCGCTTCCGCCAGGATGTAGTACCAGAGGGGGGTGCGGACCGCGAACGGGCGGTGCACGGCTGCGATCTCCGCGAGGTCGGCGGTCGATAGCGGCGGTACACCGATTTCGCGGGCGAGCGCCTGGCCCGATGGAAGGCCCCAGGTCAACTGGCGCAGGAGGTTTCGCTGCGGGAGCACCGTGGGCGCGGTTTGGGTCCTGGGCGCAATCGCCGGCACCGGCAGCGTGAAGAGCACGCTTGAGATCGTGGTGTCGATTCGCTTGTTGTTCTTGACCTGTCCGTCGCCGAAGTCGAAGAAGGTCTGCCAGCCGACGTAGCGCCGTGGCGCTGGGAATCCGCCCAGCAGGTCATCGCGGTCGTCACGGGGCGGCGCGCTGAAGTCAGGCTCGTCAGGGTCGAACACCAGCGCGAAGAACGGGTCCGCGGTCGGACTGGTGCTGTCGCCGGTGCCGCAAGTGAAGTTCGCGCGGTATGACGGCCGGACCATGCTGTGGCCGAACCGGTAGCAGGCGGCGCCGAACTCGATCGGCATGAACGCGTCTCCGGGCGGCGGCGTGTAGAAACGGCCGCCGCTCTGGAGGACGTCGTCGACCACTGCCTGGCCGGCGATCTGCGGCAAATGCTCGTTGACGAGCAGCCACTGATAGTGCCACAGCGTCACCTGGCGAGCGAGCAGGAACGCCGCGTAGCCGTCAGGACGCGCGCCCGGCGGATTGGCTGGAAAGGCGCTCAGATCGAACTCGGAGAGTTCGTCGACCACGCGGTTGTAGATGAGGACGTGGGCGCAGTGAAGCCCGGCCACGATCACGTTCTCGTCGTTGCGCGGGTCGCCGAGGAGCGCCGTGTAGGTGCCGTCGCCATTCGGCAATCTGGGAACGTCCTCGTGGACGCCCCCGCTTCCGATCTTGAGTTTCGGCCCGACCGATCCATCAGCGTTGTCGACGTACAGGTCGGGGCGGATCCCGGAACCCCCGCCGAACACCGAATCGAGATCGAGTGCTGGGGTCCGGGTGTTGGGAGAGATCAGCGGGTCCTGCGGAACTCCGAGACGGGAGGTCTGGTCGAAGGTGATGTCGTGATCGGTGAACTGCCCGACGAACGTCGAGCCGGCCGTCATCGTCGGGTTGTCGGGGTTGCTTCCGTAGGGGTCGGTGGCCGTCGGGTTGCCGTTGACTGTCGGATCTACGATCAGGCGCGTCGGGCCAGCCGCGAGGTCATCCTGGGCGTCGAGTACCCCGCCCTGCCGGCCGACATCGAGCAGCGCGGCGCGAACCCTGTCATTCGCCTCCGCGAATGGACGCAGGTGCGGAAACATCCGCCCGAAGTCGTCACTGCTGGCTGGTCCGCCGCCCCTTCCGCGCTGCCGCGCCGCGGACTGCAGGGGCGACGCGGCAGCGCTCGGCGGCGACACAGCGACGCCGGCGCCCAGGGATCCGGCGACGACGCCGGCCCCGGCCACGCCCTTGAGGAACTCGCGCCTTGACTGCGCTGTACGACTCTCCGCTGCAGGTTTCATGAATCCATCTCCTCGTGACGCCGATCGCTCATGAGTAGAAGTAGGGGTCAAGCACTTTCACCCGTGTGATCTGGTCGACCGGCAGCTGGTTGCCTGAAGCTGCTTTGCGGATGGCCTCGGGATCAGGAGCGTCGTAGACGCAGAAGGTGCTGAGCTTGTCCTCGCTCACGTAGGAGTGCAGCCAGGTGACACCGTCATCGGCATTGCGTTGCACGACGCCCCGGCAGACCTCGGCTCCTTCGTCGGTGAGTGGGATCTGTAGGCCATCGAGGAAGGTCCGCTGCACGATGTATCGCGGCATTATCAGTCTCTCCAGGGATCAGTGGCAGGACATGCGGCACGCTAAGGCCACAGCCCGGGGGTGGCATCGGGAGCCCTCCCCATGTTGCGGTTTCACTCACCCATCCTTGAGCCGACGGCGAGCGAGGCCGCGAGGAGTGAGGCCAACCTGAGTACCGGCGCCTCCCAAGATGGGCGTTCCTCCCGATGACCTGCCCGACAGCTGCCCGTAGCGTCGCTGCCGTCAGGATCACCGATCTCAAGGAGCATGTATGCGTCACCGCATCATCACCACCACACTCGCCGCGGTCCTGGCCTTCGCAGGGCTCGCGGCGACCCTCGGATTGAGCGGAGCCGGAGCTCGCGCGATCGCGCCGGGAGCAGCATCGATGGGCAGCCCGACACAATTGACCGCGGACGTCGCCGCCGCCCGTCTGGCGACGGCCAAGTATGTGACCGACCTGCCGCAGGCTAAGGCCGACGGCTACGGAATCATCACCAGGATGATCCCGGGAATGGGGTATCACTTCCTCAACCCGAAGGTGTCCGGGTTCGACGTGACGAAGCCCGCGATCCTCGTGTACGAGCATCACGGGGACACGTGGCAACTCGGCGCGCTGGAGTGGGTGTTCACCTCTAAGCCGGCCACCCCGCCACTGCCTGGCGCGAAGTACGGGACGTTCGGCGCCGCGTGCCACTACATCGACGGAACGTTCGTGTTCAAGAGCGCACAGTCCAAGTGCCCGGCGGCGAGTCCGCAGACCGGTGCCAAGTTCAACTTCTGGCACCCCACGCTCATCACGTTGCACTTCTGGGTCTGGTATCCGAATCCCGCGGGGATCTACAGCGGGATGAACCCGATGGTGACCCCGTTCAACAACGGCTGAGCCGTCACCCCGGAACGCCACTCGACTCGGGGCCGGGTGCGCGGCCCCGGGTCAGGGCTCTGAGAAGATCAACATGTCCGCCCAATGCGCACGTCGCGGCCAGATCGCCCTCGGGTTGCTGTGGCTTGTCGACGGTCTCCTCCAGTTCCAGCCGTCCATGTTCGGGCGGTTCTTCGTGACCGGGGTGCTGCTGCCCAGCGCCGTCGGCCAGCCGCGCTTCGTCGCAGCACCGCTCATCTGGACCGCCCAGTTGATCGGGCCTCACGTCGCCCTCTTCAACGGCCTGGCCGCGACCCTGGAGGTTCTGCTCGGCGTCGGCCTGCTCCGTCGCTCGACGGCGGGGCTCGCACTCGTGATCTCGACCGTCTGGGCGCTCGCGGTGTGGTCGGGCGGCGAGGGTTTCGGCATGCTGCTCACCGGCACCGCCAGCCCGTCGACCGGCGCGCCCGGCGCGGCGCTGCTCTACGTCTGGGCCAGCTTGATGTGCCTGCCCGGCGGAGCGTCAGGACGCCGGGAGGAGCGCCGGCTCATCTGGGCGCGCCCGCTCTGGAGCGCGTTCTGGCTTGGCAGCGCGGCGTGGTGGCTGCTTGCGGCCAACCGACCGGCGGACTCGATCGCCCTTGCGGCGCTGTCCGCGGCGATCGGTCTGGCCATCGCCGCCGGTTGGTGTCCTCGAACCGTCCTGGCAGCACAGATCCTGCTGTCCGTGCTCTACTGGATCCTCGGCCAGGACCTCGGCGGCGTGTTCACCGGCCACGCCACCGACGTGGGGACAGCTCCACTCGTAGTCCTGATCGCGGTGATCGTGCCCCGACCAGGTCCGGGTCACGCGAAGCTCGTGGCAGGCCATGGCGTAGGTGTGGCCGTGGCGGGCTCGAGCCGTGCGCACAACACCACGACGATGTCGGGATCGAACTGGGTCCCGGCGCATCGCCGCAGCTCGGCGAGTGCCTCCGGCAGCGAGCGCGCCGATTGGTAGCAGCGCTCACTGGTCATCGCCTCCAGCGCGTCGCAGGCAGCGATGATCCGCGCGCCCAGCGGAATGTCCGTGCCCGCGAGACGGTCGGGGTAACCCGCGCCGTCCCAGCGCTCGTGACTGGCGCGGACCAGCTTGCCGATCGGCTGCATGGCGGGGTCCGCGCTGAGGATCCGCTCCCCGATCTCGGGGTGGCGGCGCATCAGTGCGCACTCGTCATCGTCCAGCGGCCCCCGCTTGGCGAGGATCGCGTCGGGGATGCCGAGCTTGCCGACGTCGTGCAGTTCGGCGGCGAGCACCAACTGGTCGAGCTGCGCCGCCTCCAGGCCCAAGCTGCGGCCGAGCGCGCCGGCGAGCTGCCCGACGCTGGCGACGTGGTCCTGCAGGTCAGGCGCGCGTTCGGCCAGCACCCGCATGAGTACCTGACGGGTGCACGCCGCGGCTTCGCGACCGCCGCGCGTCTTGGAGGCGTACATGCGCTGGTCGGCCAGATGGAGCGCCTCGCTCGTGGTGCCGGCCTCATCGGGGATGACGGCCATACCGAGTGCGGCGCTGATCTCGGCGAGGTCACAGCGCTCGGTCAGGGCCGCGGTCGCCGCGTGCACGAGCCCATCGTCGAGACAGAATCGACCGTGCAGCAGCGCGCAGAACTCATCGCCGCCGAGGCGATACGCGCGACCCCAGCCACCGATGGCGTGATCGAGCGCCGCCCCCAGGCGGGCGAGCAACACGTCGCCGGCGCCATGCCCCAGGGTGTCGTTGTAGCTCTTGAAGCCGTTGAGATCGAAGAACACGAGCGTGGAGGGATGGTCGAGGTCGGCGTGCGCGACCGCGTCATCGAGATCGCTCATCAGCCGGCGACGGTTGCCGAGCCCGGTGAGGCCGTCGGTCACGGCTTCCTCGGCGCTGCGTCGCAGCATGCGGACGTTCTCCATAAAGGTGAGAACGGCTCGCGCGATGCCCACCACGACCGCCGCCGCCGCGAGCGCCACCGCGGTGGCGGTGATGTGCGTGAAGGCAGCGTCAACCAGCAGAACGAGCGCGAGGGAGACGAATGCCGCCGGGAGGACGATCTCCGAGACGCCCGCAGCCGGCCGATCGGCGTCTCGGCGGCGCGGTGACTGCCAGCTCGCCACCGCGACCAGTGCCATCGCCGCGGGCCACGAAGTGTCCAGGATGCCGCCGGCCACGTAGGTGCCCTTGGCCTCCATGTAGGTGAACACCAGGTCTGAGACCGCGTCGACCGCCATCGCCGCTCCGAGCCACACCCACAGGCGGTCCGGCCGCCATGACGAGAGCGCGAACGCCACCACGACCAGCACCAGCAGCGCCAGGTCGCCGAGCGGGTAGGCGAGATTGACGGCGTCGCCGAAGAAGTGGCCCTGGCTCTCCCCGAGCACCGTCGGCAGGATCAGCCCGGCGCCCACCGCGGCCAGCGCGAGCCCGATGATCACCCCGTCGAGCCATTGCTCGGTGCGGAAGCGGCCGCGCTGGGAGCGGATGAGCAGCATGAAGGCCGCGTACAAGGCGGGGTACATCGCCAGATACAACGGGTCCGCGAGCGATGGGAACGGCGGATCGGCCAGGTTGTCGAGCCACAGCGTCCATACGAGGTCCCCGGCGGTCCAGGTGAGCATGCCGAACGCGACCAGGGCCCACGCGAGGCGGTTGGCCCGCTGGGTGCAGACGCGGGCGATGCAGATCGCGACCGCCACCACCTCCGCGGCGGTGTAGACCCAGGCCTCGCAGAACGACCGCAGCTCCGGTCCGCCGAACCCCAGGAAAGCCCGCGCGCCGTGGAACGCGACGATCAGCCACATCGCCGTGAAGGCGGCGGTGAGCCACCGGGGGTGTCGAGTCGAACTGCGCATGAGCGCGATCGTGTCTGGGCCGGCCTAGTCGGCCACAGCTCCGTATCGGGCGGCACATGCCCAAACGCAAGCGATTGGTCAAGAAGATCGTTCAAACGCCGAGCGGCGCGCGATCAGGGCATCGCCCCGGCCTGCAGGCGCCGGCGCCACCAGTCCGCCGCGGCGAGCTCGACGACCGAGGTCTCGATCAGCGTGCAGACGTACGGATCGGCCGGCGGGTCGAACGGGATGTGCACCGTCGCGTCCTTGACCGGACGGCCGACCGCGATCACCGTCGAGCCGCGCTGGCGCGCCCACTCCATCAGTCCCTCGTCGTAGCGCGAGCCGCCGAACAGCACCGCCAGATAGCCGGGGTACTTCGACAGGTACACGTCAACGTGCAGCCAGTCGCCGGTCTCCGCGCCGTAGGCCGGGATCCGCGGCCCCTCACGGAGCATGAGCGCCGACTGCAGCGCCGAGGACAGGCGCGCCGCCGGCGCGACCGTGTTGATGCTGTGCGCCCCGTCGAGCATCGCGGTCAGGCACTCGAGCCAGTCATCGCGCGTGTCGAAGAGCGCCGCCTGCGCCGCGGCCGCGGGAACGAGCTCGTCGTGCGCGACGCCTGCGAGTCGGAGCAGCACGGCCAGGGTCGCCTGGAACGTCCGGCAGGCCACGCCACCCTCTTCACGCCCGGCGAGCAACGGGAGCACGTCGTCGGCGACCTCGCCCAGCCGCGCGTCGGGCACGTTGGTGAGGGCGACGGTCCGGCTGATCCCGCGGTGACGGCCGAGCGCCTGCACCGTCTCCTCGGTGGTACCGGACGCCGAGATCCCGACCGCGACCAGGTCACGCGCCGGCGGGAGCGCTTTGTCACCTGACGCGTACTCCGCGATCGCCGTGACGCCGCGTGCTCGCAGCAGACCGGCGACGGTGATCGCGGCGAAGCGCGAGCTGCCCATCCCGATCAGCACCACGCGGCACCCCTGCAGCGGGTCGGGTCCAAGCGCCGTCAGCGGCGAGCCGCGCCCGGCGTAGGCGCCGAGCACCCTTTCGAGCGTCTCCGGCTCGGCCAGGATGTCGTCCATGAACCGGTCGGGGTTCACCTGGCGACGGGGGCGGGTGCGTTGAGGAGGCGCGTCAGGCCGGCGCGGGCGACATACGCCCACTCAGGCACGACGCGGTGGGCATACACGAGCTCGCGGCACTCCGCGACGATCTCCAGCGCGTGCAGGAGCGCGCGGTCGACCGGGGCGCCCGCCTCGCGCTCGTATGCCTCGAGCGTGGTGGCGCGCGTCCGCTCGATCCACGCGCCGGGGTCGACCCCATCGGTGCGGCGGGCGGCGGCTGAGCCGACGTGGTCGACGGAGCGCAGCAGGGTCGCGACGTCCCGCAACGGCGTATCCCGAACCCGGCGTCGCTCGAGCGGGATCGTCGGGTTGCCCTCGAAGTCGATGATCAGCACTCGCGACGGCGCGAACAGGCACTGGGCGAGGTTGAGGTCGCCGTGGATCCGCTGCGCGAACGCATCCTGGACACTCGCCAGAGGGGCCAGCCGCTCATCGATCTCCGCGGTCGCCAGCGGGTCGAGCGACGGCTCCAGCTCGCGTGCCGCCTGGAGCGCGAGCACGGCCTCCCGGTGCCAGTCCGCTCCCGCGCCGGGAGCACGCCCGGCCCCGAGCCGCTCGGCGAGCACGCGGTGCATGACCGCGCCGGCCACGCCCGCGTCGGCGAACGCCGGCGCCGTCACGTCCGGCTCACCTCGCAGCTGGGCCTCGGCCGGAGCGATCATCGCCTCCCAGCCGCTCGCGGCATCCGGAACGTACTGCTGCAGGAGTGCGACCGTCGTCTCGCGCCCGCCGTCCCCGGTCAGCACGAGCGAGCCGCCAAAGCCCGGCACCGGCGCCGCTGTCCCGGCGAGCGCGGCGAGCATCTCCACCTCGGGGTGCACACCGCTGCGCAGGTTGCGATACGCCTTCACCAGCAGCCGCTCACCGACCACGACCAGCGTGTTGGACTGATCGAGCGAGGCGAGGCGCTCGCTACCGCCGGGGGGATCGAGCAAAGCGTCGAGATGAGGACCCGCGCGGAGCTCCAGGCGGCCGGACGCGGCCGTGAGCGGTCCGGCGCACAGCGCGTGGAGCAGGTCCGGCCATCGCAGCCCGTCGTCGATCAGGTAACGCTCGCAGCCCCCGTCATCGGCGTAGCGCACCTCGACGACGCCGAGTCCGCCGACGTCGACGATCTGAGACATGCCGTCCACCGCCCGCCCCTTACCGGCGAACCATCGCTGTGCGTAGAGAGTCCGAAGATCCATCTTCCCGGGCCTGGCTGCCCGTACCCTACGTGCTCATGAGCGCCGTGCACGAGGCGGGTCTCGCCGCCGCAGTCGTTCTCCGCGAGTTGCGCGTCGAACTGCTCACGATCACTCCGATCAAGGGGACGGCGCTACACCATCCCGAGGCGGTGGAACTGCGCGAGAGCGGCGCCGTCGGCGACCGGGCGTTCTTCGTGATCGACGATCAGGACAAGCTGCTGTCGCTCACCCGAACCGGCGCCTTCGCATCGCTGCGCGCGGAGGTCGGAGAGGAGTTGGTCCTGTGGGAGGGCGAGGAGGTGGTGTGCCACGGGCCGGTTCGTCTGGGAGCACCGGTCTGGGCCGACTTCTACAACTTCAAGCTCGTGTCCGGCCGAGTCGTCGACGGCCCCTGGACCGAGCTCCTGTCAGATCGCGCCGGCGCCCCGGTGCGGTTGGTGAAGGCCGACGCTCCCGGCGGCGGGGTCGACATCGGGCCGGTCACCGTGCTCGGCTCGGCCTCCGTGAAGCGCCTCGCCGCTCAGGCCGGTGAGCCGGTCGATCCGCGCCGGTTCAGAATGCTGATCGCCCTGGACACGGACGAGCCGCACGTCGAGGACACGTGGCACGGGATGCGGCTGGTGGGCCAGCACATCGAGCTGCGGATCGGCGATCCCATCGCGCGTTGTGCGGCCATCACCCGCCATCCCGATCGCGGCGAGCGCGATCAGCAGCTGGTCCGGCTGATCAGGGACTACCGCGGCATGCACGAGCTACCCCGCGGGCCGGCGGTGCCGTTCGGCGTGTATGCGCACGTGCTGCGCCCGGGACGGCTGGCGGCCGGGGAGCTGTTGCAGCTGATGGGCGCTCCGGCTCAGGGCTGATTCGGGCTGGCCGTCGGATCGAGACCAGCGAGGAGCGTCGTCAGGCGGTCCGAAGTCACATCGCCGGACATTGCCGCGTGCAGATCGGCGTCACCGACAGGCGCGCGCCCGCCGTGATCGTGATCGCCGCCGCCACCACGCCGAACCCGGCGCTCAGCAGGAACGGGGCGTGCACGCCGAGATCGGAAACGCTGACTCCGGCGAGCGCCGACCCGCCCGCGATCCCGGCGACGAGCGCCGCGGTGTTCCACGAGAACGCGGTCCCGGTGGCTGTCTCCGGGGCGTGGTCGCCCACCAGCGAGTACAGACGCGAGAACAACGGCGCGCCGCACACGCCGGCGACCGCCGCCAGCACGAAGGCCGAGGTCAGGCCCCAGGCGATGGCGAGCGGCAGCGTGACCACGGCCGATCCGAGCAGCAGCATCGCGAGCTGCCGCTCCGAGCTGGAGATCCAATGCCGCGCCCCGTAGATGAGACCGCCCGCCAGGCTCCCGATGCTCCACAGGCTGAGCAGGATCCCCGCCGCGCCGTGAGATCCCTCGTGGATCGCGAGCGCCGGCAGCCCGACCTCGACCACTCCCAGCTGCAGGCCGAGCAGCAGATCGACCATGAACAGGATCTGCAGTGGCTGGCACTGCAGCACGGCGCGCAGGGCCCCTCCGCGGCGGCTGGACTCGACGCGGCGGGTCGCCGGAGCCGTGGCGAACAGCGTGGTGCCGACCAGCGAGACCACGGCGGCGGTGAGGACGGCGAGCCGCGGCGAGGCCAGGCCGGCGATCGCCCCCACCACCAGCGGCCCTGTCGTCCAGACGACTTCCTGCGCGATCGAGTCCAGCGCGTACGCGGCGTCTCGGGTGGCGCGGTCGGGAGTGATGCGAGGCCAGAGCATCCGCGAGCAGGCCGAGACCGGCGGCATCGACGCCCCGGATGCCGCGGCGAGCACCACCAGCACCGCCGAGCCGGCGTGCGCGTCGCTGGCGGCGACCAGGGCCGTCAGCGCAGTCGCCTGCGCGGCGGCGCAGGGAATCAGCACCCGCCGCATCCCGAACCGATCGATCAGGCCGCCGGCAAGCGGCGACATCGTCGCCTGGGCGACCGCGAAGCCCCCAACCGCGATCCCCGCGGTCGCGAACGAGTGAGTCGACGCCCTCAACGTGAGCAGGATCGACAGTGACGCCATCCCGAGCGGCATGCGACCCGCGACCGCGGAGATGAGCAGCCGCGGGAACCCGGGCACGGCGATGAGCGGGCGGTAGCGTCCGATCATGAACGTGGTGGCCGCATCATGAGACCACCCTATGGGGCGACGGATCCGTGTCGTCCAGGCAGACCGTCCAGTCTTTTGGCGTCAAACGGCATAAAGCGTTGCCCCCGCGCCCGCCCGTAGGTTTGAAAATGCCACTCACGTCATCGATCCGGAGGTCGCACCATGTCCGCTGAGACGCCCAGCCCGTTCGCTCACAACGGCGTCATCGCGCTGCAGAGCACCCCCTGGGCCGACGACGTCCCCGGGATCAGGGCCCAGGAGACCCACGAGCAGGGTCGTCGCTGGGCGATCGTCCGGTACGCCGCGCACGCACGGCGGGAGGAGTGGTGCCTGGACGGTCACGCGGGCTTCGTGCTCGAGGGGCAGGTCGAATACGAGTTCTCAGACGACGAGGGGCCGATACTGGTCTCCGAGGGTGATGCGTTCACGCTCGCGACCGGGCGAGGTCACCGCGGGCGCAACCCTCGCGACTCGATCGCGCGGCTGTTCCTGATCGACGACCCGGCCGCATAGGGAGCCGGCCGTGAAACGAGCAGCGGTCGTCGGGGCCGGCGTGTTCGGCCTCTCCGCCGGACGGGCACTGGTTCGTGCCGGCTTTCAGACCACGGTGTTCGAGCAGTTCGAGATCGGCACAAGGCTCGCCTCGTCGTCCGGCGGCTCCCGGATCTTCCGGCTCAGCCACGACGAGGTGGAGGACGTGCGCCTCGCGCGTCGGGCGATCGACGCCTGGCGCTCGGTCGATCCCGAGTTGCTCATCTTCAACGGGCTGCTCGAGTGGGGCGACGGCGCGCAGGCGTGCGCCGAAGCGCTTGCGGCCTGCGGGGTCGACCACGAGTGGCTCGAGCCCGCGGAGGCGGTGCGACGCTTCCCCGAGGCGCGCTTTGACTCACCCGTGCTGTGGCAGCCCGAGGCGGGCGTGATCCGGGCGGACCGTGCGCTGCGACAGCTCGCCGCTGAGGTCGAGGTGCAAGCGGGCGTTCGCGTCGACGATCCGAGCGCACTGGAGGCGGACGTCGTGGTGGTCGCGGCGGGACCGTGGCTGTCGCGGTTCCTCGACTTCCCCCTGTCCCCGTGTTTTGAGGAGGTCGCGTACTTCGCCGGTGTTCCGGAGGACAGGCCGTCGATCCGCCAGCACAGCGAGCGGCCGGCTTACGGGCTGGTGACTCCAGGGGTCGGGTACAAGCTCGCACTCGACTCCCCCGACGAGGAGTTCGATCCCGAAGTGCCGGAGCGAGAGGTCCGGTCCGTGCAGATCGACGAGGTCGTCGCGCTCGCGCGCAGCCGCTTCCCCGGTATCGACCCGCGGCCGGTTCAGACTGACGGGTGCCTGTACACGTCGACCCCGGACGGTCACTTCATCCTCGACGAGGTCGACGGGATGATCGTCTGCGGCGGCGACTGCGGGCACGGCTTCAAGTTCGGGCCGCTGATCGGGGAGCTCGTGGCCGACCTCGCCGAGGGCCGTCCGCTCGCGCCCGAGACCGCCCGATTCAGGCTCGCCGGGCGGCTAGCGCAGTAGCGGACCGGTCCCGATCCGAGCGACCTCCGGGAAGTCCTCGGGGGCGAGGCCGGTTTCGGCCGCGACCGCGATCGCGATGTCGTGCGCAACCTCGGCGGCCTGCAGGCTGCGGGTCGCCACCGCCTGCGTCGCGAGCCCGTCCATCAACGAGAGCAGCCGGCGGGTCGTGCCCCGCGGGTCGGGACACCTGAACGCTCCCCCATCGGCCCCTTCGCGCAGGACCTCCTCGAACTGGGAGGACCACTCGCGGTGGATCCGCTCGGCGCTCGCGCGAAGCTTCGGCTGGCGGGGAGCGGCGCTCCACGCGCTGAACCAGATGAACCAGCCGGGGTCATCGGCGCGTGGCGCGTAGAGAGCGACCAGCTTGTCGAGCCGTGGCAGCGGCTCGCGGATCGCGCTGGTCGCCGCCGAAAGACGATCCCGCTCGTCCTCCGCCTCCTTGGCGAACACCTCCGCCAGCAGGTCGGGGAACGAGTCGAAGTAGTGGTGCAGCAACCCGGTCGAGACGTTCGCCTGCTTGGCTACGTCTCTCACCGTGGCGCCGTCGAACCCGCGGACCGCGACGACCGCGCCGGCCGCCTCCAGCAGCAGCGCGCGCCGCTCCTCCGGGGCGCGTCGATCACGGACAGGGATGGCTTGCGACGCCATGCGAGCGCAGGCTAGAGGATCTCCCGGCTCCCGCTCAAGAGCTACTGGACAGTTGTTCAATACCCTGTTAGCGTCCGGCGCATGAGCGAGAGGAACAGCGCGGCCACGGCCGTGCAGACACCACCACTTCCGCGCGGCGACGATCCGCGCGACCGAGTCGTACTCCACTTCACCGCGAACGACGAAGACTGGCGAGAGCTCCCGACGATCGTCCGGGGTGAGGGAACCTGGGTGTTCGACGAGAAGGGCAACCGGTACTTCGACGGGCTCGCCGGTCTGTACACCACCCAGGTCGGTCACGGCCGCAAGGTGCTGGGCGACGCCGCCGCCGAGCAGATCGGACAGCTCGAGTTCTATCCCAACTGGTCCGCCCACAACACGCCGGTTCTGAAGCTCGCCAAGAAGCTCACTGACCTTGCCCCGGTCGACGGCCCTGCCTCGGCGTTCTTCGTGAACTCGGGCAGCGAGGGCGTCGAGTCGGCGCTGAAGCTGTGCCGCCAGTACCACGCCGCCACCGGCAACCCCCAGCGCTTCAAGTTCGTCAGCCGGCGCTCGGCCTATCACGGCGTGACCTACGGCGCGCTCGCACTCGGTGGCCTGGCCGAGATCAAAGGCCCGTTCGAACCGCTCCCGCCCGGTTTCGTCCAGGTCGCCAACACCGGCGAGGACCCCGAGGGCGCGGCGGAGCAGATCCGGACCGCGATCCAGTTCGGCCCGGCGGACAACGTCGCCGCCGTGTTCCTCGAGCCCGTGCAGAACGCCGGTGGCTGCCTGGTACCGCCGGCCGGTTACTGGAAGGCGGTCAGGGAGATCTGCGACGAGTACGACGTGCTGCTGGTGGCGGATTCGACGATCTGCGGCTTCGGCCGGCTGGGAACCTGGTTCGGGATCGAGCGCTTCGACGTCAAGCCCGACATCATCACCTTCGCCAAGGGACTCACCTCCGGCTACATCCCGATGGGTGGCCTGGTCATGTCCCGCAAGGTCCGTGAGGCGTTGAACCAGGAGGCGATGTACAACCACGGCTCCACCTTCGGCGGACACCCGGTCGCGGCCGCGGTCGCGCTGGCGAACATCGAGCTGATGGAGTCAGAGGGCCTGCTCGACAACGTGCTCGCGCTGGAGCACCACTTCGGTGAGCGCCTGCGTCAGCTCGCGGGACGCCATCCGCTGGTGAAGGACGTGCGCGGCATGGGCTTCTTCTGGGCACTGGAGATCGACCCGGCGTGGAAGGACGGGCGCGAGCTCGAGCCGGCCGACTACTCGCGGTTCTTCAAGCAGGAGCTGTTCGAGGACCTGCTCGAAGCCGGCCTGATCTGTCGCGTGGACGACCGGGAGAGCCCGGTGATCCAGCTCTCACCGGCACTGACCATCACGGCCGAGGAGATCGACACGCTGGTCGGCATGCTCGAGCCGGCCGTCGCCTCGCTCGAGCGCAAGCTGGGCTGGAGCTGAGCGACGTCCGTCGTCGCGGGGGACTCTGAGCGTCAAACAGGCGTAGAGCTGCGGTTATGCGGGTTGTCGCTCTGGCCGGTCGATCGCGAGGGCGGGGATCGTGACATGCGTGATCGGCCCGATGGACAGCGCGTACAGCACCGTGCCGACGCCGAACGTGCCGCCCAGCAGGATCCCGGTCACCAGGACGGTCGCCTCGATGCACGTGCGCACGACCCGCAGTGAGCGCCCGCGAGCCGCGATGCCGATGCTGAGCCCGTCACGCGGGCCGGGCCCGAGGCCCGCGCCGACGTACAGGCCCGTCGCGATCCCGTTTCCGACCACGCCGCCGACGAGCAGGGCAACCCGAACCCAGAGCACGTGGGGCGGGTGAACGAGGGACAACACCAGGTCCATGACCGTTCCGACGATGGTCGCGTTCGCGACCGTCCCCAGGCCGGGACGCTGGCGCAGTGGCCACCACAGGAGCAGCACCAGGCAGCTGACCAGGATCGCCCAGGTGCCGATCCCGAGGCCGAATGTTCGTGACAGTCCCTGGTGCAGCACGTCCCAGGGATCCAGCCCGAGCCCGGCGAGTACGAGCATTGCCGCGGTGATGCCGTAGAGCATCAGGCCCACCAGCAGCTGCGCGCCACGGCGCGCCAGCCGGTCGGACGGGATCGGAGCAAGCGGGACGCGCACGGGCAATAGGGTTCCAGAGATGGAGCTGACGCACGGCCACCCCGGGTAGCCCGAACCGCATGGCAACCACCGAACCCGCGGAGACCCCGGACGAGGAGGCGGTCGTCCACGAGCCGAGCGAGATCACCTACGACGAGCAGTTCTACCCGGCGCGCCCGCGGCGGCTTCGGCCGAGCGCGCGCCGGCTGGTCCGGCCGCCGAGCGAGGCGGAGGGCGACCCGGTGGCGACCAATCGGCGGTACGTGGAGTGGCTGGTGTCCTGCTCGATGCTCGCGGATGCCAACGCGATCGCCAAGCAGCTGTCCGGGACCGAGCACATGTTCCAGAACCCGTTCGCGCATCCCGCCCCCCGGGCGGCGCTGGCTCGCGCATCGGTCTGGTTCACCGGGTATCCGCTCTCGTTCGTGACGCGAGAGGGTCAATCGTTCCTGGCCGGCCTGGCCGACCAGGCACTCTGGGACTCGTTCTCGGAGATCGGGATCGACGCAATTCACACCGGGCCGGTCAAGAAGGCGGGCGGCCTGGCCGGGTGGCGCCAGACGCCGTCGGTCGACGGCCACTTCGATCGGATCAGCATGGAGGTCGATCCGGACTTCGGATCCGAGGGTGACTTTCGCCGGCTCTGCCTCACCGCCGAGGATCACAACGGGGTGATCATCGACGACATCGTGCCCGGGCACACCGGCAAGGGCGCCGACTTCCGCCTGGCCGAACTCGGCTACCAGGACTACCCTGGGATCTACCACATGGTCTGCATCCCGCCGGTGGACTGGCGCCTGCTGCCCGACGTCCCGGCCGGTCGCGATTCGGTCAACCTGTCGGCCGAGGCTGAGATGGGCCTCGAGCAGGCGGGGTACATCATCGGCCGCCTGCAGCGGGTGATCTTCTATGAGGCGGGAGTCAAGGAGACCAACTGGAGCGTCAGCGGTCCGATCACCGGCCTGGACGGGGTGGTCCGCCGCTGGGTCTACCTGCACTACTTCAAGGAGGGCCAGCCTTCGATCAACTGGCTGGATCCATCGTTCGCAGGCATGCGGCTGGTGATCGGCGACGCGCTGCACTCACTCGCGGACCTCGGCTCGGGCGCGCTCCGTCTTGACGCGAACGGATTCCTCGGCGTCGAGAAGAGCACCGAGGGGATGCCGGCCTGGTCGGAGGGCCATCCGCTCTCCGAAGGCGCCAACCAGTTCATCGCGAGCATGATCCGCAAGGCCGGCGGCTTCTCCTTCCAGGAGCTCAACCTCACGATCGACGACATCCGCACGATGTCTGACTCGGGGGCCGACCTCTCCTACGACTTCGTCAACGGCCGGCGTACCACCACGCGCTGGTGATGGGTGACACCGAATTTCTCAGGCTGACGCTGAGGCTGTCGACCGAACTCGGCGTCGCCCCCGTGTCACTCGTCCACGGTCTGCAGAACCACGACGAGCTCACCCACGAGCTGGTGCATTTCGCGACCGGCCACGCCGAGGACGAGTTCGCGTTCCGCGGCAGGCAGATCACCGGCCGGGACCTCGCTCAGACGATTCGTGGTGAGCTGGTCGACCATCTCACCGGTCCCGCGGCACCGTACAACCTGACGTTCACCACCAACGGCATCGCCTGTACCTCGGCGTCGGTGATTGCGGCGGCGCTCAAGATTCCTGACCTGGCGGAGATCGGCGATGCGGAGGTCGAGCGGATCAGGCGAGCGCACCTGCTGCTGGCGATGTTCAACGCGCTGCAGCCCGGTGTCTTCGCGCTCTCGGGATGGGATCTGTCCGGGATGCTGACGATCGACCCGGCGCTCGTCGCCGACCTGATCCGTGACGGCGACACCCGCTGGATCAATCGCGGCTCCCACGACCTCATGGGCGCGGGTGACGAGGACGAGACCCGGCGCCGGTCGTGGGGACTGTTGCCGCCGGGACGCAGCCTGTACGGCAGCCTTCCGCGCCAGCTCGCCGACCCGGCCGGCTTTGCCCGCCGGCTACAGCGCATCATCGCCGTGCGCCGGGAGTACGAGATCCATCTCGCCGACCAGATCGACGTGCCGAGCGTTCCCCACAAGGCGATGCTCGTCCTGCTTCATTCACTTCCGTCCGGGCGTCAGCATCTGCTCGCCCTCAACTTCTCCGAGGAGGATGTGATCGGCACCATCCGCTCCGAGTTCCTGGTGCCACAGTCGGCGGTGAGCGACATGTTCGGCGGCTGGGAAGGTCACGCCACCGTCGACGAACTCAACAGCTTCCATGTGACGCTGGGTCCGTTTGAGGGCTTCTCGCTGCTGATCTCACCGCCGATCGGCCCGGTGCCCGAGAGCGACAGCTAGGCTGATCTGCTTCACCATCACGCAGAACGAGAACTGCTCCGTGCGGGCGGGGCCGAGTCGGCCCGCGCGACAGTCACACCGAGAGGAACCATGACCAGCCTTTTGACCACCATGCGCCAGCGTCTGGCGGACGCAGAGAACGACGCCGAGCGCCTGCGCGCCGCAATTCAGATCCTCGAGCGGGCCGAGACGGGTACTCCGTCGCCCCGTCCCGCGCGGCGTCGGAGTCAGGCCGCGACCGCAACCGCGACCGTCACCCAGGCGCGGGCGGCGCAGCGCGAGCCAGAGCCCGCCGCGACTGTCACCCCGCCGGCGAATGCTCAGCCCGCGGCCACCTCGACTCAGGCCTCCCCGGCACCCCGCCGGCGCAAGCCGGCCGCCAAGAAGATCGCGAAGTCGGTGGTGCCGCTGGCGAAGCTGCTCAAGGTCGTCGGTGACAACCCCGGCTTGACCACGACGGCGATCGCCAAGCAGACCGGCGGGGATCAGCCGGTGCTGCTCGAGCTCCTGAAGGAGAGCGAGCAGAAGGGTGAGGTGCGGCGCCAGGGTGAGCGCCGCGCGACCTCGTGGTACCGGATCACCGACGAGGATCGCATCGCGGCCCGTGCCGCGGAGATCGCAGCCCAGTCGAAGACCGGCGGGGCGAAGACCTCGGCCAGGCCGGCCAGGCGCAGGGTCGCGGCCACCCGCTGACCGGGTCCGAGCTGCGCCTGTCCCAGGCGCAGCTCGGCCCGCTGACGTCTCACACCGCCGGCAACAGAAGGACCTTCCCACCGAGCCCGCCCGAGGCGGCCCGAACGTGCACGTCTCGCAGATCTGAGAGCGGGACCCGCTCGGCGATCTCGACCCGCAGCTTGCCGCCGTCGACCAGCGCGACCAGCCTCGACAGCTGCTGTGCATCGCTGCGAGTGACCACTCCCACACCGCGGACGCCGCGTGCCTCGTCCGAAGGCACGTCCATCCACAGCGTGGTGATGACCACGACGCCACCGGGCCGGACCAGCGCAGTCAGGGCGTTCAGCTCCTCGGGCTGGATCGGTGCCAGGTTCAGGAGCAGATCGACCGGCTTCGTGACCGCCGTGGTCACCTCGTCGGTGGTGTGGTCGATGATCTCCTCGGCGCCCGCCGCCTCGACCTGCGCGCGGCTCGACGGGCTGGCGGTGGCGATCACCTCCGCGCCGGCTTGCTTGGCCAGCTGGACGGCGTAGCCGCCGACGGCCCCGCCCGCGCCGGTGATCAGCACGCGCTGTCCCGCGGTGAGGCCGCCGTGTTCAAACAGCGACTGCCAGGCCGCCAGTCCGACCGACGGCAGCGCGGCCGCGTCGGCGAGCGGGATGCTCGACGGCGCCCGCGCCAGGGTCTGTGCCGGGGCGATCGCGTACTCGGCGGCGGCACCGTCCGGGATCATCGGCAGGAAGCCGACGACCGCGTCGCCGAGCGCGAGGTCGACACCCTCGCCCAGCAGGTCGACCGTCCCGGCGACGTCGATGCCGGGGACATGGGGAAGCGCGACCGGAAAGGGCTCGCGCCGCGCACCGGCTCGGATGCCGGCGTCGATCGGGTTGAACGTGGTCGCCGCGACGCGGATCCGTACCTCGCCCGGACCCGGAACCGGGCGCTCCATGTCCTCGTAGACGAGGACATCGGGGTCGCCGTACTCGTGAAATCGCACTGCCTTCATGGGAGCCTCGCTCTCTGGTCTCGATATTGCTTCAGATTCGAAGCATCTATCAGACTAGCACGTGCTTCAAATTCGAAGCGTTACCATCCATGATGTGAGCGATCAAGCGCACGACCTCGATGCAGTCGAGCTCGGCCTCTACCTGGACCTGATCGAGGTGACGAGCGTGGTGCGCCACGCAGTCGACCGGCAGCTTCGGGAGAACGGCGACCTCAGCTATGTGCAGTTTCAGATCCTCGCCCGCCTCGGGAGCTCGCCGACCGGCGGCTACCGCATGACCGAGCTGGCCGACGGCGTCGTCTACAGCCGAAGCGGCCTGACCTACCAAGCAGGCGTGCTGGAGCAGGCCGGCCTGGTGACACGCGCGCGCACGCCGGATGACGATCGCGGGATGACCGTCACCATCACCAAGACAGGGCGTGAACGTCTGGGGCGCGTCTTCCCCGGCCACCTCGAGATCGTGCGCCGGCTGTTGTTCGACCCCCTGTCACCGGCGGACGTGGAGACGCTGGCCGCGCTGCTGGCGCCGATGAGAGAACACGTGCGCTCGACGCCGCCGCGTTCGGCTGCACCCCGCCGGGGCAAGGCGTCGCGCCAGGCGAGCCGCGGTCCAGACGGTTCTTGACGACTCGTCGCCGGCTGCGTCCGACCCGGCTATGCGTTCTGGGACGCGGCCTGGACGGTGTTCTGAAGCAGCATCGCGATCGTCATCGGCCCGACGCCCCCCGGGACCGGGGTGATTGCGGCCGCGACCTGACGTGCGCCCTCGAAGTCGACGTCGCCCTTCAACCCTTCGCTGGTCCTGGAGATTCCGACGTCGATGACGATTGCGCCGGGCTTGATCCAGCCGCCCTCCACCATCCCGGGGCGCCCGGCGGCGACAATCAGCGCATCGGCAACGCGGCACAGCGCCGGCAGGTCGGCGGTGCGTGAGTGCGCGACCGTCACCGTCGCGTCGGCCGCGAGCAGCAGCTGGGCCATCGGCTTGCCGAACAGATTGGAGCGACCGATCACGACCACGTTGCGGCCGCGCGGCTCCCAGCCGAGGCTGTCGAGCAGGTGCATCACGCCCGCGGGGGTGCACGGGCGCAGGCCGGGTTCACCCAGTGCGAGCGCGCCCGCACTCAGCGGCGAGAGCCCGTCCACATCCTTGCGAGGGTCGATGCGGCGGGTCAGCGCGGCACCATCGAGGGGCCGGGGGACCGGCAGCTGACACAGGATTCCGCTCACCGTGGGGTCGTCGTTCAGCTGATCGATCAGCGCTTCGACGTCCGCCTGCTCGGTGCCGGCGTCGAGGTGATGATGAAACGAGGTGATGCCCGCCTCGCCGCACGCGCGGCGCTTGGCGGCGACGTACACCGCGCTCGCGGGATCGTCACCGACCAGGATCGTGGCCAGACCAGGGGCCTGTCCGGTCCGCTGCGCGAGCGCGGCCGCCTGCTCGGCGACCTCAGCGCGAAGCTGGGCGGCCACCGCCGTGCCGTCGATGATCGTCGCAGACCGGGGTGAGCGGCTGTCCCACTGGGGGACGCCCCGGACGTTGCTGTAACCCATCGCGCCTCAGAAGACGACAGTGGTGTTGCCGTGGCGGATGACGCGGTCCTGGCAGTGCCACCGAACGGCGCGGGACAGGACTGCGCGCTCGACCTCCGCGCCCTGGCGCACGAGCGATGGCACGTCATCGGCGTGGCTGACCCGGACGACGTCCTGCTCGATGATCGGCCCGGCATCAAGCTCTTCGGTCACGTAGTGCGCGGTGGCGCCGATCAGCTTCACGCCTCGCTCCTTGGCCTTCTCATACGGACCGGCCCCCGCGAACGCAGGCAGGAACGAATGGTGGATGTTGATCACCGGCACGCCGACCCGGGCGAGGAAGTCACCGGAGAGGATCTGCATGTAGCGAGCGAGCACGACGACGTCGCACCGGCCGTCGAGGATCTCCATCAACTTCGCCTCGGCCTCCGGCTTGTGGCCCTTCTCGACCGGGACGTGGTGGAACGGCAGGTCGGCCGCTTCCACGACGCCGCGGAAGTCCTCATGATTGGAAGCGACCAGGACGACATCGCCGTTGAGCTCGTCGCGCTGCCAGCGGTACAGGAGATCGACCAGGCAGTGGTCGTACTTGGAGACGAGAATCGCCACGCGCTTGCGCTTGCTCGAATCCCAGATGCGCCAGGTCATGCCGAAGCGGTCGGCCACCAGCCCGAATCGCTCGGCGAGATCGTCCTGAGCGTCGGCCGGGAGCGCGAACTCGGTGCGCAGGAAGAACGTCCCGTCCGACGGATCGGTCGAGTACTGAGCCGAGCGGATGATGTTGGCGCCCGTGTCGAACAGAAAGCGCGAGACCGCCGAGACGATCCCGGGCCGGTCCGGGCAGGAGACCAGCAACCGCATTGTGGTGATGGCGGGTGCCGGCGTGGTGGCGGGCTCGGTGGCGGTGGTCGTTTCGGTCATGAGAGTGTGATCAGTGGCTGACGGCGGCGGCCGCGAGTTCGGAGACGAGGTTGTCGGTGTAGAAGCGTTCCAGCTCGAACGGGGCGATGAGATCTGGCGTGCGGTTGGTGGCGACCAGCTCAGCGAGGGTCTTTCCCACGATCGGGGCGGCCTTGAAGCCGTAGGTACCCCAGCCTGCGCTGACGTGAAAGTTCTCGACCTCGGTGCGGCCGAGGATCGGGCTGTAGTCCGGTGAGAGGTCGCAGAGCCCTGCCCACGAGCGCAGCAATCGAGCATGCTCGAGCTGCGGGAACAGCTCCAGCGTGTGGCGGGTCAGGTCCTGCAGGAAGTTGAGCGTGTTGCGGGTCCGGTAGGTGGTCCACGGCTCGATCTCGGATCCCATGACGAACTCACCGCGATCGGACTGGGAGATGTAGACGTGCATCTGCGAGGAGACGATCACCACGTCGAGAAACGGCTTGACCGGCTCGGTCACGCACGCCTGCAGGATGTGGGTCGTGATCGGCAGCTCGACATCCGCCATCTCGCAGATCAACGAGGACCAACCGGCGGTGCAGTTGACCACTGTTCCGGCGCTCACCGTGCCGCGATTGGTCTCCACTCCCGTGATTCGATCGCCGGCGCGGGTGAGGCCTGTGACCTCGGTGTACTGGTGGATCTCCGCGCCGCCCTGGTCCACGCCGCGAGCGAATCCCCAGACGACGGCATCGTGGCGGATGATCCCGCCGGGCGGGTGGTACAGCGCGCCGAGCACCGGATAGGTGGCGTCCTCACCGCAGTACATGGTCGGCGCGAGCTCCTGGACCTCGTCGGTGTCGATCAGCCGCGAGTCGATTCCGTGCAGCTGGTTGACCTCGGCACGGTTGGCCATCACGAACAGCGCCCGGTCGGTGTGGGCGAGCGTCAGATGCCCGCACTGGCTGAACAGCAGGTTGAAGTTCAGGTCCTCGGACAGGCCCTCGTACAGCTTGACGCTGGCGTCGTAGAAGCGTGCGCCCTCGGGTGTCTTGTAGTTGGAGCGGATGATCGTGGTGTTGCGGCCCGCCGCCCCGGAGCCGATGTAGCCCTTCTCGAGGATCGCGACGTTGGTGATCCCGTGCTCGCGCAGGTAGTACGCCGTGGCGAGGCCGTGGGAGCCGCCACCGATGATCACGACGTCGTAGTGGGACTTCAGCTCGGGCTGACGGCGCCACATCCGCCGCTTGCGGAACAGATCACGCATCAGCGCTTGCCTCCTGCAGGTCGAGGGCTTCGCCACGCAGCACCTCGGTGCCGACCGGTCGGCCCCCGAGTCGTGTCGCCGCGTCGTTGACGACGGTCCAGAAGTACTCCGCCAGCGCGGAGCCGACGAGGACCAGCAGTTGATCTGGCTCCTCGACCACGACGAGCCCTGGCGTCCGCGCGACCGATCCGGGCCGGAGCGCGGTGGGCGGCGAGACCGAAGGCCGCAGGTCAAGGGCGCAGAAGCGGGCCATGACCTCGCGGCAGTGCGGTCCGGCGATCCGCAGAGCGCAGTACTGGGTGGTGACGTCCAAAAGCTGTGCGCCGGCGACGGAGTCGGCGGCCGGCGCAGCTCCGAGGATCAGCGCTCGCGTCGGGGTCAGGCGACACCACCAGGCTCCGCGGTGGAGGCTCGCGGTGCCGAAGCTCAGCCCCGCCGCGCAGCCGTCGAGCGCCTCCGCCGGCCCGTCGAGCTGGGTCTTGGGCAGCCAGGAGGCATCCGCGAAGCCGACGGTCTCCTGTGTGGCGCGGCGCTCGGCGGCCTCGTCGCCGAAGCTGACCGGCACCTCCCACTCGCCACGCACATCGAGCCGTGCGCCGTGACGCGCCGCGGTCCCGGCGATCGGGCTCCTGGCAGGCGGGGACCCCGCTTGGACAGCCGGACTGAGGAATCCGAGGCTCATGAGCGCAGCACCTCACCGTCGGGGTCATAGAAGGGCTTGGTGGTCACGACGGCGGAGTAGGTCTTGCCGGCGTAGGAGATCTGGATGGACTGTCCATCGGTGGCCAGTTCGGTCGGGACCGTGGCCAGGCCGATCGAGACGCCGAGGTGAGGTGACCAGCGGGCACTGGTGACCTGGCCGGCGGGCTCGCCCGCCGCCACCACGACCGCGCCTTCGACCATGACCTCGTTGCCCGGGACGGTGAACCCGACCAGCGCCGTCGTGGGGGTTTGATCCGCCCTCGCCTCCAGCGCCCAGCGGCCGAGGAAGGCCTGCTCCTTGTCGAACTTGACCGTCCAGCCCATCCCGGTGTTGAACGGCGTCGACTCCGAATCGGTGTCCTGCCCGACGATCACATGCAGCTTCTGCAGGCGCAGGATCCGCTGGGGTTCCAGGCCGAATGGCGTGACCGCACGCGAGCCGTTTCCGACGACAGCGTCCCAGAGGTGCGCCGCCTGCGGCCCGGGACAGTGGATCTCGTAGCCCACCTCGCCGACGAACCCGATGCGCAGCACCAGCGCGGGAACGTCCGCCACCATCGCGTGCTTGGCGTCGAGATACTTGAAGCCTTCGTTCGAGCAGTCGATCTCGGTGAGCTCGGAGAGGATCACGCGCGCATTCGGACCGGCGAGGTTCATCGCGGCGACGCCCTGGGTCACGTCGGTGATCCGCGCATCGAGGTTCCACGCGCTGAGCCACCAGTTCATCTGGCCTTCGACGGCCGTGGCGCCGGAGCTCGTCGTCGTCACGTAGAAAGTGTCATCGTCGATCCGGCAGACCGTGCCGTCATCGGTGATGCGGCCCGCGTCGGAGAGCATCACGCCGTACCGGATCCGGCCTGGAGCGAGGTTGGACATCCGGTTGGGGTACATCCGGTCCAGCAGCTCCCCGGCGTCTGGCCCTTGCACGAGCAGCTTGCCGAGCGTGGAGACGTCGACCAGGCCGGCGCCGGTCTGGACCGCGCGTGCCTCGCCCTGGGGGTCGCCGTAGTGGTAGGCCCGTCGCCAGTCGCCGGCCCAGCGCACATCCGCCTTGCGGTCGCGATGGCGATCATGAAGCGCCGAGCGCTTGCCTGCCTCGAACGGCCTGCCGGCGAGCACGCCCATCGGCACCGTCTGCCACGGGGGGCGCGCCGTGGTCAGACCGACATCGCCCAGATCGATTCCGGTGGCGCGCGCGATCACACGGGCGGACGGGATCTGCGAGAAGCGGCCCTGTGACGGCCCCATCGTCACCGTCGTGTAGCGCTTGGCCAGCTCGAGGGATTCATAGCCCTCGCCGACCGCGTGCTCGATGTCCTTGACGGTGACATCCTCGTCGAGGTCGACGAAGTACTTGCCCCCCGACTCGCCGTCGGTCGCCACCGGCGGCGGGGTCGCGATGTTGATCGGACGGCGGAGCTGCGCGAGCCGCTGCTCGATCTCGGCCGGTGCCGGCCCGCCCCCCAGTGCCGCAACCGCCCTGGCGCCGGCGAGCTGCCCGGAGAGCTCGGCGAGGTCGTGCTCGTCATCACCGGCGGTCGCCCCGGCGACATCGACGTCGTCCGGAACCGCGGTCACGCGGTAGCCGGCGCGCTCGGGCTCGTAGTCGGCCCGTCCGCCGGCCTGGAGCAGCAGCGATGCGGCGGGGTGACTGGCGCCGGACATCGCAAGCAGGTCGCACTCGACGCGCTCCGCCGCCACCGACGCCGCCTGCCCGCCTCCGTCAACCGGCGCGATCGTCGCGGCCTCAATCGCACTGCCGCCATGCGCGCGGACCACTGTGGCGCCCTGCACGATCTTGATGCCGGCCGCCTGCAGCTCTGCGGCGGCGGGCTCCGGCGACGTTTCGCGCCGCAGATCGGCGACTGCCTCGATCCTCACGCCCATCCGGTGCAGCGCGAGGGCGTCGTCGAGCCCGCGGTCGTCCACGGTCGCCACCACCGCGCGCGTCCCGGGGGCGACGCCGAACACCGCGCCGAGCCGGCGGGCGCCGCCCGAGAGCATGATCCCGGGCAGGTCGTTGTCGGCGAAGATCAGCGGCTGCTGAATCGCTCCGGCTGCCACCACGTGGCGCGCAGCCCGAACCTGATGGAGCGTCGAGCCCTGCCACACCGGCACCAAACCGTCGAAGAACCCGAGCGCGACGCCGCGCTCCAGGATCTCTACGCCGGCGGCGCGAGCCTGGCCGGCCAGCGCCTGCGCACGATCGACGCGGCCCTCCGACAGCAGCAGCCCGCCCGGGGTGACGTCCTCGTCGCAGAGAACGACATCGAGACCGGCTTCAGCGGCGATGATCGACGCGCTCAGACCGGCGATGCCACCGCCGATCACCAGCAGGTCGCAGTGGCGGCGCCGGTATTCGGTGTCCCAGGTCCGGTCCTCCTGGCGCTTGGGAAGGCGGCCCAGACCCGCGGCGCTGCGCAGCACCTTCTCGTACAGGGGCCACAGCCGCCGTGGGCGGATGAACGTCTTGTAGTAGAAGCCGACCGGTGTGAACGGCCCGCCGAACTTGTCGGTGGCCTGCATGACATCGAAATCCAGTGACGGCCACGCGTTCTGATGGGTGACGCGCATGCCCTCGGTGGCCGGCTCCGAGCAGGCGCGGACACCCGGGCGGCCGTCGAGGTCGACCAGTGAGTTCGCGCACTGGCCGCAGCCGCACAGCTCACCGCGGGGACGGTGGTACTTGAACGATCGCGACAAGGTTGTGCGTCCGTGGGCGAGAAGGGCGCTGGCGATCGTGTCGCCCGCGTATCCCTGGATCGGCTTGCCGTCGAAGCTGAAGGTGATCGACCGGGAGCGGTCGATGCGCTCTCCCGGTTGAGGGGTGAGTCGGGTCATGCGGCCGTCGCCCCCTCGGTCGGGGCATCGGCGGGCATCGCCGTCCACTTCACCTCGTTGGTCCGTGTGTCGCGCTCGGCGAGAAACCACGCTCGGCACCCGGATCGGTGGTGCCACCACTCGACCTGGACGCCGGCGACGTTGCGCCGGAAGTAGATATACCGGTTGAGGTCACGATCGCTCGGGGCCTCGGTGGGGCGCGGGTGCAACTCGCCGCCGAACCCGAAGTCCGTGACCTCGCGCGGACCGCAGTTCGGACACGTCAGGACATAGGACATGTGCGGACCGTACGACTCGCGATTGATCCCGTCCAATATCAAATTCTGACGTTGTGATCTGAGAAGCCGATCAGTACTGTCCCGGCGGTGGAACTGCGTCAGCTGCGGTATTTCGTCGCGGTCGCGGAGGAGCTGCACTTCCGGCGGGCCGCGGCACGCCTGCACATGTCCCAGCCGCCGCTCAGCCAGCAGATAGCGGCGCTCGAGGAGGAGCTTGGCTGCCGCCTGCTGGCGCGCACCCGGCGCCAGGTGGAGCTCACCCCGGCCGGCACGGCGTTCCTGCGCGATGCCCGGGCGGTGCTCGCCGACCTCGAGGGCGCCGCCGTCCGGGCCCGGGCGCTCAACGAGGGACTGTCCGGTGTGCTGCGGGTGAGCTTCGTCGGCTCGGCGCTTTTCTCCATCGTCCCCTCCCTCGTCCAGCGATTCCGTCAGGTGCGACCCGGCGTGTCGCTCGAGCTTCGCGAGAGCTCCACCGTCGACCAGCTGCGCGCGCTCGAATCGGGGGTGATCGACGCCGGTCTCGTCCGCTCGCCGCTCGACCCACCGGCGGGGATCACGATCGAGCGGATCGCCGCCGAACCGACGATCGTCGCCGTGCCCGCGGATCACCCGCTCGCGCGACTGCGGCGGATCCCGTTCGCCCGGCTGGCGGGCGAGCCGCTCGTGCTCTTCCCACGCGATCAGGCGCCCGGCTTTCACGACCTGATCATCAGCCGGCTCGCGGCCACGGGTGGCGCGATCAACATCGTGCAGCGGGCACCCGAGACACTCACCATCATCGGGCTCGTGGCTGCCGGGGTCGGCCTCTCCCCCGTCCCCGCCTCGGTCGCCAGCCTCGCGCTGCACGGTGTCACCTACCGGCCGCTCACCCGCGCACCGGCGGCCGAGCTGGCACTCGTCACCAGAGCCGACGACAGCTCGTCGCTGATCCCCACGTTCGCGGAGTGCGCCCGGCTCGCGCACGCGGACGCCGGGACGGTGGTGACACCGCCCGTGGCCAACGGCGGTTAGCCTCGACTCATGTCGATCATCGCGTGTGCTCAGTGCGGGACGCGCAACCGGGTCGGACCGATCGAGTCCGGGACTCCGCGCTGCGCCAAATGCAAGGCGGCGTTGCCCTGGCTCGTCGAGGCGGATGAGGCGAGCTTCACCCCCGAGATCACCGCGTCGGTCCCGGTGATCGTCGACTTCTGGGCCGCCTGGTGCGGGCCGTGCCGGATGATCGCCCCGGTGCTGAGCGAGCTCGCTCACGAGCGCGCGGGCGCGCTGAAGGTGGTCAAGGTCGACGTCGACGCCAACCCGGGACTCGCCCGGACCTATGGGGCGATGTCGATCCCGTTGCTGGTCGTGTTCAAGAATGGAGCAGAGGTCGATCGCGTCGTCGGGGCGCTTCCGCGCGCGGCGCTCGAGCAGCGCCTGCAGGCTGTGCTGATCTAAGACTCGGTCCTGACAATGACCATGTCCTATGTCGTTGGTTCCGCGGTGGCTCGCCGGGGTACCTCGCATCCATGATCTCGCCTGTGCCAGCCGGCCGCCTGACGATGACCCGCGACGGAATCGCATGGGGCTGGCGCTGACGTTCGACGACGGGCCCGATCCTCGGGGCACCCCCGCCGTCCTGGATGCGCTCGAGCGCACGGGATCACCCGCCACCTTCTTCGTCATCGCGCCCGCTGCCGAGGCGCGCCCCGAGCTGCTGCGACGGGTGGCGTCAAGCGGCCATCGCATCGCGCTGCACTGCGATCGGCACGTCCGGCACAGCGAGATGGACGAGGCGGGCATCCGCGAGGACACCGCGCGAGCCCTCCGCCGGCTGGCCCGGCTGGGAGTGCGCCCGACACTGTGGCGCGTCCCCTGGGGCGTCCAGACGGAGCACACCGCGCGGGTCGCCGCAGAGTTCGGGCTCACGCTGGTCGGCTGGGACGCGGATACACACGACTGGCGCGGAGACGGTGCCGCGGACATGTTCCGAGCGATCCGCCCCGCCCTTCGCCCCGATGCGGTCGTCCTCGCGCATGACGGCATCGGACCGGGCGCCACCCGGGGAGATTGCTCGGAGACGGCGGCCTTCGTCGCGCTCGTGGCCGACTATGCCGCTCGAGCTGCACTGACCCTCAGCGTGCTGTGATGACGGTGATGTCTCACCGGACGCTGGCTGAGTCGCAGAGCTTCTGGCAGGCGCTGGAGGAGGTGCTTGCCGGGATCGAGGAGTCCGCCGCAGAGCGCGACCAGGCCGCGGTTCGGCGGTTCCCCGACGACGCGTTTGCCCTGCTCCGCGACGCTGGGGCGCTCAGCTTCAACGCCCATCCGGGCGATCGTCGGCCCCCGGCAGACCTCGAGCTCTCGCTCGTCCGCCGGGTTGCCGCCGCCGACGGTTCGGTCGGGCGGATCTTCGACGGCCACCTCAACGCGGTCGAGCGCCTCGCGATCCAGGCACCGGTGGAGCTGCGCGACGTGGAGCTGCAGGAGGTGTGCGAGGGCCGGCTGCTTGCGGGTGTCTGGGGCGGGAACCCCGGAGCCGGGGAAGGATCGCCGGCGGAGATCTGCCTGCACGCGGGGGGTGAGGTGATCCGCGGCGTCAAGGCGTTCTGCTCGGGCGCCGGCGGCCTTGACCGCGCCGCGGTGCTCGTGCGGGACCCGAACGCCGAGGAGCCGGCGCTCGCGTGGGTCGATCTGGGTCACGACGGTGTCGAGATCGACCGCAGCTGGTATCGCGCCGCGGGACTGGTCGCCTCCGAGTCGCATCGGGTCGTCTTTCACGATGTGCCCGTGATGGCGCGGCTCGGGGCGCCGGGTGCCATCGCCGCGCAGCCATGGTTCGCGCGTGACGCGCTGCGCACCACCGCAAGCTGGGCCGGGATGGCCGACACCGCGGTCCGCGGCGCGCTGGCCGGGCTGGCCCAGCGCGCGCGTCATACGGATCTCGAGGCGCTGGCCGCCGGCCGGATCCTCACCGCGCAGCGGACGATCGACGCGTGGATGTCAATGGCTGCGGTGGCGATCGACGGCGCTGATCCCGACCTGCCCGAAATCGCGATCCATGCGCGCGCCGCGGTCTCGGATGCCTGCCGGAGCCTGCTCGAGGAAGCCGCTCGCGCCTGCGGGTCGGCGCCCTTCGTGCGCGGCGAGGCCCTCGATCGCGCACGGCGCGATCTCGAGCTCTTTTTGCTGCAGCATCGGCTCGATCCGCTGCTCGTCCGGGTCGGCTCCGCGGCGCTGGAGGGACGATCGTGAGCAACATGTCGCTCGAGGACTTCGAGACTCGCTACCGGTCGGAGCAGGATCCATGGGCGTACGAGACCAGCCCGTACGAACGGGCGAAGTACTCCGCCACGCTGGAGGCCTGCGGCGCGGGACGGTTCACCGACGCACTGGAGCTCGGCAGCTCGATCGGCGTGTTCAGCGACCTGCTCGCCGAACGCTGCGCCCGCCTGACCACGATCGACGGCGCCCCGACCGCGGTTGCTGCGGCCCGACGCCGTCTGGCAGTCCGGTCCAATGTCGAGGTCATCCTCGGCTCGATCCCCGACGCGATTCCGATCAGACGCTACGACCTGATCGTCGCCTCCGAGATCCTGTACTACCTGGAGCCCGAGGCGCTGAAGACGACACTCGGGCGACTGCGCGACCTGAGCGCACCGGTGGCGCGGCTCGTCGCGGTGCACTGGCGGCCGACGGGACCGGAGCGTCCGTTCAGCGCCGAGCAGGTTCACCGGGCGCTCGGCGAGGAGTGGTGGCTGTCCCCGATCAGGTCGGCGAGCACCGACGATTACCTCCTCGACGTGTTCGACACACGATGAGCGACCGCTTCGAGTTCGTGGCCGTCGGCGGTGGTCCGGCCGCCTTCGCTGCGGTTCGCGCCTTCCGCGATGCCGGCGGAACCGGTGACGTCGCCCTGGTCACGGACGAGAGCCGAGTCCCCTACGAGCGTCCGCCGCTCACCAAGGAACTGCTGCGCGGCGAGATCGACGAAGCGGAGACCGCGCTCGAGGACGAGTTCTGGTTCTGGCGGGAGGGCGTCTCGCTGATCTGCGGCCGCGCGATGAGACTCGACCCTGAGGCATCGGAGGTCGCCCTCGCCGGCGGCCGTACGCTGCAGTACGCCAAGTGCGTGATCGCGACCGGGTCCGAGCCGACGCGGCTGCCGGTGCCAGGTGCCGACGATCCAGCGGTTCGGGTCGTCCGGTCACTTGACGATCTGCACCAGCTGAACGACCACCTCGACGCGGGCGCTGCGGTCGCCGTCGTCGGCTCGGGGTTCATCGGCTGCGAGATCGCGGTGTCGCTGCGACTCCGCGGTCACCCGGTCAGCCTCGTCTCCGACGAGCCCGCCCCCAACCAGCGCCGTCTCGGACAACACGCCGCGTGGGTCATCGAGACGTGGCTGCGCGACTCCGGGGTCGCGGTGACGCTCGACGCGACGGTGTCGGCGATCGAACGCCGGGACGGGGAGTTGCAGGTCGTCTCCGACAGAGGGCGGCTGGGCGCGCCGGTGGTCGTCTTCGCGACCGGTGTCGCACCGCGCAGCCAGCTCCTCACCGGCCGAGAGCTCCTCAGCGACGGGGGCAGGATCGCCGTCGACAGCTCGATGCGCACCCAGGTTCCCGGGCTGTTCGCCGCGGGGGACGTCGCGCTCGCACACAACGACGCCTGTGGCAGACCGCTCCCCGTCGAACATTGGGGCGACGCGCTCGGCCAGGGACAGGTCGCGGGCACGGTCGCGGCCGGCCGCTCCGCGACGTGGGACGACGTCCCGGGGTTCTGGTCGACGATCGGCGATCACACCCTCAAGTACGCGGCCTGGGGCGACGGATATGACGACTCGCGGGTGGAGCGCCCGGATCAGGACGACGCGTTCACCGTCTGGTACGGGCGCGAGAACGCGATCGTGGGCGTGCTCACCCACAACGCCGACGAGCACTACGAGCGCGGACGCGAGCTGATCAAGGAGGGCGCGCCATGGCAGACCCGGTAGCGGCGGTCATCGTCATTCCGGCGCGCGACGAGGAGGCCCGCATCTCCGGATGCCTGCAGGCACTCGCCGACCAGACAACCGGAGTCGACGCCTTCGAGGTGATCATCGTGCTCGACGACTGCTCCGACCGCACCTCGGAGATCGCGGCCAGCGCCGCGGCGGCTCACAACCTTGCGCTCACCATGCTCGAGGGCCCGGGACTGGGCACCGGCCCGGCACGGGGGATGGGGATGGACGCGGCCTGCCACCGGCTGCACGAGCTCCGCCGGCCGGCGGGCCTGATCGCCACCACCGACGCCGACACCCGCCCGGCGCGGGACTGGCTCGCCGCGCAGCTGAGTCACCGTGATCACGGCGCGACGGTCATCGCCGGTCGCATCGAGCTCGACGCGACCGAGTCCGACGCCCTGCCGGCCACCGTTCGCGCACAGCGAGAGCGCGACGCCGCGGCGCGGTTGCGGCTCGTCCACCGGGACGACCCGGATGCCGCCCACCACCATTTCGCCGGGGCGTCGTTGTCGATCACTGCCGCGGCCTATCGCTCCGTCGGCGGCCTTGAGCCGCTCTCCGCGCTCGAGGACGAGGCGTTCGCCGCTCGGCTGCTGGCCCATCGCATCCCGATCCTCCGCGCGCCCGATGTGCTCGTCACCACGTCCGCCCGGACCGACGGCCGCGCACAGCGCGGGCTCTCCGTCGACCTCGCGGTCTCGCGATGGATGGCGACGCGCCGGTACCACGCGCGGGAGTTTCCACTCGCAGAGCTCGTCGCCGCCAAGCCGGCTGCCGCGAGCGTGTCCGTGGTCATCCCCACCAAGGAGTGTGCGGCCACGATCGCCTCCATCCTGGATCGCGCCGTCGGCCCGGCGAGGGCGGCGGGGCTGGTGGACGAGGTGATCGTCGTCGACGCGGCCTCCCGGGACGGCACCGCAGCAGTCGCCGAGCGACACGGCGCGCGCGTCCTCCAGCAGGACGGCCTGGCGCCCGAACTCGGTCCGGCCGTCGGGAAGGGCGACGCGATGTGGCGCGCTCTGGGCGCGACTTCGGGAGACATCGTCTGCTTCATGGACGGCGATACCGCCGATCCGGACCCCGCTCACCTGCTGGGCCTGCTGGGGCCGCTGCTGTCCGACGACACCATCGAGATGGTCAAGGGTGCCTTCGAACGACCGTTCCAGGCCCACGGGCACCAAGTCCCCAACGAGGGCGGCCGAGTGACCGAGCTGATGGCCCGGCCGCTGATCAACATGCACTTCCCCGCGCTCGCCGGTTTCAGCCAACCGCTCGCCGGTGAGTTCGCCGCGCGACGTCCGCTCCTGGAGGAGCTCGCATTCCCCGTCGGCTATGGGGTCGAGACCGCGACGCTGATCGACGCTCTGCGGGCGCGGGGGCTGAACGCCCTCGCCGAGACCGACCTGGGGACCCGGCAGAACCGCCACCAGCCGCTGCGCGCGCTGGGCGAGATGGCGTACGCCATCCTCGCCGCCGTCGAGCGACGCCTGCCTGCGGCGGATCGCTCGCCCATTTCCGCGCGCTATGTCAAGCCATGGGAGGCAGGAGCCGTCGCCACGGTCGCGGTCACCGAGCGGCCGCCGCTCAGGCTCGGCGAGCGAGACGGGCGGGAGTGGCCGCGTGGCGGCGGATCGATGGTCGTGACCCGTCATCCCGGGTAGTCGTCCTGGACCCAGGGATTAAGGAGAATTGTTATGTCGACTGTTCTGATCGTCGTGATCGTGGTCGTGGTCCTCGCCGCGATCGCGCTACTGCTCTTGCTTCCCCGCATGCGCGAGCGCGCACGGCTTCGCGACCGCGAGCGCGAACTCGGCCAGCGGCGCGAGCAGGTCGCCGAGGCGCACCGTGATGAGGCGTCCGGACGTGAGCGCCAGGCAGCCGTGGCCGAGCAACGGGCACGAGTCGCCGAGCAGGAGGCGCAGCGCGAGCGTGCAGAGGCACGCGTGCAGGAAGAGAAGGCGAAGCTGCACGAGGAGGGCCTGGCCGACCACGAGCTGATCTCACCGGACGAGCGCGAGGAGTTCAGCGGGACCTCGGCCGTGGAAGGCGACACCGCCGGCGTGAACCGTGAGCGCGACCCCGTGACCTCGACGGCCGGAGGCCGGAGTGGGAGCGGCGAGCAATCCGACGAGCGCTCACCGGCGCAGCCGGCGCGTGCCGGGGCTGGTGGATACGAGTCGGGACCCACGGAATCTCGTGAGACCACCGGCGCGGAAGGGTCTCGGGAAGAGCGAGAGTAGGACCTGGATCGATAGCGGCGCGCTGAAGCGACTGCCCGGCGCCGGTCGGGCGCCGTGGTCGATCTCTGTGCACCAGCAGTGCAGAAATGTCGCCACGGGCTCGCGCCGGGTCGCGGCTCGTGAAGTCCGTGCAAAAGCGAGCCCCGCTGTCCCCGGTGAGAGCGGCGGCATGAGGGCTGAACCATCAAATGACCCAGGCGCGACTCGGCCACGCGCCTGGGCCTATAGTCAGCGTCATGAAGACAGCTCTCAGTGTGGTCGTGATCGTCATCGCCGCGATCATCGTGCTGAAGGTGGTCGTCGCAGTCAGCGCGCTGGTCCTGGCGTTCATCCCGGCGTTCATCGCCCTCGCCGGCGGATATGCGGTCGGCCAGATTCACGGATCGCGGCGGGAGCGTCGCAAGCTGGAGGCCAAGCGCGGCGGGCAGCTCCCCGGGTAGATTCCCAATGCCGGCACGGGCGCAGCAGGACCGTGTGGTCGTCGCGCTCGCCGCCGTCAGCTGTGGCCGTCTCTCAGGGGCGGTGAGCGTTCGAGCAGGTCGCGGACAGTGCTCGGCATCGGCCGATCAGTACCGCGTGGAGGTGACCGAACCGGGGGTGGCGGTCTCACGTGGCAGCGGTTTCGGTGGCCAGCCCAGCCGTGAGGTCGTGCTCGAGCATTGGGGTGGCGACGCCGAAATGCTCGCCCTACGCGCGCCGGTGACCGGAGCCGTCGGGCTCCGCCCGCCCTGGGAGCGAGCTCGGACCGCAGCCCAGACGCTGAACTACTACGACCTCGACTCGCTGCGGATCGAGTATCCCGACGGCGCCGAACTCTCCGCGGGGAGGTCCGAGCTCGCTCTCCACGGGCCGCGTCGGGGCCTGTTCCGGCGGCGCGCCCGGCTGCTGCGGGCCTCGGTCAGCGAGCTGCTGTAGGCGGCGGTTCGTCCGGGGGCGATCCGTCAGGGGGCGACTCGCCGTGCGGCGACTCGTCGTCGGGTCGTTCATCGGCAGGCGGTGTGTCAGGCCCCGGCAGTTGCTCGGGCGCCTTCGACGTGGCGAGCTGCGCCTTCATCTCCGCCAGCTCCGCATCGACGCCGCCACCGTCGCCGAGCGCCGCGAGCTGGCGATCGACCTCATCGCCCTCTCCGAGTTGCATTGCGTCCCCGAACGTGCCCGCCTGCTCGAGCTCGTCCATCGCGCCCGCGCGGGCCTTCATGTCCTCGGTCTTCTCGATCGCGCGCTGCGCCGCCTGACCGACATCGGCCATCTGGCCACCGACGCCGGTGCTCGCCTCCGACATCTGCACCTGCGCCTGGGCCGCTGAGTACTGGGCCTTGACGACCTCCTTCTGGGTCCGGAACGCGTCGAGCTTGGCCTGGAGCTTGTGCTGGCTGTCGGTCAGCTGCTCCCGCTGGCGCTCGAGCTCGGCGACCTGCCCGTCGAGCGAGTCGATCTCGCCCTGAACGGTCTGCTTGCGCTCCAGCGCCGCCCGGGCAAGATCCTCCTTGCCCGCGGCCACTGCCTGGCGAGCCTGCTCGCCCAGCTTGACGACCTGCCGGCGCAGGGTGTCCTGCTGGTTCTGCAGGCGCTTGCGAGAGGTCGCCACCTCGGTGATCCCGTTCTTGACGCCCGCCATCATCTCCAGCTGCTTCTCGTAGCTGTAGTCGAGTGTCTGCGACGGGTCCTCGGCGCGATCCAGAGCCGCCGAGGTCTTCGCCTTCACCAGGCTGCTGAACCGACCTCGAAGTCCGGACATCACATCTCCTCTGGTCAAGCGCCGTGCGGCACCATGAGTGCACTCTACGACGACGAGGATGGGGCCGGGTTCAGTGCGGCGATGAGCCCCGATTCGTCTTCAGCGCTGACGACGATTCGGCGCATCGGAGCTGGAAACGGGCCGAGGCGCCCCCAGCTGCGCCGATTCAGCGTGATCTCGACGAGGCCGGAGCCGGCGCCGTTGACGAGACTCGTGCCTCGCCAATAATTGACTCCTCGAAGGACGCTGAGTCCGAGCGGGCCGTGCAACTCGGCGAGCCCCCGGCTCAGCGAGCGTGCGGACGCGATCGTCTCGCGCGGGATGGTGGCGTGAAACGCCCACCCCATGCGAACGTCGACCGTCGAGGGACTCACGTTCACGAGCGAGGCTTTGGGACCGGCGCCAAGCGCCGTCATCACGATCCGGCTAGGTCGGTCGTACCCGATCTGGAACGTCGTGCTGGCCATGGTGGCTCCTTGGGAAGGCATTGAAACCCATATCAAAGTGATATCACTTTTTGCGTCGCTGCCAATGCGGATGCGCATCCAGCACTCCGTCCAGATGTAGACTCCGCTGGACGGCGACGACCGGTCGCCGAGCCGTGGAACATCCGCCCCAGCCGGGGTTCCATCGGCGAAGGGGATGCGCCCTCTCGGTCGTCGCTCTCACAGGCCGTCTTCCAACACCGCGTCGCTGGGGGGCGAGGGTGTCAGAGGAGGGCTTGTCATGACCAGGGACGCCAGTTTCAAGAAGGCCGTGCGGCGCCACGCAGAGCAGACCGGGCAGCGCTACACGGAAGCGCTGACAGATCTCGAGGGCCTGGCCGCACGCATGGACCACGAACCCGATCGCGAGCGCCTGCTCGTCCATCTCCGGGATCACTACGGGATCGACCCGGTCGCGGCGACGAAGCTCAGCGTGCACAAGACCTACGTCTTCCGCATCGACCGGCGAGACGGCGACCCGTGGGTCGCCCGAGCGTTCCCGCCCGCTCGTCCCAGGACCGGTGTCGAGGGCGACGCGGCGATCCTGCGGTTCCTGGAGCGGCAGGGCTACCCCGCCGAACGCGCGGCGGTCGACGATCCGGTCTCCGACTTCGACGGCAGTGCGGTCCTGGTGACGCGATTCGTCGACGGCGTCCAACTGCCGGATCGCACAGACAAGTTCGCGATCATGGGTGAGCTGCTCGGCCGGCTGCACGCGCTGCCGAGCGAGGGCTCCGCCGGCCGCCCGGGTGGAGCGAGCGGCGAGGACCCGAGCCGTGAGGGCACCCCGAGTCAGGACCTGCTTGCCGCCCTGGCGTTCCTGGACGCCGTCGACACGAAGGTCCCGGGTGCCGAGCGCGAGCGATTCGAGCAGCTCAGGGACAGGGTGCGCTCGGCCGACGACGGTCACGGGCTTCCTGAGGCGTTGGTGCACGGAAATCTTCTGCACGCCCCCGATCACGCGCTCGTGAGCGAGCACGGGCCGGTCGCGATCAACTGGAAGGCATCGGGGCGCGGACCGCGCCTGGCCGACTTCGCCTACCTGCTCTGGGGCACGGGGTCGTGGAACCCACGTCGCGCCAACCAGCAGCGCATCGATGGGGCCGTAGGTGCCTACCGCCGGTACGTCGAGCCGACCGATGACGAGCTCGACCGGCTCGAGGCGATCATGTACATCCGAACGCTGTACCTCGTCTGCTTTGGCTACCGACGTGCTGTCGCCAATGGCGTGACGTTCCGCGAGTGGGGTTTCATCGATCCACCCGGCTACTACCGCGACACCGCAGCCGCCGTCCGGGCGGCGTTCCGCCGGTAGGCTTCGCCATCACCTGAAAGCGAGGATCGTGCTCCCTACCGCCCACCTGCTCGAGTTCGTTGTCGCCGTCTACGTGCTCATCCTGATCCCGGGACCGAGCGTCCTGTTCGTCGTCAGCCGCGGTGTGGCGCTCGGCCGGCGGGCGGCGATGGCCACCGTGATGGGCAACACCCTCGGGCTCCTGCTCCAGTTGCTGGTGGTCTGCATCGGCCTCGGCACCCTGCTGGCCCGCTCCGATGCGCTGTTCACCGTCGTCAAGCTGATCGGCGCCGGCTATCTGATGCTGCTCGGCGTTCGAGCCATCCGGCAGCGCAAGGAGCTGGCCGGCGCGCTGAACCCACTGGTGATCGAGCCGCGCCGGACCCGGCGCATCGTCCGGGAGGGATTCACCGTCGGCGCGACCAACCCCAAGGGCGTGCTGATGTTCACGGCGCTGGTGCCCCAGTTCATCGAGCCCGCACGCGGCCACACCACGCTGCAACTGGCCACGCTGGGGCTGATCTGCGTCCTCATCGGCCTGCTGTCGGATTCCTCCTGGGCGATGGCGTCCGGCACGGCCCGGCAATGGCTCGGCCGCTCACCCCGGCGGCTTGAGCGGATGAGCACAGCCGGCGGGGTGACGATGATCGGCGTCGGCGCCGTGCTGGCGCTCAGCGGCCGGCGCGGCTGAGCAGCCCGTCGCGGGCCGCCAGAGTCCCCTCGAGGATCGCCTCCTCCAGGCCTCGCGGCGAGCAGCAATCGCCGGCGCAGACCAACTTGCCGGGTCCGAGCGCGGCTTTGAGCGGCTCATACAACGTGTCATCGGGGACACGGCCGTGGGAGAGCACCAGGGCGTCGGCGGCCACCGTGGTCCGCAGCTCCGGTGCGAACACGTTGACGAATTCCACGGAGCCTCCGGCCGCGGAGACGAGGCCGTGCCGATCGAGGATCTCGACTCCCGCACGCGCGAGGCGCCCCAGATACTGGTTGCGGGCGTACTGGTGAACGGTCTCACCCGGCGTCACCGCGCCGACCGCCAACGTCACCTGACGGCCGGCCGCGGCCAGGACCTCGGCGCAATCGAGCGCGACCGAGTCGCCGCCCCAGTCCGAGATGATGACGTGCCCCGTCGGAGACTCGGAACCGTCGAGCACGTCCCACGCGTGGATCACCGGCAGACCGTCCAGGGACTGCTGCGCCGGCGCGGGCCGGGCGCCGGTCGCGAGTATGACCAGGTCGGGATCCAGCGCGGTAATGGCGTCGGCGTCCCCATCGACGCCCAGCCGCACCTCGACCCCGGCCTCGCCGAGCAGCGAGGTGTAATTCGAGGTCAGTGCGAGCGCCTGCTCGGCATGCCCCGGGCTCGAACCGGCGATCGCAACCTGACCGCCGATGGTGTCGCCCCGCTCGAGCAGGATGACGGCGTGGCCGGCGCCGCCCGCCTCGGCCGCGGCGGCAAGCCCGGCGGGACCGGCGCCCACCACCACGACCCGACGGGCGGTGCTGGGGGCGAGGAGCCGTGCGGCCGGCAGGGTCAGCTCCCGGCCGGTGCGCGGGTTCATCGAGCATCGGATCGGCGTCTCGGCGTGGTAGTGGGCGATGCAGGCGTTGCAGCCGATGCAGCGCAGGATCCGGTCGCGGGCGCCGGTGCGGACCTTGCGCGGCAACTCGGGATCGGTGATCAGTGCCCGGGTCATCCCGAACGCGTCGGCGACGCCGTCGACGATCATCGCGTCGGCGTGCGCCGGGTCGAGGACACGGGTGGTCGCGATCAACGGTCGCCCGAGCCTGAACGGTGCGGTGAGCTCGCCGATCAGGTCCTGCGGGGTCGGCGGCGGCGGCGCGATCCCGGTGCAGCCGTCGAACGTCGAGGAGTCCCCGACGGCGAGGTGCACGTAGTCGACGAGCTCCGCCAGCGCCGGGGCCACCGCCCTCGCCGCCGCCGAGTCCGCGCTGAGCCGCACGCCCAGCGCAAGCCCTGGTGCCGCGGCGCGGACCGCGCGCAGCACGTCGCCGACGAACCGGGTCGGCTCGCCGTATCGGTCGCTTCTCAGGTTGTATTCCGGGCGGAAGAACTGCTCCCCGAGATAGCCGTGCGCCGCGGTGACCTCGATCCCGTCGAGCCCGGCAGCCGCCGCCAGCTCCGCGCAACGGGCATAGGAGGAGATCAACTCGTCGACCTCCTCGGTTCGCAGCGCCCGCGGCTCGGTGTGATAGCGCGCGCTGGGAATCGCCGATGAGGAGACGGCCGGCGGTCGTGGGGCCGAGGCGATCTGCTCACGACCGCCGTGGAACAGCTGCACGAACAGCCGACATCCCTCCTGCTGAACGGCGCCGGCGACTCGCCGGTAGCCGTCGACGATCGCATCCAGGTACCCACCGAGAGTGTGCGCCGTCAGCAGCCCCGATGGTGCGACCGCGACCGCCTCCATGATGATCAGGCCGGTCTCCCCCGCCGCTCGGGCCCGCTGGTAGGCGACGAAATCGTCGGTCGGAAGATGGTCGTGGACGAGCGTCGTCTGATGCGAGCTCGAGACGATGCGGTTGCGCAGGGTGACCGGCCCGATCTGCAGCGGCGACAAGAGTGCTGTGGTCATCTCAGAAGCTGGGTGGAGAGATCGCCCATAAACCCTCGGCGTCGCCGTCACCCCGGTTGATGACCCGGTGCGGCACCGAACTGCGGTAGGTAATGCTGTCGCCGGCCGTCATGCGATGCAGCCGGCCGTCCAGTTCCAGGTCGACCACCCCTTCGAGGACGAGGAACAGCTCGTCGGAGTCGCCGTGCGTGTAGGGCTCATCGCCGGTCGATCCCTCGGGCTCCAGACGGCAGATCAGCACCTCGAGATCCTCCGACCAACGCGGCGTCAGCAACGTCTTCGCCCCGAGGTGCCACAGCTCCATGACCGGACGCTGCTCGGGATGCAGCACCCGCGGGCTGTCGACCTCACTCGTCTCGAACAGATCGCCGACGCGGATGTCGAGCGCCTGGGTGAGGCGCTGGAGCGAGTCCAGGCTCGCGCCGGTCAGGCCCCGCTCGAGCTGGCTCAGGAAGCTCTCGCTCATGCCGGCGCGCCCGGCGAGCGCCGCGAGCGTCAGCCCGCGGCGGCGACGTGCGGTGCGGAGCCGCCGGCCGACCTGGCCCGCGAGCGACCCCTCGCCGATGTCGCGCTCGATCGACATTGGCGCCCGACTGTACCTCAACTGAAGAAACTTTGACGGAGCTGAAGCTCCCTTGCTAGGCTTGCGGCGCGCTGTACCGAACCGTCAGCGCGTGTCGCACAAGGATCGAGGAGAGGTGGAGATGACCGGGCCGCGAACAGCAGACGCCGTCGACGAGCACGCCAAGGACGCGCAGGACCTGTCCGGGTTTGGCTACCGGCCGCAGCTCACCCGAACGCTCGGTGCCTTCTCCTCGTTCGCGGCCAGCTTCTCCGCGCTGTCGCTGATGACCGGCATCTTCCAGGTCTGGTTCATCGGCTACGCGTTCGGCGGTCCAGCGTTCTTCTGGTTCTGGCCGATCGTGTTCGCCGGGCAGCTGATGGTCGCGCTCGTCTTCGCCGAGCTCGCCGCGCGCTATCCGCTCGCCGGAGCCGCCTACCAATGGGCCCGCCACCTCGCCGGTCGCGCCTGGGGGTGGGGCACCGGGTGGCTGTACCTCGCCGCGCAACTGGTCACGTTCCCGGCGCTGGTCGTCGCGTACCAGCTGACGCTGCCCCAGCTCTCATCGGTGTTCGTGTTCTCCCACAACTTCTCCAAGAACGCCGTGATCCTTGGACTCATCCTGCTCGTGATCACGACGATCGTGAACCTTGTCAGCGTGAAGTTCCTGGCGCGCCTGAACAACCTGGGTGTGATCGCGGAGATCCTCGGCGCTCTGGCGCTGATCATCCTGCTGCTCGCGCACATCCATCGGGGGCCGGAGGTCGTGTTCAAGACCAACGGCACCGGTGCCGGGCATTCGTGGGGCTACCTCGGCGCGTTCCTCGTCTCGGGGTTCATGGCGCTCTACAACATGTACGCGTTCGACACAGCGTCGACGCTTGCCGAGGAGACGGAGAACCCCCGTTACCACGCGCCCCGTGCGGTCCTGCGGTCACTGATCACCGTTGGGCTGCTCGGCATGATCATCCTGCTGCTGTCGCTGATGGCCATCCCCAACCTGTCCTCCCCCGCGCTCAGCACGATCGGGCTGCCCGCCCTGCTGCAGAGCACGATGGGCAACACGGTCGCCAAGGCGTTCCTGATCGACGTGACGCTGGCGATCACCGTCTGCGGCCTGGCGATCCAGGCATGGAGCGCCCGGACGCTGTTCGCGATGGGACGCGACCATCAGTTGCCCTTCTCTCGCATGCTCGGCCGCGTCAGCCACAACAGCCACGCCCCCGCCGTTCCCGTCCTCGTCACCGCAGCGATCGGCGCGCTCATCCTGTTGATCAACCTTGGCAACCCGAAGGCGTTCAATGCGATCGTGGCGCTCGGGATCATCTTCATCTACCTGGCCTACCTCGGCGTCACGATCGCGGCGTTGCGCAAGCGCCGGCACGGGTGGCCATCCGACGGCGGCCGCGCGGCCGGCCTGTTCACGATGAGCCCCCGGGTCGGGATGCTCGTCAACTGGGTCGCCGTGATCTTCGGCGCCGTGATGACCGTCAACCTGATCTGGCCGCGCGCGGAGTTCTACGGCCCTGCCTGGTACCAGCAGTACATCGCGGTGATCTTCGTCCCGGCGGTCGCGCTGCTCGGCGCCGTGTACTACTTCATCGCGCAGCGACCGGAACGAAGCGAGCCGGAGATCGCCGAGCAGGTGATCGTGGCGACAGGGTCGAGCGACTGATCAGACGGCGGCCGATGCTCGGCCGGGAGCGAGCACCCTCTCGATGGCATCGGCCAACTCGTCCGGATAGCTGAGCGCCGCGAGATGGCCTCCGGGCACCAGGATCGACGGCGAATGCGTCGCGTCCGCGCGCTCGCAGATCACGTTCCACCAGATGCCAGTACCACCCGAGGCCACCGGCCCCGGGAATCAGCGCCACTGCCGTCATCAGCTGCCTCCGATCTCATTTCTCGCCGACCATCGTGGACCTCCGCGGGAGGCGATGTCAGCGGCTCGGTTACGATCGTGCCGTGAACAAGCGGTCGAACGTCATCGACGGTAGGGCGGTCGCGTCACAGGTCCGTGAGCACGTCGGCGAGGAGGTCGGTCAGATGACCCAGCCGCCCGGCCTGGCCACGATCCTGGTCGGCGAGGATCCCGCCTCGGCGATCTACGTCCGCAACAAGCGACGGATGTGCGTGGAGCTGGGAATGCGCGATCTGCATCGCCACCTGCCGGCGACCACGCGCCAGCACGAACTCGAGGAGCTCGTCCTCTCGCTGTCCGGTGATCCGGCGGTCACCGGGATCCTGGTGCAGCTCCCCCTCCCCAAGCAGCTCGACGCGCGGGCGGTGATCCGCTGCATCCACCCGGACAAGGACGTCGACGGACTGACCGGCGAGAGTGTCGCCCGGTTGGCCTCGGGCAGGGTCGGCCTGCGGCCGTGCACACCGACGGGCGTGATGCGGTTGCTCGACGAATACGACATCCCGGTCGACGGGACCGACGCGGTCGTGGTCGGCCGCTCGGATCTGGTCGGTCGACCGATGGCGCAGATGCTGCTCGAGCGCGACGCCACCGTCACCAGCTGTCACAAGGGAACCCGCGACCTGCGCGCGGCCACCCGCCGCGCCGACATCCTGATCGTCGCCGCGGGCGCGCCGGGACTGATCGGCCGCGAGAACGTCAAGCCCGGAGTGACCGTCATCGACGTCGGCATCAACCGCGTCGGTGATCACATCGTCGGCGATGTCGAATATGAGGCGGTCGCGCCCCTCGCGCATTGGATCTCGCCCGTCCCCGGCGGAGTGGGCCCGATGACGATCGCGATGCTGATGGCCAACACCGTGCAAGCCGCCCGACTCCAGGGAGCGGCTGCGCCCGAGTACGCCTGACCTCGCGCCGCGCGACTCGACGCCGGAGGACTCGTCCGGCATGATTCACACCCATCCATGGATCGGGCGAGCCCATCTCAGATCGCCGCGGAGGCGCTCCGCTGATGGGCAGCGGCCGCACCGCCGAGTTGACCGAGGCGGAGATCACGACCGCCGTGGCCGCCCAGACCGAGTGGATGGTCGATGTGCTGGAGCGACTGGTCGCAGCGCCGACGGTGCTTGGCGCCGAAGAGGCCGGACAGGTGGTGATGGCGCAGGCCTTCCGCGACATCGGCCTGGCGCCGCGGGACGTGTGGCTGGACGCTGAGGCGCTGCGCGCCGATCCCGGCTCCTCCCCGTTTTCATGGGACGTCTCGAACAAACGGAACCTGGTCGCGACGTGGGAGGCAGGCGCTGAGGGCGGGCGCTCGCTGATCCTGGGCGGACATGTCGACGTGGTGCCGCCCGCAGCCCCGGAGTTGTGGTCATCGCCGCCGTTTCACCCTCGCCGTGACGGCGATTGGCTATACGGGCGAGGCGCGGGTGACATGAAGGCGGGGCTGGTGGCGATCGCGGGCGCCGTTCGCGCGCTGCGCAGCCTGGGGGTGGCGCCGCGCGCGGACGTGCACCTGCAGTCGGTGGTGGAGGAGGAGTGCACGGGCAACGGCGCGCTGCAGTGCCTGCTGTCCGGGCCGGTCGCCGAGGCGTGCGTGATCGCCGAGCCGCACGCTGATCACATCATGACCTCGCAGGTCGGGGTGCTGTGGGCGCACGTGGACATCGTCGGCCGTCCCGCGCACGCCGCGGTGGCCAGCGCCGCCGGGTTCAACGCGATCGATGCCGCGTCGACCGTCTCGCTGGCGCTGCGGGAACTCGAGGCCGAGATGAACGCGGTCAAGCCGCCGCCGTTCGACGTGTTCGCGCATCCGATCAATCTCAACCCCGGGGTCATCCGCGGCGGAGATTGGACCTCGACGGTGGCCGCGCAGTGCACGGTCTCCTACCGGCTGGCCCTGTATCCCGGCCAGTCGCCGTTGGATGTCGCGGCCCGCGTCGAGGCGGTGGTCGCAGCGGCGGCGGCCGCAAACCCGTTCCTGTCCGAGAACCCGCCGCGCGTGCGCTATGACGGCTTTCGCTGCGAGGGCTTCACGTTGCCGCCGGACGAACCCGTTGCGGTGACCCTGGCCGATACCTATCGCCGTGTGGTGGGCACCGAAGCGCCGCTTGCACCGACGACCGCGACCACTGATGCGCGGCATTTCGTACGGCGGGGAATTCCGGCGGTGTGCTTCGGGCCGCTCGCCGAGGAGATTCACGGGATCGACGAGCGGGTCTCGATCGCGTCGATGGAGCGGGCCGGCCAGGTCCTGGCGGTGTTCGTCAGGGACTGGTGCGGACTCGTGAGCGATTGACGACAAAGGAGACCCTGACATGACAAGCACCAGCGAGCAAGCGGGACAGTTGCGCGGGATCTCGCAGATCCGGGGGTTCCTGCGCACCAACCAGCAGCCGGTGTATTTCGTGTCGCCGACGGCGTTCAACCTGCTGGGAATTGATCGGTGGGTGCGGTCGTTCTTCTACCTCAACTGGATGGACTCCTTCGACGGCAACCACCCCCGTGTGTTCGTCCCCAGCGACCGCACCGGCTACGAGTTCGGCTCGATGGAAGACGTCTGCAACGCGCTCCTGGCCCACCCCGAAGTCAAGACGTGGTCCGAGCGCCACGGCCCCCGGCCCAAGGTGTGCTTCGTCATGTTCGACGAGGCCAGCGAGCGACTGGTCGCCGATGCCGGCATGGAGCTCATCCTTCCCTCCTGCGAGCTGCGCCGTCACATCGACTCCAAGATCGTCACCACTCGCCTGGCCAACGAGGCCGGCGTCGCCAGCGTCCCGAACGTCCTCGGGCGCGCTGCCAGCTACCCCGAACTGATCGCCCTGGCCGACAGCCAGGCGCTCGGCGACGACCTCGTCGTCCAGACGCCATATGGGGATTCGGGCAAGACGACGTTCTTCATCGCCGGCCCCGACGACTGGGAGCGCGACCACCACGCGCTGATCGACGAGGACCTGAAGGTCATGCGGCGCATCAACTGCACCGCCGCGGCGATGGAGGCCGTGATCACCCGCCACGGCACCGTCGTGGGACCTGTCATGCACGACCTCACCGGCCACCCCGAGCTCACCCCGTACCGCGGCGGATGGTGTGGCAACGACATGTTCCCGACGGCGCTGTCGCCCGCGCACCGCAGTGCCGCCCGTCAGGCCACTGCCAAGCTCGGCGACCGCCTGGCCAAGGAGGGCTATCGCGGCTTCTTCGAGGTCGACTACCTGATCGACCGCGACACCGGCGACCTCTACCTCGGCGAGCTCAATCCCCGCATCAGCGGCGTCACCTCCATCACCAACGTCACCGCCGCAGCCTACGCCGACATGCCCCTGTTCGCGTTCCACCTCATCGAGTACCTCGATGTCGACTACGAGATCGACGTCGCCGAGATCAACGACCGCTGGAGCCGCGTCGAACTGCTCGACGTGTGGAGCCAGATGGTGATCAAGGACACCGATGACCGCATCGAGCTCGTCCAGGATGCGCCGCGGACCGGCATCTACCGCCTTGACGATGACGGCACCATCCGCTGGAGCCATTGGGGCAACGACTGGCACTCCATCCAAGATGAATCGGAGGCCTTCTTCCTCCGCGTCGCCGGCCCCGGCGAATACCGCTACAAGGGTGGCGACCTGGGGATCCTCGTCTCCCGCGGGCGCTTTCAGACCGACGACGGCGCGCTCACCGAACGCGCCCGCCACTGGATCACCGAGATGAAAGCCAAGTACACGGGCACGCCGATCGAGCAAACGCCTCAGGCCCCGATCGCCTTCCCCGCCGCCGTCAAGGGCGTCTGACGAAGGACGCTCAGACCGCCATGCCGTACGTGGCCGGCGCGTCGTCGGCCGCGGCGTCGTAGATCTCGGTGTGCTCCAGAGCGACGAACGAGTCGAAGCTCTGGGTCCACTGCTCGCCACTCGGCCAGCGGATCTCGGCCCGCCCCTCGCCGGGGTAGTACGACGCGGTGTAGAGCGTGCCGGTGCCCGCGCGGTAGCCGCTCGAGTGAATCGGCGGCTTGCGGAACGCGTCCTGGAGCCGCTCGGCGGTCATCGTCGGATCGGCGATCAGTCCCAGCAGGCAGCTCTCGCGGTCGACGCTGTGGACGACATGCTCGTACTCGGGCCACTCGACCGTGCCCTGGTGGTTGGTCGTCACCGGCGTCTTGACGAGGCGCAGCGGCCGGTCGGGCGCGACGTAGGCCGTCATGTAGTCACCGGTCCGGTCCACCAGCGAGATGTTCTGGCTGGCATGGACGGGCACGCGAGCCAGCACCGCGCACGCCTCCTCGACCGACGCGCAGGTCTCGAGCATGTAGCGGAGGACGAGCGGGATGGCGAATCCCTCGCCGCTGGCGGTGCGCCCTCCGAAGGTGAGCGACACGGCGAGCCCGGCGTCGTTGACGCCGTCGAGCAGGCCCCACATGCAGTCACTCATGCCGATCACTCGCCGGCCCGACCACGCGGTCTGCACGAGGACCCCTTCCAGGCGCGAGATCGGGTAGTCGTAGGTGCGGATCAGCACCGGCGTGCCGCGCACCCATGCCGCCTGCGAGCAGCCGGTGATGAACGGTGGAGGGTCATACAGCGACAGCATCCTGGCGTCGAGCTCGTCGCCACCGGCGAGCTCGACGAGCTGGCGATGGATCGGGACGAGCTCTGGCATGTACTGGGCGAGCTTGGCCTCGCACACCTCAAGCGGCGGCCGCGCCGCCTCGCCGGCGCCCAGATACCACCGCCGGTAGACCTCGCGCTGGCCGAGGAAACGCTCGCGCCACTGCTCCCCCGGCCGGCACTCGCTGCGCGCCGAGAACGTCAGCATCGCTGGTGAGACAGGCGGTTGGCGGGGCCGGCTCGGGACCCCGACCGTGGAACCACGTGCGGGCATCAGCGGGGGAACGTCCCGGCGCGTCGGGCGCCGGCGGGTAGAAGGTTGGGATGGTCGTTTGCCGTGCAGGGCATCCGGATTCAGTCTATTAACGGCACGATGCGCCGAATTCACGAGCCATCGGTCCCGGTGGCGGCGCTGCTCTTCGGTGGGAAAGGCGCGGTTGTCGAGCACCGGCTTGCTGGTGACGGCCGTCAGGACGGAGCAGGTGGCAACTTTCGAGCCGCTCGGGTTTCCGAGGGCCGAGACTCGCCGGGTCTTGGGACGTCTCGAGGTCGCGGACCGCGGTGGTGGGTGTCCGCGGTCCGCGACCGTTTCTCTGGGAGGAGCCCCTTGGTGGTTTGTCGGTCAGGCTGGGACTGGGTCGTGGCTGTTTGTCTGCGGATCGGCGCGGTTGGTGCTCTCGATCGTGTCGGGGTCGTCGGTTGGGCGGGCGCCCAGGGAGATCTGGACCTGGCGAGGCTTTTTCTGTTCGGGCTTGGGGATCGTGATCTGGAGCACGCCGCGGTCGAAGTGGGCCTCCACGGCGTCCGGGTTGACGCCGTCGGGGAGGGTGAGCGACCGGGCGAAGGTGCCGAACGCACGCTCGATCCGGTAGTAGCCCTGCGCATCGTGTTCGTGCCGGGCGGTGCGCTCGCCAGAGATGGTGAGCACGTTGTCCTCGAGTTGGATGTTGACGTCCTCATCGGATAGGCCGGGAAGGTCGGCGCGCAGGACGTAGTGGTCTGCGGTCTCGACGAGGTCCATCGCCGGCATCCATCGCCTGCTTGGGGCAGCGTCGCGGCCTGCGCTGGGCTGGTCGAACAAGTTGTTGAAGAGCCGGTTCATCTCGTTCTGGATGGTGTTGAGCTCAGCAGCCGGCTCCCAGCGAATCAGTGCCATTCACCTCCCTTGACAGAATCGGGCATGGTGTCCACCGTCCCTAGTGGATCTCGGTCGGTGACTGTCAAGTCTTTTTTTGCACCTTGATAGTCAAGATCACGGGTCATAGTGGGCGCGTTGGGCGGGGTCGTTGAGGATCTCGTAGGCGCGAGTGAGCGCCACGAACCGCTCGGCGCCGTTGGAGGTCGGGTTGTGGTCGGGGTGGTGCCGGAGCGCCAGGCGCCGGTAGGCGCGGCGGATCTCGCGCTTGCTGGCGTCCCGGGCCACCCCCAACACCCGATAGTGGTCGACCTCGACGTCCTGGTCCATCGCCTAGCTGACGAGACATCCGCCAGGCGATCAGCGATCTGTCGGTGCAAAAGGGCCCGCCGAGGCCCAGGGCAGACGGATCGGGGCTCCCAGCGGCCCCGTCAGGCAGATTGCCGGCCAACAGACTCGGCGTGTGGATCGTGCGCGCCTCGGAGCGCGGCAGCGAGCGCTGTGACCAACAGGACGGACCGGCGATCAGCATGATGAAGTGCGTGCATAACGTTCACCTCCAGCCAATGAGTTCGTTCACCTATCTCCTTCAATAGGCCCGCGCACAGCGACATCAACCCGGACGGCTTCCCCGGCGGCTGGCGCGCGTGTCGAGCGCGGTGTGAGTCAGGGGTGCTCGCCGCGGTCGGCGGCGGCTCGTAGCTTGCCGAGTGCGCGGTTTTCGATCTGGCGCACACGTTCGCCGCTGAGCCCGACCCGCTCGCCGACGTCACGCAGAGAGTGCTCGGGACCGTCCAAGCCATAGCGAGCGCGAAGGATCATCCGCTCACGATCATTCAGGCTTGAGAGCAACGCCCGGACCTGCTCGATCTCTGAGTGGTCGAGCAACTGCTGGTAGGCGTCGGCGGCCAACGGGTCGGCGAGCAGCTCACCAAATGCGCCCAGCTCACCCTCTGCACCCTGGACCGGCTCGTCCATCGATCGCGGCGCGCGCTCGAGCGCGAGCATCTCCCCGACCTGGGAATGGGTCAAGCCGGTGCTGGCCGCCAGCTCGTCGCCACTCGGCTCCCGGCCGTGCTCGGCCAAATAATCGCCGTGGGCGCGCTTGAGCTGTGACAGCTGGCGGAGCGCGCGGTCAGAGAGGACCAGTGGCCGGGTCAGCTCGGCGATCAGCTGCTGCATCGCCTGGCGCACCCACCAGCCGGCGTAGCCCCAGAACGGCACCCCCAGTGTCGGGTCAAACCGCTCCAGCGCCCGCAGCAGCCCGACGACACCCTCCTGCATCAGCTCAAGCCGATTGATCGTCTCAGAGCCCCGATAGACGCGGGCGACCCCGGCGATCACCGGCAAGAACGCCTCGACGAGCTCTTCACGGGCGCGGCGATCGCCGGCCTGGGCAGCCTCGATCAGGCGTCGCTCCACCGAGGCCGGCAGCCGGGCCCGGTCGCTGACTTCCCGCAGATAGCCGCCGGAGCTCGTCTCGCCTCCGAGCCGGCGGCGTCGCAGCCCATCCGCCAGACTCTGGTCCAGACCACGCGCAGCGAGCGACTCGGATTGCAGCAGCTCACTCTCCTCGTGGGTGATCTGATCAGATCCGGCGGTCATCTCATCAAAGTCCAGCGTGTCTAGCGCAGCAACGGTCGGGGCGCATCGTTCAGCCGGCCGGCCGGACACGGGGCAACACGATCGCGCGGTAGGCCGACGACCCAAGTCCCCGCCGCACCAAGCCGATCCGCCAACGACGACGAACAGACATACGGACGCTTCACCTCCTCTCGGGAAGAACGATGCGGCCCTGAGAGACAAAAGTGATGGAGGCCCGGGACCACCAACAGAGCCTTGACCGAGGCGGTAGGTGCCTAAACCGTCAGGCAAACCCTTGGGCCCCGGGCCTCCACCCGTCTGATGAGCCGTTGCTTCTATCTCAAACCTCTCTGCTCTGGCACATAGGCCACCAAGCAAGACTGTCAACCCCTGAGCCAAAGAATCTGCCACGGCCATCTCGTCGGGTGGCGCCGGCACAGCCCCACCCCGGTCGCAAGGATTGACGAACCCGTCGACGTGCCCTGCTCAGCCGGGCTCGGCGGGGTGGCAGGCATGGTCTGCCGGCGGCACGTCGAGCGCCGGGTTGCGGTCGAAGAACCCGACCGGCTTGAGCCAGAACGACGCGACGTCGACCGACATGATCGGCCACTCCTCGGGCCGGGTGATGTGGTGGATCCCGAAGACGTACCAGAGGACGATGTCGGTGTCCTCGATCGACCGGTTCTGCGCCGTCCACACCGGCAGCCCGCGATCCTCTCGGCTCTGAACCACGAACTCACCGCATGGCCAGCGCTCCTCCTCTGCAAACGGCGTCACCCACAGGGTGTGGCCGATCACCTGCGCGCGGCGGACGACCGGCGACTGCGGATCGAACATCGGCGGCAGCGCCGCGCCGGGGACGAGCTTGTAGCCGACCGGGGTGCCGAGGCGATTGCGGACGCGCTCGTTGACGACCTTCCACGCGCGCTGCGTGTGCCAGTTGTAGTCCTGGACTCCCTCGGACTCGGTGCGCAACGGCGTGCTCGTCTGACGTAGGGCCAGGCCATGCGGGTTACCGGGGCCGAGTGGGAGCGCCTCTGACTCCGTGACGTGGACGGTGTTGGCATCCCCGTCGATGTCGAGGTCGAGCCGAGCGACAAGAAAGTGCTGGTGAAACGGGGCGTACGTGCGCTCGTCGACGACCGTGCCATGCGCGGGCTGCTCGCCCGCGGCGAAGTGGGTCGTGACCATGATCCCGGTCGCGCGTACCTCGGCCTCGATGTTGCCGTCCTGGTAGAAGCGCCAGTAGATGAGGTACTCGTAGTTGGCGACGGTGACGTGAGAGGAGATCACCAGGCGCCGCTGGCGCCGCGTCTCGGCGCCGAGGTGGGCGTCGACGTGCTTCCACAGCACGGCGTTGTCCTCCTCATGGATGCAGACCGCGTTGCTGATCGTGTACGGCTCACCCCGCGAGTTGTGAAGGACGGCGTCGAGGTAGCTGATCTCACCGAGGCAGTCACACCCCAGCTCCAGCGAGGTCGTCATGAAACCGAGGCCCCACTCGCCGATGTCGAACGCCGTCCGCCGGTAGTGGTCGTTGGACGGGTCGCGATAGGGGACGACCATCTCGGCGAACGACATCCGGTGCGCGACCGTCCGCGTGCGGCCGCCGTCGTCGTAGCCGACGGTATGGAGGACGAGCCCTTCGCGGTAGTTGAAGCCGACCCGCACCGACCATTTCTGCCAGCGCACGAGGTTGCCGTCCACCTGCAGCGAGGCACCCGCGGGCTGAACGATCTCCAGCGGCTTGATGTCGTCGCGCAGCCGCTGACCGGGGACGCGGCCGGGCATGTACTCGCCCATCGTCTCGGGCTCAGGGACCGAATCGTCATCCTCGACACCGAGCAGCTCCATGCGGTTGAGGTCCACGATCAGGTGCAGGCCCGACACGGGGTTGGCGTACGGGCTGGAGCCCGCGTCCTTGCGGTACCAGACGTCCGCCCACCCCAGCCGGCGTCCCGGGTACTCCTCGGGGAGCAGGTGCGCACCGTAGGCCCAGGTGTCGATGAGCACGAGATCCATGTCGGTGATCCCGCGGCGTCGCATCGCCTCGATGACCCGCGGGTCGCGGCGCAGCGCAGCGTCGCACTCGTAGTACTCGTCGTTGGTCATGTTCGGCTGGCCATCAGGCTCCAGCCGCCAGTTCAGGACGCGATCCTCGGTGAGCGAGACGAGCCCCTGGTAGACCGCGCCGCTGTCTCGGTCCCAGCACACGATGCGAGCGGCGCGGTCGATCGGGTCTCCGTCGGCGTGCTGGCGCACGGTCGCCTTGGCGGGCTCGCGCAGCTCGATCGAGGCGAACCGCCACCGATCGCCGACCTCGCGGTCACGGCGGACGATGGCGACCGCCGCCCGGATCTCGTCGGTGGTGAGTGGGTCAAGCGGATGGGCGGTCATGTACGGCGATCCTCGCCGGTCCGGGGACCGGGTTCAACCTCCGAGTGCCGCGGACCAGCGATGCCCGCACACCGGCGGCTGAAGGAGAGCCGCTAGCCGGGTTGGCCGGGAAAGATCTCGTCCACCGAGCGGGCCAGGCCCTCGGACCAGGGCACGTCGACGGAGGCGACGACGGAGTCCCACTGGGATGGCTTGGTGACGCCCACGATCGGCGCGGTCACGCCCGGCCGGTTGAGTAGCCAGGCAAACGCCAGGGCGGCGGGCGTGACGTCACGACTGGCGGCGAGTTGCTCGAACCGGCCGATTCGCTCACGAGTGGTCGGATCGTCGAGGACTCCGAGCGTCGGCTGCTGCGTGCTGAGCCGGCTGCCGGCGGCGGGGCGCTCGCCCTTGCTGTAGCGGCCTGCCAGCAGGCCGGCGGCGAGCGGTGAGTACGGGGTGTAGCCAAGGGACTGATCACGAGCCAGGGCGAGCACGCCGGCGTCGTCGTCGCGCGCGAGAAGCGAATAGCGGTTCTGGACAAGCGCGGGCCGGTGGATGCTCAGACGGTCGGCGGTCTGGAGGGCGTCGATCAGGTCCCGTTCGGTGACGTTGGAGACGCCATAGGCAGTGATCAGGCCCTGCTCGACCGCCTCGCTGAAGACCGGCAGGCTCGCAGACCACTCCGTGTTCGGGTCGACGGCGTGGGCGAGGAAGAGATCGACGCGGCCGAGGGTCCTGCGCGACTGCTCAAGCTGGGCGCGGACGCGATCGGGTGACAGATCAGGGCCGTTCGGGGTGACGCCGGTCTTCGTCTGCACCAGGAAATCGGCGTCGGGATTCTGCGCCAGCCACCCGCCGAGAATTCGCTCGCTCTCCCCCAGCGCGTAGATGTCGGAGGTGTCAAGCAGGTTGATCCCGACGTTGCCGGCGTGACTGAGCAGATCAGCGCTGGCTTCTTCGTCGAGCCCGATGCCGGGGCCGGTCGTGGCAGCCATGCCGCCGAGGGCACCCGTCCCAAGGATGAACCGCGAGATTGAGAGCCCGGTCTTTCCGAGCTCGGTGCGTGGGAGTGTGATCATGTCGTGCTGCTTCCGTCGTCAGTTCGATTAGTAGACCTACCAGCGGAGCGCTACGCTAGCAGCATGAGTCCAGAAAGCGAACCGACCACCTCGCCGGGCCCGGGATTGCGGGAAGAGGGGCCGCGGATCTGCCCGATCGCTGACGCGCTCGATCTCGTCGGAGAGCGCTATTCGCTGCTCGTTCTGCGCGAGATCGGGTTCGGCGTGCATCGGTTCAACGACATCCGCCACAACATCGGCGCCCCCCGCGAGACACTCGCCACGCGGCTCCGGACGCTCGAGGAGGCGGGCGTGATCGAGCGCCGCCGCTACTGCGATCGCCCGCCGCGTGACGAGTACGTCTACACGGACGCCGGGCGCGCTCTCGAGCCTGTGCTCGGGCTCCTGCGGAGATGGGGCGAGAGCTTCGCGGCGGCGCCGCCCGAGCGTGGACTTGACGAGGTGTAAGGCCTTACGTATCGTCCTCGCACTGCACCATCGTCGCGAGGAGAAACCAGATGTCCGCCGTCTCACCTGCAGCTGTCCCGGACTTCCAGGCGCTGCGTGCGTGCTGGCATCCGGTCGCCTACGCGAGTGAGCTCGCCGAGGTGCCAATCCGCGTGCGCCTGCTCGGCCATGATCTGGCGTTGTGGCGCGACGGGTCTGGCGTCCCCCATGTCCTGCGCGACGTGTGCATCCACCGGGGCACGGCGCTCTCATTGGGGCGGGTCGTCGGCGACGAGCTGATGTGCCCGTATCACGGCTGGCGCTACGGCTCGGACGGCCGGTGCGTCGCGATCCCGCAGCTCGAGGATCCCTCGCGCGTGCCGGGTAAGGCACGGGTGGACTCGTTCGCCTGCCAGGAGCGCTACGGGATGCTGTGGGTGGCGATGGATCAGCCGCGGTGGGAACTGCCGGAGGTCCCGGAACTCGACTCCGACGGCTGGACCGTGGTGCGGACCGGGCCGTACGCATGGCGCTCGGACGCCTCGCGCCAGCTTGAGAACTTCACCGACTTCGGTCACTTCCCGTGGGTGCACCCGGGACTCCTCGGCGACCCCGAGCGACCCGTCGTGCCCGCCCACGCGGTGACAGGAGAGGGGCACGTGTTGCACTACGAGATCGTCCGGCCCGAGGCGCCGAACACCGACGACTTCCCGGTCTTCAACAACGAGGTCGTCGAGCATCCGGAGCGCCACAGCCGCTACCAGTTGCACCTGCCCTACACGATCCTGCTCCGGCTCAATTGGGGCGGGCAGGCGGGGATGGTCTACTTCTTCGCGTCGCAGCCGGTCGACGAGGACCACTGCGTGGGCTATCTGGCGATCGCACGCAACTACGATCACGAGCAGGCCGACAGCGTCCTGCAGTCCTTCGAGGACACGATCTTCAACCAGGATCAGTACGTGGTCGAGTCCCAGCGGCCCGAGCGTGTGCCGTTCGATCTGGCGGCGGAGATGCACCTGAAGTTCGATGCGGTGGCGGTCAACTACCGCCGTGAGATGCGGCGGCTCGGGCTGGCCGCGGCGCCCGCCGGCGCATCGTGAGCGCGCTCGACGAAGCGCTGGAGGTCGTCAGTCTCCGCACGCAGGCGATGCGCCGGATCCGGGCGGGAATCGTCTACGGCGACATCGGACCTGGAGTCGTCCACTCGGCACCGGCCCTGGCGGCGCGGCTTGGCGTTTCGATCACCCCGGTGCGCGAGGCGCTGCTCGAGTTGACCTATCGGGGGATGGTCACTCAGGTGCGCAATCGCGGCTTCCGCATCGTCGAGCAGTTACCGGCCGAACTCGACGCCGCGCTCGAGTTGCGGCTGCTCGTGGAGTTACCGATGCTCGCGCGGCTGGCAACCACGTTCGATTCGGCCGACGCCCCGCACCTCCGCTCGCTCGTCAGTGACGGTGTGAAGGCGGCGCGCGCAGCGGACTTCAGCGCGTTTCTCGATCTCGACCGGCGCTTTCACCTCGGACTGCTCACCCTCGCCGGCAACCCCCGCGTGGTGGACGTCGTCGATCAGGTCCTGGATCAGCTACGCCTCGGCGCGTTCCATGAGCCCGGGAGAGGCGCGCCCCTGGTGGAGGTCGCGACCGGCCATCGAGACATCCTCGCCGCGGTCGAGGCAGGCGACGCCGGGGCCGTTGAGCGTGCCGTGCGAGCGCACCTCAGGTTGACCCGGTCTGCCTGGGCGTCCGAGAGCTGACTCCGGCCGGCTCTCACGGGCGCGCGCGGCGAAAGCTGGGCGGCTAGAAATCGTGCTCGGCCAGGGTCAGTCCGCCGACGGTCTGCTCGGCACTCATCGCGCTCATCGCAGGCACCATCTCACTGGTGACCAGCCCCTGTTCGGTGGTCAGCTCGTCGACGATCTGGAACGACTCGGCGATGCGCTCTGGCGTGTCGACGGTGATCGTGACCACGGGGACGTGCCGGCGGAGCTGCAGCAGGCGGTCGCCGTGCGGTGGATGGGCACCATGGAACCCCCAGATCCCGCGCAGGCTGCTCGCGCCGGCTGAGTCTGACTCGCGCAGCCGGCGGACGATCTCGAGGTTGAGTGCGCGCCCCTCATGCGCGGCGGCCTGCGAGGTGTACACCATGAGCTTCTGCCATAACCCCAGACCGGACCGGTCCGTGCGCGGCAGACGGTGCGGACGAGCCAGCAGCTGACCGTCGCGCTTGCAGACCCGGACGCGCTCCAGCGTGATCAGCGGTTCGTGCAACAGGCCTCCGAGCTCGGGCAGCGAGCGCGCAATCGCCGCGCCCTGGCCGACGGCGAGGACCATCATCGGGACGTCGGCGTTGCGGCCGAAGAACGTCGCGCGGGTGCGGCGACCGTGGCGGGTCCCGTCGACGCCGAGCAGCACCGTCGCGCCCGCTATTCCGTGGCGGTGGAGCAGATCGCACACCGCCACGTAGGCAGGCGTGCGAGAGATGCGCTCCTGGCGACCGACATAGATGGTGAGCTTGGTCGCCTCATGCAGCTGCTCGGGGATCTCGAGAGCACCGATCTCGCCGGTGAGCAGCCTGGCGCGCTCGAGCGTGACCAAGCCGCGCCGCTTGACGGCGAGCACCTGCTCAAGCATCGCCTCGATCCGGTCACGACGATCGACCGCGACCGACATGACCGGAAGGTCTTCCGAGAGGGAGAGAAGCCGGTCGGTGTGCAGGTGGTGCAGGCGGCCGAACCCTTCAGACCCGCGCAGCAGGATGCTCGTCTGAACGCGATGGCGGCCATAGATGTCGAGCAACTCGTCGGCGAGCAGGCGGCGCTCGACGCGGTCGCGCTCGCCGAAGTAGGTGGTGAGCTTCAGGCAGTCGTCGTCGGTCACAGGTGCACTCCGATCGTCCGCCCGAGCGCTGCCGCCGCGACGCCGACCGCGATGCTGGCCAGCAGGTTGACGGCGGCGCCACGCGCATCACCGTCCTCGGCCAGCCGTTGGCTCTCGAGCATCCAGGTGGAGAACGTCGTATAGGACCCGATCGTCGCGGTCCCGGCGACCAGCAGCGCGTCGGGCGCGAGGCCTGCTCCGCTGAGCAGCCCGAGGACGAACGCCCCCGTGAGATTGACGACGAGCGTCCCCAGCGGAAAGAGCCGCCCGAAGCGCCGGGAGATGGTGGCGTCGAGCAGAAACCGCGCGATCGCCCCGCCGCCTCCGACCACCGCCACGGCGCACCACAGCCAAAACGTCATACCAGCCGCCTCAGCCGCCGCACGAGTGCTGTGGTGACCCAGATCGCCAGATAACCGCACACGATCGAGGCGGCCGCGTAGGCGACCGCCAATGCGGTGTGCCCGGCGCGCAGCAGGTCGAGGATCTCGACTTCCATCGTGGAGAACGTCGTGAACGCGCCGCAGAACCCGGTCCCCAGAAACGGCCGGCGGTAGGTCGACAGCGGCAGGCGCTCCTGTAGCCGCGTGACCGAGTAGGCAAGCACGACCGTGCCGGAGACGTTGATGATGAACGTCGCCCACGGCCAGGTGTCCGTGGTGAGCACGTGCCGCCCGATCCAAACCCGTGCGATCGCACCGACGACCCCGCCGGCGAAGATCGCGGCCAGCTCCCGCCGGTCTAGCCGCGGCACCGTTCACCACCTGACCGTCCGCTCCGTGCTCTCACAACCAAACCTCCACGATCAGCAGCACACATGTGTCGTAGAGGCCATCAGCGGCCGACGCCGCGGTTCTAGAGCGAGCCTCATCGCTCAGCCGCGAGGGTACTCGCTTCCGCGCGGTCATGAGATGCCGGGCGTCCGCTGGTTGACCAGGGCACGCTGCCAGTGCGCGCACGGGCGCGATGGCGCTCTGGACGCGCGACCGTGAGCCACGGCCGCTCACCCGCGGCTGGCGGTCCCAGCGGTTCAACCACGGAGGTCAGCATGAGCAGCACCGACACAACCAGCGACACCTCGGCCGCGCTCCCGGCGCCCCCGGACGGGATTGTGCTCACCCACTTCATCGTCTCCCAAGACGTCGAGCGCTCCCGGCGCTTCTACACCGAAGTGCTCGGCGGCCGGGTCGTCTTCTCCGGGGAGCCGACCAATGTCGCGCTGTCCAACGGATACATCATCATCAACGTGGGCGGCGGCCCGACCGACGACAAGCCGACGGTCACCCTGCAGACGCCGGCGGATCCCGACACCGTCAGCAGCTTCCTGAACATCCGGGTCAAGGACATCGCGGCGGTGTACGCCGAGTGGAGCGCCAGAGGAGCGAACTTCGTGACGCCACCGAAGCAGCACCAATACGAGATCCGCTGCTACATCCGCGATCCCGACGGCTACCTGATCGAGGTCGGACAGACCACCGACCCCGAGGGCGATTGGGAGCCCTCATACTGGCCATCGACGACGCGCGCCGAGGACGTCTGACCTGGTCGGAGCCGCACCGAGCGGACCTCCTGGGCGGCGCACTCCGAGCGGAGCATCTGGACACGTCGTCCTTGTGCGCGGCGGCACTCATGCGCGTGGGGGTTTGTTCCCACGGGCCGGCCTGACGGATGGATGATCACCGGGTGACCGAGAGTCCCCCATTCGCCGCGGCAACGAGTTCCGGGCTGCGCGTCCGAGAGATGCGCCTGGAGGAAGTCGACATCCGGATCGACTACTTCCACGACGCGTCGGACGAGTACCTGCGTCTCCTCGGCGTCGAGCGAGCGCGGCTGCTGTCCCGCCAGGCATGGCGAGAGTTCTACGTGGCGGATTTCGCCAAGCCGATCCGGGATCGCGCCAACTACCTGCTGGCCTGGGAGCTGGACGGCGACGTCGTCGGCATGGCGATCGCCGACCAGTTCATCTTCGGCGAGCATTCCTTCATGCACCTGCACATCCTGACCGGGGACAAACGGCGCTCGGGCCTCGGCACCGAGTTCGTGAAACTGACCGCTGCGCACCTGTTCGCGGCGCTCGAGATCAAACGGCTGTACTGCCAGCCAAACGCGTTCAACATCGCCCCCAATCGAACGCTTCAGAGCGCCGGGTTTCGATACGAGTTCACCAAAGAGCTCGCCCCACGACCCACCGACTTCCCGCAGCCACTCACTCGCTGGGTCCTCGAGGCGCCGCCCGTCGCGCGATCTGACGGCCCTTGACGACCGCTATCCGGTCGCATAGTCTCACGATCCGGACACGCAGTCCCTTCAGATGAGACAGTAGGGCCGCGCTCATGCGGGCCCCATAGGAGACCTCGATGCACGACCTGAACGCCGGCGCCCCGGTGACGGACCGGTGCGCGCCCGCAGGCGCCGGCCCGGGCGCACGACCCTGGATTCGGCCGCAGGGCGCGCGCTGATGGAGGTCACCCGCATCGCGGAGACGACCCCGTACGAGGCAGCCCGCCACCACGACGTCACGGCGCTCCGGCTCCAGGGCTTCGACACGAGCTCGGTGAGCAACTTCTGGGTCGGCCTCTCCCACTACGAGCCCGGTGGCCGGGCCGAGCGGGACGCCAGCGCCACCGAGAAGGTCTACATCGTGCTCGATGGCGAGATCACGGTCCTCACCGACGACGGGGAGGCGGTGCTCGGCCCACTCGACTCCTGCTACCTCGCCCCCGGAGAGGCCCGAGCGGTCGAGAACCGCACACAGGCGCGCGCGTCGATGCTCGTGGTCATGGAGTACCCGCCCGGCGCACCGGCGCGGAGCTGAACGACCGCATCACGCGGTCACGAGACAAGGAGAGCGCATGAGTCGGATGGATGGGAAGGTCGCGATCGTCACCGGGGCGGGGAGCGGCATCGGTCGATCCGCGGCCCAGCGCCTGGCGGCAAACGGGGCGAGGGTCGCGGTGACCGACATGAACTCCGACGGCCTTGCGCAGACAGCGGCCGAGATCGAGTCGACCGGGGCGGACGTGGTACAGGTCGCAGGCGACATCGTCGACCCCACGACGATCGATGCGGTGACCCACGCGGCGATCGATGAGTTCGGCCAGGTCGACGTGCTCGTCAACAACGTCGGCATCCTGATCGCGAAGCCGATCGCCGAGCACACCGCCGATGACTTCGACCGGGTGATGCGCGTCAACGTCTGGTCCTACCTGCAGGCGGCACAGCGCGTCGTCCCGGAGATGCAGCAGCGCGGTGGCGGCTCGATCATCAACATCTCCTCGATCGGCGGCCTGGTCGCCCTGCCGAACTGTGCCGCCTACTGCGCGTCGAAGGCCGCGGTGATCGGGCTCACCCGCTCGATCGCGTACGAGTATGCGCCGGAGATCCGCTGCAACGTGATCTGCCCCGGCGGGGTCGAGACACCTCTGTCCCAGAGCCACATCGCGTCGATGGAGAGTCCCGAGGAGGCGATCCGCCTCACCACCGCACAGCAACTCCAGAAGCGGTTCGCCAAGCCGGTCGAGATCGCCGACGCGATCGTCTTCCTTGCGACGGAGGAGTCGTCGTTCATGACCGCCGCGACCGTCCCCGTCGAGGCGGGGCACAGCGCCTGGTGACCACCACCGACCGGGATCTGGCGGTCATCGGAGGCGGCATCCTCGGACTGTCGTTCGCCGCGGAGATGCTCCGCCGCCGACCGGACGCGCGGGTTGCGGTGTTCGAGCGGGAGACAGAGGTGGGCACCCATCAGACCGGGCACAACTCCGGGGTCCTGCACGCGGGGATCTACTACAAGCCCGAGTCCCTGAAAGCACAGCTGTGCGTGGATGGCGTCCGGCGGATGTACGCGTTCTGCGAAGCCAACGGGATCACCCACGAGCGATGCGGGAAGGTGATCATCGCGTGCACCGGTCGCGAACTCCCGGGGCTCGACGAGCTCGAGGCGCGGGGCCGGGCCAACGGAGTTCCTGGGCTGCGTCGGATCGGCCCCTCGGAGCTCGCCGAGATCGAGCCGCACGCACGCGGCGTGGCGGCGCTGCACTCGCCGAACACGGGGATCGTCGACTACGGCGCCGTGGCCCGCGCGCTCGCCGCGCAGCTGCAGGTGCAGGGCGCCGAGGTTCACACCAGCTGCCCGGTCTTCGCGACCGAGCGCCGAGGCGGGACGCTCGTCGTCCGCCACCGCCTCGGCGAGACCACGACCGCGCGCGCAGTCGTCTGCGCCGGAGCGTGGAGCGACCGGCTGGCCATCGCCGCGGGCGCGGCCAGCGACCCGCGGATCGTCCCGTTCCGCGGCGCGTACCTGCGGCTCAAACCCGAGGCGCGCGAGCTCGTGCGCGGACTCATCTATCCCGTGCCTGATCCCGAGCTGCCGTTCCTGGGGGTGCACCTCACCCGCGGCGTCGACGGCGAGGTGCTGCTCGGCCCGACCGCCCTGATGGTGGGCGCGCGGGACGCCTACCGCCTGGGCAAGGTCCGTCTCGAAGATCTGTGGGCGACCATCAGCTGGCCGGGCACGTGGTCGCTGCTCGCGCGGTTTCGCTCCACCGCGCTCCAGGAACTGCGGATGGCAGCCAGCCGCCGCGCGTTCGTCGCCGCCTGCGCACGGTATGTCCCGGAACTGAGGCTCGAACACGTCACCGACGGCCCGGCGGGCGTCCGCGCCCAGGCGCTCGGCCGCGACGGCGCCCTCGTCGACGACTTCGTCATCAACCGGCAGGGAGACCTCGCGTTCCTGCGCAACGCTCCCTCCCCCGCCGCGACCTCGGCGTTCGCGATCGCGGCGTACCTCGCCGACCAGCTCGACCCGGCCCTCACCCGATGAAGCTGGCACGGATCCTGCGTGACGGCCCGGACGGCCCTCGCCCCCGCATCGTCGCGGTGGACCCCGAGGCGGGGCGTGCCACCGATCTGGCCCGCGCCGAGCAGCTGCGACTCGAGCGGCGGGGCTGCACCCCGGCCACCGCGCGACGCCTCGCCGACGCTCACCTCCCACAGGACCTCGCCGCTGGGCTGGGCTCACCGAGCTACCGGGAGGATCTGGAGCGCGCCGCCGCCGAGGACCCGCCGGACGACGCCGTGCTGGAGCTCGACGGCGCAAGATGGCTCACACCGCTCGACCCGCCTCGATTCCGGGACTTCATGGCCTTCGAGCAGCACTTCGTCAGTGCCCGGGCGGTCCGCGGGAACCCGGTGCCGGACGTGCTGTACACGCTTCCCGTGTACTACAAGGCGGGCCATCTCTCGCTGCTGGCGCACGAGCAGACGATGGAGTGGCCGGCGTACTGCGAGTGGATGGACTACGAGCTCGAGCTCGGCTTCGTCGTCGGCGGCACCGGCGTCGACCTCACCGCCGAGGAGGCCGAGCAGCGTCTGTTCGGGGTGACGCTGCTCAACGACTTCTCCGCGCGTGACCGCCAGTTTGAGGAGGTCGCCGGCGGACTCGGACCGGCGAAGGGCAAGGACTTCGGAACGGCGCTCGGTCCATGGATCACGACCCTCGACGAGCTTGACCCGCTCGAGATCTCGCTGGCCGCCCGGGTCAACGGCCAGCTGTGGTCCTCGGGCCGCAGCGGCTCAGCGCTGTGGAGCGCTGGCGAGCTGACGGCATACCTGTCGACGGCGGAGCCGCTCGTCCCCGGCGAGCTCATCGGGTCCGGGACGGTCGGGGGAGGCTGCGGGCTGGAGCTCGGCAACCGTCTCGTGCCGGGCGACGTCGTCGAGCTCGAGGGCAGCGGGCTGGGCACGCTCCGCACCCGGCTGGGCGAGCCGCGGCAGTTGCGCTGGGCGCCGCAGGAGCGAATCCCGGGACAGATGGTCGACGGGCGCCGGGGCATCGAGCCGACACCGCTCGCCGCGTTGCGGCCCGACGCTCCGCCGCCGCCCGTGCCGCGTCGCTAGCTGTCCGCGATATGGACAGGGTGTATCGCCATATGGTACACTGACGCGGTCTGGGAGTGTCACCGTCCCGAGGGGGAAGAGCATGGCAGTCAGCAGTGCACAGGCCGCACTCGAGCGCGGCGTGGTGGAGCCGGGGACGGGCCTGGAGTTCATCGAGCTCAGTCACACCTGGGGATCGCACACTCCCGTCTTCCCGGGCTTCCCGGACATCGTCATCTACCGCCTGGCGACACACGCGCAGCACGGTGTGATGAGCCAGCAGGTGCGCACCGTCATGCACAACGGCACGCACGTCAACGCGCCGATTCACCTCGTCCAGGGTGGCACCGGCGTCGGCGACCTGTCACTTGACATGTTCTTCGGGACCGGGCCGGTCCTGTCGATCCCCAAACAGGAGTGGGGGCTGATCGAGCCCAGTGACCTGGAGGTCGCCGGCGAGGTCAGGGCGGGTGACATGGTGATGATCAACACCGGATGGCACCATCGCTATTCCGACTCGATGGAGTACTTCGGTCACGGGCCAGGACTCAGCGGCGCGGCCGCGCGCTGGCTCGCCGAGCGCCGGGTGAAGATCGTGGGCATCGACACCGCGACCGTCGACCATCCGATGGCGACCTCGCTGGCCGGGCATCGCGGCGGGCCGATCGTCAAGGAGCTGCCGCGCCAGTACCGGGCGGCGACCGGGCATGACCCCGAGCAGGACCACCCCGATTGGAACATCGCGCACAAGACGATCCTGGAAGCCGGGATCCCCACGATCGAGAACGTCGGCGGCGCGCTCGACAGCCTCAATGGCCTGCGGTGCGCGTTCCACGCCTATCCGTGGTACTGGCCGGAGGGCGACGCGTGCGTCACACGGCTCACCGCGATCCTCGACCCGGGCGGAGAGTACCGGCTCGCCGACGGCCAGAGCGCGAGCTGAGGGAGACATCGTGAGCGACACCGACGGACTCACCTTCTACAACCTGAGCCACCGCTGGGGCGGCTATAACATGCCGGAGTGGCCATCGGGTATGGCCAACATGGCGTTCTCCCGACTGCGCAACCACGCCATGCACGGCTGTTACGTGCAGCAGATGGACGGGATCATGCACCGGGGTACGCACATGGACGCGCCGATACACGTCACCGCGGATCTCCCGTACATCACCGACTACGAACCCTGGCGCTTCTTCGGCACCGGGGTGGCGGTGTCGATCCCGAAGGGTAAGTGGGGATTGGTCACCGCTGGGGATCTGGAGAACGCCCGCCCGCGGATCGAGCCCGGTGACATCGTGATGATCAACACCGGCTCCCACCACAACTGGGGCGACAACGACGACTACTTCGCGTATTCGCCGGGGCTCTACCGCGAGGGTGCGGAGTGGCTGGTCGACCGGGGAGTGAAGCTCGTCGGCATCGACGTCCAGGCGCTCGACCATCCGCTCGGGACCAAGCTCGTCGCGCACGGCACAGGACCATCGCTGCCTCACCTGATGGACGAGTACGAGCGAGAGACCGGCCGCAAGGTGCTCGAGGACTTTCCCGACTGGGAGATCTCGCACAAGACGCTGCTGCCCGCCGGCATCCCCGGGCTGGAGAACGTCGGCGGCGACCTGGACAAGGTCACGGGCAAGCGCTGCACGTTCATGGCGTTCCCATGGAACTACCCGACCGGCGAAGGCTGCCTGCTGCGTGTCGTGGCCGTGATCGACCCGGAGCAGGCGTTCCGGATCCCCACGGGAGGGTGAGCGTGGCCGGGGCAACCTCTCCCCTGGTCAACCCGCTCGCCCTCTTCGACGTCTCCGGGCGGGTGGCGATCATCACCGGCGCCTCTGGCGCATTCGGTCGGGTGGTCGCCATCGCGCTCGGGGCGCTCGGCTGCCGGCTGCTGCTCGCCTCCGGCTCCGCCGGTCCCCTGCAGGAGGTCGCCGAGGAGGTGGCCGCGGCCGGTGGCACCGCGCACACCTTCGTGCGCCGGCCCGACACATTGCAGGACGCGGAGGCGATCGTCGAGGCGGCGGTCTCTGCCTACGGGCGCGTCGACACGCTCGTGGTCGCCTCCGGATACAACAAGCCCGCGTTGATCCAGGACATGGAGGTCGACGACTGGGAGTCGGTGATGGACGCCAACGTGCGCGGGCCGTGGCTGATGGCGAAGGCGTTCGGCACCCAGCTGATCGGCAGCGGCGATCCGGGCAAGGTACTCCTGGTCTCCTCGGTGCGTGGCCGGCATGGCAACGCAGCGGGCTACACCGCGTACTCGACATCGAAGGGCGCCACCGACGCACTCACGCGGGTGCTGGCCACCGAATGGGGCAAGCACGGCATCAACGTCAACGCGGTCGCCCCCACGGTGTTCCGCTCGACGCTGACCGCCTGGATCTACGAGGACACCGAGGCGGGGCTCGACTCGCGCCGGCGCAACCTCAGCCGGATCCCGCTGGGACGGCTCGGCGAGCCGGAGGACTTCGTCGGCATCGCGCTGTACCTGCTCTCCGCGGCCTCGGATTTCTGCACCGGCCAGGTCATCTACCTGGACGGCGGACTCACCGCCGCATGAGCCCGGCTGCCGAGCCCCGGGTCGCAGTCGTCGGCGCCGGGGTGATGGGCGCCTCGATCGCGCTCGTGCTGGCGCTCGGCGGCTCGGACGTCGCGCTGTTCGACCCCGACCCCCAAGCGCTCAGCCGGGCGCGGGAGCGGATCGCCGCCGGTGCAGCGTCCCTGCGCGGGGACCCCTCGTGCGCACTGGAGCGGGTGAGGATCGCGACCGACCTTCCCGCAGCGGTCGCCGACGCCGATCTGGTGATCGAAGCAGGCCCGGAGAACCTCGCGGTCAAGCGCGAGATCTTCGCCTCACTCGAGCGCCACGCGCCGCCCACCGCCGTCCTCGCGTCCAACACATCCGCGCTGCCGATTCACGAGATCGCCGCAGCGCTCAGGTCGCGGGAGAGGGTCCTCGGCACGCACTTCTGGAACCCACCGCATCTGGTTCCGCTCGTCGAGGTCGTCCAGACCGCCGACACGGCACTCGGCCATGTCGAGTCGACGATCGCGCTGCTCACCCGCCGGGGGATGACGCCCGTCCACGTCCGCGCCGACGTGCCCGGGTTCATCGGCAATCGACTGCAGCACGCGCTCAAGCGCGAGGCGATCGCGCTCGTCGCCGAAGGGGTGTGCGACGCCGAGACGCTCGACACGGTCGTCACCCAGGGGTTCGGGGCGCGCCTGGGCGCGATCGGTCCGCTCGAGCAGGCCGACCTCGGCGGCCTCGGGCTCACGCTCGCGATCCACGAGGTCGTCATGCCGGCGCTCGACAACACACCCGTGCCCCACCCGCTGCTGCGCGAGAAGGTCGCCCGCGGCGAGCTCGGCGCGCGCACCGGCCAGGGGTTCCGCAGGTGGCGAGAAGGGGAGCCGGAGGGGCTGCGCGCCCGGGTCGACGCGTCTCTGCTTCACGCCGCCCGGCGCCGGAGCGCCCCGAGCGAACCGACGAGTGCGCCCGTCGACACCGGCGAGGCGCTGTGGGGCCTCGGTGGCCTGTGGATCGTCCGCGTCCCGGCCAGGGCAACGGGCGGCTCGTTCGCGCTGATCGAGGCGCGGATGTCCGAGGGCTGCGCCACGCCGCTGCATCGGCACAACGAGGACGACGAGACGTTCATCGTGCTCGACGGGGCGCTCGCGCTGCTCGTCGAGGGCGAGCGCGTCGATGCCGGACCGGGCGACGTCGTCCACCTGCCCGGCGGCGCCGTCCATGCGTGGCGCTCGGAGTCCGAGGAGGCACGCTTCCTGATCATCGCCACACCCGAGCACGAAGCGTTCTACCGCGACGCCAGCGATCCCGCGACGGCGCTCACCCAGCCACCTGACGCCGGCACCCTCGACCTCGAGCGAATCGGCCGATCGGCCGCCCGCCACGGGGTCGAGCTGCTGGCTCCTCCACCGGAGTACTGATCGACATGGAACTCGGATGCCTATTCAGCGCCGCGATCGCGACCCCCGAGCACTGCGCCTGGGCCGAGCAGCTCGGCTACCACACCGCGTGGGTCACCGATTCGCCGACCATCATGGCCGATCCGTGGATCACCCTCGCGCGCGCGGCGGAGCGCACCACGCAGATCCGCCTTGGCCCGTGCGCGCTCACTCCGCGGCTGCGCCATCTGGTGGCGACCGCCGGAGCCGCCGCGACGCTCGACGCGATTGCGCCCGGGCGGGTCGACCTCGTGGTCGGCAGCGGCTTCACCAGCCAGGCGATGATCGGCAAGCGCCCCGCCCGCTGGGCCGAGGTCGAGGCCTACGTGAGCGGCCTGCGCGGCCTGTTGTCCGGAGAGGAGATCGAGTGGGACGGCGAGATCCTCGCCTTGCCCTACCCGGCGCTGTCCGGGATCTCGCTGCCCGCCGACGTCGCGATCTGGGTCGCCGCCCACGGGCCCAAGGGGTACGACGTGGGCCGGAGAGTGGCCGACGGGATCGTCACCAACCCGGGGCATGGCGTGGGCAACGAGGTGTGGAGCGCGACGCGCGTGTTCGTCCAGGTGAACGGCACCGTGCTCGACGCGGGCGAGCCGCTCGACTCCGAGCGGGTCCTACAGGCCGCGGGGCCGGCCGCGGCCCTCCACCTCCACATCGGCGAGGAGGGAGCGTTCGCCGGGTCCGCGGAGGTCGGCGGCTTCCAAGCGGCGCTGGCCGCCACGGACCCCCGGCGCCGTCACATCGAGACCCACCGCGGCCACCTCACCGAGATCACCGCGCTCGAGCGTCCGTTCGTCTCGCCGGCCCTGATCGAGACATGCACCGAGACCGGTCCGCCCGAGCGGATGCGCGCCGCGCTCGATCGGCTCGCGGCCGACGGGGTGGCCGGCGTTCTGTACTTCCCCGCGGGCCCTGACATCCCCCGCGAGCTCGAGGCGTTCGCCCGGGCGGCCGACGGCCTCGGCTGATCGCCGAGGCCCTCGCCCGGACACGAGACGAGGCTCAGGCCCGCGCGGCCTTCCACCCGCGCAGACGGGTGAGCGCGCCGCGCGCCAGGCCCCAGATCCCGCCCGGCGCGAACCGGATGATCACGAGCAGCACAACGCCCTCGATGATCGGGGGCAGATCGGAGCTGCCCTGCAGGAGCTGCTGGAGCTCGAACATGACCGCCGCGCCGATCAAGGGTCCTGGCACCGTGGCCAGGCCACCGATCACGCAGGCGAGAATCATGTTGATCGCCCATGAGATGCTGAACGCCGAGTAGGGCTCGAGCGAAAGCTGCTGGAAGGCGTTCATCGCGCCGGCCAGCCCGACCAGGCAGGCGGAGACGGTGAGCGCGACCAGCTTGACGCGAAAGCCGTTGACGCCGAGCTCGGCGGCGGCGAACTCGTCGTCCCGGACGGCCATCAGCCGGAGCCCGAAGCGGCTGCGGACCAGCCACCAGACGACCCCTGTGGTCACGACCACCAGGCCGGCCGTCATGTAGTACTGGGTGACGAACGGCAGCGTTCCCTTGGCGGGCATGATCACGCCGGTGGTCTGGCCGACGAATCCCCAGTTGATGAACCAGGCCTGGACCGCGAGCAGGACCCCGATCGTCCCGACCGAGAAATAGACACCGCGCAAGCGCAGCAGGGGGACCGCGCTGATCGCACCCAGCGCGGCGCAGACGACCCCGGCCGCCAGCACCGCGAGTGCCACCGGCAGTCCGGTACGGACCAAGACGACGGTCGTGGCGTAGCCGCCGACGCCGACGAACAGGCCGTGGCCGATCGAGAACTGGCCGCCGTAGCCGCCGATCAGGTTCCACGCCTGCGCGAGCGCCATCAGGGTGAACAGCGTGATCGCGAGTGTCACCCCGTTCTCTGAGAGCCACTGCGGCCCGCTGAAGAGGACGACCACCAGCACCACGCACGCCACCGGAGCGGCGCGCCGGGCGAGCGAGCGGGTGCGGGGAGAGGCAGCGGGCGCGGGATCAGGTGCGGTCTCGGGCATCGCAGCCGTGAGCTTGCCGGCGCTCATGTGAGCTTCTTCCCGAGAATCCCCTGGGGACGGATGACGAGGATCACCACAAGCAGCCCGAAGACGACCAGGTCCTGGTACTGCGGGCCGAATGCGAGCGCGCCGTACTCCTGCGCCAGGGCGACCACGAACCCGCCGAGCAACGTCCCGATCACCGAGCCCATCCCGCCGAGCACGATCACCGTGAACGCGATCAGAAGCCAGGTGAGCCCAGCGGTCGGGGTGAGGCTGAACGCGACCCCGATCTCCACTCCGGCGAACGCGCTCAGCGCGGCCGCAACCGCAAACGTGAGTGCGTAGACATGCTTGACGTTGATGCCCATCGACGCAGCGGCCTCGGGATCCTCGGAGGCGGCGCGCAGGGCCTTGCCGAATCGCAGCCGCGTGAGCGCCAGGTGAGTCGCGAGTACGAGAATGACGCCGACGACGAGCGAGATGATGAGGATCGTCCGCACGTCCGTGCCGAGGATGTGCACCCCGGTGAACGCGTAATGGGGGTTGAGCGATTGGGAGTTGCTCGTGTAGCCGATCAGGAACACGGTCTCGGCGATCAGCGAGAGCCCGAACGTGGCCACGAGCGGGGGCTCCTCACCGTGACTGAGCAGTGGGTTGAGCAGGCCGCGCTGGAGCGGGTAGCAGACGAGCATCACGACGGGGATGATCAGCACCAGCGCGACCAGCGGATCGAGTCCCAGGTGGGTGCCGAAGAACACGGCGAGGTAGCCCGCGCCGATCATGATGTCGCCGTGGGCGAGGTTGACGAGTCGCATCACGCCGAACACGAGCGTGAGACCGAGCGCGAGCGACGCGTAGAGCCCGGTGTAGAAGATGGCGTTGATGAGTTGGGTCACGTGCGTGGAGGAGACACGGCCAGGGCGCGGCCATTCGGCCGCACCCCTGGAGCCGATCGCTTACTTCAGGCCTGCCACCGGCGCCTGCACCGAGGAGCCACCCTTCACCTTTGGCCAGACGATCACCGTCGCACCGTTGCGCCACTGCGTCTGGAACGCCTTGACCGCACTGTAGTGCTGGGAGTTGAATTGCACGTGGCCCAGCGGGTACTCCCCGTTGGTCTCCCCGATCGCCTTGTTGATCGCAGCGCCGCCGGTCGAGCCCGCGCGCTTGATCGCGTCGAGCAGGACGCTCGCGCAGGTGTAGGCACCGACGACGCCGCTCACTCCCGGGTTGATCTTGTCGCCGTAGTACTTCTTGAGCGTGAGCATCAGCGGCAACTGGTCCTTGTCGATGGCCGGCGACCACACGTCGGTGACCATCGTCCCGTTGGCCAGCGAGCCGAGCGACTTGCCCCAGGCGGACTGGTAGGAGCACTTCTCGCAGTAGGCGACCTTCGGGTCATAGCCGGCGGCCTTCATCTGCTTCCAGAGCGCCGTCGCATCCGGTGGGATCATCTGCGCGATCAGAACCTGGGCATGCTGCTTCTGTGCGTTGGCGATGTAGCTGGAGAAGTCGGTGGTGCCCTCGGGGAACGACTCGCGAGCGACCACCTTGTAGCCGTACTTCGGCGCGTTCTGCGCCCATAGCTTGCCCATCGTGATCCCGTCGGGATCGGTGTCGGTGAACAGCACGACGCGCTTGTTGGTCTTGACCTCGTTGGTGGCGAGGTACTGCGTGGTCGTCTGCTGGGTCTCGTTGAAGAAGATGTCCCACGAATACGGGTAGCCCGTCTTGGAGCCCGACAACCATGCCTGGATCGGGGTGTGGTGGACCAGCGGGACGTGCAGCTGATCTGCGGCCTGCGAGAGCGGGATCACCAGCGGCGGAGCGATGGTTCCGAAAAAGCCGACGGCATGGTCCTGGAGCACGAGTGTGCGTGCTTGAGTGGTGGTGAGATTGGGCTGGCTCTGGCTGTCGAGGAACTTGACGACGACCTTGCGCTTCTTGCCGTCGATCGTGATCCCGCCGTCCTTGTTGATCTGTGAGACGGCGAGACTGTCGCCGATCTTCTCCTGCGCCCCGAAGGCGGCGAAGCTGCCGGTGAGCGGGATCGTCGCGCCGATCACGATCGGCCCTCCAGAGCCCGAGCCGCCGCTGCTGCTGCCACCGGAGCTACCCGGTCCGGCGCTTGAACTGGTTCCACATCCGGCGACTGCGCAGGCCGCCAACGCTGCGACCGCAGCCGCGCCCCATCGTCTTCTCATTGCAGCGACTCCTCCTCGTTCGTGCCCTTGCGGGCCTGATCACCTGCGGACCGGTCGCCGAAGTAGGCGTTCCGGAGCGCGTCCTCGTCCTCGAGCGCATCGGGCGCTCCGACGTACGTAACGCTCCCCCGCTCCAGGACGTAGGCACGGTCGGCCACCGCGAGCGCGCGGTAGGCGTTCTGTTCGATCAGCACCAGGCTGATCTGCCAAGAGCGGACCTGCTCGACCGCGCGATAGATCTCGTCGATCACCGTCGGCGCGAGACCGAGCGAGAGCTCGTCGAAGATGACGAGCTTGGGATCGCTCATCAGCGCCCGCGCAATCGCGACCATCTGCTGCTGGCCGCCCGACAGCTCGCCGGCGTAGGCCTCCGAGCGCTCCTTGAGCAGCGGGAACAGCGCGTAGACGCGCTCGTAGAGCTCGCTCCGGTGGGCGGTCGAGGCACCTGAGTACGTCGCCAGCTCCAGGTTCTCTCGGATCCGCATCCCGGTGAACAGGCGCCGGCCCTCGTGGCAGATCGCGATTCCCGCGCGCGCGTGCAGGTGCGCGGGCGCGCGCGTGAGATCTCGACCGGCGAACCTGATCGCGCCCTCCGCGCTCGGGACCAGCCCGGCGAGCGCGCGCGCCATCGAGGTCTTGCCCGCGCCGTTGGCGCCGAGCACCGCGACGATCTCGGACTCGCCGACCTCGAAGTCGACGTCGCGCAACGCGCGCAGCTTGCCGTAGTTCACGCACAGGCCTTCGGCCCGGAGCAGCTCGGGCCGCTCCTGCGGTCGTGAGGCGCGCTCGCGCCGGGTGGCGCCGCTGTCACCAGTACCGAGATAGATGCGGATCACCTCGGGGTCGGCGGCGATCTGGAGCGGGGTGCCCTCCGCGATCAGGCGACCGAAGTCGAGCACGACGACCCGCTCGGCAAGCGCCTGCACGAGCGCCTGCACGTGCTCCACGAGGATGATCGTCACGCCGCGTCGGTGCACGCCGTCGATGAGCTCGGTGATCTCGTCGATCTCATGGGCGACCAGACCAGCAGCCACCTCGTCGAGCAGCAGCAGCCGCGGCTGGAGCGCGAGCGCGCGGGCGACCTCAAGTCGCTTGAGCCCGAGCAGCGTCAGCGTGCCGGCCGCGAGGGTCGCCCGGTCGGCGAGGCCGCACAGCTCCAGCACCTCGTCGACCTGGTCCCGTCCTCCGGACACCACTCCGGCGCCGGAGTGCGCCGCGACGAGCAGGTTCTCTCGCACGGTCATGCGTGGAAATGGCCGCGGGATCTGGTGTGCCCGGGCGATCCCGAGCCGCGCCGCCTGGTGGGTGCGCAGCCGGTCGATCCGATGGGTCCCGTCGAACCGGATCTCGCCCGAGGTCGGCCGCTGGGCGCCGTTGATGAGGGACAGCAGCGTGCTCTTGCCGGCGCCGTTCGGTCCGACGACGCCGAGCAGCTCACCCGCCCGGACCTCGATCGAGACATCGCTCAGCGCAGCAACCCCGCCGAAGCGCTTGCTCACGCTCTGCAGCGAGAGCGTCGCGGCGCTCGACGGCATCATCGCCGGACTCGGGGCTGGCACGGCTGTGCTCACTGTCCGCTACCTCTCAGGCTCTCTCTCGACTCACAACCGACCGGCCGGATCCCGTAACGACTGTCTCGCTCTAAGAGACACACGTCCGCCATCCGGGATAACCGTAAATGAACTGCATACATCCGTCAAGGCATTTGTGGGCACCCTAGTCCACGATGCGGGACAGATTTCCGCAGTTTCCCACGGCTGCGGGCCTCGGGTTCTACCGAAGGGGCGGAAGAGTCCCCAGCAGCTCGTTCCGTCGCCCGCCAGCTTGTCTCGTATGATGGAACGGACGCGCACTATTCGATGAGCACCACTGACGACAGCTCCACCCGAGGCGGGACCTCCGCGCAGAGCGGCATCCAGGTCATCGCACGCGTGGCGCAGATCCTGCGCGCGCTGGACAACGAGCCGCAGGGGCTGAGCCTTTCCCAGCTCGCCAAGCGCGTCGAGCTCCCTCGCTCGAGCACCCACCGGATCGTGAGCGCCCTCACCGCCGAAGGGCTGCTGGCTGCCGCCTCGCCGAACGGGCGCGTCCTGCTCGGCCCGGAGATCGGCCGCCTGGCGGCCGGGCGTCGCGAGTTCTGGCGGGAGCTGCGGCCCTACATGGAGCGGTTGTTCTTCGCACTGGATGAGACCGTCGACTGCGCGGTGCTCGATGGCGATCACGTGCGGTTCGTCGATCAGATCGCGGGCCGCCACCGGCTCCGCGCCGTGTCGGTCGTCGGGTCGAGCTTCCCGCTGCACTCGACCGCCAACGGCAAGGCGATCCTCGCCGAGCTCGGGCCCGAGGAGCTCTCGCGGCTGCTCCCCGGCCGGCTCAAGCGCTTCACCGAGCACACGATCACGAGCCCGACGGCGCTGATGCGCGAGCTCGAGGAGATCCGGGCGCGCGGGGTCGCGTTCGATCGCGAGGAGCACACGATCGGGCTCTCCGCGGCCGGGATCTCGCTGCGTGACCCCTCCGGGGAGTTCGCGGCGCTGACCGTCCCGATGCCGACTCAGCGCTTCGCCGGCAACGACGAGCAGCTCGTGACCGCGTTGCTGGAGATCAAGCGCGACGTCGAGGCGACGTTCGGGATCACCGGCGGCTGACTCAGGCCGCCGCGGCCCAGGCGCCGCGCAGGAACCGCTCGCCGTCGCGCAGCAGCCGGTCCTCGGACTCAAAGCGCGGGCGCCAGATCCGCATCTGGCGCGAGAGCTCGGGGTGGGCGATACCGAAGGCCTCGATCGTGAACCAGCCGTCGTAGCCGATCTCGCGCAGCGTCCTCAAGGTGGTCGCCCAGTCGACCTGACCGCTGCCCGGCGTCGAGCGGTCGCTCTCGGACAGGTGGACATAGGCGAGCACGTCCGCGCATCCACGGATCGCCTCGGCGAGGTCCTTCTCCTCCATGTGCGCGTGGAACGTGTCGTAGAGCATCCGGCAGCGCGGATGTGCGACCTCGCGGCAGAGCGCCGCGGTCTCCGCGGCCGTCGTGGTGAGGTAGTGCTCGAAGTGGTTGAGCGACTCGAGCGCGAGCGTGATCCCGAGCGGATCGGCGGCCTCGCACAGCGCCCGCACGCCGCCGACCGCCCACTTGCGCTCCTCGTCGGTCGGCGCGGAGCCGGAGAACACGGTCGGCGCCGCCTGGAAGGGGCCGGCGACGAGCTCGGCGCCGACCGCGGCCGCACAGTGCAGCGCGCGCATCCCGCGCTCAAGCGCGGCGCGGCGCACCCCGGCGTCCCGGCTGATCGGGTTGGCGTCCGGCATCGGAGCGGTGAGTGCGAGCGGTCTGAGTCCGAGCTCGGTGAGCCGCCCGCCGAGCGCACGGTAGGGCTCGGGGTCGAGCGAGAAGATCGGCACCTCGACGCCGTCGTAGCCGGCCGCCGCGATCTGCTCGAGCAGCGGCCATCGGGCCGGCTCGGTGATGTCGTCGGTCCAGAGCAGCATGTTCATCGCGAGCTTCATTCACACCTCCGTGGCCGCACGGGACCGCGGGTCGATCTCAGCAGGGGTCAGGTACGAGCACAGCCGGCCGGACGGGTCGTATCGCGCCCGCACGGCCTGCAGCCGCTCCGCGTTCTCGGCGCTGAGGCCGCGACCGGGCCGCACCGCGATGTCCGCGTCGGAGAACTGGACCCCGCGCGACAGCGGGGCGAGGGCGTGCAGCGCGCCGTCGACCCATGCCCGGCGATCCGGGTCGTCGGCCGGGTCCGACCACCCGGCATTCGGAGAGAGATAGAGCGGGGCCTGGATCGACCAGCAGGCGTTTTCACGGACCGGGTGGTGGCCCCACAGCATCCACAGGACGAAGCTCTCGCCGCCCGGCGTCTCGCCCAGGCCGGCGGCACGGGCGGCAGGGATGATCTGTGCCGCCGGCGCCTGCGTCCAGATGCCGTCGACGTCCCACCGGCTGCGCTGATCCTCGCCGCGATCGTGCAGGTCCGGCAGCGCCGTCAGCCGGACGTCGATCCGGCCCAGGCGCCGATCCGCGAGCGGTCCGTGGCGCAGCGGCTCGAGCATCTCCTGCGGATCGCCAACCGGGTCGGCGAACGCCATCGCGGTGAGCGTGAGCACCTCGGCCCCGGCCGCCGCCTCGGAGTGGCCGACTCGTACCGAGACCTCGATCTGCGCGGGGAGCTCGTCGAGCAGCCCGAGCGCCCACGCGAGCAGCTCATCGTGGAGCTCGAGCGGATACACCTCGGTGAGCCGGGCGATCGCGGGTCGCCGGGTGAGCGCGAGGTGCAGTCGCGTGACCACGGCGCAGAACCCGGGGCCTGCCCCGCGCGCGGCCCACATCAGCTCGGGGTCGGTGGAGTCGTCCGCGTGAACGATCCGGCCATCGGCGAGCACGGCATCGATCGCGCGCACGCCCAGGCACGCCGGTCCGACCGCGCGTGAGTTCCAGCCATAGCCGCCGCCCAGGGTGAAGCCTCCGAGCCCGACCGAGCCACAGTGGCCGATGGGGAAGAACAGGTCGTGCTCGAGCAGTGCCGCGTCGAGCTCTCGCCCGTGGAGGCCCGGGCCGACCGCGGCGATCCTCCGCTGGGGGTCGACGCTGAGGTCACGCAGCCGCGAGAGGTCGATCAGCATCTCCCCCTCACGCACCCCGTTCCCGTACCAGCTGTGACCGCCGGAGCGCACCCCCACGCGCAGGCCGTGCTCGGCGGCGTAGCCCACTCCCCAGGCCACGTCGCGATCATCGGTGGCGACCAGGATCCGGGCCGGGCGCCGCGGCGGCTTGCGCGCATTCCAGACCGCGTCGTGCAGCGCCTCGTCGAAACCGGGATCGCCCTCATGCAGCAGGCGCTCGGTGGGTGGATGAGATGGCACAGCGGAGTTGTATCGCATCGCGGTAGCCTTGTATCGCATCATGGACGCTGCTGGCGATGACCTGCTCGACCCCGAGGCGGCGCTCCTCGCCGCGCTCTCCGGGCTCACCGTGCACGATGCCTCGCCGCCGATCGAGCCCGGGATGCCGATGTTCCCCGCCTTCGACGGGCCCGAGATCACGCCGGTGCTGAGCCACGACGAGGTCGGAGTCGCCGCCAACCATCTGTCGCTGGCCGAGCACACCGGCAGCCACGTCGACGCGCCGTACCACTTCGACCGCGACGGCGCGACCGTCGACCAGCTCCCAGCCGACCTGCTTCTGATGCGGCCCTACAAGAAGTTCGATCTCACCCCGGAGGATCCCCAACCCGGCCAGGAGCTCGGCGCCGACGCGCTACGACGGGCGGCCGACCGCGCCGGCTTCGCATTGGAGCCGGGCGACGTGGCGATCGTCGAGATGGGCTGGGACCGCCACTGGCCCGAGGGCCCGGGCGAGCACACGCGGGGATACTGGGGGCAGAACATGCCCGGGCTGGACGCCGGCGCATGCGAGTGGCTCGTCGGCGAGGGAGTGCGGGCGGTCGCCTCCGACACCGCCGCCTGCGACAACGCGGTCCGTGACGGCGAGCTCGGCGCAGCCTGCGGTCACGTCCACTGGTTCCTGCCCCGAGGGATCGTGATCATCGAGGGCCTGCGTGGCTTGGCGCGAGTTCCGGCCACCGGGCTGCTGCTCGCATTGCCGTTGAAAATCGCGGGAGGATCCGGGTCGCCGCTGCGAGTGCTCCTGTTGCACCGCGCCCGCGCTGCGGCCGACGCGGTCAGCCGGCGGCGTGCAGGACGAAGCCGTCCAGCATGCCGGTGAGCTGGAAGAGCCTCTGGACCTGACCGCGGGGCTGGGTGATGGCGAACTGCCGGCCCGCGGCCGCCGCCGCCTGCCGTGCCTCGACCAGCAGGGCGAGGCCGCTGCTGTCCATGAAGGTCAGCCCGCTGATGTCGATCACGATCCGGGCCGGTGCGTCACGGTCGGCGCCTGCGAGAGCCGCGCGAACGCCGTCCACGACGCCCAAGTCGAACTCCCCCTTCAGCTCCAGCGTGGTCTGCGCGGCGTCGCGACGCTCCGTGATCTCAAAGGCGATGGACTGAGCGTCGAGATCGGACATGCGGGGTGCGTTGGCGGTCCCGTCGCCGCCGCAGATGATGCGGCTCGGCGGCGTATCGCCCGGGTCGGCAAAATAGTAGCTCCGGTGGGGGTTCTGTGTCTAACCTGACCGCGATGGACAACGAGCAGGCGCCGGAGCGTCTGACGCTGGACGAGTCGCCGACGAGCGATGCGATCCGCCGTCACCACGTCAGCCTCGAGGGAGCACCTGACGGACCCGCCCTCGTCTTCGCCCACGGATTCGGCTGTGACCAGAGCATGTGGCGGTTCGTCTGGCCCTCGTTCGCCGGCGTCAACCGGATCGTGCTCTTCGACCATGTCGGGATGGGCGGCGCCGACAGCTCTGGATTCGAGCCGGCGCGATACGCGACGCTTGACGGGTACGCACGGGACGTCATCGAGATCTGCCGAGAGCTGGCGCTGAGCGACATCGTCTACGTCGGTCACTCGGTCAGCGCGATGATCGGCGTCCTGGCCGCGATTCAGGAGCCCGACCTGTTCGCTCGTCTCGTGCTCGTCTGCCCGTCCCCGCGGTACATCGACGATGCCGACTACACCGGAGGCTTCTCCCAGGCCGACATCGACGAGCTGCTGGAGGCGATGGACGACAACCTGCGAGCCTGGTCAGAGAACCTGGCGCCGGTGATCATGGGCAACCCTGACCGCCCGGAGCTCAGCCGAGAGCTGGCCGACAGCTTCTGCCGTGCGGATCCGGTGCTGGCACGGCACTTCGCACACGTCACGTTCCGCTCGGACAACCGCCGGGATCTGGAGCGAGTCACGACACCTGCCCTCGTCCTTCAGTGCGCCCACGACGCGATCGCCCCCCGCGCCGTCGGGGACTATGTCCGAGACCGGCTCGCCGGCAGCACGTCGGTCGTGATCGAAGCCTCTGGACACTGCCCCAATCTGAGCGCGCCTGACGCGACCGTGAAAGCCATTCAGGGCTTCCTCGCCTCGTGAGCAGGGGCGGGCTCGGGGCAGCGAGCCCCGACGATCTGTTCGAGCACGCGCCATGCGGCTACCTGACGACGACGCTCGATGGCCGGATCACACGCGCCAACCAGACGTTCGCCGAGCAGGTCCATCTCCGGCGGAGGGACCTGGAGGCCGGCGGTCGCCTGCAGGACCTGCTCACGGTCGGGGCACGCCTCTACTTCGAGACGCACGTGATGCCCCTCCTGCTGATCAACCGCTCGATGAGCGAAGTCGCGCTCGAGCTGCGACGGGCCGACGGGTCACGGTTGCCGGCGTTGATCAACACCAACCTGCGGCACGACGCCGCAGGGCAACCGATGGAGATCCGCATCATCGTCTTCGAGGCCAATCAGCGCCGCCGCTACGAGCAGGGGCTGCTGCAGGCTCAACGCGACGAGCATGCGATCGCCGCCGAACTGCAGCACAGCCTCCTCGCCGGCGAGCTGCCCTCCGGCGTCGGGTTTGAGCTGGCGATCAGCTACCGGGCATCGGAACGGGACCTCGCCGTGGGCGGAGACTGGTATGACGCGTTCTGGCTCGGTGAGGAGCACACCAGAGTGGCACTGGTCGTCGGCGACGTCGTCGGACGCGGTCTTCACGCGGCGACCACCATGGGTCAGCTGCGCAGCGCGGTCCGGGCCCTGGCGAGCGCCGGTCAGTCGCCGTCCGAGCTCATCACGTCACTCGACGCGTATGTTCGCCGGCACACGATCGGCGCAATGACCACCCTCGTGTACGCCGATCTCGACATCCAACGCGCCGAGCTGCGGTACGCCTGCGCCGGACATCCTCCGCCGTTGATCCTCGAGCCGCCGCACGCACCACGGCTGCTCTGGGACGGACGCTCGGTGCCATTGGCGGCCTTCGACACGCCCTCTCGTCGCGCTGAGGGATCGGCAACCGCGAGGCGCGGCTCCACCCTGCTGCTCTACAGCGACGGGCTCACCGAGCGCCACGCCGACCGGACGACCGATGGCCTGCGAGCGCTGCTCGACGACGTCGCAGCATTACCCATCGAGGCCGATCCGCACACCCTGGTGACCGCGCTGGGAGATCTCCAACGCGGCGCCCCGTTCCACGATGACCTCTGCCTACTGGCGGTGCGACTGAGCGAATGGCCCTAGGAGAGGCTGAGCTCCGCCCACACGATCACGCCGTCCGGACGCTCGGTGAGCCACCGCTCGGCCACTCGTGAGACCACGAGCAGCCCCACCCCTCCCGCGCGGTCGAGATCAGGCTCGAGGACTTCGGGTGAGGTGAGCGACCGGCCTGGGTCGTGCACGGACAGACGAATCACGTCGTCCTCCCTCAAGACCTCGACGGTGATCTCGTCTCCCTTGATCGCTCCTGAGTGAAGGATCGCGTTGGTGACGAGCTCACTGATGACGAGCTCTGCGTCCTCACGGACCGGATTGAGTTCCGGTACCGCACGCAAGGCAGCTCGTGCCTCACCGGGAGCGTTGGGATCAGGCGAGAGGGCGAGAGACGCAAGCGACTGCACTCTGCTCGTTTGCCCCCGCGCGCCCCGGCGAAAACTCTGAGCCTTCGCGCGTGCGATCTTTGACGCGGATCGGATCAATTAAGCGGGCTTAACGCGCCCTCTTGATCCGCCGGCACCAGCGGCACGAACTCCGGGTGGCCATGACGAAACGCTTCCGAACGATCGGCTATGACGATCGACTCAGTGTCGTCGGCCACCTTGATGAGCTCCGCGGCCGGCTGTTCGTGTGCCTGGCCGTGCTCGCGGCGGCATTCGGGATCTGCTTCTGGCAGAGCGGGCGGATCGAGCACCTGCTCAACCGCCCGCTCAACCACCTCTCCCAGGTCGCTCGAGACCACATCAGCGGCACGGCGAGCAACGAGGTCGCAGAGCGCCGACAGCTGCTCAAGGCCGCGGCTGCCGCACACCAGCTCCACGGCTACCTGCCCAAGCGGGCAGGATCGACGCTGCAAGCGTTCGTGCATCACCTCACGGCCGCTGCGACAGCGCTGCCGGCACATACGCCCGGAGAGGTGCCGATCACGACCAACCTCGCCGAACCGTTTACGGTCTCGCTCACCGTGGCCTTCTACTTCGCGTTGGTGATCGCCTCACCGATCCTGCTCTACGAGCTCTTCGCGTTCCTGCTGCCCGCGCTCACCGAGCCCCAGCGACGCATGATGCGCCCCACCCTCCTCACAGCGCCGCTGCTCTTCTTCGCCGGGATCATCTTCACCTACCTGGTCGTGCTGCCGGCGGCGATCAAGTTCCTCCAGGGCTACAACAGCTCCAACTTCAACTCGCTGATCGGCGCTCAGCCGCTGTACTCCTTCGAGGTGCTCACCATGGGCGGGATCGGCCTCGCTTTCGAGATGCCGCTCGTCCTGCTCGGCATGCGCGCGGCGGGCATCATCGATGGCGGGACTCTCACCAGACACTGGCGGTACGCGATTGTCGTCATCGCGGTCATCGCCGCCGCCATGCCCGGTGCCGACCCGGTCACGACGGGCCTTGAGACCGCGCCACTGGTCATCCTGTTCCTCGCATCGATCGTGCTACTCAAACTCGCCGACCGACGTCAAGCCCGACGCGCGGGACAGACACCAGTCGATGCAGCCAACCCCGCGTAGCGCCTCCCCGGCGTGTGAGACGATGGGCGTCAACCGTCCGCGCGGGCGACTTGGAACCAGACGGTGGTGGTCGGGCCGGAACGCAGGCCCCAGTCGGTTGCCGCTTTCTCGACGAGGTAGAGGCCGTATCCGCCGTCCACGCGGCTCGGATCACGCGGTCGAGGCGTGAATCGCGTTCCTGCGTCTCGGATTTCGATGTGAACCGAGTCTCTCTCAAGGTGCGCGTGCACCGTGATGGTCGCGGATTCATCGACGTGCGGGTGGACCACGGCGTTCGTGACCACTTCTGAGACGAGCAACATCAGCGTGGCGATGGCGCTCGCGGAGATGTCTCGGTGCTCGCAGAATCCATTGATCGCGGCCCGGGCCAGCGCGGGGGCCTGTGAGGTCCGCTCGAGGTCGAGCTCGAGAACAGGCCGACGGTCCGCTCGCCCGCTCTGGATCGATGCGGGCATCATGGCGTGAGAGGGTCTTCGAACGGGAGTGCAAGATCCGCCCCGGTGGCGCGAAGCACGAGTGCCGCCCCCGCGTGTCGGGGGGCGATGAGCCGCAGCTTCCAGCCGTCCCGCCGCGAGCCGTCGTAGAGCTCGATCAGCAGCCGCAGCCCCGAGGAGTCCATGAACGAGAGCTCGCGAAGATCGAGAGTGAGATCACCCGCGCCGTCGTTCAGCTGGGCCCGGACGCTGTCTGAGAGCTGAGGGACGGTGCTCATGTCCAACTCGCCCAGCAGCGACAGCGTGACCTTCGCCTCGCTTGCACGGGGGGTGATTTCAAATCTCGTGGGCCGAACCATCGAAATGTCTACGCAGACGAGGCCATGTCGTTTCGCAGGGGCTCACGATCCTGCCCCTCGGACGGGTGGCCGGGATCTGGCCGGCGGTGCAGCGCGAGGACGGCCGTGTCGTCGGCGTGTTCGCCGGCCTGGAAGGCTTCGACTGCGCCGGTCACCGTCTCGACCACCTGCTCAGCGGTACAGCCACCGCAGCGCGCCAGCGCGACGTGAAGTCGCTCAAGCCCATACCGCTCTCCGTCGTCGCCGATGGCGTCCGTCACACCGTCGGTGAAGAACACCAGGGTGTTCCCAGGTGCGAGGTCGACGTGCAGGTCGTGCCAATCGACCTCATCGAACGCGCCGAGCAACGCCCCGAACTCTCCAACCTGCTCCGCACCAGAGGGGTGAACGCGGAGGGGAAGCGGGTGCCCACCGACCGCAAGGGTGACGCCGTCCGGCTCGATGCGTGCGCAGATCGCGGTGCAGACCGACCGCCGGCGCTGCCTTTTGAGCGTCACGTCAAGTTGCACCAAGAGCTCCGCCGGGCTTGAGAGGAAGTCGGACGTGGCGCGCAGAGTGTGACGGACCAGGGCGGTCAGCGCCGCCGCCTCCACTCCTTTGCCGGTGACGTCGCCGACGGCGAGCATCCACTGTCCTCGGGCCTGCCAGACGTCGTAGAAGTCTCCGCCGACCTCGTTGTGCTCGAACGCGGGGATATATGCGCTGGCCAGCTCGTATCCCGGAACATCGGGCAGCTCCTCGGGCAGCAGGCTCTGCTGAAGGGTGTGGGCGATCCGTGAGCGCTCGCTGTAGATCCTCGAGTTCTCTATCGCGACCGCAGCACGCGCGCCCACCTGCTCGGCGAGCTCGAGGTCGGACTGATCAAGCGTGCGACCGGACTCCGCGCTGACCAGTGTCATCGCTCCCAGAACCCGCTCGCCGAGCTTGATCGGGATCACCGCCGCCGAGCGAAACCCGACCGCGCGCAGCAGTTCGAGATGACGCCCGTCAACCGCCGCCTGGCCGATCATCTGCTCGGTGATCTCCGGGTAGAGCAACGCCTCGCCGGTGCGGAGCACCAATCCAAGCCCCTGCGCGGGGTCGGGCCGCGCCGGCTCGTAGGTGCGAAGCTCGTCGGCCAACCGCAGCTTTTCGGGATCGACATGGGCCACCGACACCGACACCCGATCGCCGTCCCGGTCGACGAGGTCCACTGCGCACCAATCCGCGATGTGTGGCACGGCCAGCTCTGCCACGTTCCGAAGTGTCCGCTGATAGTCCAGCGAGGAGGCAAGCGCGCGGCTGGCCTCGGCCAAGAACGCAACCCGGCGCTCTGTCCGCTTCTGCTCGGTCACGTCCTCGATGACCATGATCGTCGACTCCACCTGACCGGCTTCATCCAGCAAAGGCGAGGCCTTCAGGAGGTTCCAGCGCTCCTCCCCGGAGTGGCGGTTGACCGTCCGGATCAGCAGCGGCTCAGGCGCTTCACCACGCAAGAGCCTCACCGACGGGATCGCGTCCATCGAGACCTCGCCGCCGTCCTCTCCGGAGACGACGTAATCGCGCATGATCTCTGCCGGCGGGGTCCGGCGCAGCTCCTCGGTGGATCCAAAGCCGAGGTGGACAAGTGCCGCCCGGTTGGCGTAGGTGATGTGATGACTGCGATCGCGGATCGTCACCGGATCGCTCAGCCCACCAACGATCGCCTCAAATCGCCGCTCGCTGCCGGCAAGTGCCTGCTGCAGCTCATCCACCAGCCGCTCGCGCTCGCGTTCGGCGGCTTGGCGCGCAGAGATGTCCTGCAGGAATGTCGTGAACGTCAATCCGGAGCGATCGCGGATCGCCGAGATTGTCATCTCCACCGGAAACTCCGAGCCATCGGATCGCAGCGCCGTCATCTCGACCCGACGATCAAGCAGAGGACCGGTGCCGTCGACAAGAAACCGCTGAAGACCAGCTGTGTGCGCGGCGCGAAACCGCTCGGGAACGACCAAGTCGGCCACGGCTCGCCCCACGGCGCGCTCGTGCTCGATGCCGAACATGCCCTCCGCACTCGGGTTCCAGTAGGTCACCAGCCCCAGCTCGTCCATCGAGATGACCGCGTTGTGCGCACGATCCAGCACCAACTCCGTTCGCGTCGCCGCCCTCACCCGCCCCATTATGAGCCACCACACGCGAACCCCGGGCTGATCGATCTCCCCCGATCATGGCGGGACCAGCGCTCGGGTGGTGCCCTCATTCGACGGGTGGGGAGCCGACAGGTGGCTCGCTCGGCTCGGGGTCGGGTCCGTCGTTGCCGATCTCCCACCCGGTGACTGCGCCCCAACGGTCGTGGTGGACGATCTCGCCCTGCCAGCCGCGCAACGGATGCGCTCGGCTGTGACCCAGCGCACGCGCCCACGTTCGGGCGACGAAGTACACGATCACCGGAACGACCCAGATCGCCGCTCGCCAGAAGTGGATCTGCCCCGTATAGGAGACGTGCAGGCGAAAGAAGACGCGATCCAGCGCGCCGACGGCGAAGATCGCGAATACCCAACTGAAGAACGCCGCGCCGATCGCGGTGCGTGTCGGATGGTCACGGGGCCGGCCGAGCAGGTCGTGGCGGCGCTGGTCGCCGGTGATCCGGCGCTCGATTGCCGGCCAGGCGAAGAGCACTCCGAAGACGAATGTGGGGAACGCGACTCCTCCCCAGAACGGCTCGGGGATGATCGTGTGTCCTCCGATCACCAGCTCCCAGTTCGGCATCAGGCGCAGCGCTCCGATCAGCCAGCCGATGTACCAGTCGGGCTGGGCGCCGTTTTCGGACAGGTAGGGGTGGTATGGCCCCCACTGCCAGATCGGGTTGATCTGCACCAGGCCGCCCATGAGAAACAGCACCGCGGTCGTCGCCAGCAGCAATCCGAACGCTCTGAGTGCGTAGGCGGGCCACATCGGCGTGCCGACGACGTTGCGCTCACGCCGTCCCGGGCCGGGGAACTGAGAATGGTGCTGGCGCATGATCATCGCGAGATGGACTCCGATGAGCGTCGCCAGCAGAGTGGGGATGAGGAAGACGTGGACGATCTCCAGCCGTGAGAAGAAGGCGCTGTTGCCCGGGAACTGACCGCCCCAGATCGTGCTCGCCATCTGGCCGCCGATGAATGGGAGCGACAGTGCGACGCCGTTGCCGATCGCCAGCCCCATCCCCGACAGCAGATCATCGACGAGCGAGTAGCCGGCGAACCCCTCGAGGATCGCCAGACCGAGCATTGTCAGCCCGATGTAATAGTTGAGATCTCGCGGCTTGCGATAGGCGCCGGTGAAGAAGATCCGCATGAGGTGCAGGACGATGGAGGCGACGAACAGGTCGGCGGCCCAGTGGTGGACCTGACGGAGGAGCAGCCCGGCGGGGACGTCGAGGGAGAGGTTGAGCACCGACTCGTAGGCCTCCGACATCTGCTGGCCGCGCAGCAGGGCGTCGGTGCCGTGGTAGACGACCTGGTGGCTCGAGGGGACGTAGTAGAGCGCAAGGAACACCCCGGTCGCGACGAGCACCATGAAGCTGTAGAGCGAGATCTCCCCGATCAGGAACGACCAGTGATCGGGGAACACGTAGCGCAACGCCCATTTGTAGAGCGGCGCGCCACCGATGCGCTGCTCGGTGTACATCAGCCCGCGTTCGTACCGACGACGTGCCCAGCGGTTCGGTGAGCTCATGTGCGCCGCGTGCCCCACCAGGCCAGCCCGACGTCCTCGTCGAACCGGCCTGCAGCGCGTAGAACGCCGTCGGAGTCGATCATCACCGGAAGCTGAGGGAGAGGCCGGCCTGCCGGACCGAAGATCACCCTGCCACCATCTCCGGGCGCGAACGTGGAGTAATGACACGGGCAGGTGAAGGCCGGTCGCTCTGCGCTGGTGGGGCCGTAGGTCGGGTAGCGGTAGAGCGAGATCGCACACCCGGCGTGCGTGCAGATCTTGGAGAAGGCCATGATTCCCCGAGGCGTCCAGGTCCTGCGGGCTGCCGTCAGGTGGATCATGGCCTCGGGCAGTCGGATGACGAGCAGGCCCGCAGCGAAGGCTTCAGAGTCCTCGCCCTCGGGCAGCGCCGTGTAGAACGAGCCGATCTGAATCTCGTCGGCCGCCAACGGTCGCCCGCTGTCGTCGATCATCCGGGTCCCTCGCCGCCAGGGCGATTCGTGGAGCACCTGGGCGCGGGGCCCCAGCGACGCGATCGGAGCGACGGCCGCGGCGGCGACCGCCCCGCCGGCCGCGCAGCCGGCGCACACGAGCAGGCCGCGACGGGAGATGCCATCGGCAGCGTCGTGGACGAGTGTGGCGATCTCCTGGACGTCGTCACAGCGCAGCAGCGCGTCGCGATGCTCCACGCTCGTCTCCTGGGGCACGACGAGCTTGCCCGCGAGGATCGCCGCGGAGGCGAGCAGCAACAACGCACCTCCCATCGCCAGCCCGAGCAGCTGGGTGCTGGACTTGTCGAGCGCGAGCACGGCGATGAAGCACAGTGCGAGTGCGGCCGCGCCGAACAGCAGCACCGCGACCAACAGCTCGGCGCGCCGGTCGCCGGGCAGCTCGCGCCGGCTCGGATCGATCTCGGCCACCGGCCCTTGCGTTGATGCCGGCTCGTCCGCCGGCGCGGCGCCTTCCGGAGAGCGGCCCGCCGCCTGCTCGCCACCGCGATGGCGCAGAGTCCGCCACGCGGTGCGCAGCACGACGAGGATCCCTATCTGGCGAACCATCGGTCCCTGCGTGTCACTTGACCTCACCTCCGGTTCGTTCACCGATCAGTCGGGCGACGAGCACCAGGGCGAGCAGCGCGATGAACCAAGCAGCCAGGCCCTCTGGGATCGGTCCGAGGTTGTAGAGCCCCCAACCACCGGCATTATCGGGATGCCGGGTGTAGAGCACGTAGCGCGCGATCGAGTCGAGCTGCCGCTGGTCGATCTGGGCAGCTGAGAAATGTGGCATCAGGTACGGACCCATCCGCACCGCCTCCGCGATCTGCAGCGGGGTGTCATGCTGCAGGCTCGGCGCAAACGCCCCGACCGTCATCCCCCGCGAGCGACGATCTGATGACAGCCGGCGCAGTGCAGAGTGAACTGCGAGAACCCCTGGGAGAGGTTGCCCTCCGCGGCGTCGGCGTCGGCCGACGCCGGTCCGCCGCCGAACGAGCCGATGTAGGCGATCAGCGCGTCGATCTGCCTGCGGCTATAGGCGGGATGGCTCCGCTCGGGTTGGTCGGTCGGATCCTGCAGTGGCATCCGGCCGGTCGACAGATAGAAGTTGACCGGCCCGGCCCCCACTCCAACCAGCGACGGTCCCTGCCCCGCCCGCCCGGTGAGCAGGAACCCGTGGCACGCCGAGCAGCCGTTGTCGTAGAGCGTCACGCCCTTGCCGCGCAGAGCCGTCGTGTTCGGGAAGGTTTCCGTCAAGGACCCTTTGCCTGGCGGCTCGGGACTCTTGCTCGGAGCGTTGGGCGAGGTGCTCGGCGGCCCACCGCTGGCGGCGAGGGGCCCGGGCGTGGTCACCCTCTCGCTCGAGGTGCTGACTGTCCGTGCCCCCGAGGCGGTCGTCTTCCGGTGCCCCGAGGAGGGTGGCGCGAAGATGCCGAATAGGGCGCTCGTGGAGAGCACGAGGGCCGCCGCCGCTCGCAGAGGACGCGGGATGCGGGACGGGCCGGTCAACCAGCGTTTCGCCCAGATCATGTTGGCGTGCCACCCGTTCGCTCCGGCAGCGCGTCAAGATGCCGCTCAGCCCGCTGGTGGCGGCGCTCCTCGGCGATCAGCGCCGCCATCGTCTGCCAGATGCCCACTGCGATCATCACCATCGAGCCGATCACCCACATGATCGCCCCCGCGTGCTGCTGGTCGCTGACCGCCGAGATGCCGCGCACCCGATCCGGTGCGATGTAGGCCGGATAGACGACCGTCGGGGCCCGGTTCAGGTAGGCGCCGATGAGCGTCATCGGCAGCATCGCCACCATCACGTAGCTCAGCCGGACCAGCCCACCCAGACGCCGGCGCCGGGCCGGATCCCCGTCGAGCACCGGCCACCACATGAGCAGACCGGCGACGAGGAAGGCGGCGTGCTCGCCGTCATGGACCAAAGGATGGTTCAGCGTCGCATCGTAAAACGTCGGCAGGTGGGCGACGCCGACGACCACGAAGAAGACGGCCAGACACGTGAGCGGGTGAGTGACCCACCCCAGACGGGTGAGTGCCCGCGAGAGGCCAGCGCGCCGGCGGGCGGGCGCCGCCCGCAGCGCGAGCATGACCGGGCGGCCACCGAGCAGCAGCAAGGGGGCGAGCTCCAGCAGGAGCAGGTGCTGGAGCATGTGGGCGCTGAGCAGCTGGTCGTCGTAGGTGTCATAGCCCGACTGCACGGCAATCAGCATCACGGCGAGTCCCGCCGCGAAGGACGCAGTGCGGGCGATCGGCCAGCCACCGCGCACGCGGCGCGCGCCCAGCACGTAGATGAGTATCGACAGTGCCGCGGCGAGATCCGGCGCGGGGGCCGTCTGCCAGTCATGTCCCCCAAGCGTCCAGAGATCTGGCGCACTCATCGGGCGGCCCGCCCTGCCATGTCGCGACGCTGGGCGGCGAGCTCGCGGATCACGAGCCCAGCGCCGAGCGCGAAGACGCCCGCGCCGCCGAACACGAGGAACTTGCCGAACACGAAACCGAATGCGAGCGCTCCGGCCCCGAGGGCGAGGACGACCGCCCCGGCGCTCGCCGCGGGGATGGCGCGTGTCACCTCCGCCGCTGAGGGGCACCGCGGCGGACGGGCTGACCGCGGCCGGCCGCGCACAGCGCCGCCGCGGCCAGGTAGCTGACCGACGCCGCCCACGCGAAGGTCGCGCTCTGGATGGTGTCCTCGGTCCAGATGCGATTGCCCACGCCCATCACCACCAGCAGGCTGCCGAAGATGAGCAAAGGCCAGGCCCCGCCCCTCATCCGGCGCTCCCGGCGGTCTGGCGAACACGTTGCCGGTCCTGCTCGGCCTCGCGCAGGTCGAGCAGCGGAGCGAAGGAGCGGACAGGCGGCAGCGGGCGTTCGAAGTTGAGCGGCGGCGGCGGCGAGGAGGTCGCCCATTCGAGCGTCTGCCCCTGCCACGGATCGTCACCAGCCTCGACACGATGGCGCAGCGAAAGCCATAGGTTGACGAGGAAGATCACGACCCCCATCGCAATGATTCCCGCGCCGGCGGTCGAGAGGTCGTTGTCGGTGACCCAGCTCGGATGCTGCGGATACCGCGCGATCCGCCGCGGCATCCCCCCGGCCCCGACCAGAAACATCGGAAAGAACGTGAGGTTGGTGCCGACCACCATCACCCACAGCTGCCACTTGCCCAGCTGCTCACGCAGCATCGCGCCGGTGAGCTTCGGAAACCAGTGGTAGACGCCCGCGAAGAAGCCGAAGATCGACCCAGCGAACAGCGTGTAGTGGAAGTGGGCGATCACGAAGTACGAGTTGTTCGCCTGATAGTCGAGGACAGGAGAGGCGACGAAGATGCCACTCAGCCCGCCGATCAGGAACTGCAGGAAGAAGAACAGAGGGAACAGCATTGAGCAGCGCATCACGAGGCGGCCGCCGATGAGGGTGCCGATCATGTCGAAATACTCGATCCCGGCGGGCACGATGAGCGCCGTCGAGGTGAACGCGAAGTACTGGTTGGTAACCCCTCCGGTGGTGAACATGTGATGCGACCACACGCTCATCGAGAGAGTGACGAACAACATCATCGAGATGACGAATGCGTGATAGCCGAACCACCGCCGGTGCGCGCAGGTGGCGATCGCCTCTGCGGCGGCTCCGAGGAACGGGAAGAACATGACGTACACCACGGGGTGCCCGAAGAACCAGAACATGTCCTGGTAGTCGATCGCGCCGCTGAACCCCGAGAAGATGTCGGCCCCCGTGAGACGCTCGATGAGCAGCAGGACCATGGTGACGAGGAGCACTGGAAACGCGGCGACGATCATGAGTACGGTGACCAGCCCCGTCCAGGTGAAGATGGGCATCCGCAGGACCGCCATTCCTGGTGCCCGGCGCAGGAGGATCGTGACCAGCACACAGGCGCCCATCAGCATCGTCCCGGTGACCGCGAGCAGCACTCCGACGACCCAGAGGCTCTGGCCGGGGCCGGGGGTGTAGGGGGTCGACGAGAGCGGGATATAGGAGAACCAGCCGTCTCGGCCCGGACCGCCGGAGGTGAACCATCCCGACTGCATGATCAGTCCCCCGGACAGCCACACCCAGAAACCCGCCAGCGACAGCCGTGGCAGCGCGATCGAGCTGGCGCCGACCTGCAGCGGGACCAGATACGTCGCCATCGCCACCGCCATCGGGGTCACGAACAAGTACACCATCGTGGATCCGTGCATCGTGAACAGTTCGCTGTACGTGTTGTCGGAGACGACATGCGAGTTCGGCGTCGCCAGCTGCGCGCGCATAAAGAGCGCGAAGACACCTCCGGTCACGAAGAACACCAGTGAGAGTGAGCCAAGGTGCAGCCCGACCCGCTTGTGGTCGGTGCTGGTCAAGGCGCCGAGCCAACCGGCCGCGCGAGCCGGGGCCCGTGGCAGCTCCGGGCTCTCAACGGTCATGTCGCGACCCCGGCCGACGCCCCAGCGGCCGCAGGCGGGTGCGTTCCGGCGCCCGCTCGCCGATGGCTTGCCAGCCACCGGGCGAAGCTTCCCGGCGAGACGACCTGCACCTCGAAGATCATCTCGCTGTGGTACTCGCCGCAGAACTCCGCGCATTGGCCGCCGAAGCTCCCCGCCTGCGTGAAGGTGAGAGTGACGTGCTCGGTGTATCCCGGGATGAGGTCGCGTTTGAAGTCCAGCGCCGGGACCCACATCGAGTGGATCACGTCCTGCGAGGACAGGTTGAAGCGGATCGCACGGTCGGCGGGGACGACCATCGGCTGATGGCCGATGCGTCCGCTGCGCGTCGTGATGCCATGGCCCGAATAGGTGACTGCCCACTCCCAACGCGCGGCGGTGACGTTGATGGTGAGACTCGGACGCTCGCGGTTGGCGACCGTATCGACCTGGTGCTCGGCGCCGAACGTCTCATAGAGCAGGAAGCCGACGGCGCAGGCCAGCAGCAGTGCGTAGCTGCCTTACAGCATCATGGCGTTGTTGCGCCGAGTCGGGGTGCGCGGGCCCTGATAGCGCAGCAGCGCACCGACGACGAGCACCAGGACGACCACGAACACGGCCGCGGCGATCGGGACATAGATCGAGAACAGGTGCCCGTACTCGACGCGCGTGCTCACCAGACCGACTGCGGTTGCGAAGAGATCGGGCACGGGGGCAGGTGGGTCGAATCCTTGGGTCGTTTTCCGTGGCGGTACCCCACTCACATCCCGAACAACATCCTTCCCGCTCGATCCACCGCGACCTAACTCTTATGGAGAGAAGTTTGTCAAGGCCGTAGCGCCGAATGCCCGCGGCGAGGGCGGGCATTCTTGTCGGTCGAGGGGCGGCGGGCTGGCCTGGTGCGCGACGCGCGGTCAGACTCTTATTCGCGGGTGCATGGGTTGG
>DASXZK010000033.1:0-2829 GCA_036501965.1 Solirubrobacteraceae bacterium
ACGCCTTCGGCGCGGAGCTCGCGGCGGCCGCGCGCGAGGCGGCCGTCCCCGACGGCGCCAGGATCTGGGTGGCCTGCGAGGCGGCCGCGATGCGCGACATCCGCCGCTACTTCATCCGCGAGCGGGGCATCCCGGTCGCCCGGCTAGTCACGCGGGGCTACTGGCGCACCGGGGAGCAGAACCACCCCGACCACGACTACGGCGACGACTGATATCCGGGGGGCGACCCCCGATGTCCGCGCGTCCGGGCCTGATCGCAAAAACCGCGAATTTGTCAGGCCCCCCGCACGGAGAAAAGCTGCGGGGTGACTCTCAGCCGGAGGCCGCCTACGCGGACTCGCGGACGATGACCCGGCCGGGCGCGGGCGCCAGGTCGCCGGCCGGGAGGCCGAGGATCGCGCGGGCGGCCTGGCGGCCGTGCGCCTCGGCGTCGATGTGCACCGTGGTCAGCGCGGGCGCGGACAGGGCGCCGTACCCGTTGTCGTCGAAGCCGATCACGGCGAGGTCACCCGGTGCGGACAGCCCGAGCGGGCGCATGGCCGCGAGCACGCGCAGCGCGACGTCGTCGTCGAAGGCCGCGACCGCGCTGACCGGCTCAGGAAGAGCGAGCAGGGCGCCTAGGGAGTCGGCCGCGGTCGTTCTGGATGATCCTGCTGTTGACCTTGGCCCAGCCACCGTGAACGGGATGAGCGGCGCGAGCCCGAGTGCCGCCGCGGCCCCGTCGGCGAAGCGCTGCCTGACCGAGCGGAGCGGGGTGTCGCGGTCTGGCAGCGCGAGTGCGATCCGCTCGTGGCCGCGGGTCGCCAGGTAGCCGACCTGGGCCGTGACGTGGGCGGCGAGGCCGTCGCGCCAGCCCCCGCCGCTGTCGTCGAGTTCCCTCCCGGTCAGGTACGGCTCGCCGAACCTGAGCACGGCGCGCGGCGCGATGGTGTCGAGGACGAGGCGCTCCGCGGCGTCATGCGGTCGCGCGTACCGCACGAGCAGCACGTGCTCATGGGCCGCGAGTTCCGCGTCAAGGCCGCCGATGTAGCTGCGCGCGTAGTTGCCGTCGAGGGCCACGTCGATGGTGAGCAGGACGATGCGTGACGTGCCCTCGCGCAGCGCGCGAGCGAAACCGTTCGGCACGTAGCCGAGCGTGCGGGCCGCCGCGCGGACCCGCTCACGGGTGGCGGCGGAAATCGACTGGCCGGGGGAGTCCCGCAGCACGAACGAGGCCGTCGCGCGCGATACCCCGCTCGCGGCGGCGACGTCGTTCAGCGTCACCCGCGGCTTCTGGTCGGCCACCGCCACCTCCGGTCTCACTGCCCACCCGGATGGATGTGGCAGCGGGCCGCTCCTGGCCGGCTCGCTGCCATATCCACCCGCCTCGCGGCGTTCCGCGAGTCTTGCCCAGACAGTATCGCAGCGGTTAGAGTGCGAGCTAAATCGATCTAGTAGATCGATTTAGCAGACAGGCCAGAACGCGGAACACCGAGGGAGACGGTCCATGGGCGCACCGAGCCAAGCGAGTCAGCCGAGTCAGCCGAGTCAGGCGAGTCAGGCGAGTCAGGCGAGTCAGGCGAGTCAGGCGAGTCAGCCGAGCCTGCAGGACGGCATCGACAAGGCGGGATCGCCGATGAAGCTGCTCTGGCAGCAGAATCCGGCGCCGTGGAACCCGGAGAACATCGACCCCGAGTACGCGGGCTGGCGCGCGGAGCAGCGCGCCTGGCACGACGCGGTGTCGCTCTCCGACGTCTCGCACCACATGTTCGACACGTTCATCGCCGGGCCGGACGCCACGCGGCTGCTCAGCGACGTGTCCGCCAACAACTACGAGAACTTCGCGGTCGGCCAGGCTAAGCAGTTCGTCCCAGTGACGAGCAAGGGCAACATCGTCACCGACGGCATCCTCGCCCGCACGGCCGGGCAGGAGTACATCCTGAGCGGCATCCCCGCCGCCCAGAACTGGGTCAAGTACCACGGCGAGAAGGGCGGCTACGACGTCGCCTTCACCACCGACCCGTCCACGGCGTTCCGCGGTGGCAGGGACCCGGTGCTGTTCCGCTACCAGGTACAGGGCCCGGGCGCGGGTGAGCTAGTGGAGGCGGTGTTCGGCGGCCCGCTGCCGCCGTCGAAGTTCTTCCACTCGATCCCGGTCACGCTGGAAGGCCGGCGCTTCGCCGCGCTCCGCCATAACATGGCCGGCCAGGACGGCTACGAGTTCATCGGGCCGTGGGAGCACGCCGCGTTCGTCAAGGACACGCTGCTCGGCGTCGGCGCGAAGTTCGGCCTCGTGCACGTCGGCGCGCTCGCCTACGCCAGCGCCAGCGTGGAAAGCGGCTGGGTGCCCTCGCCCGTCCCCGCCATCTACACCGACCCCGAGCTGGCGGACTACCGCGGCTGGCTGCCGCTGTTCGGCATCGAGGGGAAGCGCCCGCTCAACGGCAGCTACTACTCCGACAACATCGAGGACTACTACGTCTCACCGTGGGAGCTCGGCTACGGCCGCTCGATCTCCTTCAACCACGACTTCATCGGCCGCGACGCGCTGCGAGCGGCGAAGGAGACCGCGCCGCGCACCAAGGTCACGCTGGTACTTCACCCCGAGGACGTCAACGCGGTGCTCGGCGAAGACCACGGCTACTACCTCACCTACGCCAGGCACCGCGTGGAGCTTGCCGAGGGCGACGGAGAACTCATCGGCCTCACCCACCAGACGGCGACCCTGGACACCGCCGGCACCATCCTGGCGCTCACGCTTACCAACAAACGGCACGCCACACCTGGCACCCAGGTCACGGTGACCTGGGGCGAGCACCCCGGTGCCGGCACCGCCGGGGACGCCGACCT
>DASXZK010000034.1:0-58385 GCA_036501965.1 Solirubrobacteraceae bacterium
CCCGCGCTGCTCTACATGATCGTGGTCACCCAGGCGCCGTTCGTGGTGACGGTCATCTACAGCTTCCGCGGCTGGAACACACTGCAGCCCGGCTCCAACAAGTGGGCCGGGTTCAAGGAGTACAAGCTCCTGTTCTCCGATCCGCTGTTCCGCTCGGCGGCGTGGCACACGGTCGAGATCACCGGGCTGGCGGCGGTCATCTCGATGTTCCTCGCGATCATCATCGCGGTCCTGATCAACCGCTCGTTCTTCGGGCGCGGGATCGTGCGCACGGCATTCATCACGCCGTTCTTGGTGATGCCGGTCGCCACCGCGCTGCTGTTCAAGACGACGATCTTCGACTCGATCTTCGGGATCCTCAACTGGGTCCTGAGTCCGTTCGGCGTCCACCACGAGAACTGGATCGGCGTGCACTCACTGTTGACCGTGGTCACCGTGCTCGTGTGGGAGTGGACCCCGTTCATGATGCTGATCGTCCTCGCCGGCCTGCAGAGCGAGTCCCAGGAGGCGCTTGAGGCGGCGCGCGTCGACGGCGCGAACGCGTTCCAGGCGTTCGCGCTGATCACGTTCCCGCACCTGCGCCGTTACATCGAGCTCGGGATGCTGCTGGGCTCGATCTACCTTCTGCAGGCGTTCGGGGAGATCTTCATCCTCACCCAGGGCGGAGGCGGCAACGGCAGCGCGACGACCAACCTGCCCTACTACATCTACCAGCTGGCCTTCCAGCAGTTCAATGTGTCGGAGGCGGCGGCCGCCGGGGTGATCGTCGTCATCGGCACCGAGATCATCGCGTCGGTCACGTTGCGATTGCTCTCGGGTCTGTTCTCGGCCTCGGAGGTGTTCGTCTGATGGCTGCCGTCGCTGCCCCCCGAGGCGTCCGCACGGCCCGACGGGGGCGCCGGCGCATCACGCGCAGAAAGGTGACGGGGTCCTTCTGGACGCTGGTCACCTGTGTGCTGGCGTTCATCATGTTCTTCCCGGTCCTGTGGATGATCATCACGGCGTTCAAGAGCGAGGGCGCCGCGTACACGTACCCGCCGACGCTGCATTTCCACGTCACCACCGGCGAGTTCAGTCAGGTGTTCTCGGGGAACGCGGGCCCGCCGTTCGTGCACTCGATCATCGTGAGTGTCATCTCCGTCGTGCTGGTGATCCTGCTCGGACTACCGGCCGCCTATGCGCTGTCGATCCGGCCGGTAGTGAAGTGGCGCAACACCCTGTTCTTCTTCCTCACCACCAAGATGCTGCCGTACGTGGCGGCGATCGTGCCGATCTACATCATCGCTCTCCACGCGCACCTGCTCGACACCCCATGGGTGCTGATCATCCTCTATACCGGTTTCAACCTGCCACTGGCGGTGTGGATGATCCGCTCGTTCCTGCTCGAGGTCCCGCGTGAGCTGGTCGAGGCGGCGCGGTTGGACGGCGCGGGACTGTTCGTGGAACTGACCCGCGTGATCCTGCCGCTGGTGCTCCCCGGGATCGCGGCGACCGCGCTCATCTGCGTGATCTTCACCTGGAACGAGTTCTTCTTCGCCTTCTTCCTCACGGCGACGAAATCGCCGACTGTGCCGGTGTTCCTGGTGCGCTTCCTGTCGAGTGAAGGGCAGTACTGGGCCCGGTTGGCGGCCGCCGCTCTGATCGCCTGCCTGCCGGTGATCCTGAGCGGCTGGATCGCTCAGAAGCAGCTCGTTCGCGGCCTGTCGTTGGGAGCCCTCAAGTGATCGGCGCCGGGATCGGTTCCATAGACGGAAAGGAGAGCCATGGCGCGCGTGGCGCTTGAGCACATCGAGAAGGTCTATCCGAACGGCTTCCACGCTATTCACGGGCTTGACCTGGAGGTGGGGGACGGCGAGTTCATGGTGCTCGTCGGACCGTCGGGATGTGGCAAGACGACGGCGCTGCGGATGGTCGCCGGGCTGGAGGAGGTCACCGAAGGCCAGATCAGCATCGGCGATCGGGACGTCACCGACGTGGAGCCGAAGGACCGCGACATCGCGATGGTCTTTCAGAACTACGCGCTGTACCCGAACATGACGGTGCGGCAGAACATCGGCTTCGCGCTCCGGCTGCGGCGGATGCCCAAAGCAGAGCGCGAGCAGAAGGTCGTCGATGCCGCCGAGCTGCTCGGGCTGACCGATTGGATCGACCGCAAGCCCGCACAGCTGTCGGGCGGCCAGCGCCAGCGCGTGGCCATGGGCCGGGCGATCGTGCGAGAGCCGAGCGTCTTCCTCATGGACGAGCCGCTGTCCAACCTCGACGCGAAGCTGCGCGTGCAGATGCGCGCCGAGGTCGCACGCATCCAGCGGCGGCTGGGAGTTGCCACTCTTTACGTCACCCACGATCAGGTCGAGGCGATGACGATGGGCGACAAGGTGGCCGTCCTCAGCGCCGGCGTGCTGCAGCAGTGTGACTCCCCCCGCGCGCTCTACGACCGTCCGCGGAACCTGTTCGTCGCCGGGTTCATGGGCTCGCCGCCGATGAATCTGTTCGAGGCGGCGGTCGGCGAGGCAGCACGCAGCGTGCGCCTCGGCTCTCAGATGATCGAGCTGCCCGACGCGGTGCGGACCTCGACGCCCGAGCTCGCCGGGTACGCCGGCCGGCACGTCGTGCTCGGGGTGCGCCCGGAGGATCTCACCGCACATCACGCCGAGGCCGGCGGACTCCGTCTGAGCGGCTCGGTGGAGCTCGTCGAGGCCCTCGGCTCCGAGCAGCTCATCCACTTCACCACCGACGCCGCAGCGGTCGAGGTCAAGGGCACCAAGGACGACGACGCGGAGGGGCTCAGCGAGGGCAACATCCGGGGCGCCGGCGAGGGAATCGCGCGGATCGACGCCCGCGCCACGGTCCGCGAGGGGGAGCAGGTCCACTTCGTCATCGAGGCCGATCGGTTGCGCTTCTTCGACCCCGGGACGAGTGAGGCGCTCGGGTTGCCCGGCACTGGGTCGAACGGCTCAGCCGGCGCCGGGGAGGCCGTGCGCGTCGGCGGCGAGACGCCGCTGGCGAGCTCCGGCGACGCGGACCGGACGGGTCCGAGCGGCTCGGTACGGCCGTGACGTTCACGGTCGCCGCGCTCGCCGACGGCGCCGTGGCTGAGCCTCCGTCGGCGGTCGAGCTCCCGCGTTACGATCGCTCGGCGGTGACCGCGTCGGTCGTCCACTTCGGCGTCGGCGGCTTCCATCGCGCCCACCAGGCGATGTACCTCGACGCAGTGCTGGCGGGCGGGGAGATGCGTTGGGGGATCTGCGGCGTCGGCGTGCTCGAGTCCGATCGGGCGATGCGCGATGCGCTGGAGGCCCAGGACTACCTGTACACGCTCGTGCAGAAGCACAGCGATGGCACTTACGAAGCCCGGGTGATCGGTTCGATCGTCGCCTACCTGTACGCGCCCGACGATCCGGAGGCGGTGATCGCGCGGCTCGCCGATCCGGCGACCGAGATCGTCTCGCTCACGATCACCGAGGGCGGCTACGCGATCAGCGACGTGACCGGGCGCTTCGACCTGCAGGCACCCGGGGTCGCCGCAGACCTGCGGCCGGGCGCGACGCCGCGCAGCGTGTTCGGACTCGTCGCGGCCGGCCTCGCGCGGCGCCGGGACGCGGGCGCGGCACCGTTCACGATCGTCTCCTGCGACAACCTGCCGGGAAACGGCGCGCTCGCGCGGGAGGCTTTCGTCTCCTTCGCCTGCCTGCTGGATCCCGACCTCGGCGCGTGGATCGACGCCAAGGTGTGCTTCCCGAACTCGATGGTCGACCGGATCACGCCGACGACCACCGCCGAGGACCGCGAGGCGCTCGAGGCGCGCTTCGGGATTCAGGACCGCTGGCCGGTCGTCTGCGAGCCGTTCACCCAGTGGGTTCTGGAGGACTCCTTCAGCGGCGACCGCCCACCGCTGGAGCGCGCCGGCGTGCAGCTCGTCGCCGACGTCGAGCCCTATGAGCTGATGAAGCTGCGACTGCTGAACGCCAGCCACCAGGGGCTCGCGTACTTCGGGCGGTTGTGCGACTACACCTACGTGCACGAGGCAGCACAGGATCGGCTGTTCCAGAGCTTCCTTCGGGGCTACATGGACCAGGAGGCGACGCCGACGCTCGACCCCGTCCCGGGCGTCGACCTGACCGCGTACAAGGCCGAGCTGATCGAGCGCTTCGCGAACCCGGAGATCCGTGACACGGTCGCGCGACTGGGCGCCGAGAGCTCGGACCGCATCCCCAAGTGGCTGGTTCCGGTCGTGCGCATCCAGCTGCAGCGCGGCGGGCAGGTCCGGCTGTCGGCCGCGATCGTCGCCAGCTGGGTGCGCTACGCGCAGGGTGTCGACGAGCACGGCGCGCCGATCGAGGTCGTCGACCGTCGCCGCGACGAGATGATGGCTCTGGCGTCCCGCGCCGACAGCGAGCCGCTCGCGTTCATCGCCAACCGGCATCTGTTCGGCGATGTGGCCGATGACCCGCGGTTCGCCAGCGCGTATCTGGAGGCGTTCACCTCGCTGCGCGAGCGCGGCGCCCGCCAGACGCTCGAGCAGCTGGTCTCGGCCGTCGCGTAGACGGGCTCGCGGGACCCGGACCGGGATGGCCGGGTGACCGGGGCGCGGAACGCGGCTTTGCGCGGGCGGGCCGGTCGGGGCGATGTGTACGAAAAAGGCGAGATGTCCGCCCATTTCGGCCACATCCCGGGATCGCCGGGAGGAACGCGATCCCCCGAGCGGAACCCGGGCCGCTCGGAGTCCCCTCTGGCCCTTGGCTGGGCACGCGTAGGGGGCCGTCGCTTGGACGCGCCGCACGGGGGTCTCTCACGTTCTTCCGACGTTCCTCTTACGGTGCCGATCTGTTCGGCGTCGAGGATGTCCCCGTGTCCTCACGGTCTCTCTCCCGGCGGCCCCGGCAACGCCTGGGTCGCCGCCCCATCCCGCCCCGATCCTCCACCCGCTCGCGTGGCGAGCTGACCGGCCCGCGCGGCGGGCCCGTCTCCCGCTATCTGCCGGCCGCGGTGATCGTCGCCGGGATCGTGGTGGTGGTCGTGGTCGCGATCGGTCAGCTCGGCACGTCGTCGAGTTCGGCGCGCACCGAGACCCAGAACGTGACCGCTTCCGACGGCGTCGTGCAGTCGACCGTCAGCGGAACCGGCAGCCTGGAGCCGGTCACCGAGGAGGACGTCGACTTCCAGACCAGCGGCACGCTCTCGCATGTGGACGTCAAGGAGGGCGAGTACGTCCACAAGGGGCAGCTGCTCGCGACCCTGGGCGACACGACCGCGGCGCTCACCCTCAAGCAGGCCAAGGCGACGCTCGCCGAGGCGCGGACGACGTTGTCCAGTGACGAGGCCAACGAGTCCTCCAGCTCGGATACGAGCGCGGCCGTGGAGATCTCCGCCGTCGCCGAGGACGTGAGCTACACGCCGACGTCCAGCACTCCGACCCAGACGACGACGCCCAGCACTCAGACCGTCACGACGCAGACCGTCACCGCGACCACGCCGGCGACGACCCCGACCCCGACCACGACGGTCACCACGCCGACCGAGACGACCCAGACCAGCCCGGCCACGACCACCGAGCCGACGCAGACGACGACGACCGCCACCACGAACGCGGGCACGACCCGCACCGGCTCGGGGTCGACCGGCGCGACCTCCTCGGGTTCGACTTCCTCAGGCTCGACCGGCTCGTCATCCAGCGGCTCCTCCACGAGCAGCTCGTCCTCCGTGACCGCGGCCACCGTCGACGCGGACAAGCTCCAGGTCATCGAGGACGAGCAGACGGTCAAGGAGGACCGCCAGGCGCTTGACCAGACGCGGCTGCGCGCTCCGGTGAGCGGCACGATCACCTCGCTTGAGTCGATCACACCGGGGGACAGCGTCTCCTCGGGCAGCACCTCGACCGGCGACTCCTCGTCATCCTCGACGAGCACCACCGGCTCGACGACGCTCGGCTCCTCCACGGGCTCGACCTCATCCTCCTCGTCGAGCAGCTCCTCCTCCTTCGCGGTGATCGACTCGCTCAAGCATCTGTCAATGACGGTCTCCTTTACCGAAGCGGACATCAACAAGCTCAAGGTCGGCCAGCCCGCAGTGGTGACACTCGATGCGCTGTCCAACCTCGAGCTCGCCGGCAAGGTGACCAGCGTCTCCTCGATCGGCACGACCAGCAACGACGTGACCAGCTACGACGCGACCGTCACGCTCAACCAGTACGACTCCAGGGTCAAGCCCGGGATGAGCGCCTCCACGGAGGTCGTCATCAAACAGGGCCACGGAGTCACCGTGCCGAGCGGCGCGGTGACGGGCAGCGGGAACCTCGCCACCGTCACCGAGGACGTCAACGGCAAGCACACCACCAAGAAGGTGATCGTGGGGATCCGCGGCGACAGCCGGGACCTGATCGTCTCGGGCCTGTCCTCGGGCGCCGAGCTGGTCGAGACCGAGACGCTCCCGTCCCTGGGCTCAAGCGCCAGCACGTCGAGCAGCTCGAGCAGCGCGACGGGTGCCTTCTCCCGGCGCAGCACGCTCGGCGGCGGGTTCAGCGGTGGGTTCCCCAGCGGCGGTTTCAGCGGGGCGCCCGGCGGCGGAGGATCTCCGTGATCCCTGACACGGCGGATCGTTCTCCCGCGGCCCAGCCGCGGGTGATCGAGGTCCGGGACGTCGACAAGCGCTACGCGGTGGGCGACATCGCCGTTCACGCGCTGCGGGGCGTGAGCATGACGGTCGGACGGGGCGAGTACGTGGCGATCATGGGAGCGTCAGGCAGCGGTAAGAGCACCCTGATGCACATCCTCGGGTGCCTGGATGTGCCCACCTCCGGCAGCTACCGGCTCGGCGGGATCGACGTCTCCACGCTGGACGAGGATGACCTGTCGGATGTGCGCAACCGCCAGATCGGGTTCGTCTTTCAGAGCTTCAATCTGATCCCACGCACCCGTGCGCTCGCCAACGTCGAGCTGCCGCTCGCCTACGGGGGACTGCCGCGCGCCGAGCGCCGTCCCCGGGCGCTCGCCGCGCTGCGCCACGTCGGCCTGTCCGATCGGGTCCATCATCTCCCGTCCGAGATGTCGGGCGGCCAGCAGCAGCGGGTGGCGATCGCCCGCGCGCTCGTCACCAACCCCTCGATGATCCTCGCCGACGAGCCGACCGGGAACCTCGACACGCACTCCACCGCCGAAGTGCTGGGGATCTTCCAGCGGCTCCACGACGAGGGGGTGACGATCATCCTCATCACCCACGAGGACGAGGTCGCCTCCCACGCCGGGCGCATCGTGCGTCTCTCCGACGGCGAGATCATCTCCGACGAACCGAACACGTCGCGGCGCGCCGCGCTGGTGGGGTCGTGACCGAGACGCTGCGGGTCGCCCTCGGCGGGCTCTCCGCGAACAAGCTGCGGACGATGCTCACGGTCCTCGGACTGATGATCGGCGTCGGCTCGGTGATCGTGCTGATCGCCGTCGGCACCGGCTCCTCCTCGGCCGTCGAGAAGCAGATCGACGCGCTCGGCTCAAACGTCCTGCTCGTCAGCTCCGCCACCCAACTCGGCGGGTTCGGCGCCTTTGGTGGGTCGAGCTCGAGCAACTCGCTGACACTCAAGGACGCCGACGCGCTTCAGGATCACTTCAAGGCGCCGGACGTGAAGTCGGTCTCGCCTGTCGTGAACGGGTCCAGCGTCACCCTCACCTACGGCAACGACACCTACGAGCCGACCAGCTTCATCGGCACGACGCCCAGCTACGCGTCGGCCGAGAACGAGACACTGGCCGAGGGCTCCTGGTTCACCAAGGCGCAGGACAAGGACCACAGCCCGGTGATGGTGCTCGGCTCCACAGTCGTCCAGGAACTGTTCGGCGGGGCCGATCCGGTCGGTGACACGGTCAAGGTGAACGGGACGAACTTCACCGTGATCGGTGTCACCGCGTCCAAGGGCTCCAGCGGGACTTCCAACTCAGACGACCAGGTGTACGCGCCGCTGACGATCACTCAGGACACCGTCGCGGGCTACGGCAGCCTCAGCCAGATCATCGTCCAGGCGAAGTCGCGTGATCAGCTCGACCCGGCGCAGACGGAGGTCGAGGACATCCTGGGCGCGCTTGACCCGGTCACCACCTCCTCCTCGTCCTCATCGTCAAGCTCGGAGAGCTCGAACTTCAACGTGACCAACGAGAGCTCGGTGCTCCAGGCCTCGACGTCCTCGTCGAAGGTGTTCACCACGCTGCTCGGAGAGGTCGCCGCGATCTCACTGCTGGTCGGCGGGATCGGCGTGATGAACATCATGCTCGTCTCGGTCACCGAGCGCACCCGGGAGATCGGCATCCGCAAGGCGGTCGGCGCCCGGCGCTCGGACATCCTCATCCAGTTCCTGGTCGAGGCCGTGCTCGTCTCGCTGTTCGGCGGCCTGGCGGGGGTGGTGGCGGGGATCGTCGGCAGCCACTTCACGATCGCGGGGATCAAGCCGGTGATTGCGCCCTACTCGGTCGTGCTCGCTTTCGGCGCCTCCGTGCTGATCGGTCTCTTCTTCGGCACCTATCCCGCCGGCCGCGCGGCTCGCATGCGGCCGATCGACGCGCTGCGCTTCGAGTAACCCGGGACCCGCGGCTGTCACATCCATCGCACAGAGGACGCATCCATGAACACCACAATGACCGAACCGCAGCCCGAACTCGACGACTTCACCCAGGATCAGCTCCCCGGCCGCCCGCGCCGCAAGCTGATGACCAAGCTCACGGTTCCATTGCTCGCGCTGCTGCTGGTGGCCGCCGGGTTCCTGGGCGGCATCGAGCTCGAGAAGAGCCGCGGGTCCGGCTCCTCGACGACCGGCCTGGCTTCGTCCTCTGCGACCAGCTCGCTGCGCGCCCGGTTCGCCTCGGGGTTCCCGGGGGCCGGCGGCTCGTCGTCGAGCACCCGGCGCAGCGGCGCGTCGGCGGGCGGGTTCCCCGGCGGCGGCGCCGGATTCCCGGGCGGCTTCGCGGGCGCGGGCGGCGGGACCACCGGGACGATCAGCTCGATCTCCGGCGACTCGGTCGTGCTCAAGACCACCTCGGGCAACTCGATCAAGGTGACGCTCACCTCCGCGACGACGCTGAAGAAGGACCTGCACGTCAAGCGCAACGCGATCCGGCCGGGCGACACGATCACCGTCACCGGGATCACCGCCAAGAACGGCTCGATGAAGGCGTCGTCGATCAGCGACTCGGGCGCGTCGACCTCCAGCTCTTCCAGCTCCGGCTCCTCGAGCTCCAGCTCCACTTCCACCTCGTCGGGTTCGTGAGTCCCGGCCCTCTCATCTCGCCACGCACACGACAGCAATGAGGTTGTCCATGATCCATCGCTCCCGGCGCCTCGGCGTCGTCATCCTGTCCATCGGCTGCATATGCCTCCTCGCCGCCTGCGGCTCGAGCTCCAAGTCGAGTTCCGGGTCAAGCGGCGCCGGCGCAGCCGGCCACTTCGCCGGCTTCAAGCTCACCACCACCGAGCGCGCCTGCCTGAAGAAGAAGGGCGTCACGCTCCCCACCGGCGGCTTCCGACCGGGCGGCGCGGCCGGGAACTTCAAGGGCGGTCCGCCGAACGGCAAGTCCCCCAACGGCAAGTCCCCCACGGGCAAGTTCCCGAAGGGGAAGTTCCCCAAGAACGGCAAGTTCCCCAAGCACGGCAATCGGGCAGCCGGCTTCGCCGCACAGAACTCCAAGCGCCTGGTCGCGTTCAAGGCGTGCGGGGTGTCCTTCCCGTCACGTACCGCGGGCGGTGCGCCGCCCTCGACGACCACCGGTTAGCTCTCGGTCTCGGGGCTCGGCGACCGGCCCGAGGCCGCCGACGCCTCGGTCGAAATCCGAGCACTGACAGTGCACTTTTATCGCGCGGCGCCCGCCTGGGGCCCGGCAGCCGCTCGGGCCGCGGCGGCCACGCGTGACTTGGAGCGCATCCCTGTCGACATGCGACAGCGTCCGCTCCGAGTCGACCCAAAGGCGGTGGCCGGTCCCTCGCGGCTCGCTGAGGCGACGGCGGGCGGCGTGGTGGCCCGACCTACGCGGTGCTGCAGCGAGCCCGCGCGGCGACGGCGTGGCGCTTGCGCGCCGAGGTCCTCGCGCCCCTCATTGCGGCGAGGGCGCCGGCTGCCGACGCCACTGCAAAGCCGTGGGGCGAGGCTGCGCCGCGCGGCTGAGCGGCGCGGCGGGGGCCTCGGGGGCGAGGTGCGGATGTCCAGCTGGCGGCCATGAGAGAGGGTGGCCGGAGCGGGTGGGCGCCCCGGCCTCGCATACACCATCGGCGATGAGCGTGAGAACAGGGCAAGGCGACCGGAAGAGAATCGGAAGAATCTTGGCGTCGGCCCGCCGGCCCGCCGGCCGCGCTACTCGACGACCGAATAAGGCGCGAACGTCGTCCGGTCGGGGTCGGCCTCGAGCCGGTGGCCGACCGCCGGGAACGCCCGCTGCGGGCAGGCGGTCCGCTCGCAGGTCTTGCAGCCCATGCCGATCGCCGTTGCGAGCGCGGGATCGCGCAGGTCAAGGCCGCGGGAGTAGACAAGACGGTGGGCGTGTCGCAGCTCGCAGCCGAGCCCGAGCGCGAACGTCTTGGTCGGGGTCCCGTAGCCGCTGCGCTTGCGCGCGACCGTCCGCGCGACCCAGAAATAACTGCGGCCGTCGGGCATCTGTGCCACCTGGGTGAGGATCCGGCCCGGGGTGGTGAACGCCTCGTAGACGTTCCACAACGGGCAGCTGCCGCCGCCACGGGAGAAGTGGAAACCGGTGGCGGACTGGCGTTTGGAGATGTTGCCGGCGCGGTCGACGCGGACGAACGAGAACGGCACGCCGCGCAGCCCGGGTCGCTGGAGCGTGCTCAGGCGGTGGCAGGTGGCCTCGAAGCCGACCGCGAAGCGATCGGCGAGTCGCTCGACGTCGTACTGCTCCTGCTCGGCGGCCGCGAGGAATCGCCCGTAGGGCATCAGCACGGCGCCCGCGTAGTAGTGCGCGAGTCCGATCCGGGCCAGCGTGCGCGTCTCGCCGGTGGAGAACGAGCCGGTGGCGACTGTCTGCTCGAGCAGCTCGTCGTGCTCCAGCAGCGCCAGCTGGGTGGCCAGCTGGAACGCCTGCTGGCCGGGGCGCAGCTGCCCGGAGAGACGGAGCAGCCGGGCGCTGGGGTCGTAGCGGCGCAGCTCGCCGGCACCGGAGGCCCCGCCCTGACCGACGACCACCCGGACACCGTGTGTCTGCACCAGTCGATCCTGCAGCGCTCCCCGCATGTCGTCGGGCGAGAGCTCCAGCGCGAGTGCCTCGGCGGCGACGTCCAGCGCGTCGATGTAGTTCTGGCGGTCGTAGAAGAAGTCCCGGACCTGCTCGTGCGGCATCGCGCCCAGCGCCTCCTCGTCGGCAGGCCACCCCTGGCCGCCGACGAGCGCCGAGGTGTGGGCGACGGTGTCGCGGTAGCGACGGCGCAGCTCGATCAGCGCCCGGGCCACCGAGGGTTGGTTGGTCGCCAGCTCGGCGATCTCGCTGGTCGAGACCCGGACCGCGACCGCCTCGTCGGCCAGCGCCTCGCGCAGCTCGGCGATCAGACGCGAGCGGTCCTGGGCGGAGAAGAACCCGGCGTCGACCCCGAACGCCTCGGTCAGCCGGAGCAGCACGGGAACCGTCAGCGGGCGGCGGTTGCGCTCGAGCTGGTTGAGGTAGCTGGGGGAGATCTCCAGCCGGCGAGCCAGCTCGGCCTGGCTCAGGCCGCGATCCTCTCGGAGATGGCGCAGACGGGCGCCTGCCAGCTCGGTGCTCATGGGCTTTGCAATCTTCGCAGATCGCGCCGGCTCCGTTGTCATGAGTTCACACCGTGAGCCTGTGGTACAAAGGGGGATGAGCGGGCCGGCCGACCGCCATCACACGAGTTCGCAGAGTTTGCAAGAGGATCAGTGACCCCGAATCCAACGCCAACGCCGATCGAACCGCTCGCGGCCGGGTTCCCGTCTGCCGGCCGCGCAGCATGGGAGGGACTGGTTCGCGCAAGGGAGAGCGACCCCGAGCGCGCGCTGACCACCGAGCTCGAGGACGGGATCGAGGTCCAGTGGCTGTACGCGTCCGATGACGAGCTCGCCCCTGACCCCGGCGGCGTCACCGGCGCCGACCCGTTCGTGCGCGGTGAGCGACTGGGAACCCCCTGGGCGATCCGCCAGCAGAACGCCACGCCGGACCGCCGGCGGGCCAACCGCGAGCTGCTCGAGGACCTGGAGGGCGGCGCCTCCGAGTTGCTGCTCGTGACCGCGTCGGACCGAACCCCCGGTATTCCCGTCGCCGACGGCGACGACCTCGATGAGGTGCTGGACGGCGTCCACCTCGACCTCGCGCCGATCGCCCTCGCCGGGGGCGCCGAGGCGACGCGCGTCGCCTCGACTCTGATTGAGGTCTGGCGCCGCCGCGGCCACCCAGCCGCCGAGGTGCGCGGCTCACTGCGCCTGGACCCGATCGGGACGCTCGCCCGTTCCGGCGAGCTCGCCGACGGCCGTGTCGGAGAGGAGACGGAGACCGCGATCCGGATGCTGGCGGACGTGCACGCCGAGTACCCGCACGTCCGCGTGCTGGGTGTCGACACCACCCCGTATGTCGAGGCCGGCGCCGGCGCACCGTTTGAGCTCGCCCTGGCGCTCGCCACGGCGATCGCCTACCTGCGGGCAGGCGACGAGCAGGGCGTCGACCCGGGAGCGCTTGCCGCAGCGCTCGAGTTCACCCTCTGCGCCGGCCCCGACCAGTTCCTCGAGATCGCGAAGCTGCGCGCCGCCCGCCGGCTGTGGTCGGGAGTGCTGGCGCACTGTGGCGTCGAGGCCCCCGCGCGTCGCTCGGCGGTGTACGTCCGCACCAGCCGCCGGATGGTGTCGGCGCTCGATCCCTGGGTGAACCTGCTGCGCGCCACGAGCGCCGCGTTCGCCGCCGCGGTCGCGGGCGCGGATGGAATCACCGTGCTGCCCTTCGACGAGCCGGTGCTCCCGCCGGGCGAGCCGTCCGGCCCGCTCGGCCGGCGGATGGCACGCAACACCCAACTGGTGCTGCTCGAGGAGGCCTCGCTGCACCGCGTGTCGGATCCCGCCGGCGGCTCCTGGTACGTCGAGTCGCTCACCGATCAGCTTGCACGCGCTGCCTGGGCCGAGCTGCAGGCGATCGAGCGGGCCGGCGGAGTGACGCAGGCGCTCCGTTCCGGAGATGTCACCCGGCGCGTGAGCGCCGAAACCGCCCGGCGCCACGACGATCTCGCCCGCCGCCGGCGGTCGCTGACCGGCGTGAACACGTTCCCGCTGCTCGGCGACGACGGCCTGGAGCGCGCGGGCGTCGGCGGCCAGGCGGAGGCGCTGGACGCCGTCCCCGAGACGGTGTCGGAGGACGGGATGCTGCCTCCCGTGCGCGACGCGGCCCAGTTCGAGGCGCTCCGTGCCCATGCGGTGCGGATCGCCGCCGAGCGCCACCAGGAGCCGACGATCCTGCTCGCCTGCCTCGGGCCGCTGTCCGCGCATGTGACCGTCGCGCTGTGGGCCAAGAGCTTCTTCGAGGCCGGAGGCGTGACCACGCTGCCGAGCGGCGTGCAGCCCGACGCAGCGGCGCAGGCCTCGCTGCTGAGCGAGCACCGCCTCCACGTCGCGGCGGTCTGCCCGGGCCGGGACGCGTCGCCCGAGCTCCAGCACGACGTGGTTCAGGCGCTGCGCGACGCCGGAGCGCGAATCGTCTACGTGGCCGGCGCCTCCCAGGACGCAGCGGTGGCGGCCGGCGCCGACACCGGTGTCCGCGACGGGGTCGACATGGTGCAGGTGCTCGGTGAGTTGCTCGACCGCTTCGAGGGGGGAGCGTTGTGAGCTCGCGGATCCCCGACTTCACCGCGGGCGAACTCGACCACGTGCCGACCGAGCGTGTCGCCGCCCCGCAGAACGCGGGCGGCCATCTCTGGGAGACGCCCGAGGGGATCGAGATCCCGCCCGTGTACGTCGCCGCCGACCGCGACGGCCTGGACTTCCTCCACGGGATGCCGGGGATCGCGCCCTATCTGCGCGGCCCGTACCCGACGATGTATGTGGAGAAGCCGTGGACGATCCGCCAGTACGCGGGGTTCTCCACCGCGGAGGAGTCCAACGCGTTCTACCGCCGCAACCTCGCCGCCGGGCAGAAGGGGCTGTCGATCGCGTTCGATCTCGCGACGCACCGCGGCTATGACTCCGACAATCCGCGGGTCGCCGGCGATGTGGGGATGGCGGGGGTGGCGATCGACTCGATCCTCGACATGCGCCAGCTGTTCGAAGGGATCCCGCTCGAGCAGATGACGGTGTCGATGACGATGAACGGCGCGGTGCTGCCGGTGCTCGCGCTCTACATCGTCGCCGGCGAGGAGCAGGGCGTCGACCACGCGCGGCTGGCGGGGACCATCCAGAACGACATCCTCAAGGAGTTCATGGTCCGCAACACGTACATCTACCCGCCGGGGCCGTCGATGCGGATCATCTCCGACATCTTCGGCTACACGTCGCGGGAGATGCCGAGGTTCAACTCGATCTCGATCTCCGGGTATCACATGCAGGAGGCCGGGGCGAGCGCCGACCTCGAGCTGGGGTACACGCTCGCGGATGGGGTGGAGTACGTGCGGGCGGGGGTGGCCGCCGGCCTGCCCGTCGACAGCTTCGCTCCGCGGCTGTCGTTCTTCTGGGCGATCGGCATGAACTTCTTCATGGAGGTCGCCAAGCTGCGGGCCGCGCGCCTGGTGTGGGCGAACCTGATGCGCCGCTTCGACCCCACCGACGACCGCTCGCTGTCACTGCGAACCCACTGCCAGACCTCGGGCTGGTCGCTTGCCGCTCGCGACGCCTACAACAACGTCGTGCGCACCTGCGTGGAGGCGATGGCCGCCACCCAGGGCCACACGCAGTCGCTGCACACCAACGCGCTTGACGAGGCGCTTGGACTGCCGACCGACTTCAGCGCGCGGATCGCCCGCAACACCCAGCTCTTCCTCCAGCAGGAGTCCGGCACCACGCGGGTGATCGATCCCTGGGGCGGCAGCTACTACGTCGAGCGCCTCACCGCCGAGCTCGCCCAGCGCGCGCTCGCGCACATCCACGAGGTCGAGGAGCTCGGAGGGATGACCAAGGCGATCGAGGCCGGCATCCCGAAGCTGCGGATCGAGGAGTCCGCCGCCCGGACGCAGGCGCGGATCGACTCCGGTCGTCAGGTGGTCGTTGGCGTCAACCGCTTCCAGCCCGAGCGCGACATCCAGGTGAACGTGCTGAAGATCGACAACTCGGCGGTGCGCGGTTCGCAGATCGCCAAGCTCGAGCGGTTGCGCGCCGAACGCGACGCCACGACCGTCGAGGCGGCTCTGCGGGAGCTCACCGGCGCGGCCTCCTCGGGCGAGGGCAACCTGCTCGAGCTGGCCGTGGCAGCCGCCCGCGCGCACGCTACCGTCGGCGAGATCTCCGACGCCCTTGAGCAGGTCTACGGCCGCCACGCCGCCGAGATCCGCTCCATCGCCGGGGTCTACGAGCGCGAAGTGGGAGATCATTCGGTGCCATTCACACGCACGCGGCAACTGGTCGAACGGTTCGAGACGCTGGAGGGGCGCCGTCCCCGGATCCTCGTCGCCAAGATGGGCCAGGACGGGCACGACCGCGGCCAGAAGGTGATCGCCACCGCGTTCGCCGACCTCGGGTTCGACGTCGACATCGGACCGCTGTTCCAGACGCCGCAGGAGGTCGCCCGGCAGGCGATCGAGGCGGACGTGCACATCGTGGGCGCGAGCTCGCTGGCCGCTGGCCATCTGACGCTCGTCCCCCAGTTGCGCGAGGCGCTCGACGCGGCCGGGCGCAAGGACATCGCCGTCGTCGTCGGCGGGGTGATCCCGCCCGCCGACTTCGACGAGCTCCGGGCGGGCGGCGCGGACGCGATCTATCCGTCGGGCACCGTGATCGGCGAGGCCGCCGGCAGGCTGATCGAGCTGCTGCTGGAGCGGCTCGGACACGCGCAGGCGGCGCCGACCAACCAGCCGTGAGCCCGGCGCGCCCGAGCCTGGACGAGCTCGTCGAGGGGGTGAGCGGGGGAGACCGGGGGATGCTCTCCCGCGCGATCACGCTCGCCGAGAGCCGCCTCGCCTCCGATCAGGAGCTTGCCCAGCAACTGCTGGTACGGCTGTCAGGTCGCACGGGCGGGGCGATCCGGATCGGGCTGACCGGTGTGCCGGGCGCGGGCAAGAGCACGACGATCGAGGCGCTCGGCCTGTGGTTGCTCCAGCGCGGCTATCGGGTCGCCGTGCTCGTCATCGACCCCTCGAGCACTCGTAGCGGCGGCTCGATCCTCGGCGACAAGACGCGCATGGGGCGCCTGGCGGTCGCCGAGGACGCCTACATCCGCCCCTCACCGACGGCAGGCGTGCTCGGCGGCATCGCCTGGCGCACCCGCGAAGCGATGCTGCTCTGCGAGGCCGCCGGCTTCGACGTGGTGATCGTCGAGTCGGTCGGCGTCGGACAGTCGGAGTCCGAGCTGGCGGAGATCGTCGACACCCTGTGCCTGCTGCTGGTGCCTGCGGGAGGCGACGAGCTTCAGGGGATCAAGCGCGGTGTGATCGAACTCACCGATCTCGTCGCGGTCAACAAGGCCGACGGCGATCTGCTGCCGGCCGCCCGGCGCGCCGCGGGCGACTACCGCCACGCGCTCCGGATGTTGCCGGAGTCGACCCCGGGCTGGAAGACCCCGGTGCTCATCTACAGCGCGCGGGAGGGGACGGGTCTGGCAGAGCTCTGGGCGGCGGTCCAGGCTCACCGCGACCTGCTGGAGCAGACCGGTCAGCTCCAGGACCGGCGCGCCGAGCAGCAGCGCCGCTGGCTGCAGCGGCTGCTCGAGGAGACGGTCATCCGCCGCCTGCGTGAGCGCCCCGGGTTCGAGGAGGCGCTCTCGGGCGCCTGGGCGAGCGTCCGCGCCGGGGAGCTCACCGTTCCGCAGGCGGTCGGCACGATCCTCGAAGCGACGGGTGAGGACCCGGGGCCCGAGGTGCCCGCCCCGCAAACGGAGTAATCGAGACAGCAACGCCCCCGATCGCCGAGCTGTTTCGATTGTTCCCGGCCCCCGGGAGGAATCGAGACAGCACCACGCCTGGGGGCCCCAGCTGTTTCGATTGTTCCCGGAGTGCCGACCTGCTCCGCTCCCCGGGAGGACAGGATCAGGTCGTGCCGTCCAGGCGCCAGCTGTGCAGGTCGCCCTGCCACTCCTCGCTGCGCGTCGGGTCACCGGGTGAATCGAGCAGCCGCCGGTAGGCCCCGGAGTGGAAGATCAGTGGGTCTCCTGCACGGTGCGCGAAATGGACAACCTCGCCCACGAACAGGGTGTGATCGCCGGCCGCGTGGGCGTCGATCACCTCCGCGACCACATGGGTGAGCGCGCCGTCCACGAGCGGCGCCCCCTGGGCCTCGGTGAGGACGATCTCCTCGCGCTCCGGGCGGCCGGCGAAGTGGCGGCTGACCGCCTCCTGGTCACGGGCGAGGACGCTCACGCCGTAGCGGCCGGCGCGCATCAGGATGTCGTGCATCCGCGACGCGCTGGCGATCGAGACGACGACCAGCGCCGGATCCAGCGACACCGACATGAAGCCGTTGGCGGTCATGCCGTGGACGAGGTCGTCCAGGCGGGTGGAGACGATCGTGACACCGGTGGCGAACGTCCCCAGCGCGTCGCGGAAGCGGCGCTGCTCGGTCTCCGGGGCAGCCATTGTCGTCATCACCGGCCAGCTACGCGAACGGGTGGCCGGGCAGCCCCATCAGCGAGCGGCCGAGGCTGGTCAGCGCGTCGCCGCGGCCGAGCACCATATGCATTGAGGCGGCGTTCGCGTCGCGCCACAGATGCTGCATCGCCGAGGTCTCGAACAGTGACATCGCGCCGGAGTCGAGGAACAGCTGATTGGTGAGCTCGGCCGAGGTGCGGGCGATGAGCGCGCGCTGGGCGAACATTCGCGCGCGGACGTCGTCGGGCAGTGCGCCGCGGCCCTGCTCGGCCGCCTCCCACATGTCGCGGCAGTACTGGAGCATCAACGCGTGCGCGGCGTCCCACTTGGCGATCGCGTCGGCGAGCATCATCTGCGAGTAGGGAGCCTCCTGGGCGGCGGTGTGCTCGTAGGCGCGGACGCGGACCTTCGTCCAATGGGTGAACTCCTCGATCGCCCGCTGGGCGACGCCGAGCGCCGTGTAGGTGAGGTGGATTGCTGCCATCCCCATGAACGGCAGCTTGAACAGCGTCGATTCCTCCACCACCTCACCCTGCGGCACGTTGTCGTGCGCAAACTTGGCCAGCTCGAAGATCCGGTGGCTGGGCACGAACGCGTCGGTGAGCGTCACCTCGTTGCTCGCGGTGCCGCGCAGCCCGACTGTCCGCCAGGTGTCGTCGATGTTGAGCTCGGCGGCGGGGACGAGGGCGACGACCGGCCGTGGCGGGTTGGCGTTCGGCGGCACGAAGGCCAGCCCGGCCCACGAGGCCCACTCGATGCCGCTCACGAACTTCCAGTGGCCGGAGAGCCGGTAGCCGCCGTCGACGATCTCCGCCTGCCCGCCCGGCACGAGCGAGTCGACGATCAGACCGGTCGGGGAGTCACGGACCTCCTCCTGCAGCCGCTCCTGGGCGAAGGACAGGTACCACTGGTGACCGGTGGTGAGACCGTAGATCCAGCCGAGCGCCGCGGATCCGCGGGCGAGCTCGCGTCCAACCTCGACGAGCGTGAGCGGGTGGGACTCGACGCCCCCCATCCGCCGTGAAGTGGCCAGGCGCAGCAGGCCCGAGTCGAACAGGGCCTGGATCACCGCGTCGGGCAGCCGGCGGTTCTCCTCGGTCTCACGGGTGTGCTCCCAGGCGAGGTCGCCGAGGTCACGGGCGCGCGCGATCAGCTGGTCGTGGCTGAGCTGGTCGACCGGCACCTGAGCGGGGTGGTCAGCAACGGTCATCTCTCCATCTCCTCTGAGGTCAGGAACCTTCGCCGAAGGTGGGGGGCGGGGTCGCACCCCAGGCGCTGAACGCGGTCGCGAGCTCCGACCAGATCTTCGTCTCGCCTTTGCCGACACGCGGCATCTCCGCCGAGAACTCCAGCCGGTTGCCGCCCGGGGTCCAGAAGAACAGGTAGACGTTGCCGCCCACGCTGTGGCGGCCCGGGCCGGTCTCCACCTTGATCCCGGCCGCGCCGAGCCGGTCGGCGGCCTGCTTGAGATGCTCGAATGACTCCAGCCGCAGCGCGTAGTGGTGCAGCGTCTGCTCCGGCGGGCCCTTGAACATCGCGATGTCGTGGTGCTGGCTGCCCACCCGAGTCCACGCCGCCACCAGCGTGTCGGGTGCCGGGCGCATCTCGTCGGAAACCGAGAAGCCGAGCACCCGGGTGAGGAACGCGACGGTCGCGTCGGGGTCGGGCACCTTGAGCGTGATGTGGTCGAAGTCGATCGGCGCGATCCCGGCGCGGCGCGACGCCTGCCCGGGGTTCAGGTACGCCGGCCCCGGGTCGGTGAGTACCAGCTCGATCGCCAGCCCGTTCGGCGCGGCGAAGCGCAGCGCCCGTGCGACACCCGAGCGGGGATCGGTGAGGAGCTCGGAGTCGACGCCGTGCTCGCTCAGCCGAGCTGCGTAGCGGTCGAGGTCCTCGTCGGACTCGATCTCCAACGCGACCAGCCGTACGCCCGTCCCGCCTCCGTGCAGGACCAGATCGAGCCGTCCGTCGACGCCGCAGCCGAGGTTCACGTGGTTGTTGTCAGCCCCGAGCTCGGTCATCCCGACGACGTCGGTGTGAAAGCCGACCGACTCCTGGAGGTCGTCAACCGCCAGCTCGGCGTATGCCACCTGTGTGATGCACACTGTCGTTCTCTCCTCTCACTCGCCACCGGTGAGGAAGCGCAGGTGCGCCCGGTGGAACTCGTCAGGCTTCTCCCATTGCGGCCAGTGGCCGGCCCCCTCGATCAGCTCGATCTGCGCGTCGGGGATCCACTCGCGCAGCAGCTCAGCCTCCTCCACGGTCCCGGTTGGGTCGTGGTCGGTCCACAGCAACAGGGTCGGCGCCTCGATCCACGCGCACCACTCCGGCGACCAGGCGAACGGCGCGCGGTACTCCCAGTCCTGGACGGCGACGATGTTGCGCATCGCCTGCTCGAACCCCGGCTGGGAGTAGATCGCCAGCCGCAGCGCGACGAGTTCGTCCGTGACCTGAGAGGTGTCGTGGAACAGCCAGGCGACCCGGGCGCGGACCGACTCGGTACTCGCCTCCCGCACCGCCTTCAGGCTCGAATCCCGGACGGTCGCCATCACCTCGGGCTTGTTGGTGATGTTGCCCGGGGTGTTGAGCACGATCCGCTCGATCCGGTCGGGGTGGTGCGCCGCCGTCCACGCCGCCACCCAGCCGCCGAGCGACTCGCCGGACAGGTGCGCCCGCTCGATCCCGAGCGCGTCCATCACGCCGATCAGATGGTCGGAGAGGACGTCGATCGTGTACGGCAGGTCGGGTTTGTCGCTGTACCCGTGCCCCTCCATGTCGTAGAGCACGACGTGGAAGTGCTCGGCGAGCGCGCGGACGTTGCGCGCATACGCCTCGAGGTGGCCGCCCGTGCCGTGGATCATCATCAAGGAGGGGCCAGAGCCGGCCTCGAGCACGCGCGTGCGGATCCCGCCCGCATCGACGAACCGCTGACGCAGGTCGACTCCGGTCAGCTCGCTCCAGATCGATACCTGGGTGGCGGTCTGCGCCGGTGTGGTCGTGGTCGTGCTCATCATTCGTCTCCGTCCTCGGGCAGGATCGCCACCTCGCCGAACCGCTCAAGATGCGCCTCGGCGGCGGCGCGCGCCGCCTCGGCGTCGCCGCCGAGGATGGCCTCGGCGATCGCCTCGTGCTCGGCATGTGAGCGGCTGAGGTCCTCCGGGGTCCGTCGCTGCAGGTAGAAGTCGCTGAGGTCCCATGACTGACGGGCGAGCGCCGTGAGCCTGTCGTTGCCCCCGGCCGCCAGCAGCGCCGAGTGAAATGCCTTGTTGGCCGCCTCGAAGCTGTGCTGGTCGTGCGCCTGCGCCGCCCGCGCGCTCTGCTGCAGAGCCACGGCCAGCGCGCCTCGCTGCACCTCGGTCGCATGGGTCGCGGCCAGCCTCGCGGCGGCGCCGTCCAGTACGCCGGCGGTGTAGAAGTGCTGACGGACGGTCTCGCGGTCGGGGACGACGACCCGGCAGCCGACCTGGGCGATGATCTCGATCAGTCCCGCGAGCTCCAGCCGCGCCATCGCGTCCATCACCGGTCGGCGGCTCACGCCGAACTCCTCGGCGATCTCGACGGTGTTGAGCATCGCGCCATAGCCGCGCCAGCCGGCGATCACCCGCGCCTTCAGGGACTCGAAGACGAGATCGGCCTTGGTCTGGATCGGGCCGTTTGCGGCCAGCCCGATCGAGGTCACGCTCATGAGCCGGCGACCTCCTGCAGCGTGCCGAGCGGGCGCTCGAGGACCGGACCGGCGGCGAGGAACGAGGCGGGCGGCTCCTGGCCCCACCACAGCAGGCCCGTCGTCTCGTACTCCTCGAGCGTCCAGTCGAACGGCGGACGGTCCAGGTCACGGACATAGTCGCCGGCATACAGCTCGATCCGGTTGCCGTCGGGGTCTCGAATGTAGAGGAAGCAGGCGTCGGTGATCCCGTGGCGACCCGGGCCGTACTCGATCACCGGCAGGTTCGCGTCCGACAGCAGGTCGGCCGCGGAGATCACGGCGGCGTTGTCACGCAGCGTGTAAGCCATGTGATGGAAGCCGAGCCGGGTGTCACGGCCGATCGCCACGTCGTGGCTGCCCTGGGCACGTCGCAGCCAGGCGCGCTGCACCTGCCCGTCGCCGTCGATCTGGCGCTCTGAGGCGCTGAAGCCGAGCTGGTCCTGGAAGTAGTCGAGTGCCTGCGGCAGGGTGGCGGTGCGGACGTTGACATGGTCGAGCCGAGCCAGGCCGGCGCCGCGCTGGCGGTCGGTGTGGCGCATCGGAAGCTGGGGCCCGCGCGGCCCGTGGATCGAGACCTCGTCGACCTCGTGTTCGAAGTCGACGACGTGCCCACTCGGAGTCAGCGCGCGGAGCATCCGGCCCCGGCCCGGCTCCTCGCCGGCCTCTCGCCAGCGGTAGGGCACGGCCAGCGTGTCGTGCAGCCGCGCGAGCTCATCGAGCGCGTCCTCACTGCTGACCCGGAACCCAAAGGCGATCAGCCCGGGCTCGGCCTCGGCGCACAGCTTCAGTGACCACACGTCGAACTCGGCGGGGGCCCGGAGCCACAGCGCCTCGGGGGTCTGCGTGAACACCTCGAAGCCGAGCACGTCACAGTAGAACTCGCGCGCCCGCCCGAAGTCGGTCACCGCCACCTCGACATGACTGAGCCGGTTGATCATGTCCACAACCTAGGTCCGTGGCGTGCCCGGGACAAGGCGCGTCCGAGCATCTCGGATGGCCAGCTCATCGCCCCTCGCGATGGTCGGCGTATGTGATCTCCCCGCCGCTCTCACGCTCGTTCAGGCCGAGCGCGCCGAGCAGCCGCGAGTTCTCCACGAGCAGCATCCGGACCGGCTCCTCGCCGTCGTTGTAATGGCGATGCCAGACCCACGGAGGCGTGTAGACGAGGTCGCCCGTGTGCCACCGGCACGTCTGCGGGCCGATCTCGGAGTACCCGGCCCCCGCGATCACATAGTGAACCGACTCGTGGCGGTGGCGCTGCAGGTCGCCGGCAGTCCGCGGCGGGATCTCCTGCAGATAGAACTCCATCGTGCGCGCCGGGACCTCCGGCATCGCGCCGATCCGGCTTGGGTTCCCGGTCATCGCCGGATCGAGCCAGTGCGCGCTCTCACTTGAATGCACGAGCGGCTCCGGCAGGGATGCCTCCGGATCGACGTGCTTCATCTGTACCGCTTCCTCCATCCACTGATCGAACGGGTCCACTCGTGCCTCCTCGCGGGCGGTCATGTGAGGGTGAGGCCACCGTCGATCACGTGGGTGGCGCCGGTGATGTAACCCGCCTCCTCCGAGGCGAGGTAGGCGACCAGGCCTGCGATCTCCTCCGGGGAACCGAGCCTGCGCATCGGGATCTGCTCGTTCTCCCGTCGCTCCCAGTCGGCGGCGGCGACGTCGTTCTGGGCGGCCTGGAAGGCCATGATCTGGCGGCGGCGGTGGGTGGCGATCGGGCCAGTCGCGATCGTGTTGAAGGTGATGCCGTGCGGCCCGTACTCGCCGACCAGCGACTCGGCGAGCGCCGCGACCCCCGCTCGCATCACGTTCGAGAGGTGCAGTCCGGGGATCGGCTTGACCACGCCGGCGGTCGAGGTCAGGTAGATGATCCGGCCGCCGCCGCGCTCGACCATCCCGGGCAGTGCGGCACGGGTGAGCTCGACCGCGCTGCCGAGGATGAGGTGGTAGGCGCCCGTCCAGTCATCGTCGCCGAGCGCGGCGAACGCGCTCGGCTTGGGGCCGCCGGTGTTGACGACGAGGACGTCGAGCGCGCCGACCGATTCCGTCGCAGCGGCGACCGCGGCTGTGCCGGCGCCCGGCGTCGTGAAGTCCGCCACGGCGAAGCCATCGGCCCCGATCTCCGCGGCGGTCGCCTCGGTCTGGTCGCTCGTCCCGGTGATGAACACCCGCGCGCCACGCCCGGCCAGCACTGCGGCGGTGGCCCGGCCGATGCCCCGCGAGCCGGCGGTGACGAGCGCGCGGCGGCCGTCGAGCGATCGGGCGTGTTCAGACGGCAACGCGATCGCCCGTCGGATTGGTGGCCGCGAGCCCGCGGGAGATCCGAGCGGCGGCCGCAGCGACGATCTCGTCGTAGCGGTCGCCGAGCCGCTGCTCGGATGCGACCGGCACGCTGATGGAGATCCCCGCGCTCACGCGCCCGGCTTCGGTGATCGGCGCGGCGTGACAGCAGATCCCCGGGACCGAGCCCTCGCGATCACGGGCGACGCCGGCACGCCGGGCGCCGGCCAGCTCGAAGCGCAGAGCGTCGAGCGAGCGCACGCTGCGCTCGGTGAGCGGCTCCATCGAGAGCTGCTCGAGCGCCGTGGCGACCGTGCCCGGCGACTGGTGGGCGAGCAGGACCTTGCCGACGGCGGTGCAGTGCAGCGGCAGTCGCCGCCCGGTGCCCGACAACTCGCTGCGCGGGCCGGACGCGGGTGTCGCCTTGTCGACGTAGAGCACCTCGGTCTCCTCGAGCGTCGCCAGGTGGACGGCGGCGCCCAGTCGCCGGGCGAGCGCGTCCATCACCGGCCGTGCGGCCGTGCGGACCGGCAGGCTGGTCAGCGCGGTGTTGCTGAGCGACAGCAGCTTCAGGCCGAGCCGGTAGCGGTTGCCCGCCACCCGGCGCAGGAAGCCGGTCGAAGCGAGCGTGTCGAGCAGGTCGTGGGCCGAGGACCGGGGCACGCCAAGTGCCATCGCTGCCTCGGTGACGCCCCACTCGGGGCAGTCGTTTGTGAACAGGTCGAGCACGCGGCTCGCTTTGCCAACTGTTCCCAGCATGGGCTCCCCTCTCTCTGCTCAGATACTAGCATCTTAGTGAGGTGTTTGGAGGGTCGCGCCAGGGGATTTCGTCGGATATGGGCTCTATCGGCGCCCCAAAACGGACCCGTCCGGCTGGCTGCGCAGCTCGCGGCTCAACGCAAGCGCGGCCATCCGCACCGCGGCGGCGACTTCGGGGAACGGCCGGGGGTCCTCGGCCGGCAGCGAGACCGAGAGCGCCGCCCGCGCCGTCCCGTCCGTGCTCAGCACCGGCGAGGCGACGCAGCGCAGCCCGAGCGAGGCCTCCTGACGGTCGTAGGCGACGGCGTGGCGACGGACGTCGTGCAGCTCGGACATCAGGCGCTGCGGGTCCGTGATCGTGTGCCCGGTCCGCGCGTCGAGCCGCCCGGCCGCCTCGACCGCCGCGGCGCCGCCGTCGGGCGCGAACGCCAGCAGCGCCTTGCCGAGCGCCGTGCAGTGGACCGGCATCCGCCCTCCGCGGCGTGAGGGCGTGGGGACCTTGCGGTGTCCGGACAGGATCTCGACGTAGAGCACCTGGCCGCCGTCGAGCACCGCCAGCTGGATCGTCTCGTGCGTGAGCTCGTAGAGATCCTGCATGTGCGCAAGCGCGAGCTCACGCAGCCGCTCCTGGCGCGGGACGAGCTGGCCGAGCTCGAACAGTCGCAGCCCGAGCCGCCAGCCGCGAGCGGATCGCTCGAGCGCGCCGTGCTCGGTGAGCTGTCCCGCGAGCCGGTGCGCGGTGGAGCGGGGCAGGTCCGACGCCGCGGCGAGCTCGGCGAGCGTGAGCTCGCCGTGGTCAGGGGTGAACGCGGCGAGCAGCCGGAAGGCGCGATCGAGGACGGCGTCGTGATCGGAGGTGCGCATTCGCTTCGGGTCCGTGGGCTCATCCCGCTGAATGGGATGAGCGATTGTCGCACCGCGCGCCGGTCGTCAGGATCACCCGCCATGTCTCAGCTCACCGACACCCAGCTCGACGACTGGGCGCGTCGCCTGCGTCAGGCCGCCGACGATGCGCGGCCGATCCAGCCGCTCACCGCGGCCGTTCCGGGTCTGACCGTCCAGGACGCGTACGCGATCGCGGAGCGGCTCGTCGCCGGCCGTCTCCGGGATGGCGCCCGCATCGCCGGCCGCAAGATCGGCCTCACCTCCCTAGCGGTCCAGCAGCAGCTCGGTGTCTCCGAGCCGGACTACGGTGCGCTGCTGGACACCATGCAGCTGGCCGACGGTGCCATCGTGGAGGCGGTGCGGTACATCGCGCCGCGCGTCGAGCTCGAACTCGCCTTCCACCTGCGCGAGCCGCTGTCCGGTCCGGGCGTGACCGCCGAGGACGTGAGGGCGGCGACCGCATACGTGCAGCCGTCGTTCGAGCTCGTCGACAGCCGCGTCGTCGACTGGCGGATCGCGCTCCCCGACACCGTCGCCGACAACGCATCCTCGGCGGCTTTCGTGCTCGGTGGCGAGCAGGTGAGGCTCGACGACATCGACGTGACCGCGGTGAAAGCGCAGCTGCGGCGCGGCGACGAGGCGGTGGAGACCGGGACCACGAGTGCGGTGCTCGGCGACCCGTGCGCCGCCGTCGCCTGGCTGGCCAACGCCCTCGCCCCGTTCGACGCGCGCCTGCAGGCCGGCGACGTGATCCTCTCCGGCGCCTGTACGCGCATGGCGCCGGCGCGGGCCGGCGACCGCTTCGTCGGCGACTTCGGCGAGCTCGGCCGGGTCGAGCTGGGGTTCGCGTGAGTTCCACCGGCGATGGACTGACCGCTGCGATCGTCGGCTCGGGCAACATCGGGACCGACCTGATGGTCAAGCTGCTGCGCTCCGAGCGGGTGCAGCCGCGCTGGATGATCGGCGTCGACCCCGCCTCGGATGGCCTGGCCCGGGCGCGCGCGGCCGGCCTGACCGCCTCTTACGAGGGCGTCGACTGGCTGCTGGCGCAGGACGAGCTCCCCGATCTGGTGCTCGAGGCGACCTCCGCCGGCGCCCATCTTGCCAACGCACCGCGCTACGCGGAGGCGGGTATCCGGGTGATCGACCTCACCCCCGCAGCGGTCGGCCCGTACGTGGTCCCCGTGGTCAACCTCGACGATCACCTCGGCGCGGTCAACGTGAACATGGTCACCTGCGGCGGGCAGGCGACGGTGCCGATCGTGGCCGCCGTGTCGGCGGTGACCCCGGTCCACTACGCCGAGATCGTCGCCTCGATCGCGTCGCGCTCGGCCGGGCCGGGCACGCGCGCGAACATCGACGAGTTCACCGAGACCACCTCACGTGCCGCGGAGGTGGTGGGTGGGGCCGCGGCAGGCCGCGCGATCATCGTCCTCAACCCCGCCGAGCCGCCGCTGATGATGCGTGACACGGTGTTCTGCGCGATCGGCCAGGAGGCCGACCACGACGCCATCACCGCATCGGTCGAGGCGATGGCAGCCGACGTGCAGGCCTACGTGCCGGGATATCGGCTCCTCGCCGAGCCGCAGTTCGACGAACCCCGGCCCGAGTGGGGCGGATGGGGGAGGGTGTCGGTCGCGCTCCAGGTGCGCGGGGCAGCCGACTATCTGCCCGAATACGCCGGCAATCTCGACATCATGACCGCCGCCGCGGTGGCGGTCGCCGAGCGGTTTGCGGTCGCCCGGGCGCCGGAGGTGGCCTCGCGATGATCGGACTGACCGACGTGACGCTGCGCGACGGAAGCCACGCGATGGGCCATCGGTTCACGGTCGAGCAGGTGGAGTCGACCGTGGCGGCGCTGGAGGGCGCCGGCGTGCGCTCGATCGAGCTTGGCCACGGCGACGGGCTCGGCGGCAGCACGTTCAACTACGGGTTCTCGGGCACCGATGATCTGACCCTGATCCAAGCCGCCGTGCGGCCCGCACGGCACGCCCGGATCGGCTGTCTGCTGCTGCCGGGCGTCGGCACGGTGAGCCGGCTGCGAGAGGTGGCCGCCGCTGGGGTGACGATGGTGCGAGTCGCGACCCACTGCACCGAGGCCGACATCGCGATCCAACACATCGGCGCTTCCCGGGAGCTCGGCCTGGACACCGTCGGGTTCCTGATGCTCAGCCACATGTCCGAGCCCGAGCCGCTGGCGCTCCAGGCTCGGATCATGGCCGACTCCGGGGCGAACGCCGTCTACGTCGTCGACTCCGCGGGGGCTCTGCTTCCCGACCAGGCTGCCGCACGCGTCGGGGCACTGCGCGCGGCGGTGCCCCGCGATGTCGAGGTCGGCTTCCACGCCCACAACAACCTGGGCCTCGGGATCGCCAACTCGTTGCGCGCCGTCGAGGCGGGCGCTGCCCGGATCGACGGGTCGCTCGCCTCGCTCGGGGCCGGCGCGGGCAATGCCGCCACCGAAGTGCTCGCGGCCGTGTTCGATCGCGCGGGGATCGAGACCGGGGTGCAGGTGATCCCGGCGCTCGCCGCCGCCGAGCAGGTCGTCCGCCCCTACATGCGCCACGAGCCGCGGATGGATGCCGGCTCGGTGGTGCTCGGCTATGCGGGTGTGTACTCGAGCTTCCTCCTCCACGCCCAGCGCGCGGGCGAACGCTACGGCGTCCCGATGCAGGACATCCTGCTCGAATGCGGGCGCCGCCGGCTCGTCGGCGGCCAGGAGGACGTGATGCTCGAGATCGCGGTGTCGCTCGCCGCCGCCTGAGCTCAGGCGCTTGCCGGGGCTGCCTGCGCCGCCGGATCCGGGAGCACGTCGTCGGTCTCGAGCAGCGTCTTGAGGTTCGAGAGCACGTGCGGCCAGCCCTGGCTGATCGTCGGCAGGACCGCGCTGCCGGGGTCGAACCCGTCGTGGGTGACGGTGAGCTTGACCAGTTCACCGAGATCGGAGATCACGAACGTCACCCGTGAGCGGCGCTCGGCCGCGATCTTCTCCAGGAACTCCGCGGGGAACCCGACTCGCTTATGCGCCTCGGCCCGCCACTCGGGCGTGAACGCGTGCCACCCGTAGGACAACCGCTCGTAGGGGCGGGACTCGAGCACGATCTGCTCGGGATCCTCGATCTGCAGGTCCCACTGCCGCAGCGTGAACGGAGAGCCCTCCTGCCAGTCGGATTCCATCGTCAGTCCCCAGTAGCGCTCGGTGAACTCCGGCTCGGTGAGCGCCCGCCAGAGCCGTTCGGGCGTGGTGCGGATGTAGGTCGTGTAGACGAACGAGGGTGCATCCATGGTCTCTTCCTCCAGGGCGTGTTTGAGTGCCGACAGGGCGAGCACCCGATGGCGGTCGTAGCGGCTGATCCAGCGCTCCGCGATGTCGCTGATCGGGGCCGGGTTGAGGTAGTGCAGCTTCTCCCGACCGCTCCGGACGGTCGTGACCAGCTGAGCCGCCTCAAGCACCGCGAGGTGCTTGGACACCGATTGGCGTGCCATCTCCGCGTCGGCGCAGAGCTCTCGGAGCGTCAGGCCGTTGCGAGCGTTGAGCGCGTCGAGCAGTCGCCGGCGGGTCGGATCGGCGAGCGCGCGGAACACATCGTCGACGTCGGGTGGATAGGCAGCCATTTAGCTGCCAATAATAGGCAGCCGACCGGCTGCATGCCCAATCGCGCGCCGTCCACCGGTTCTTCCAAAACTGGCAGTGAGGGACAGAAAGCGCGTTCGTGTCGGTGAATCGCCGGCTCAGCCGCCCCGCCATACTTCGTGCCATGCCCGCGTCCGATGGGAGCGCCGCCACCGGCCCGGGCATTGCCGTGCACCTGCGCGAGCGCTACGGGATCGACGCCACCGACGTCGACGAGCTCGACGCCGGAGTCCACCACGTGGCACGGGGCGATGGACCGGACTGGGTCGCTCGCGTGTTCGGGTCCGCGCGTCCTGCGGCCGACGTCGAGGCCGAGGCGGATCTGCTCCGGGCGCTCGAGCATGCGGGCTTTCCGGCCGAGCGCTGCGCCGACCCCGAGCCGGTCTCCCGGTGGGGTGAGCGCACGGTGCTCATCACCGAGTTCGTCGAGGCGGCCCCGCCGCTGAAGCCGGGGCGGTCCGCGGCGCTCCTCGGAGCCCTGCTCGGCGCCCTCCACGACCACGCTGGGCGCGAGCGGCGATCCGGCGGCGCCTGGCACCACCTGTCGTTCAACGGAGGCCCGCGGGAGGAGATCGCTGCCGCCGGCGAGCTGCTCGACGACGCTGTCGGCCAGGTGCCGGCCCGCCGGCTGGCCACGTTCGACCGTCTGCGCGAGGCGGTCGAGCAGGCCGACGACTGCTCCGATCTGCCGCACGCGCTCGTCCATCCGGACTTCGTGCTCGCCAACGCGATCCCGACGCCGGACGAGAGGCTCATCATCGTCGACTGGACGGGCGCCGGGCGCGGGCCGCGGCTGTGGTCGCTCGGCTTCCTGCTGTGGGCCGCCGGCGCCCGCCATCCGCGGCTGATCGACCTCGTCGTCTCTCGCTACCGCAGGCGCATCACGCTTGAGTCAGAGGAGCTCTCCCGTCTCGAGGGCGCGATCTTCGGCCGGCCGCTGATGCTCGACTGCTGGTCGTTCTGCCACGGCCGGCTGTCGCTCGAGGCTGCCGCCGAGCGCCTCGACGCGAACCGCCAGCTGGCGCAGACGATCGCCGCCCACGCGCGCAACGCGTTCGCGGCGGCGGCCTAGCCTTCGCTGCCGGTTCGCTGGACCGCCCCGGCCACCGCGATGGGGACGGTCGCGCGGATGAACATACCCGCGCTCTCGATCGCGTCCGCCGCCTCGGGGAGGAACGACCAGAACAGGTGGAAGGCGTGTGCGTCCACCGGGTAGAGCTCGAGGCGCGCCTCAACACCTTGGGCGCGTGCCCGGGTGGCGAGTCGCTTGGCGTCGGTGAGCCGGGCGTCACCGGTGGCCGCCTGGATGAGCATCGGAGGCAGGCCGGTGAGGTCGGCGACGAGCGGGTTGACGACCGGGGCGTCGGCAGGGTGCCCGGCGAGGTACATCTCCGCGATCCGGCACCACTCGTCGACGGTGAACACCATCGTCGTCCCGTGCTCGGGCTCGTCCGTCAGTCGCAGGTCGAGCCATGGGCACAGCAGCACCGCCGCCGCCGGCATCGGGCCGCCTCGCTCCCGGAGCGCGAGCAGGACCGACATCGCCAGACCTCCGCCGGAGGAGTCGCCGACAACCGTGATCTCGGACGGTGAGACCCCGCGCTCGAGCATCCATCCGTACGCGCTCAGACAGTCCTCCACCGAGGCCGGGAAGGGGTGCTCGGGCGCGAGCCGGTAATCGGGGATCAGCACGGTCCGCTGCGAGGCGATCGCGATCGCGGCGCCGTGAGGCCGGTAGCCGAACGCCGAGCTGAGGACGTAGCCGCCGCCGTGCACGTACAACACGGTCGGCAACGGCGACCCGGCGCCGCGCGCGAGGAGCGATGGCGTCCCGCCGGCGACCACGGGGCGAATGTCCACGCCCGGTGGGGGCTCGAGCTGCGCCTGCATCTCCTCGATGACGGTGCGCGCCTCGTGCAGCTGCGCCGCGCCAAGCAGGCCCTCGAGCGGCTGCCAGAGCCTGGCGATCCGGGTCTGGAGCTCCCCGCCGACCTGCATCGTGGCCGCGACCGCCTCGTCGACATCCTGGAGCAGCTTGCGAGCGCGGTGCAGCAGCGCCTCGCCCGCGATCGTCAGCTCGACCCGGTGGGTGGAGCGCTTGAGCAGATCTGAGCCGATCAGCTGCTCGAGCCCTCGGATCTGCCGGCTGAGCGCCGGCGAGGAGATGTACAGGCGGTCGGCGGCACGGGCGAAGCTGAGCTCCTCGGCGACGGCGACGAACGCGCGCAGGTGGCGCAGCTCGATGCCGTCGGGAGCCTGCGGAAACGGCAGCAGATGGCCCTGATCGTTCATGGTCACAGTATCTCCGCGCGACGCAGCTTCGGCATTGCCGATCGCGCATCACGGTCTTGCACGAACGGACTTTCCCGACCGGCGCCCCGATGGGAGCCTGCCGGTCATGCCGCTTCGCACCCTCGGCCCGCCCCGGCCGGCCGCTCCATCCGTGTTGTGCGCCGACCTGCATCTGCGCTTTGGCGAGGCGCGCCTCGGCGGGCGAGTCCACTGGCCGGTCAGGCCGAACGGGGACGGCGCGCTGCGGGTGGTGCTGCTGCTCGACGACGTGCGGGGCTCCAGCCTTGGGGCGGACATCTGCCGCACCGCCCCCGCAGTCGTCGTCCGCCTCTCGCCGGCGGCGGGCCGGGGTCGAGCATCAGTGCTCGGTGCCGAAATGGCCGCGCTCGGATGGGCCGCCGACCACGCCGAGGAGCTCGGCGGCCAGGCGCACAACCTCGTGGTTGCCGGGCTGGAGTGCGGCTGCGCCCACACGGCCTGGCTGGCGATCGCCGCCCGCGCTGAGGGCTGGCCGTCGCTGCGTCGCCAGCTTCTCGTGCACCCGCGCTTCGACGCCGTCCTGCCGCTCCCGCCACACCCCGCGGGTGTCGCCCCGGCCTCGATCGTCACCGCGCCGGAGAGCCAAGCCGCCGGCCGTGCGTACGCCGCGCTGCTGCGCCGGCATGGCGTCGAGGTCCGCGAGTTCCACGGCATCGGAGAACGCCTTGACGGCGCTCAACTGCTCGACCCCTCCCCACACCACCAGACAGGAGCATCATGACCACCGCCACCGTGCCCGCAACCGGGTCCCCACCTCCCGCGGCGGGCGAGCGGGCCCGCTGGGTCGCGCTCACGATCCTGTGCGTCGGTGCGCTGATGATCGTGCTCGACATGACGATCGTCAACGTCGCGCTGCCCGCGATCCAGCGCAGCCTGCACTTCAGCCAGTCGAACCTTGCCTGGGTGGTGAACGCCTACCTGATCACGTTCGGTGGTCTGTTGCTGCTGGCGGGGCGAGTCGGCGACCTGGTCGGCGCCCGCACCGTCTTCCTGACCGGGCTCGCCGTGTTCGTATCCGCGTCCATCCTGTGCGGCATCGGCGCGAGCGCGACGATGCTCGTGGCCGCCCGATTCGCGCAGGGGGTCGGCGCCGCGATGTCCTCCGCGGTGATCCTCGGGCTGATCGTCACGATGTTTCCCGAACCGGCCGAGCGGGCCAAGGCGATCGGCGTGTTCAGCTTCGTCGCTTCGGCAGGGGCGTCGATCGGGCTGCTCGCCGGAGGAGTGATCACCCAGGTGCTCGACTGGCACTGGATCTTCTTCGTCAACGTCCCGATCGGCGCCATCACCGCGCTCCTGGCTGTCCGCTTCGTGCCCCGAGACCGCGGTGCGGGACGCGACGCCGGCGCGGACATCACCGGAGCGGTGCTCATCACCGCCGCGCTGACCCTCGGCATCTACGCGATCATCCGGACCCAGGATTACGGCTGGCTGTCTGCCCACACGCTCGGAGTCGGCGGAGCGGCGCTGGTCCTCCTCGCGGGCTTCCTCGCGTGGGAGCGCCGGTGCGCCGCGCCGCTCGTGCCGCTGCGGGTCTTCCGCTCCCGGACCATGTCAGGCGCGAACCTCATCCAGATGCTGTTCGCGGCGGGGATGTTCGTGATGTTCTTCCTCGGCAGCCTCTACATGCAGCGGGTTGCCGGCTACTCGGCGCTCCAGATCGGGCTCGCGTTCTTCCCCGCCGCCATCCTGATCGCTGCGGTGTCGCTGGCGGTCGCCCCGCGGCTGATCCTGAGGGCGGGGTCACGGGCGACGCTGCTGCCCGGCATCGTGCTCGCGGCGGTGGGGTTGGCCTGGCTGGCGCGTGTCCCCGTCCACGCGGCGTACGCCGCGGACCTCCTGCCAGCGATCGTGCTCGTCGGACTGGGCGCGGGGTTGGGGTTCCCGGCGATCGTCACCCTGGCGATGTCTGCCGCGGACCCACGTGAGGCGGGACTGGCCTCGGGGATCGTCAACACCACCCAGCAGGTCGGCGGGGCGGTCGGGCTGGCGGTCCTGGCGACGCTTGCGAGCACCCACACCAGCCGGATGCTCGCGGCCGGGTATGGCCGGCCCGCCGCGCTGACGAGCGGCTACCGGCTCGGCTGGGAGATCGGCGTGGGCTTGCTCGTCATGGCGTTCGTGCTCGCCGTGACGGTCCTGCGCTCCCCCGTGGGGATGCCCGCCGCCGAAACCGCGCGCGCCTCGGAAGCCGCACCCGCCGAGGCCGCTTGAGCCGGGCCGGCGTGGCGCGGAACAATCGAGCGACACGAGAGGAGAGGACGATGCGCACACTCATACTGTCGATGGGGGTCTCGCTCGACGGACTCGTCGCACGACCCGGTCGCTTCGGCGCGGGAGGCTGGGGCCTTCCGCCCGAGGACCCCGCGCTCAAGCAGCGCAAACTCGGCTGGTTCGACGCCGTCCAGGCGCATCTGATGGGCCGCGTCACCTACGAGGAGATGGCCCAGTTCTGGCCGGTCTCCGACGACCCCTACGCGGCCCCGATGAACGAGATCCCCAAGGTGGTCTTCTCACGCACGCTGGAGCGCGCCGACTGGGCCGAGACTCGGATCGCCAGTGGCGAGCTGGCGGCCGAGATCGCCCAACTCAAGCAGGAGGGCGGAGGGGAGATGCTGGCCTGGGGCGGCGCCGCGTTCGCGCAGTCGCTCTCCAGCCGCGGTCTCGTCGACGAGTACCGGCTGATTCTGCAGCCGGTGGTGCTGGGGGAGGGGCTGCCCCTGTTCAGCGGGTTGACCGAGCCGCTGCACCTCACCCTCGTCGAGGCCCACACCTACGACAGCGGCGCGGCGCTGCACATCTACCGCCCGCGGTCTACGACACCGGCGTGAGCGGCGCGAGGATCTCCAGAAGCTCGCCGATCGGATGCGTATGGCTGATCCGATCCGGCACCGGGAGGTGGCGATGGACCGTGTAGCGGTTGCGGCGACCGCTGCGCTCCCGTGAGACATACCCCCCGGATGCGAGGTCGTCGACGATCCGGTGCACGGCGCGTTCGGTGATGCCGACCTGCTCGCCGATGTCACGCAGCCGGATCGCGGGGTCATCAGCGATGCACAGCAGGACGCGCGCGTGGTTGGTGAGGAACGACCATGTCGGTGCTTCGCCGGGTGACATCAGCGGAAGAATAGCTTTTCTAGACACTGATGTCAGGTATAGTGGCCTCATCCGATTCGCAAGGAGCTGATGTATGCCGCGCAAGAACCCGATCACGACATCGACGGGGCAGACGAAACCGTGGCTGAGTGCGGCTGATCGGCGTGCGGCGCAGACCGCGCAACTCGCCACGCAGCAAGCTCGGCTCAAGCAGGAAGCGGCCGATCGTCGGCTCGCTCGGGAAAACGCCGGCCCACCGCCCGTCAGTCCCCGCCCCGCCCCTAGGCGCTCGACCTCGCGCTGAGCGCGCGGCCGGCCCTTCGGGTCGCCGGTCGCATGGGCGGGGAGCATGACGCCCTTGTTGTCGGAGCCGGCCCGAACGGTCTCGCGGCCGCGATCCGGCTTGCCGAGGCCGGGCGCTCGGTCCTGGTGCTCGAGGCCGCGCACGCACCCGGCGGCGCGGTCCGCACCGAGGCGCTCACGCTCCCCGGCTTCCTTCACGACACGTTCTCCGCGGTCGATCCGGCCGGCGCTGGCGCGCTCGGTGCCCACTCCGGCGGACCTGCAGCGGCGCAACCCCAACCTGATCGGCGGCGACGTCGGCGGAGGCAGCTACGGCCTTCGGCAGGTGATCTTCCGTCCGGTGCCGCGGCTCTCGCCCTACCGCACCCCCGTCGCGGGTCTCTATCTCGGCAGCGCCGCGGCCTTCCCGGGTGGCCGGTCCACGGCGTCCCCGGCGACGCCGCCGCACGGGCGGCGATCCGTGACTCCGCCTGGGCACGGCGCTGACCACGCTCGGGGCGTCGATCTGAAAGGCTGTGCGCATGACCCGCGCGAGCGCCTGGCTGTGTGCCACCTGTGGCGTCGAGCACGCCGAGGCCGCCGGCGTCTGCGCGATCTGCGCCGACGAGCGCCAGTGGGTGCCCGCGGATGGGCAGCACTGGACCAGCCTTGCCGACCTCGATGCGGCCGGGCAGCGGACCCGAATGCAGGAGATGGAGCCCGGGCTGCTCGGGATCACCACCGAGCCAAAGGTCGGGATCGGCCATCAGGCCCATCTGGTGACCACGCCGCAGGGGAGCCTGCTGTGGGACCCGGTCGGCTTCGTCGACGACGCTGCTGTTGAGCGCGTCCGCGCCGAGGGCGAGGTGCTGGCGGTCGCGTCAAGCCACCCGCACATGTTCGGCGCACAGGTGGAGTGGAGCCACGCGCTCGGCGGCGTCCCGATCCTGGTCAGCGAGCCGCAGCTCGACTGGGTGGCGCGCCCTGACGACGCGATCGAGACCTGGCGCGGCCGCCGTGAGCTGGCCCCGGGCCTCGCGCTCGTCGAGCTCGGCGGCCACTTCGCCGGAAGCTCGGTCGTGCACTGGGCGGGCGGGGCCGACGGTGGCGGCGTGCTGCTCACCTCCGACACGATCCACGCCAACCCCGATCGCGCGACCACGACGTTCCTGCGCAGCTACCCCAACCGGATCCCGCTGTCGCCGGCGGTCGTGGAGCGCATCACCCGCGGCGCCGAGGCGCTCGGCTTCGACCGGCTCTACGACAACTTCGGCCGCGGGATCGAGCATGACGCGGCCGGCGCGGTGCGCCGCTCCGCGGACCGCTACATCGCCTGGGCAGGCGGCGACTTCGACGACCTCACCTGAGCGCCGTGAGCGCGGTCTCGATCGAGCTGTTCACCGATCCGGCGTGCCCGTTCGCGTTCTCGGCCGAGCCGGTGCGCCAGCGGCTGCGCTGGCACTACGGTGAGGGACTGATCTGGACGGTGAGGATGATCGTGCTCACTCTCGAGCCCGGCGAGGCGGGCAAGCTGGCGCAGGGCGCGCCGACGCTCCAGCGCCGCTTCGGCATGCCGATCAACCCGGTTCCCTACGCGCGTGAGGCCTCCTCGGAGCCGGCGTGCCACGCGGTCGTCGCGACGCGGCTGCACGCCCCTGAGCACGCCGAGGCGCTGCTCCGCCGTCTGCGGGTCCGCACGATGGTGGGCGGGCTGCTCGACGACCCGGAGCTGATCGACGGCGCGGCGCGGGAGGCCGGGATCGACTCGCTGCAGCTCTCGGGGTGGATCGGGTCGGCGGAGGTGGCCGCCGCGCTCGACGCCGACATCGCCGCCGCGCGTGATCCTGCTCCGCCCGCGCGGGCGCTCGACCACAAGCTCGGCGGTCCGCCGCAGGAGCGCCGCTACACCGCTCCCACGTACCTGATCGGCGGGATCGCGGTGCCTGGTTTCAACCCCATCGAGGCCTACGAGATCGCGATCGCCAATGCTGACCCGCACCTGCCTCGCCGACCGCCACCCGCGTCGGCCCAGGAAGTTCTGAGCTGGGCCGAGGAGCCGCTCGCCACCGCGGAGATCGCGCTCATCATGCAGACGGACATCGAGTCCGCCCGAGCGGCGCTCGGCGAGGTCGGGCGGTTCGAGGCCGCTGGGGCCGACGGGTACTGGACGCTTCCCTCCTGAGTCATGGTGAAGCAGGCGTATGTGGTCACCGGTGGCGCCCGCGGTGTCGGGCGGGCGATCGCCGAGCGGCTGACCCGGCGCGGGCATGTGGTCGTGGTCGACCGGGACAGGGAGGCGCTGCGCTGGGCGGACGGTACCCCCGGGATCGAGGCGGTCGTCGCTGACGCGATGAGCGAGGAGGCGCTCGGCGAGGCGGTGGAGCGGGCGGCGCGAGCCGGGAGCGTCGTCGGCTGGGTCAACAACGCGGCCGTGTTCGACGACGCAGCGGTGCACGACACACCGGTGGCCGAAGTGCTGTCGCTGATCACCGCGAACCTGGGGCTGGCGCTCGCCGGCAGCGCTGTTGCCATCCGCCGGTTCCTCGCCGATGGCACAGCGGGCGCAATCGTCAACGTCTCCTCGCACCAGGCGCAGCGCCCCGTGCCGGGGGCGTTGCCCTACGCGACCGCCAAGGCGGGGATCGAGGGACTGACTCGTGCGCTCGCGGTCGACTATGCGCCGCGCGGCATCCGCGTCAATGCGGTCGCGCTCGGCTCGATCGTCACCGAGCGCTACGACGATCTGCTTGACCCGGAGTTGCGGCGCGTGCATCCGCTCGGGCGCTCCGGTCGCGGCGAGGAGGTCGCCGCGGTCGTCGAGCACCTGCTCTCAACCGATGCGAGCTTCGTCACCGGCGCGGTGGTGCCCGTCGACGGCGGCCGCGCGGCGCTCGGTCATGACCCCGAGGCGCGCGATGTGACGGGTGGGCCGCCGCCCGAGTCCTGACGGCGAGCGGCCGCGCCTGCGGCTGTGTCACCACACGCTGTTGGGTTAGCCGACTGCGCGAATGGGTACACCCCTGCCCGGGTTACCGGCAATCAAGGAGGAGGTCGAGCGATGACTGAGCGCGTCGCCACTGCGGTCTGGAGCAAGCCGAGGCGGAGGTACGCCTTCTGCTCGGGGGTCATCCTCTTCCTGGTCGGGGTCGCGGCGCTGGTGCTCGTGATGACCGGTGCCTCGAGCGCTGACTCCGCGTCACACCACCCCGGGGCGGGGGTGCGGAGCCAGCATCATGCGGCTGGGTCCGGAATGAGCCAGGGCCAGATCAACGCCAAGGTCAACCAGTTGATCGCCCAGATGACAGTGGCCGAGAAGTTCGGTCAGCTCACCATGGCCGGTCCCGACGGGCCGAACGGCACGCCCGGCGACCTGATCTCCGAGGCCCAGAACGGGCAGATCGGCTCCGTCCTCGATCTCACCGGCGTCAGCCAGATCAACCAGGTACAGCAGGCGGCGCTCCAGTCGCGGCTGCACATCCCGCTGATCTTCGGACTCGACGTGATCCACGGCTACCGCACGATGTTCCCGGTGCCGCTGGCCGAGTCCTCGAGCTGGGACATGAGCGCGATCCAGAACGACGAGCAGGTCTCGGCCGACGAGGCGACCGCCGACGGGATCAAGTGGACGTTCAACCCGATGGTCGACATCAGCCGTGATCCGCGCTGGGGCCGTGTCGTGGAGGGCGCCGGCGAGGATCCGTTCCTGGGGTCGGCGGTGGCCGTGGCGAAGGTGGATGGGTACCAGGGTTCGAACTACGCCGCCCCGAACCGGATGGCTGCCACCGTCAAGCACTTCGCCGCCTACGGCGCGCCGGTGGCGGGCCGTGAATACAACACCGTCGACATGTCCACCCAGCAGCTCTTCAACGACTATCTGCCGCCGTACAAGGCGGCGATCAAAGCCGGCGCGGCGACCGTGATGAGCTCGTTCAACTCACTCGACGGCGTGCCGAACACAGCCAACCAGTACACGCTGACCAACATCCTGCGTGACGAGTGGGGATTCGGCGGGACCGTCGTGAGCGACTACCAGGCCGTGCAGGAGCTCGAGGACTTCGGCTACGCCGCCAACGGCGCTCAGGCCGCCCGCGAGTCATTGACCGCGGGGCTCGACATCGAGATGGCGGTGACGCTCGGACAGACGGCGGGCAACCCGGTCTATGACACGTTCGACACCTACGGACCTCAGCTGCTCGCCGAGGGCAAGATCACGATGGCGCAGCTGAACACCGCCGTCCGCCACGTGCTGACGCTGAAGTATCTGGCCGGGATGTTCTCCGACCCCGATCCGGGCAGCACCCAGCGGGTCGCCAACTCGGAGCTCACCCCCGCACATCTCGCCGCCGCACGGACGATGGCCGACGAGTCGATGGTGCTGCTCAACAACAACAACAATGCGCTGCCACTGAATAAGAACACGTCCAGCATCGCGGTGGTCGGCCCGTTCGGCGACGATCCGCTGGACCAGATCGGTGATGACGTCCCGATCGGGTACGACACCACGCCGGCCGACCTGAAGACGACCGACAAGATCGTCTCGGTTCTGGACGGAATCAAGGCGGCGGACCCCCAGGCGACAGTCAACTACCAGCAGGGATGCGACGCGACGTGCACGGACACGAGCGGGTTCGGGGCCGCGGTCAATGCTGCCCAGAGCGCCGCCGTCACCGTCGTCGTGGTGGGCGAACCGGCGTCCGATGCCGGTGAGGCGTCATCGTTGAGCGACATCAGCCTTCCCGGTCAGCAGCTCGCGCTGGTCCAGGCGATCGCCGCGACCGGCAAGCCGTATGTCGTCGTGCTGATGAACGGCCGGCCGCTGACGATCCCGTGGCTGGCCCAGAACGCCCCGGCACTGCTCGACGCCTGGTATCCGGGCACCGAGGGCGGCAACGCGGTCGCCGACATCCTGTTCGGCAACTACGACCCGAGCGGGAAGCTGACGATGTCGTGGCCGGTCGACGTGGGCCAGATCCCGGTCTCCTACAACGAGCTCCCGACCGGGCGGCCGTACGACCCGAACAACAAGTACACGTCCAGGTACCTCGACATCCCCAACGCGCCGCAGTACCCCTTCGGCTACGGGCTCTCCTACACGACGTTCTCCATCTCGAACGTCCAGGCGCCGAGCACGGTGTCCGCGGGCAAGCCGTTCCAGGTCACCGCCACGATCCAGAACACGGGGTCGGTGGCGGGCGCCGATGTGGTGCAGCTGTACCTGCACGAGAGCGACACGAGCATCCTGCAGCCGGTCCGCAAGCTCGAGGGCTTCCAGCGGGTGCAGTTGAACGCGGGTCAGAGCCAGACAGTCACCTTCACCCTCAACCAGCACAACCTCGGCTTCTACAACGAGCAGGGGCAGTTCACGGTGGAGCCCGGTCCGTTCGATCTGTGGGTCGGTGACAGTTCGGTCGGCGGGCAGCACTCGACGTTCACGCTCCAATGAGGATCCGCGCGATGGTCGCCGCCGCCATGATGGCGGCGGCGCTGGCGGTGCTCTCGGCGGCGCCGGCGGCGAGAGCCGACGGCTTCACCCCGCGCCAGCGGGCGGTCCTTCAGGGGATCGCCCGCGACACCTGGCGGTTCTACGGCGCTGACGTCGATCCCACGACGCACCTGCCGCTCGACAACCTCGGCCCGGGATCGACCCGCGGTCAGTACACGTCCGCGGCGAACATCGGGGTCTATCTGTGGGCGGTCGTCGCCGCCCACGACTTGCACCTGATCTCCACGCCCCAAGCCGACCGGCTGGCGAGTGCGACCCTGCAGGAGGTGGAGGGTCTCAAGCGCTTCGACGGGTTTCTCTACCAGTGGTATGACACCACCAACGGCGACGTCCTCTCCAACCCGGGAGAGCCGGACTGCACCGAGGCCACGCCGGCACAGGACAACTGCTGGTTCGTCTCCGCCGTCGACAACGGGTGGTACGCCTCCGGGCTGATCGAGGTGCGCCAGGCACTGCCGGACGAGCGTTGGCTCGCCGACCAGCTGCTGGCCCCGATGGACTTCTCGATCTTCTACGACAACCGCGCGCAGACGAACTGCAACGTGAACGCGTCGCTTCCGGGCGACCCCCCGACCGGCCAGATGTATGGCGGCTACTACGTCGACCAGGGGCCTGCGGGCTACCACAACAGCGCCCTGTACAGCGACCCGAGGATCGCGATGTACATCGGCATGGGCCGCCACCAGATGCCCGGCGATGTGTGGTGGCGCTCGTGGCGGACCTCGCCGCCGCAGCGCTGCTCCACCGATCCGGCACCGTCGGACCCGGGCACCGGGTACTGGCAGACCTACACCGATCCGCAGTCGGGCAAGCGCTTCCCGGTCTGGGAGGGTCACTACACCTACCCGGGCACGAACCTCACGTTCGTCCCGACGTTTGCGGGCGGGATGTTCGAGGGGCTGATGGCCAACCTGGTCGTGCCAGAGACCGAGTGGGGGCCGCACAGCTTCGGCCTGAACGACCTGCGGTGGGCCGAGGTCCAGGAGACCTACGACACCCAGGAGCTCGGCCTGCCGGTGTGGGGGATGTCGCCCTCGAGCACCGCCGACGACACCGGGGACTACGGTGGCTTCGGCGTCGAGGGACAGGCGTTCGGCAGCAGTTCGCCGCTCGCCTGGTGCACGACCTGCGCCACCGAGACCACCGTCTCCCCGCACGCCTCGGCGATCGCGCTGCCGGTGATCCCCGAGCAGGCCTACGACAACCTGGTTCGGTTGCGCACCCTGTACCCGGGGATCTACACGCGCGACGGCGGCTTCTACGACGCGGTCGATCCGGCGACGGGCTCGATCGGCCACCGCCGCCTGGTGCTCGACCAGTCGATGATCATGGCGGCGATCGACAACGCGCTGAACAACGACGCGTTGCAGCGCCACTTCGCCGCCGATCCGGAGTCCTGGGCGGCCCGGGTGTACCTCGGCGAGGAGCGGATGTCGATCGGCTGAAGCGGATGAGATCCGGGGGGTGTTGCCTGAGGATGGATAATCCATCCTCAGATGACACACCCCCCAGACGCCGTCCCCAACCCGGTCCTGCACCACGTGACGCTGAATGACCACATCGCTCTACTACGTCGACCCTGACGGCAATAGCGTCGAGCTGCAAGCCGACAACTTCGGCGACTGGGGCGCATCGAGTGACTGGATGCGCGCCGCGCCCGAGTTCGCGGTCAACCCGATCGGGGTCAACGTCGATCCGGACAAGCTCGCCGCCGCCTGGCACGAGTTCGGCGACGCACACGAGCTGCACCGGCGCAGCTTCGCCGGTGAGTTCGACCCAGGGACCGCGCCCGATCTGCGCCTGCCCGGCGACTAGTTCGCGTCGTCGCCCTTATAGCCGCTGGGCGGCCCCGCCTGAGGGCCGAGCTCCGCGGCGAAGGCACCCGAGTAGAGGTCGAACCGGCTCTGCCAGGCGTCGGGAGCGGGGCGGATCCCGGCGAGACGGTCCAGGCAGCTCTCCCATCCCGCGGCGTTGCGCGCGGCGGCGTCGGCCGCAAGCTCGTCGATCAGCACCAGGCGTGTGCCGCCGTTGCTCGGGGCGAGCTTGAAGTGCAGCGTCTCCTCGCCCCAGGTGAAGCTGAGGGCGTGCGGCTCATCGACGGCGAGTACCTCGCCGGTGAGCGTCATCTCGATCACCTCGGGCGGGAAGGGGAAGCTGATTGCGGCGCCGACCCGCCACCGTCCGCCTTCGACGATCACGTCGCACGGGAACCACTCGCGCAGCTGATCGCGATCGGTGAGGGCGGCCCAGACGAGCTCGGGTGGATCGGACAGCTCGCGCTCCAGGCGCACGGCCGGCTGGGTGCGATCGGTGATCAGGGTCGCGTCGGGCATCAGTTCTTCCTCCTGCGGTCGAGGTGATCTTCGAGCTGGTCCAGTCGCCGCTCCCATAGCCGCCGGTAGGGCTCGAGCCAGTCGTCGAGCTCGGCCAGCGGCTCGGCGCGGACCCGGTACAGACGGCGCTGGGCGTCGATGCGCGACTCGACCAGACCCGCCTGCCGGAGCACCCGCAGATGCTTGGAGACCGCCGGTTGGCTCAGCTTGAGCCGGTCGACGAGATGGCCGACCGGCTGCTCGCCGTCGCGCAGCAGGTCGAGGATCTCGACCCGGTGCGGTGCGCCCAGCGCTCGGAGTGCGGCGGTGCTCATCTGAGTCCGAAGATTGCCATATGGACATATAACTGTCAAGGCATGTTCGCGTGTGTGTCCGCGGCCGGGCCTCGACCACTTCGGCGTCTGCAGCGATGAGGGCGCGGTGGGCGACTGCCTGGCCTTCCTCGCCGACTCCTAGCCCGTCGACTCGGCGCGGACCTGCTGGCGCAGGAAGGGGATCACCACCTCTGAGACCCGGGCGGGATCCTCAAGGAATGGCCAGTGGCCGAGCCCTTCGAGCAGTTCGATGCGGGCCGATGGGAACGATTCCCGCTGGAGATCGGCCTGCTTCCAGGGGATGTAGGCGTCCGTGGTGCCCCAGACCACGAGCGCGGGACGATCAAGCTCGCGCAACGGCATACGGAGCGCGCCCATCGCCGCGGCGGGGGTCGCGCGGTAGAGCTTCAGCACCGCGCGCTTGGTGTGTCGATGGCGAGAGGCGTCGTAGATGCGGTCGATTGCGGACGGGGTTAGGCGCGGGTTGTCGTGGCCGACCACCATCCTCACCCCGGCCCGGGTGGTCGTCGCCATGAACAGGTCGCCGAGAACCGGGGTCCGCCAGATCCGGGCCAGGCGGTGCCAACGGTAGTCGAGCAGCACCCCGGTGTTGATGAGCGTCGCGCTGGCGAATGCCTCGGGATGCGCGACCGCCCACACCAGACCCCACGGCCCGCCGAAGTCGTGCATGACCAGGTGGGCTCGCTCGATCCGGAGCTGATCGAGGACCCCCGCCAGGTGGCGTGCGTAGCCGCGGCTCGAGTAGTCGAAGTCCGCCGGACTGTCGGCGGCGCCATAGCCCGGCATGTCCGGGGCGATCGCCCGGGCGAACTCGCCGGTCTGTGTCAGGAGGCCCTGCCAATCCTCCTTGGGGCCGGGGTTGCCGTGGACGAAGACGACGGCCTCGCTCGCGCTGGCATCCCCGCTCACGAGCACCGGGGACCCAACGCCGTCGACGGCGGCCGCGACCGTGGCGAGATCGTTCACGCTACGCCGCCGCTTCCTCGGCGATTTCGGTCTCGCCGGCGTCGTGGTGCGCCTCGAGCGCGACGAACTCCGGCCGCCGGTTGAGGCGGCGGCGCCGGCGGTCGGTGGTGACCAGCTGGCGGGCTTCGCGCAGCACCTGACCGCGGTTGGCGCCTGGTCTGCGCAGCGCCGCAGCGGTCGCTCTGATCACGAGCGGCGGGGCGAACACCGTCGACGGCTTGCGGCGATGCAGGAACACGTCGCCGAGCTCCTCCGTCCGGCCCTTCTCATAGAGCCGCCGCGTGACCTCGACGACGGTGGCGGGCGCTCGCCCGGCCGCACCGAAGTCCGCCGCCAGCCAGTAATGCTCGGCGGCATCGCGGTCACGCCACCGCGCCCAGGCCGTCAGCTCCTCATCGAGCGTCTGAGGCGCCTCGTGGATTGCCCGGACGATGATGGGGGCAAGAGCCTCGACCTGACGGAAGGCGTCGGAGATGCCCTGTCCCGGTGCCGGGTCCTTGAAGTGGCCGGCGTCGCCCACCAGCGCCCATCCAGGTCCGGACGCCTCTCGCAGGAAGCTCTCGAACCGAAGCATGCCGAGCATCCTTCCCTCGGCGTGAGCGGACTGGAGCGTTGCGGCCACCGGCCCACAGGCGCGGGCGTGGTTCATGAACGCCGCCTCGTGGTCCTGGCGAAACTCGCTCAGGAATCTCCTGTCAGGCAGCAAGATCACCTCGTAGAGACCGGCATCGGTGGGCATCCCGATCACGAACCGGCCCTCCCAACGGTGATAGACGACCGCAGGTTCGGGGCCTGGATCCGCATCGGCGAAGAAGCGCCAGTAGCCGAACCGCTGGCTGGGCGTCACGTTGTACTTGCGAGCGCCCGCCAGGGTCGCCACCGTCGAGTTCCGCCCGTCGGCACCGACGACCAGCTTGGCCGTCAGAGTCCGCTGCGATCCGTGCGACGCGGTTCGCACTCCGACGACGCGGTCCCCGTCGCGGATGAGCCCGACGGCGGTGGTCGACATCAGCGTCTCGGCGCCGGCATCGGCGGCGGCGTCGAGCAGGATCGGATCGAGGACGAAGCGCCGCACCGACATGAACGCGCCATCGTCTCCCGGCCGGCGGGTCACATCGAAAGTCCCGCGGAATTCCTCCTGCCGAAGATCGACCCGGCTGCAGATCGGCGCGCCCGTGAGCCGTACCCGCTCGAGTACACCCAGCCGTCGCAGGAAGTTGATCGCCGGCGCCTGGAAGATGTGCGTCGACAAGGTGTCCTTCGGGAACGTCGCCCGTTCGACCACCGCCACGTTCAGCCCCTGTCGGGCGAGCAAGGTCGCCAGGGGTGAACCCGCGCATCGCGCCCCGACGATGATCACATCGAATCTCTGTGCCACCCGGTCCTCCTCTCGCTCAGGGCCTGCGGGCGGCGCTCTCACCCCTGACAGAGCGCCGCGTCAGGCTCAGCTCGGCAGCGGCTCGTGTTCCCGCGGAGCGTTCGAATAGTCCTCGGCCGGTTCCAGGAACCCACGGAGCTGCTCGCGCAGCTCTGGAGTGTCCTCGTGGCCGTGGACCGACGCCGCGTGCTCGGCCGCCGCGCGGACCACCTCACCCTCTTCGCCGACGATCGTGAGTGAGCAGTTCGTCTCACTCGGCCAGCGGCGACAATCCGCCATCACTCGGCCCATGCTTCGCCTCCTTGGTTGGACGGCGACCCCTCGCGGGGCGATCATCCCACCGGGCGAATCCCAGATCAAGCGGGGTGACGCGGGCCCTTGAGCGGAATGCCTAGACCTGGCCCGCTTGGCCGGCAAGCAGCAGCGGACTGGGCGGCGAGGGGTCCTCAGGCCCGCCCGGAGTGCGCTGGAGCATCCCGTCCACGAGCTCGTAGTGGCCGAGCGAGCGGATCGGCGGAGAGTAGACATGGATGGTGATCGCGCCGGGGTCGTGCTCCATGCGATGGATGCCGTCGTTGCCGAAGCTGAACGACTCACTCGCGCGGTACTCGCGCACCAGGCGCGGCCTGCCGTACATCAGGGCCTCGTTGCGTGCGACGCCGCTGATGACGTGGACGCCGACGCACGACCCGTCGTGGTCGTGGTAGCCGGTGTCGCGCGGCTGCCACCAGAGGTTGAGCCATGCCTCGGAGGACTCCGAGCGCCAGAGCAGCACCGCCTCGCCGTCACCCTCGCCGCTCAGTCCCGAGACGTCGAGCGCGGAGGCGGCGCGGCGCGCCCGGTCAGCGCATTGCTCGGGCGTGAGCGGACCGGCCGCCTCGGCGAGCGCCGCGAGCAGCGCCGGCTCGCGGACCGGCCCGCCCTCGGCGGTCTCCGGCTCGCTTCCTCCGGTCACCGGCTCGCCCTCGAGCGCGGCCGCCAGCCTTCCGAGCCGTGCGCTCGCGTCGACGGCGAGCGGCCCCGCGTCCAGGTGCCGGCGCACCAGGCGGTGCAGCGCCCCGGTTCCGGCGCCGAGCTCGTCGACGCTCTGCCGCAGATCGATCGCCTGGGCGGCGCACATGAGCTCCACGGCGGCGAGGCGGATAACCAGCCCGCTCATCGCGTGCAGCCGCGCCGCCGCCGACGGCGCCATCGTGATCCGGTCCTCGATCCCTTCGGCGATCGAGGAGGTCGGCTGCTCGAGCGTCACCGGGGCGGCCAGCAGCCGGGCCTCCGCGGCGAGCGACGCGGCGCCGTGGCCGACGATCGCCAGGCCGTCCTCGGCGCTGCCGGGTGCCTCGCGCAGCCCGGCCGGCAGATCCGTGAACCGCGGGTCCAGCAGCTTCTGGATCCGCTCGGTTGCGATGGTGACCGCACCGGCGAGGGCCAGACGAGCGTGATCGAGCGCGAGCGCGACGGGCGCGATCTCGTGACCGCCGGTCGAGATCGCGCGGTCCTCGGCTCCCACCACGAACGCACTGTCGCCTGAGGAGCGCAGCTCGATCGAGAGCTGTGCGTGCAGATGCGCGAGCGCACCGTGGACCGCGCCGTGGGTCTGCGCCATGCCCTTGAAGCACAGCGAGTCCTGCAGGTTGCGCGGCGCCCGCCGGCGGTCGGCGAGCGCGCCGCCGGCGAGCAGCTGCGTGAGATGAGCGCGGGCGATCTCGTCGCCCGGATAGGGGCGTGCCGCGAAGATCGCCGGGTGCAGCGCGTCGGGGTTGGCGAGCACCGCCTCACACGACAATGCGCCGGCGCGCTCCAGTGCACCGAGCGCGCGGCGGGCCCGTTCGAGCGCGAGGCATGCGGTGCCGACCGTGTAGGCGTTGGAGTTGAGGATTGCGTGCGCCTCACGCGGCGCGGGGATGAGCGGCTCGACCCCGGCGGCCCGCAGCTCCTTGGGCGCGATCGTCTGGCCGGTGATCGCCAGCCCGATCTCGGCCATCTGGCTGAGGTCGGCCTGCCCGACGGAGCCGATCGTGTGCAGCTCGGGGGTGACGCCGGCGTTCAGTGCCGCGCACAGCGTTTCCGCGACGCACGGACGGACCCCGGCATGGCCGAGCGACAGGCCGGCGGCGCGCGTGACCATCGCGGCGCGGGCGAACTCAGGTGGGGCGAGCTCACCATGGCCGACTCCGTGGGAGACGAGCAGTGCCCGGTTGAATGCAGCCTGCTCGCCGTCCTCCACGGCGACCGCCTTCAGGGCGCCGACGCCGCGGGTCACGCCGTAGATCGGGTCTCCGCGCTCGAGCGCCCGCTCGAGCACCTCGCGCGAACGAGTCATCGCCTGACGGGCGGCGGCGCCGAGCTCGACCGGCCGGCCGGCCGCGACCGCCACGACATCCTCCGGGGTGACCGCGCGCTCGCCGAGCACGAGCACCGCCGCACCGTGGGTCATGACCGGCCCCGTGCCAGGCTCACAAGCGTTCGGTCACGCGTCTCTTCGACGCGCTCGAGCTGCCCGGGCTCGTAACGGCCGAGCAGACCGCGTCCGTCGAGCGCACCGCCGGCGTTCTGGGCTCGCAGGCGGGTCAGCGTCTCCGGGACCGTCGGCGTGTTCGAGAGGGCGGGGAAGAGGCCCTCGGCGACGGCGGCGTGGACACCGAGCCCCGCCAGGTCCATGGTGGCGAACGGACCGATCGCCGCCCATCGCGCGCCGAGCGCGGCGGTGACCGCTGTGTCGACGTCCGTGATGTCGCAGATCCCGGCCTCGACCAGGGCGTAGGCCTCGCGCAGCAGCGCGTACTGGAGCCGGTTGGCGACGAAGCCCGGGGTGTCGCGCTGCAGGATGATCGGGCGCTTGCCGAGCGCGACCGACCACGCCGCAAGCCTCTCGGTGGTGTCCCGGGCCGTCGTCGTCGCCGGGACGATCTCGACGAGCTCCATCAGGTCGGCGGGATGGAACCAGTGCCACGCGGCGAACCGCTCGGGGCGGCGCAGCGCGAGCGCGAGCTCCTCGACCGGGAGCGATGAGGTCGTGGTGGCGATCACGGCGTCCTCGTCGAGCAGGACCTCGGCCCCGGCGAGTACCTCGCGCTTGAGCTCGAGGTTCTCCGCGACCGCCTCAAAGACGAGCGCGAACCTCGTCCCCGGCGGTGGGCCGACGCTGACCGACAGGTGGTCATGCGCCGCACGCGCCTGATCGGCGTCGATCGCGCCGAGCGCGAGCAGCCGCTCCGCACGGGCGCGCGCCGCCTGCAGTCGCTGCCCGGCGGTGTCCCGGCGGCGGGCGACGACCGTGACCTCCGTGCCGTGCGCCGCCAGCCAGACCGCGGCCGACAGCCCGATCGTGCCCGCTCCGAGCACCGTCGCTGACCGGGGCGCCTGCGCGGTCATTCCCAGAATCGCTCCTGCGCGAGATGCTCGATCAGGAGCGTCGCGGCGTGCGCGACGTGGTCGGTCATCGCCCGGCGTGCGCGTTGCCCGTCGCCGTCGGTGAGTGCGGCCAGGACCTCCTCGTGCTCGGTCACGTTGAGCGCGAGCAGTTCGTCGGCGCCGCCGGCTGCCTCGGTCACGTAATCCTTGGGGAAGCGCTCCCGCAGCCGCTGCACGTCCTGGACGAGCGCATCATTCTCGGCACAGGTCAGGATCAGGTCGTGGACGGCATCGTTCGCGGCGCCGAGAGCGGCCGCGAATGCGGAGCGGTCCTCGTCCGCGGCGCCGGGCCACGGTCGATCCCGCAGCAGCTCGGTGAGGTCGCCCTGCAGGCGGTCGAGCCGTCGCAGCGACGGTCGGTCGATGCGCCCCGCGGCACGTTCGGCGGCGAACCCCTCGAGCTCCGCCCGTAGCTCGTACAGCTCGCGGATCTCCCGCCGGCCCGGACGTCGGACGATCGCCCCGCGGTTCGGCCGTAGCTCGATGAGGCTGGAGGCGGCCAGCCGGGCGAGTGCCTCTCGGACCGGGGTACGGCTCACCCCGAACCGTGCGCACAGCTCGTCCTGGGCGAGGTGCTCGCCGAGCCCGATCCGCCGCTCGAGGATGTCGCGTTGCAGGCGGTACGCGATCTGGTCAGACAGCGTGGCCATCGGCAGCAGCGCAGGGTCGGCGACGGGCATCGCCGGATTGTATCCTCAAATCCAATCTGCTTGGATTGGATCCATGGATGCATCTGCCACTGGATCACGCATCGGTACACCGGCGCCGGTGGGAGCTGCGCTGAGCTGTCTCGGCTGGGAGCAGGAGGGCGCGCTCCGCTGTCTGATGAACACGCTGGACCCGGCGGTCGCCGAGGACTCCTCTCGGCTGATCGTGTACGGAGGCCAGGGGAGGGCCGCGCGCAGTTGGGCGGACTACGACCGGATCGTCGCGACACTGCGGCGGCTGTCGGACGAGCAGACCCTGCTGGTCCAATCCGGGCGGCCGGTCGCGGTGCTGCCCTCGCACACCGACGCACCCCGAGTGCTCATCTCGACCGCGATGCTCGTGCCCGCGTGGTCCGGCGAGCAGGAGTTCGCGCGGCTGGAGGCGGCGGGGCTGACCATGTTCGGGCAGATGACGGCCGCCTCGTGGTTCTACATCGGCACGCAGGGGATTCTCGGCTTCACCCACGAGACGTTCGCGGCGATCGCGCGCCGCCACTTTGGCGGAACGCTTGCCGGCCGGCGCGTGCTCACCGCGGGGCTGGGCGGAATGGGCGGTGCGCAGGGACTGGCCATCGCCAACCTCGGAGGACGGGCGCTGATCGTGGAGGTCGACCCCGACCGCGCCGCACGCCGCGCCCGGGACGGGTGGGTCGACACCGTCACCTCCGACTACGGAGAGGCGCTGGCGGCGCTCGATCACGACGCCGGCTCGCAGGGTCGCGCCGTCGCCCTGGTCGCGAACATCGCCGAGGTCGCGCCCCGGCTTGTCCGGGACGGCGTGTCATTCGACATCGCCACCGACCAGACCGCGGCTCATGATCCTCGTCACGGCTATGTCCCGGCTGGGTGCACCGCCGCCGAGGCCCGGGCGGCGGCCGCCGCCGCCGACCTGAACCCCGCCGACGCGGTCGCCCACGAGCACGACCGGGCGGTCCGCCGCTCGCTCCTCGCCCACGCCGATGCGCTCCTCGCCCTGCGCGATCGGGGAACGATCGTGTTCGAATACGGCAACGGTCTGCGGGCGCAGGCGGCGATCGCCGGCGCGGGCCGCATCGACGAGATCCCTGGATTCGTCGCCGAATACGTGCGGCCGATCCTCGCCCGCGGCGTCGGTGCCTATCGCTGGGTCTGTCTCAGCGGAGACCCGGAGGACCTGCGGCGCACCGAAGACGCGGTGCTCGATGTCATCGGCACCGACTCGCTCGCCGGCTGGATCTCACTCGCACGAGCGCGCGTGCCGCGCCAGGGCCTACCGGCTCGCGTCTGCTGGCTCGGCCTCGGCGAGCGCGAGGCGGTGAGCACGCGCCTCAACGAGCTCGTCGCCCGCGGAGAGGTCGGGCCGCTGGCCTTGGGCCGCGATCACATGGACCCCCATTCGGTGGCGTCGCCCTCGCGCGAGACCGAGGGGATGCGCGACGGCTCGGACGCGATCGCCGACTGGCCGATCCTGTCCGCGCTGCTCAATGCCGCGCAGGGAGCCAGCTGGGTCGCGGTCGGGAATGGGGGTGGAGTCGGGATCGGGCGCAGCATCCATTCGGCGATGACGGTGGTCGCGGACGGCTCGGAGCTGGCGGCCCGCAAGATCACGCGCGTGTTCCACTCCGATCCCGCGCTCGGCGTGGCTCGGTACGCAAATGCCGGCTACCCGGAGGCACTCGATGAGGCGTCGCGCTCCGGGGTGGATCTCGCTGGGGACAGCGACCCGGGCTGAGGGTGCGGTGGGGCCGTGGGGAGCCGCACGGTCACGCGCAGGCCGCCGGCGCCGCCCGGGACGAGGGTGAGTGCTCCGTCGTGTGCCTGAGTGATGCTCTTGACGATCGCCAGGCCGAGGCCGGCCCCGGCGTGGTCGGTGTGCAGGCGCTCGGTGCCGCGGCGGAACGGCTCACCCAGCGTCGACACGACCTGTGAGGTGAGCATCTCACCGGTGTTCTCGACGGTGAGCGTCACGCTGCCCGAGTGAGCGGTGGCGGTGACGTACACGGTGCCCTGGGCGGGCAGGTTATGGACGATCGCATTGTGCAGGAGGTTCGTCGTCAGCTGCAGCAGGAGCGCGTGTGAGCCGATGCTGGGGGTCACCTCGCCGGAGGTCTCGATGGTGACACCGTGCTTCTCCGCGAGCGGGAGGAGCGTTTCGGTTGCTTCCTCTGCGACGAGCGACAGGTCGACGTGGTCCCGGGTGAAGGTCCGCCGGTCGGCGCGGCTGAGCAGGAGCAGCGCTTCGGTGAGGTCGATCGCCCGGGCGTTGACGGCGTGCAGCCGGTCGATGAGCTCGTCGGTGTCCTGGCCTGGATCGTTGCGGGCGACTTCGAGCAGCGTCTGGGTGATCGCGAGCGGAGTGCGCAGTTCGTGAGAGGCGTTGGCGGCGAATCGCTGCTGCTCGGCGACGTGCGCCTCGAGCCGGGCGAGCAGGCCGTCGACGGTGTCGGCGAGATCCTTCAGCTCGTCGCGGGGCCCTGAAAGCGCGAGGCGCTGGTTCAGGTTGCGCTCTGAGATCTGCCGCGTCGCCGCCGTCATCATGCGCAGCGGGCGCAGGACCCGGCCCGCAACCAGCCAGCCGAGCGCGACCGAGACCGCGGCCATGATCGCGAGCGCGATCGCGGACTGGATGAGCCCCATGTGACGACCGTGGCGTTCGCGTGCGACGGACGCGGCGTACATCCGGTGCACCTGGCGCAGGACCTCCGGGTTCGCCGAAGCACCGCTGTGGGCCGTCCCGCCCGGGACGATCAGGTCGACCCCGGTGTTGCTGCGAAACAGCAGGTAGGTCGCCGCCAGCAGCGCCACTCCCGACACGAGGAACAGGCCGCTGTAGAGCAGGGTCAGCCGCAGACGCACGGTCCGCTGGGGCAGGCGGAACATTCGGGCGCTATCCACGATCTCCTCGCCGATGGACGCCGCCGGAGGCCGTCTTGATGCGATACCCGACGCCGGGCACGGTGGCGATGATCCACGGTTCTCCCAGCCGTTTGCGCAGTGCCGAGACCGTGATCCGCACCGCGTTGGTGAACGGGTCGGCGTTTTCGTCCCACGCCCGGCGCAGCAGCTCTTCAGCGCTGACCACACCGCCGCCGGCGGCGACCAGCACCTCGAGGACCGCGAACTGCTTGCGGGTGAGCGGGACGTAGCGGCCATCGCGGTAGACCTCGCGACGGAACGGATCGAGACGCAGACCCGCGATCTCCCACACGGGCGGCCGGTGGTAGGCCCGCCTGCGGTCCAGCGCTCTGAGACGGAGCACGAGCTCTGCGAGCTCGAACGGCTTGGTGAGGTAGTCGTCGGCGCCGAGCTCGAACCCGGAGGCCTTGTCGTCCAGCCGGTCGGCGGCGGTGAGCATGAGGATCGGCATGCCGCTCGCGGAGGCGACGATCTGTTCGGCGATCTCGTCGCCGGAGGGCGCCGGGACGTCGCGGTCGAGGACGGCGATGTCGTAGGCGTTGAGGCTGAGGAGCTCCAGAGCGGTGGCGCCGTCACCGGCGACGTCGGCGGCGATCGCCTCCAGGCGCAGACCGTCGCGGATGCCTTCGGCCAGGTAGGGCTCGTCCTCGACGATCAGCACGCGCACGCTCCCGATGCTGCCAGCCCGGACATATCGTCGCCATATCGAAAAATCGATACGTGCCGGCAACGCTGCGCTGCCTTGACTGGCAAACGTGTCCTACGGGCAACCAGCGCGCACCGCAGCCGACGACATGCGTCGGTACGGATCGACGACCGTCTACCGCGTACGGAGCCGCCGTGCCCTGCTGGTCGCGGCGCTCGCGTCAGCCGCCGCCTACGCGGTATTCGGGGCAGCCGGCCACCTGCTCGACGGCGGGGCCCAGACGTTCAACGGCCAGCATCGCGCGTCGCTGTCGGCGATCCATGAGGCTGGCCGCTCGTCGGTAACGTGGCCGCGGCAGGGGCAGGCGGCGTTGGTGCTCGGCAACGAGCGGGGGGCGGCGAGCCCGCACGAACGGCCGGTTGCGATCGCCAGCCTGGCGAAGGTGATGACCGCCTATCTGACGCTGGAGCGCTACCCGCTGAGCGGCGCACAGGACGGATTCACGATCACCGTCTCGGCAGCCCAGGCCTACGCGGTGGGCCAGGACCGGGCCGAGGGCCAGTCAGTCGTGGCGGTGGCCGCCGGGGAACGGCTGACCGAACGCCAGCTGCTGGAGGCGCTGCTGATCGCGTCGGGCAACAACATCGCCGAGATGCTCGCGCCGCGGGTGGCGGGCAGCGAAACGCGCTTTCTGGCCGAGATGAACGGTGAGGCGCGGGCACTCGGGATGAGCCACACGACCTACACCGACCCCGGCGGGTTCGCCCGGAGCACGGTCTCAACCGCCGCCGACCAGCTGCGCGCCTTCCGGGCGGCGCTGCGGTTCTCGGTCTTCCGTCAGATCGTCTCGATGAGCGAGGTGACGCTGCCGGTCGCCGGCACGCTCACCAACTTCAACCCGTTGATCGCCGAGGGCTACGCCGGCAAGACCGGGTCCGACTCCGCGGCGGGAGGGTGCCTGGCGTTCTTCACCCCGGTGACGGCCGGTGGCGGGCGGACCACAGCGCTCGGCGTGGTGCTCGGACAGGGCGAGGGTAGCGACACGTCGGCGCTGCTCGCCGCCGCGGGAGAGGCCGCCGAGCAGCTGGTCGACTCCGTCGCCGTTCGGCCTCGCGCTGTTGTCAACCCAATCACGACTCGCGGGAGACACCATGAGTAGAAGACGACGGCCGCTGGCCGCTCTTGCCCCGATCGCCATCGTCGTCCTGACTGGCGGGTGCGGTTCGAGTGCACCGGCCGGAACCGGCGCCAGCAGCGGCGCCGGCACCAGCAGTGGCGGTAACCCCACCGGCCATGAGAAGGCGGTGAAGTTCGCGCAGTGCATGCGCCACGACGGCGTCAGCGCGTTCCCGGACCCGCCCGCGTCGGGCAACTTGACCATCGACGCGATAGCGAACGGCTCGTCGCTGGACACGAACAGCCCGGCGTTCACGCAGGCTCTCGCCGCGTGTAAGAACCTCGAGCCGGCGGGATTCACGGGTAGCAAGCGGAGCTCCCAGCAGCAGGACGCCGCCCTCAAGTTCGCCCAGTGCATACGCGCCAACGGCGTGCCGGACTTCCCGGACCCCCTCCCAAATGGGCCTCTCGTCGACACGAATCGAATCCCATCCGCAGCGAAACCCGGCGGGATGAGCGCGCTCCATGCCGCGATGCAGAAGTGCAGCGATGCGGCAGCCGCAGCAGGGGTCACGCGGTGAGGCGGACGACATGGGTGCCGGCCGCAGCGGCCGTCGTGGCTGCCGGGGTCGCCGCCGGCGGCGTGGCCGTGACGTCCGGGGCCAAGCAGGCGAGCGCGGCCGCACCGCCGGGGCCGACGAGCACCGCGCGGGTGGAGAAGAGGACGCTCTCGGCGATCGTCTCGGAGCCTGGGACCCTGACCTACCGCGCGAGATCGGACGGCTCGCCGTACTCCGTGATCAACCAGGCCCGCGGGACGTACACCGAACTCCCCGTGGCCGGTGATGTGATCGCTCAGGGCCACGTGCTCTACCGGGTCAACGACCGCCCGGTGGTGCTTCTGCATGGCTCGACACCCGCCTATCGGACCCTGAAGGCCGGGGTGAGCGGCCTCGACGTCGCCGAGCTCAACGCGGATCTGGTCGCGCTCGGGTACGCCACCCGGGCTCGGCTGAGCCCATCTTCCGCGTCCTTCGGGTCGGCGACCACGACGGCCGTGGACAAGCTCCAGGCCGCGCTGGGGGTGGCCCAGAGCGGCAAGCTGAAGCTCGGACACGCGGTGTTCGAACCCAGCTCCGTGCGGGTGACGAGCCTGGCCGCCGAGCCCGGTGGCAGCGCCCGGCCCGGCGCGACGGTATTGCGGGGCACCTCGACCGCTCGCCAGGTGCAGGTTGCGCTGGACGCCTCGCAACAGACCAACATCGCGGTCGGGGACAAGGTGAGCGTCACCTTGCCCGACAACCGGACCATTCCGGGTGTCGTCTCCCTGGTGGGGGCGGTCGCCACCTGCCCATCAAGCCCGGGGTCGGACGGGTCGGGATCCGGCTCCACCACGCCGGGAACGGACACCTGCTCGTCAGCAAGTTCCGGGAGCAGCACCCCGACCATCACCGTGGACGTCACGCCGTCTGACCCAGCCGGTACGGGCACGTGGGATCAGGCGCCGGTGCAGGTCGGCATCACCACCGCCCGCGTGCGGGGCGCCGTGGTGGTGCCCGTGACCGCGCTGCTGGCCCGGTCCGGCGGGGGCTACGCCGTCGAGGTGGTCGGCGCCGACGCGAGGAACCATCTGGTACCGGTCTCGCTCGGGCTGTTTGACGACGCGGAGGGGCTAGTGCAGGTCACCGGCTCGGGGCTGATCGCCGGCCAAGTAGTGGTGGTCGCGTCGACATGACCCACACCTCCCGGCCCACATCAGCCAACCATCCAGTCGCGGCCGCCAACGGTGTGCCGCTCGGCGATGCCGGGGTGCCGGTGCTCGACGTCGACGACGTGACCAAGACCTATTCCGGCGAGCCCCCGGTCCGGGCGCTGCGCGGGGTCAGCCTCACGATCGGCGAGGGGGAGCTGGTCGGGATCGTCGGCCCGTCGGGGTCAGGCAAGACCACCCTGTTACAGCTGATGGGCACCCTTGACCGGCCCACCAGCGGCCGGGTGCGGATCACCGGGCTGGACGTGGCCACGATGGCCGACGAGGACGTGGCCTACCTACGCGCGACGCGGATCGGGTTCATCTTTCAGCAGTTCTTCCTCGCCGAGCACGCCACCGCGCTTGACAACGTCGCGGACGGGCTGCTCTACGCCGGCATCCCGGTCGGGGAGCGTCGCGAGCGCGGCCGCGACGCTCTGGAGCTGGTCGGCCTGACCGAGCGCTGCAATGCCCGGCCCACCCAGCTCTCCGGAGGGCAACGCCAGCGGGTCGCGATCGCCCGAGCCCTGGTCGGCCAGCCCGCGATCGTGCTCGCTGACGAGCCCACGGGGAACCTCGACCAGGCCACCGGGCAGTCCATCCTGGCCCTGATCGACCGGCTCCACCAAGTGGGCTCGACCATCCTGGTCATCACCCACGACCACGCCATCGCCGAGCGCATGCCGCGCAAAGTCGAGATCCTCGACGGCCGCATCGTCGCCGACACCGGTCCCGCTGGGGGTGTCGCCCCCCAGCTGCGCCCTCTCGCGCAACCCTCGACCAACGCACCGCAGAGTGCGTCCGGCGCACCTGGCAGCGAGGAGCCGTCGTGACCGCCGCCGGCACCGTGACCCGGAGGCGGCTCCAGCTCTCCGACCTGATCGGGCTCTCCACCGTGGGACTGCGCACGCGGAAGCTGCGAGCCGGGCTGTCCGCGCTCGGGATCGCCATCGGCGTGGCCGCGATCGTCGCGGTCCTCGGCCTGTCCGCCTCCTCCCAGGCCGGCCTGCTGGCCGAGATCAACCAGCTCGGCACCAATCTGCTCACCGTCTCAAACGGGCAGAACCTCACCGGCGGCACCGCCGAACTGCCCACCGCCGCGCCGCCCATGATCGGCCGGCTCAGCGGCGTCCAACAGGTGCAGAGCACCGGGGCGGTGAGCGGCGCCAACGCGTTCCGCACCCCCTACATCCCCATCGTCGCCACCAACGGCCTGACCGTCCAAGCGGCATCCCTCGACCTCCTCCCGGTCCTCGCCACCGCCGTCGCTCAAGGCCACTACCTCAACGCCGCCACCGCCCACGAACCCGTTGCCGTGCTCGGTGCCGTCGCCGCCCAGTTGCTCGGCATCGACCGCATCTACCCCGGCGAGCGCATCTGGGTCGGCCGCCAGTGGTTCTATCTCGCCGGCATCCTCAAACCCGCCGTACTCGCCTCCGTCATCGACTCCTCCGTCCTCGTCGGATACCCCGCCGCCGAGAAATACCTCGGCTTTGACGGCCACCCGTCCACGATCTACCTCCGCGCCCACACCGCTCAGGTGAACGCCGTCGACAACCTGCTCGCGACCACCGCAAACCCGGAGAACCCCAGCGGAGTCGCCGTCAGCCAACCCTCCGACGCCCTCGTTGCCCAGGCCGACGCCAAAAGCGCGCTGAACGGCCTGTTCCTCGGCCTCGGCGCCGTCGCGTTGTTGGTCGGGGCGGTCGGCGTCGCCAACATCATGATCATCTCCGTGCTCGAGCGCCGCTCCGAGATCGGCCTGCGCCGCGCGCTCGGCGCCACGCGGGGCCACATCCGCGCTCAGTTCCTCTCCGAAGCGGTCCTGCTCGGACTGGTTGGTGGCGTCGCCGGCGTCGCTCTCGGCGCCGCGGCCACCGCCGTTTACGCCCATACCAGACACTGGGCCACGATCGTCCCCGCCGAAGCATGGGCCGGGGGGATCGCCGCCGCGCTCGTCATCGGCGCGGTCGCCGGGCTCATCCCCGCGCTCCGCGCCGCCCGCCTGTCACCCACCCAAGCCCTGTGGTCGATCTGAACCACGCGCCGGCAGAAGGGCCGCATCGGGTCACGACGCCTGAGGCTCCCAACTCGCATCCGGCGCCGGCACAAGCGTGATCCGGGCGTACAGGGAGGTGTCATCGGGGATCATCCCCAGCCAGTTCCAGGTGACACCGGCAGCGGCGCGCGAGATCGTTGCGCTGGCATGCAGGCGCACCGCGTCGCCGGGTATCTGCTCAACGTCGATCGGAAGCTCCACCTCGGTGTCGCTGTCTCCGATTCGCAGTGCGCCGGCCACCGTCAGTGCGCGGTCACCTGAAGTGAGGTCGCCCAGCCGAAACACGATGCGGGGGTGGCGCTCCGTGTCGAGGAAGTCCGGCGAGCAGAGGTGACGGCCTCGGCGGCGGTTGCCGGTGTCGACGCTGGAGGCGTCGATCGCCAAATCACCCGATACCGCCCTCGCGCCCAGGGTCAGGCTGCCCTGGCAGCTGCCGAACGCGCCGCGCACGGTGGTCAGCCCCCACATCGACTTGGCGGCGAAGCCGACCTCGCTGCGCTCCGGGTCCACGCGCCAGGTCCCGTGCGCGATCGGCGGTGCGCTCCCATGCTCGATGGCGGGCGTCATGCTGTCCTCCCGGTCGACAGCTCCGGGGTCGCGGGTTCCG
>DASXZK010000035.1:0-7980 GCA_036501965.1 Solirubrobacteraceae bacterium
GCGATACCACTCGCTGATCGCCGCTCCCGATCTGCCCGCCGAGCTGGAGCGCAGCGCATCGGGTGATGACGTCGTGATGGCCGTCCGCCACCGCACGCTGCCTGCGGAGGGCGTGCAGTTTCATCCCGAGTCGGTGCTGACGCGCTGCGGGCACGAGTTGCTCTCCAACTTCCTCCGGAGAGCGGACTGATGGCCGCCGCGGACCCCTTCATCACCGCCGCGCTGGATGCGGTCGCCGGAGGGCAGGACCTCACGCGCGAGCGCGCCGCGGAAGTGATGGCGCGGATCATGGCCGGCGAGGTGAGCGAGATCCAGATCGCGGGGTTGCTGATCGCGCTGCGCACCAAAGGGGAGACGGTCGATGAGCTCGCCGGCCTGGCCACCACGATGCGCGAGCTCGCCACCCCGGTGCCCGTCACCGTCGACCGCTCGGAGCTGCTCGACACCGCCGGCACGGGCGGCGGGCGCCGGACGTTCAACGTGTCGACTACGGCGGCGGTGATCGCCGCGGGGGCAGGCTGCACGGTTGCCAAGCACGGCAACCGGTCGGCGACCGGACTGTCCGGCTCCGCCGACCTGCTCGAGGCGCTGGGCGCGCGCATCGATCTCGGCCCCGCGCAGGTGAGCCGCTGCATCGAGGAGGTCGGCTTCGGCTTCATGTTCGCCCCCGCCCATCACCAAGCGACGCGCTATGTCATCCCGGTGCGGGCTGAGCTCGCGGTGCGGACGATCTTCAACTTCCTCGGCCCGCTCACCAACCCCGCGGGCGCGGAGCGGCAGCTGATCGGGGTCTCGGACGTGCGATACCTGGAGACGATGGCGCGCGCACTCGGCCGGCTCGGCACCCGCCGCGCCCTGGTCGTCTCCAGCGAGGACGGGCTCGACGAGCTGTCGATCTCGGCGCCGACCACTGTCTGGGAGGTCGACGCGGATACTGCGCGGATGCAGACCGTGACCCCGGAATCGGTCGGCCTGGCGCGCTCGCCGGCCGAGTCGATCCCGGGCGGCGATCCCGCCCAGAACGCCGCGATCGCCCGGTCGGTGCTCGGCCGAGAGCACGGCCCGGGCGATCCCGCCCGAGACCTGTCGGTGCTCAACGCGGGCGCCGCGATCTACGCTGCGGGCCGTGCGGAGACGATCGCTGACGGGGTGGCGCTCGCCCAGCGGGCGATCGACTCGGGAGATGCCTCCGCCGCACTGGAGCGATTCGTGGCCGCGACCGTGCGCCTGGCGGAGGGCCCGGCCGCGTGAACGAGCTGCAGCGGATCGTCGCGCGTACCCGCGAGGATCTCGCCGTGCGGGTCGCAGAGCGCCCGCTTCAGGATGTCCACGCGGCGGCGCTGCGCCGTTTGGATGACGACCCGCCGCGCGACTTCGCCGCGGCGCTGCGCGCGCCCGGGCTGTCGGTGATCGCCGAGCACAAGCGCCGCTCGCCGTCGGCGGGTGCGATCCGCGAAGGGGTGGAGCTGGAGGATGTCGTCGCCGCCTATGAGCGCGGCGGCGCGCGGGCGGTCTCGGTGCTCACCGAGCGGGTCGGTTTCGGCGGTTCGCTCGAGGATCTCACCCGCGCGCGGCGTGCGACGTCGCTGCCGCTGCTGCGCAAGGACTTCATCGTCAGCGAGTACCAGGTGGCCGAGGCCGCCGCGGGCGGAGCCGACGCGCTGCTGCTGATCGTCGCTGCGCTCGACGACGACGAGCTCGGCACGCTGCTCGGCCACGCGGCCGGCTACGGCCTGGACGTGCTCGTCGAGGTCCACGACGCGGACGAGCTTGAGCGCGCGAGCCGGTTCGAGCCGCCCGTGATCGGGATCAACAATCGGGATCTGACGACGCTCCGGGTCGACCTGCAGCGCACGTTCGAGCTCTGCGACCGCGTCGCCACCGGTACCACCGTCGTCGCGGAGTCGGGGTTACGCACCCGCGCCGACATCGACCGTGTCGCCTCAGCCGGGATCGACGCAGTGCTCGTGGGCGAGGCGCTGATGCGCTCCTCTGACATGGAAGCGGCGCTGCGCTCGCTCCTACAGTGAGTCGCAGATGAGCTTCGCCCCCAAAATCAAGATCTGCGGGATCACCCGGCACGAGGACGCCGACGCCGCCGTCGCGGCCGGCGTCTGGGCGCTCGGGCTCAACCTGTGGCCGAAGTCCAAGCGCCGGTGCCGGCCGACCGTCGCCGCCGAGATCGCGGCCGCTCACCGCCGCCACGTGCAGATCGCCGGCGTGTTCGTCAACCCGACGCTCGACCATGTGGTGCGGGTCGCGGACGAGGTCGGCCTGACCATGCTCCAGTTCCACGGCGACGAGGGCCCCTCGTTCTGCGCGGAGGCCGCGCGCCGCACCGGCTGTCGCGTGATCAAGGCCGCGCGCGTGCGCAGCGGTGCAGACATCCAGGCGCTCCGCTCGGTCCGGACGGACTTCCACCTGCTGGACGCCTACGTCGCCGGAGTGCCGGGCGGCACCGGTGAGACGTTTTCCTGGGAGCTCGCTCGCGGACACCGCGGGTCGCCCCTGATCCTCTCCGGCGGCCTCACGCCCGCCAACGTCGGCGAGGCGATCTCGGTGGCCCATCCCTACGCCGTCGATGTGGCCAGCGGCATCGAGTCGGCCCCCGGGATCAAGGACCACGCGGCGCTGCAGGCGTTCGTCGACGCCGTGGCGGCGACCGCCCCGGCCGAGCCGGCCGAGGTCGAGCCTTCGCCGGCCGAGCCGGACGCAGGCGAGGCCGGTGTCGACGTGGAGGCGGCGTGAGCGTAGGGATCGAGCATCGCTTCGGGCCCTACGGCGGCCAGTACGTCCCGGAGACCCTGATGCCCGCGCTGGCCGAGCTGGAGAGCGCGTGGCTGGCGGTCCGTGACGATCCCGGCTTCCTGGAGGAGCTCGGCGGGCTGCTGCGCGACTACGTGGGTCGCCCCTCGCCGCTGTATCACGCGCGGCGGCTGTCACAGGAGGCCGGCCATGCCGTCTATCTGAAGCGCGAGGACCTCAACCACACCGGTGCGCACAAGATCAACAACGCGCTCGGTCAGGCGCTGCTCGCCCAGCGGATGGGCAAGCGGCGGATCATCGCCGAGACCGGTGCCGGCCAGCACGGCGTGGCCACCGCGACCGCGTGCGCGCTGCTCGACCTGGAGTGCGTCGTGTTCATGGGCACCGAGGACATGCGCCGCCAGAAACCGAACGTCGAGCGCATGGGGCTGCTCGGTGCCGCCGTGGAGCCGGTGCAGGCCGGAGCCAGGACGCTGAAGGAGGCCGCCTCGGCGGCGATCCGCGACTGGGTCACGAACGTCGAGACGACCCATTACATCATCGGCTCGTGCGTCGGCCCGGCCCCCTACCCGGCGCTCGTGCGTGATCTGCAGCGGGTCATCGGCGATGAGGCGCGGGCCCAGATGCTGGAGGCAGCCGGCCGGCTGCCCGACCGGGTGATCGCGTGCGTCGGCGGCGGTTCGAACTCGATTGGCATGTTCGCGGGGTTCATCGATGACCCGTCGGTTGCGCTGATCGGGGTCGAGGCCGCGGGCGAGGGGCTCGACACCGGTCGCCACGGAGCGCCGCTCACCGTCGGCGGCCGCGCGGGAGTGCTGCACGGCGCCTTCTCGGCGGTCATGCAGGACGAGGACGGCCAGATCCTCGAGGCCCACTCGATCTCGGCCGGGCTGGACTACCCCGGGTCAGGTCCGGAGCACGCGTGGCTGCGCGACTCGGGCCGTGCCCGGTATGAGGCGATCACCGACGCGCAGGCGCTGGCGGCGTTCGAGCGGCTCGCCCGTCTCGAGGGGATCATCCCGGCGCTCGAGAGCTCACATGCGATCGCCTGGACGCTCGAAAATCGGGGCAGCGATTCCGAGCTGGATCTGGTGTGTCTCTCCGGTCGCGGGGACAAGGACCTCGCCGAGGCGCTGGAGAGGCTCGGCGGCGCGTGAGTGCCTCCGGCGTGGAGCGGATCGCCGAGGCGTTCGCCCGAGCCCGTGCCGACGGGCGCGCGGCCGCGCTGATGCCGTACATGATGGGGGGCTTTCCGGACCTCGAGACCTCGCGACGGATCGGCGAGGCCTGCATCGAGGCCGGCGCGGACCTGATCGAGCTCGGCGTCCCGTTCTCGGACCCGCTCGCCGACGGTCCCGTGATCCACGCAGCCGCGACGACTGCCCTTGCGGCCGGGGTCACCCTCGGCGACGTGGTGGAGCTCGGGGCGGCGCTCGGCGAGCGGGTCCCGGTGATCCTCATGTGCTACGTCAACCCGATCCTGGCGCGGGGGGTCGAGCGGTTCGCTGACATGCTGCGCGACGCCGGGATCTGCGGGCTGATCGTCCCGGACGTCCCGTTCGAGGAGGCGAGCGAGCTATGGGCTGCGTGCGCCGCCCGTGAGCTCGGCTACGTGCCCTTGGTTGCGCCGACGACCTCGCCAGAGCGGATGGCTGGGGTCGGTGCGACCGCGCGCGGGTTCCTGTACGTCGTCGGGGTCACCGGAACGACCGGCGAACGCTCCGCTCAGGGTGACGATGCCTCCGAGCTGCTCGCCCGTGCGCGGGCGGCCACGGATGTGCCCGTCGCCCTCGGCTTCGGCATCTCGACTCCCGAGCAGGCCGCCGCGGCGGCCGCGGCGGGCGCCGACGGCGTGATCGTCGGCAGCCGCCTGGTGCGCGCTGCGGGCGCACAGGACGGGGGCCCTGAGGCGGTCTCCGGTCTCGTCCATGACCTGTCGGCGGCGCTCACGACGTCGTGAGGAAGTAGGATTCGACGCCGCTATGGGTCTCATCCTCACCGCCACCGCCGGCCTCTGCATCTGGATCGTCGTCTGGGCGCTGAACGTCAGCGGACTCGACGCCATCTTCTTCGCCATCGGCATGGTCCTGATTGCGATCGGCGTCCGCAACCTGCTTCCGTTCCTGCCCGGCCGGCGCGACTAGCGCCGCCGGAACGCCGGTGTCCAGAGGCCTGCCCGCCTGGGTGCGCGCGATCGGGTGTTCGCGTGGACGTGTTGCCGTCACCGGTGTGTGCGCGGGGGCGTTCGCGATCCTGCTCGCCGGCTGCGGCGCGGCGTCCTCGTCGAGCAATTCAGCGGCGACCGTCTCCGGCAACACGCTGGACATCGTCGCCTCCCAGCCGCCGGGGAGCACGGGCGACCAGGTCGCCGCCGACGTGATGCACGCGGAGCGGCTCGCGTTCTCGCAATCGGGCGGAAAGGTCGGCCAGTTTCAGCTGCGGCTCGTGCTCGCGCATGGGGCCGAGGTCTCCGACGAGGCCCGTCAGGCCGTCTCCGACAGCAAGGCGATCGCCTACATCGGCGAGATCGCGCCCGGTACCTCCGGGGTCTCGGTGCAGATCACGAACGAGCTCGGCATGCTGCAGGTGAGCCCGACCGACACCGCCGCGTTTCTGACCCATGCCACGCCGGGGGCCCCGGGGTCGCCGGATCACTACTACCCGGCTCGCAGCACGTACGGCCAGACGTTCGGCCGCGTCGTCCCGACGACGCTCGCCGAGGCGGGCGCGATCGTCGCGCGGCTGAAGGCGGACAACCTGACGAGCGTCGAGGTCGAGCACGACACGAGCACGTACGGGGTGTCCGTCGCCGACGAGGTGAGCGCCGCCGCGCGAAAGGCGGGGCTGACCGTGGCCAGCAGCGCGGGCGGGTCCGGTGCCAAGGCGGTGTTCTACGCCGGATTGCCCGGCGCGGCGGCCACCCACGCGCTCGATGGGGCGGCTGGAGGCGGCGCCAAGTTGTTCGCACCTTCCGCGCTGTATGACGACAGCTTCGTCAAAGGCCTCTCGCCGGCCGCCCAGCAGGCGCTCACCGTGTCCTCGCCGGGCGTGGCGGGCTCGCTCGACTCGGTCGGGCAGAGCTTCGTCTCGAGCTTCGCCCAACATTACGGGCATCAGCCCGCGCCGCAGGCGATCTTTGGCTATGAGGCGGTGCGCGCAGTGATCGCGGCGCTGAAGCAGGCCGGCGCCCACGCCGATCAGCGCTCGACCGTCGTCACCGACTTCCGCGACCTGACGCAGACCGCCGCCGACTCCGCGCTCGGGGCCTACAGCCTTCACGGCGGTGACACGAGCATCGATTCGTTCGTGTTCGCGCAGGTCTCGGGCGGCTCGCTCGTCACCTCCGCCAAGGCCGGGTGAGGCGCCGGGCGCTCGCGCGGCGCCCGCGACGGGTGGCGCTGGCGGCCGCCACGCTCACGCTCGCCGGGACCGCTGGGCTCACGGTTGGCGGATGTGGCGGGTCGACTTCCCGCGGCGGCCGGATCTCGGGTGGGCCGCTGATCATCGACACCGGCATCCCGCGGTTCGGGCCCACGGCGGCGACCGGCCGCGCCGTGCTGAGAGGCGAGCGGATGGCGCTGGCGGCGGTGCACGGACGCGTGGGGCGCTACCGGATCGTGCTGCGTGCGCTCGACGACGCGACCCGCGGCAGTCGCGGCTGGAACCCCGGCCAGACGGACACCATCGCCACGCGGGCGGCCCGCGACGCTCGCACGATCGGCTACATCGGCGACCTCGCCTCCGGCGCGAGCGCGGTGTCGCTGCCGATCCTCAACCGCGCCCACATCCCGCAGGTGAGCCCGCTGGCCACGGCGGTCGGTCTCACCCGGGGCGGGGCGGAGGCCTCGCCCGGCGAACCGGAGCGCTACTACCCCGCGCGAACGCGCACGTTCGCGCGGGTCGTCCCCAACGACTCCGTCCAGTCCGCCGTGCAGGTGCGCCTCCAGCGCGAGGCAGGCTGCGAGCGGGTGATGGTGCTCTACGACGCCGAGTTCGACGGCCGCGACGCGGCCTCGGCCTACGAGGTGGCGGCCCGGCGCGCGGGCCTGCCGATCATCGGCACCGACCAGGTCGAGACCACCCGGCCGGGCCTGCGCTCGCTCGTCGGCCGGCTCCGAGCGCTCGCGCCGGATTGCGTGCTGCTCAGTGCGCTCGACCAGGACGGCGCCGCGGCGCTCGCCGACACCGTCGTCGACGCGGTGCCCAGCGCGCTCGTGTTCGTGACCGCGTCGGCCGGCCAGTCCGCGTTCGTCGCTCGCGACGGCGGCGTCGACGTCGCCGACGACCCCCAGCTGACGATCACGTTGCCGACCCTCGGGTATCGGGACTACCCACTGGCGGGCCGGCGCTTCCTGCGGGCGTTCGACCGCCGTTACGGCACGGGCGCGATCCAGGGGATCTGGGGCAAGGCCGCGATGTCCCTGCTGCTCGACGCGGTCCGCCACGCCAGTGACGACGGCCGCCGCGACGTCACCCGCGCCCGCGTCATGCACGCGATCCTCACCACTCCCGACGAGCACAGCGTGCTCGGCACGTACTCGATCACGAGGACCGGCGACACCACCCTCCGGCGCTACGGCGTCTACCACGTCGCCGGCGGCCAACTGGTCTTCTGGAAGGCGATGCGCGGCTGAGGGGTGGGGGTCCCGGGCGTCGGATCGCCCACGCGGCGGTGTGATCGGAGGCGTGTGGGTGGTCGTGTGCGCCTGGCGGCGCCGATGGCCCACGCGAGGGTGTGATCGGAGGCGTGTGGGTGGTCGTGTGCGGTCGACAGCACTGATGCCCTGCGCGACGGTCTCCCGGGTCGAGCGAGGGTGTTCGTCGGCGGAGCCACCCGGGGGCTCGGATCACCCGCGCGGCAAGCCGCTTGCGCGAGCGTGATTGATCGTGCGCCCGGGCCGGGGCCTTTCCCGCACTCATCGGCCGGCCGGACGGTGTGTGCGAGCGAGTGTGCGAACGGCGACCGCTTCCCCGCACGCGTCAGCCGGCGCAGGCACGCGCGGGTGATCGGTCACGCTCCGGAGGCCACCGATCGCCCACCCGCGGCCGTCCTCAGCCGGGCCGATCACCCACCTGGGCTGGTGTCGACCGCGGCCGGTGCGCCGACGGCGGTGGCGGCGGTGAGGTCGACTGCGGGTGGGACCGCGGCGGCGGTGGGGTGGACTGCGGGCGGGACCGCGGCGACCGTAGGATCGTCCGACGGCGGAACGACGG
>DASXZK010000036.1:0-6495 GCA_036501965.1 Solirubrobacteraceae bacterium
CCTCCAAGCCGGGCTCGACTCGGGCAAGGTCGGGGGCGCCGCGCTCGACGTGTTCACCTCCGAGCCCGTCACCGATCACCCGCTGTTCGGCTATCCGAACGTGATCGTCACGCCGCACCTCGGCGCCTCGACCGCCGAAGCGACCGACCGCGCCGGCTACCAGGCCGCCGAGCAGGTCGTCGCCGCGCTCACCGGCGGGGTGGTCACGAGCGCGGTCAACGTACCCGCGATCTCCCCCGAGGACATGGAGGTGCTCGGCCCCTTCGTCTACCTGTGCCGCGCGCTCGGCCGGATCGCCGTTGAGCTTGCCAAGGGCTCGTCGGTCGACTCGGTGCGGACCGAGTTCCTGGGGAGGATCGCCGAGCGCGACACCGCCCTGCTGACGATTCAGGTCTTGCTCGGGGTCCTGCGCGGCCACTGCGAAGAGGACGTCGGCGTCGTCAACGCTCCCGGCCTCGCGGAGGAGCGGGGGATCGAGGTCGTCGAGATGAAGCGCGCAGCCGTCCGCGACTACGCCGACCTCGTCCGCGTGACCGTCACGAGCGGGGACGACAGCGTGCTCGTCGCCGGGACGCTGTTCGGTCGGCGCAACCGCGCGCATCTGCTCGAGGCGTGGGGCCAGCGGTTCAACATCCAGCTCGAGAAGCACATCACGATGTTCCGCTACGGCGACGTTCCCGGCATGATCGGCCGTGTCGGCACCCACTTCGGCTCCCGCGGCATCAACATCGTGTCCGCCGCGGTCGGCCACGTCGACTCCGATCAGGGTGGCGAAGGCCCGCTGGCGGTGATGGTGATCACTACCGACGCGGCCGTCCCGGACGAGGTGATCGACGAGATCGTCGCGCTCGACGGGTTCGAGGCCGGTCGCACGATGACGCTGTAACGCGCGCTTGAAGGATGGTCCGCCACCGGCGGATGCCTGCTCGTGGCGGCGTTGCTCGCCAGCGCACTAATTCCGGCCGGGCTGCTTAGCAGGACATAGCTCGCGGTAGAGTGGGAACAGCCGTGGTTGTTTGCTCAACAGCCGGCACGGAGATATGTACGCGATGAGGATCGTGGTGGCGCCGCTGCGCAGCTTTCCGTCCGGCGACCGCCGGATCGTCGAGGTGGGCGGTCGTTCGATCGGGGTCTTCCGCATCGGCGAGAACTTCTACGGCATCCGCAACCGCTGTCCGCACCAGGGCGGCCCGCTGTGCCTGGGCCACCTGCTCGGGGATGCCGTGGCCGACGCTCCCGGGGACGCGAAGATCTCGGAGGATCCCCTTCGGATCGCGTGCCCGTGGCACGGTTGGGAATACGACCTCGACAGCGGCCAGTCGTTCATGGGCACGCTGGCGCCCGGTGTTCGCAGTTACGGTGTCGAGCTCTCGGCCGGGGGGTCGCTCGGTGACGATGCGCGTACCGCGGCCCCCGCGAAACGGGTGCCGGGTCCGTACGTCGCGGAGACGTTCGAGGTAAACATCGAGGATGAGTACGTGGTGCTCCATGCGTGAGGTGATTCATGTCCCAAGTTGAGACCCGTCCCACAACGGCTTCCGAGACGGCGCGGACGGTGCAGCTCGTCGACTGCGACGTGCACGCCCAGGCGACCGAGGCGATGCTCGCTCGTTATCTGAGCCCGCCCGCCCGGCGGATGCTCGAGCGGTATGGCCGGCGTACGCCCCGAGTCACCGAGTGGTATCCCCGCGTCCGCCACTCGGGCATGCGAGTCGACGCGTGGCCGGGCAAGCCCGGCCATATCTGGGGCAGCGACCCCGAGTTGACGCGCGAGCAGCTGCTCGACGAGTTCGACGTCGACTATGCGGTGCTCGAGGTGCTCAGCGGCCAGGACGGCTACGACCACCCGGACTTCGCGGCCGAATGGAACACCGCGATCAACCAGTGGCAGCTCGACGAGTGGCTGGGATTCGACTCCAGGTTCCGCGGGACGATCGCGGTACCTCACGAGTACCCGGAACTCGCGGTCGCCGAGATCGAGCGTCGCGCCGGCGATGACCGGTTCCTGGCCGTGCTGCTGCCGGCGAGTGCGGCCGAGCAGCTCGGTGCGCCGAAATACTGGCCGATCTACGAGGCCGCGACCGCGCACGGGCGCCCGGTGGCGTTGCACACCGGCGGCTACGTCGATCACCGCGGCGCGGGATATCCGTCGTTCTACCTCGAATACCACGTGGGGAACGGGATCATCATGCAGGGCCAGCTGGCGAGCATGGTCGCCGGCGGCATGTTCGACGAGATCCCGGGGCTCCGGGTCGTGCTGACCGAGTGCGGCCTGGCCTGGGCCGCTGCGCTCCGCTGGTCGCTCGACAGCGCCTGGGAGCTGATGCGCGAGGATCATCCGCGCTTGCAGCGCAAGCCGTCTGAGTACATCGACGAGCACGTCTGGTTCACGACACAGCCGATCGAGGAGCCGGAGGACCCGCAGCACCTGATCTACGCGATCGAGCAGGCGCGGCTCGGCGACCGGCTGCTGTTCGCCACCGACTATCCGCACTGGGACTTCGACTCTCCCAAGCAGGCGCTGCCACGGGCGCTGGGGCCGGAATTGCGGCGGGCGATCCTGTGCGAGAACGCGCTTGAGCTGTATGGGCTGCCGGCCGAGCGCCAGGCCTAGCCTCTCGTGGACACGATCGACTGCGATGTGCACTGCGCCCCGGCGTCGTTCGAGGCGCTCCAGCCATACCTGAGCGACTACTGGCGCCAGTACATCTCTGAGGCCGGGATCCGGCTCACCGGGGTCGCGCATGCCTATCCGCCCGGTGTGGTGCCGCCGCCGCCATCCACCCATGAGGAGCTCGCTTCGCACGTGCTCGACGGTGCGGCGGCGCCACGGCTTGTCGTGCTGAACTGCGTGACCGGGTTCGAGACCCACCGGAACCCGTACTTCTCGGCGGCGGTGGCATCCGCGATCAACGACTGGATGCGCGAGGAGATGCTCGATCGGGACGACCGCCTCCGCGCGAGCCTGGTTGTCTCGACGGTGTCGACCGACGATGCCGTGGCCGAGATCTCGCGTGTGGGGGATGACCCGCGATTCGTCCAGGTGCTGCTGCCCGTGCGCAGCGACCTGCCGTGGGGGCACAAGATGAACCATCCGATCTTCGCCGCCGCGCGGGAGCGCTCGATGCAGGTGGGGCTGCACGCATGGGGGAGGGCCGGAAAGGCGGCGACCCCCAGCGGCTTCACGACCACGTACCTCGAGGACTACGTGGCCAACCAGCCGATCGCTCAGGCGCAGGTGCTCAGCTTCGTGAGCGAGGGAGTGTTCGAGCGTTTCCCCGATCTGCGGGTGGTGCTGATGGAGTGCGGGTTCGCGTGGCTGCCTCCGCTCCTGTGGCGGTTCGACAAGGACTGGAAGGGCGTCTGGCGCGAGGTGCCGTGGGTCAAGCACCGGCCGTCCGAGTACGTGCTCGAGCACTTCCTGGCGACGACCGCGCCCGCGCACCTGCCCGCCGATGCGGTCGCCGTCAAGCAGTTCTTGGAGATGATGGACGCGCCGGCGACGCTCGCCTACGCGTCCGACTACCCGCACGATCACGGCGACGGCCTGTCGGTGCTGCTCGATCAGCTCACCGACGAGGAGCGCCGCCGGGTCATGTGGGGAAACGCGGCGGCGCTGTACGGGCTCGACGACTAGTCCGGGTGCGTTAGGCGTGATGTTGGGCGTGGACCGGCGGCGGATGGTGCCCGTCGCCGGCGTTCGCGTCGGTGTGCCGGCGGCCGACGCGGTCTGACGGCGGCTTGAACAGCCGGGTGTAGGGAACGTCGAGGTGGAAGATCCGTGCCGCGTTCCCGCCCAGCATCAGGTTCATGTCGTCCTGGGACAGCCGCAACGAGGTCAGCTCGCGCAGGCTCCAGCCCCAGTAGTCGACCTGGTAGTGAACGATCCCCTCCTTACGGAGCTGGACCGGGTAGCTCGGCGGGGTCCGGCCGAGCTGTGAGTAGATCTGCATGCTCGCTCCCCAGTCCGTGCCCCACAGCAGCTTCTCGGGCCCGATGTTGGGGTCGACCAGTGGTCGCTCGTACAGCTCGCGCCACCACAGGCCGGTCTCGACGTACACGTTGTCGTGCGCTCCGACGACATTCAGGCACTCCTCGTACCAACGCTCCCACCACCATGCCTGGATCCCGCCGTGATCGAAGATCAGTACCAGGTTCGGGAACGCCGCGGCGATGTCGTGTCCCCACAGCGGATTGCTGTTCGCCGGGCCGAGAAAGCCGGAGGAATACGCGGCCGTGTAGCCCATCGGGATTCCGGTGTGGTACCGCAGCGGGATCTTGTGGCGGTCTGCGACCTCGGCGATCCTCAGCATGTTCGTGACCGCCTCGGCCCGGCTCACCGGCCGCCCCGGGTCATAGGGGAGGGGCATGTATGGCATCGACTCGCCGATCGCCACGAACCGCCCCGTGCCGAGCAGCCGATCAAACTCGGCGCAGACCCCGTCGATGCTCCACTCCTCCTCGCCGTCGCGGCAGCGGCGCATGTAGTCCGTGATGCCGCACGCCGCGACGTACTTGTCGGGCGAGTGGCCGACGATCTCGAGGTTCAGTTCGTCGGTCATCCCGAACGCGGGCAGCAGCACGCACATGTCGACGCCGTAGCAGTCCATGTCGTACTCGAGCCGCAACGAGTTGTCATAGGGCACGAGCCCCGACATCGTGGCGCCGAGCGCATCCCACTGGGCGGTCGGCGCCGGCTTGCGGTCGGCGACCGCACCGCCGGCGGCGAAGCGCTGCGCATGGACATGGGTATCGACGACGAATCGCCCTGCCTTCATGGGGCTCCTCTCTCGGTGGGGGGTGATGCATGAGTGGCGTGGACGGACCCCGTCCTGCGGTCCAGCACTCGCTTTGCCTTGGCCTGCTCGGCGCGCGGCAGCGATCCGTGGGCGAGCACCTCGACCTCCGGGTTGACGCCGAGGCCACCGCGAAGCGCCGCCTGGACGCGATCGCGCAACTCGTGTCTGTCGCGGGTGTCTTGCGCGGTCGGTTGCGCAGTCGGGGATGCGGTGGCGAGGGCCTCGACCTGGATCGTCACGATCGGCAGCCCGCGCGGCCCGGCGTCGAGCACGATCCGGTACTCGGAGGAGAGCTCGTGCTGGCGCCGGATGATGTTCTCAACCGCCGACGGGAAGAAGTTGACCCCCCGGTACCAGATCATGTCGTCGGTCCGTCCCTCGATCCGCTCGATCCGCGTGACGGTGGCGCCGCACTCGCACGGCGCCGAGATGATCAGCCGGCCGATGTCGCGACTGCGGTAGCGCAGAAGCGGCTGGGTGTCGCCGACCAGGTTGGTGAATACGATCTCCCCGGTCTCGCCCTCGGGCAGCGGTTGCCCGGTCTCGGCGTCGATGCACTCCACGACGGCGATGTCGTCGGCGATGTGGAGCGCGCCTGACGCCGGGCAGTTCCCGCCGAGCGGCCACACCTCAGTCAGGCCATAGCCGTCGACCATGTCGCGGACTCGGTACCGGTGGGCGATCGTCGTCTTGGTCGCTTCGATCGCCGCACCCGGCTCACCGAACGAGGTGACCGAACGCAGTCCGCACGCGGCCAGATCGATGCCCATCTCCCGCGCCACCTCCGAGAGGTGGACGATGTAGGAGGCGGCGCCGGCGATCACGCCGGGTCTCAGCTCGGCGATCGCCTGGACCTTCGTGCGGGTGTCCCACAGCCCGGCGAGCAGCGGTATCTGGCCGCGCTGGCGGGCGGCCTCAACAGCGACCGCCGGGCCGAGCAGCCCGTCGATCGGGCCCAGCAGCATGAAGATCTCACCGGGCGGAGGGGCCGGGTGGCGATAGAACCGATCGATCATCAGCCGCCAGTCGCGCTCGGAGACGACGCGCTTGAGCTTGCGCCCCGAGGTGCCCGACGTCGTGAACAACCCCATCCACGTCTCGCGCGGGCTGCACGCGTACTCCCCGAACGGCGGATGCTCGGCCTGGTCGGCGTCGAGCTCGGCGCGCGTGCAGAACGGAAGCCTCGGGAGGTCCTCGACGCCGGCGAAGTCCGTCGGGTCTATGCCGGCGTCCGTCAGTTTCCGTCGCCAGAACGGCGAGGTCTCGTAGACATACGCGACCATCGCGCGCAGGCGCTCGTCCTGGATCGCTCTCAGCCGGTCCCGCGCCATCGTGAGCGGCGCGGGATCGCGTAGGTCGTAGCCGGGGAGGGCGGCGCTCATGTCTCGCCCGCCGGCTCGCGATCGCGATCACCCGCTGTGGGACACATCCTCGCCGTTCACGTTAGCCGAGGCGCTCGAGTCGCGGCCGGCCGGCGGCCCGTTCTGATCCTGGGTTGCGACGCCTCCACGGGGTGAGGCCGTGCCGGTGGCGGCCAGTGGGTTGGCGAGGCTGGCCCGTTAAGTGCGCACTCGACGCGCGCCGTTCGCCGAGATCCACGAAAGCCGGGCTATAGCCGACTTTGCGCGCACTCGAGCTGCGAACGTCGTCGAGTGTCACGTTTTCGGGCCTCGGTCTCGTCCCACGAGGCGGGCCC
>DASXZK010000037.1:0-57365 GCA_036501965.1 Solirubrobacteraceae bacterium
GAGGAGCAGGAATGGCGCTGCCGGAAGGCTGTGCGCGCTCTCGGCGATAGCCCCGAGCAGCTCTCGTTCGGTCCCTGCGACGTGGACGGTCCCGGCCTGCCGAACTTCGGAGTTCGTCCACGGGATCGGGCCGTCGAGCGCCCAGTCGACCTTCAGCGTCGCGGGGCCGTAGACGAACCGGCTGAGCAGAGCGCGGTACCAGCCCCGCAGCTCGTCACCGGCGAGCTCGATCAGCGCATGGGGCATGACATCGGCGATCACGAGGTCGGCGCGGTGCTCCTCACCGTCCGCGGTCGCGACGCCTCGAACCTTGCCGCCGGATGCGCTGATGCGTTCCACCCGCGCGCCGGTCCGTGTCTCACCCCCGAGGCTGTGGAGGTGGGCAACAAGGGCATCGGTGAGGCGCTGCGCCCCACCGCGAGGGCTTGGCCAGCCGACGGCGTGGCCGAGCAGGTTCAGATAGAAGGCGGCGATTCCCGACCCGGCTGCGCCCGGTGGGGTGTCGCCATGCATCGCGCCTCCGTAGAGCCAGGCGCGGGCGCCTTCAGCGGTGAACAGGCGCTCGCCCAGGCCGACCGCCGAGCCGGTGAGGAGCCGGGTGAAGTCCACCATTGCCCGAGGGCCGGCCCCAGTGGTGAGACGGAGCGCGCCGCCGATCGGCGGGAACCCGGACAGCATGGTGTCGCGCACTGCGGTGAACGCGTCGAGGTAGGGTCTTGCGAACCGTGCCCAGTGCTCGCCGTCGCCGGGATGCAGACGGTCGAGCGACCGTGCGGTTGCGCCGAGGTCTCGGTAGAGCACGGCGGCCTCGCCGTCGGGAAGCGGGTGCGCCATGCAGGCGGCAGGGTGGACCCACTCAAGTCCGTGCTCGGCGAGGGGCAGGCGGCTGAACACGGGTGAGGCCGCCGCCGCCGGGTACACCGAGGAGAACGTGTCGTGGTGGAACCCGGGCAGGGTCAACTCCTCGGTCCGCACCGCGCCACCGAGCTGCGGTGCGGCTTCGAGAACGAGGACCGATCGACCGGCCTGTGCGAGACGGATCGCGGCAGCGAGCCCGTTGGGCCCGCTGCCGATCACGATCGCGTCAGTCATGCAGAGATCTGGCCGGCGAGCTGATGAAGCAGGCTCTGCGCCACGATGTTGCCTTGGCCCCAGAAGGCCTGTTGGGCATCATGGCCCGCGGTCCGGTAGGCCTGGGCGACATGCCATGGCATCGGGTCCCAGGTGCCGGCGGCCCGGACCCATGTCTTGCCCTCGTGGGTGTAGAGCAGGAGGCGGTTGTGGCCGTTGCCCATGAAGTGGCCTTGATGGGTTGTCAGGTCAAACCCCACCACAGGCTCGCCGCCTTCGGGCACCGCGCGCGGCTCTTTATCTCCGTACCGGGCCAATCCGTCCTCCAGTTTGGCGAACCAGGCGGTCAGTGCCTCAGGGTCGTCGGGGGTGACCAGCGCGGTAATCGTGACGTAGCCGCGGGTGAACATCGGACGTCCGGCCGCGGTTCCGGCCGCGACTTCGATCTCGAAAGTCTGACCGCTGAGGCCGCCCGGGCGCAGCGGCGTGAACCGGCCGATCTCGCTCGCGTAGTCCGGCCACGTCTCCGGCGCGGTCAGCGCGGTGATCACCGCATCGACGGAGGGCATCTCCACGGCGGGATAGGTATGCCAGGTCTGCTGCTCAGGTGCGGCGCACTCCGGAGTGAGCTCGCCCAGGCGCGCGAGTTTCATCCGCCGGCTGTGGTCGTAGCCAGCGCGGCCCTCGACGGTCTCGAACCCGATCCCCCAGCCCCGCCGGGCGTCGTCCGCGTACGCCTCGGGAAACCAATCGCCGATCAACTGCCGGGAGCCGGCCAGCAGCTGATCGTGGCTGAGGGTGCCGCGGGCCGACTCGGCGGTGGCGAACCGGTCGTCGCCGAAGGCCTCGTGAAAGGCGTGCAGGTCGAGGAGATGGAGCCGACCGGAGCCCTTGCGATACCAGTACGTGGTGAGGATGCTGAACGCGAGGCGGAGGTCCTCGACGGCGCGATCGTCGGCGGGCCGGCGGTAGTAGGCAGCGTTCAGGAAATCCGTGACCCAGAACGCGCTGTCGCGGGCGGCGATCGAGCAGCCAGTCATCTGCGCAAAGCGCAGAACCCCGGACCTCGGCGAGTTGGCGGTCTCCTGCACGTCTTCGAGGTGGTCGGGCAGCTCGGCATCGGGATGTGTCACTGCGGTCATGATGGACTCGATTCGATCGTGGTCTCTGGCGTCGAGAAGGACGTCCTGGGTGGTCGCTGAACAGGAGGATCGTCTCTCGACGGGACCCGCGGACCCGGGGATTGCCGCCGATCACCTACGGGTTTCCCGCGACAGGACCGCGGGGCTGCCGGGGTGGCCGCGTTCATCCCGGGCAACGGCACCGTCGAGAATTGATGCCGGTCGCGTTAGTGCGCAGCGCTCGCCGTCTGCGTCCTGATGCGCTCGAGTTGTGGCACGAGATAGTGCGCCGCGACCTTCGGCGGCGCCATGCCGGAGTCGAGCTCGGTCCAGATCGACTCCCCGTCAGCAGTTGACCAGGCGGGCCGGGCTCGCAGATACCGTGGTGTCCCGCCGGTCATGAGAACTCCCTGGAGAACCGGGACGTAGGGCTGGACCTCCACTCGGGCGCCGGCGAGCTGGGCGATCCCGTGCGCGGCGATATCCGCCACGCCGGCGGCCATTCCGCCCTGTTTGGCTGAGCCGAGCTCGCGCTTGTCTGCGGCGCTGGCGCGATGATGAGTGGGCAGCGCGCGTCTCGGCTCAGCGACAGTGCCGTGCTCCCGAGCACGAAGCGACGCGCCGCACCCTGGCGTCGGGAGCCGCACACCAGCACGTCGACCTGGCCGCTGAAGTGCCGGAGCTCCGAGGTGGGGTCCCCGTAGATGACCTTGACCGCCTCGCCGGCGACCGTGCCGAGGTGCATGCGGGCAGCGGCCACGATCGACTCGGGCTCCTCGACGGGATCGGCGACCATGCCGAAGCCGGTTGCGTAGACGTGTGGCGCAGCAACATACAGCGGCGTCAGCCGCGCGTCGAGCGAGTCGGCCAGCGCCTTCGCGTGTTCGACGGCGGCCGTTGCCTCGGGGCGTGCGGTCGTAGGCGACTCCGCCGGTCCTGATCGGCCTGCGGCCGCGTGTCAAGCCTTCATCGGCGACGGCCAGCGCGCAGCGAGTGCGTGCGAGTGCACCCTCGACATTGTCTCCGGACAGCAGATGATCAAGGTCGTGATGCGGGGTGGATCCGAGCAAGAGCAGGTCGGCATCGACGCGGTCGGCTGCGGCCTGCAGCCCCGCCCCGACCGATGTCGCGTGTTCACGCAGCAGTCGCGTGTCGCTGCCGCACAGCTCGAGCTGCTTCGCGAACGCATGTCTGCCTCGCTGGGCGCGTCGAGCTCGAGTTCGAGTCCTTCGTCCTCGCGCCCCAGCGCGGAGATGACGCTGACGTGCACGAGGGTGAGGGCAAGCGGCAGGCGAGGCGAGCCGGCGGGCGAGTGCGATGGCGCGGCGATCGTCCTCATCGCCTTTGACGCCGATCAGACGTTGTCGTACATGGTGAGTCTTTCCTCTCCTAGGTGGTGGGTGCGGCGGTGTAGGTCGCGAGGTCCGCGTCGCTGACAAGGCCGAGCGGCGTGCCGTGTGCAGAGTCGATGACGAGCAGGTGACTTACTCCGACCGCTGCGCAGAGCGACTCGGCTTCAGCGATCGTGATGTCGACTCGAGCGCGCACGAGGGGGGGTCCGGGCGAGCTCCTCGGCTGTCGCCGCCGGGTCGGTCTCGGCAATCGGCCGGAGGAGGTCGTCGCGCGTGACCAGTCCCCAGACGACTGGGAACTGGTCGGCGCTGTGTCCGTTGCTGAGAATGACGACGCAGTCGGTGTGACAATCGCGCATCATCCGGGCGAGGTCGGTGGCGGTTGCGGTACGCGCGCAGGTCACGATTCCGGGGCGCATCACGTCGCCCACGGTCCTTGTCGCGCCGACCGCGCGCTGGCGGGGAGGTGAGGGGGCGGAGGCCGTCATGGTCCCTCTACCCAGCGACCGAAATCGACTGCGCCTCGCCCGTGACGGGCGCGGTCTCACGGATGGGCGGCACGGCGAGTACCGGGCACGATGCTTCATGGAGCAGCCGCTGAGTGACGCTGCCGAGCATCGCGCCGGCGATGGCCGAATGGCCGCGCGTTCCGACCACGATCACGTGGGAGCCGAGCTCCGCGGCGAGGTCGGCGATCCGCCGGGCGGTCTTGCCCGCGGCGGCATGCGGCCTATGGGTGACGCACTTCACGCCGGAGGCTGCGACTTGCTCGTCGATCCTGGAGCGGATATCGGCTTCATCCACGCGAGTCGTGAGCCCCGCCGCGCGTCCGGCGGGGAAGTACTCGGTGACGTGGACGACGTCAACGGCGGCTCCGGCGTCAGCGGCCAGCGTGCCGGCGAGATAAAGCGCCCGGCCGGCGTCTGGTGACCCGTCCGTCGCGCACATGATCTTCTTGAACATGAGGTCTCCGATCTGTGGTGTGAAGCGATGAACGCAGCGTCGCGGATGTGCGCCGGCCCGCCCACCCGGGACTGCCACATTGGTGATCGGGGTTCACCACGGAGCTCCGTCTCCGTTGACGGGGCCGTGGACGGTCGCGTTGCCCGGTCCCGCTCGGCGGTTAGGCCCCGGTGAGGTCGCGCGGGCGGAAGATCTCCCCCGAGACCACCGCGCAGAGTGCGGCGGCCGCGACCATCGACACGGCGGGACCCGGCCGGAACGGCGCGGCGGGCACCAAGGCGACGTGCGCGAACGGAGAGACGCAGACCAGCCAACCGGGGCGCCGAGCAGTGCCGCGACGAGGTCCCACAGGAACGCGACGATCACGGCCCCGTGCGTGATCGCTGCGCTCGCACGGGGGAAGATGGCGTAGGCGAGCGAGCCGATCCCCAAACTGCGGCTACGGCCATGCGCTGCGACAAAAAGGTGGCCGGCCACGGGGGCCCGGCCACCTGTTGGTGCTTTCAGCGTGCGATCAAGCGGCCGGTTGTCGACTCACGCAGCCATGGCCGGGCTTGACGCGCCGAGCCGGAGCTCCTCGGGGGTTCGCGCCGCGTGCCAGATGCCCAGGCTCACGAGCACGGCCATCAGTGCCGCCATGATGAACGATGCAATCGCGCCCCACAGCATCACCTGGCCGATCTTGGAGAACGCATAGGCCTCAAGCAGCAAGCCACGCAGCGTGGTGCCCTGGAACGAGGTCTGCTCCAGCGCTGACAGCTTGGTCGCGGCGGCACTTCCCGGCTTGGCCGCCATCGCCGCGGCGCTGATCTTCGCGTAGACGCCGCCGTAGGGCATCTCCGACAGGTGCACGGCGATGAAGTTGTCCGCATACACCTCGGCCTGCTTGCCGCCGAGCAGTTGCTGGCCAGCGTACTTCGACACGGTTGGGATCATCGACGGAGTGATCTCCGTTCCCGGCTTGGGATGCGCGAACGCCGTCTTGGACGGGAAAAAGATCTGCTGCCGTGCGAGTTGATTGTGAACGTTGGAGTCCACAAAGCTGTGACCCCACGTCAAGAGGCCTCCTGCGACAACCAGCACGACAACGAGAACGAGGCCACCGGCACTGGTGAGCCTGTCAAAAACCCTGCGAGACATGATTCTCCTGACAAGTAGGTGTGTGATCGGTCCGCATAGACGTTCCTGTCGAGAGTGCGGGCCTCCGTGCTGCTACTACGGTCCCACGCGGCGTGCCGGTGGCCATCGGTACACGCCTCCAGCTTCGGTCGGGTGAACTACGGTCCTGTCTTGCGGCGCAGCGCGGCACGCGGAGCCGTCACTCCTCCATAAAGTGCGCCGTCGACCTCGCTCCTGTGGTCGACGGCGGGCGCTCAAGGAAGGGGTCCACGGTTCGAGTCCGTGCGAGGGCTCTACGAAGTCTCTGTGGATCAGAGACTTTCGTCCGCCTACGCCGACCTCAGATGCGGTAATACCGGGTAGACGTCTGGTATGGCGAAGGTGATGATCTCGCTCCCCGATGACGTCCTGGCACGGATTGATGCCCAGGCCACCGAGCACGGGACCACGCGAAGCGCGACGATCCGTGAGCTGGCCGACCCCGTTGATCCTCCTGGACGCGAGCGTGCTGCTCGCCGCCGAGGACCGCGACGACGATCAACATGAGGCGTCGCTGGCTCTCCTGCGGACAGGCGCGCTGGCCACCATCGACCTCGCGCTGTATGAGACGACCAACGTCGCCGGCATCCGCTGGCAGGACCAGGCCGCCGCGGCACGGCTGCGGCAGCGCAACTGGACGATCGCCGAACTCGGGACCCTGATCTGCGCCGACCCGCTGCTTGGTGACCACATCGCCGAACCGGCCCACGAACACGGCTTGAGCAGCTACCACGCCGCCTACCTCGCCGGTTCGCGACGTCTCGGGATCCCACTGGCCAGCTGCGACCACCGCGACCTCGTCAGCATAGGACTCGCTCAACTGCCCTCAACACTGACTGACCAGCTATGGGGGATAGCCGCTACGACATCCATCTCGACGAAAAGTTCGGCGCCTTGGCCCTGATCGACATTGATGCCGAGGCCGCCACGCACGAACCGTGGTTCAACCAGACGTTGACCGCCGTCAACCAATCCGTCGTCCGCCTCGGCGTCATCGAGGGGGAATTCCACTGGCACAAGCACGATGAGACCGACGAGTTCTTCCTCGTCCTCGACGGCTAGCTGCTCATCGACGTCGGGAGCGAAACCTTCACGCTTGAGCGTCATCAGGGGTTCACGGTGCCGAAGGGAACCGAACACCGCACTCGAGCGACGCGCCGCACCGCGATCCTGATGGTCGAGCGCGCAGATGTGCAGCCAACCGGCGACTGAGTCGAAGCCGATCGACACAGATGGCGGCTCCTCCAAGGCCAGTGATTCCCCGCCGAAGAGGGTCTCCGGACCGGTGAGCACGTCGACGTCGCGCTCGAGGTAGCGGGGACCGGGCAGGTGGCGGCGGTCCAGAATTGTCTCAGCTGCCCGGCCGAGCCCCCGATGATGTCGGACAGTCGCGGGTATGTTTCGGTTCCGGCGGAGAGGCGAAGCGCCACAGCACAGGTGCAAGAGGGATCACGCATGACCCACCACGCGAGACCGATTCGGGTCGGGCTCCAGATCGCGCAATACGGTGCCGAGTGGACGGCGTTCCTGGACGCCGCCCGCGAGGCCGAGGCGATCGGCGCAGACGGCCCTGTTCAACTGGGACCACTTCTTCGGTCCGCATGACTCCGAGGCGCCGAGCTTTGAATGCTGGACGACGCTTGCCGCATGGGCAGCCGCGACCTCGCGCATCACGCTCGGTCCGCTCGTCAGTTGCATTGGCTACCGCAACCCCGACCTACTGGCTGATATGGCGCGCACGGTTGACCACGCCGCCGGCGGCCGGATGCTGCTCGGCGTTGGCAGCGGGTTCAAAGAGCGCGACTACGTCGAGTACGGCTATCCATTTGGCTCAGTTGCCGACCGAGTCCACGATCTTGAAACGGGTGTGGAGCGGATTCGTGAACGCCTCACGCGGCTCGACCCGCCGCCGGTGGGGCCGATGCCGCTCCTGATCGCGGGGTCCGGCGAGCGACGCACGCTCCGGCTCGTCGCCCGCCACGCCGACATCTGGCACACGTTCGCCGACGGCGACGCCTTTGTCCGCAAGTCCAAGATCCTCGACGCGCACTGCGCAGAGATCGGCCGCGATCCCGCCCAGATCGAACGGTCGGTACTTGTCGGCGGTGACCCGGAGGCGACCGGTCCCGAACTCCTCGCTCAGGGCATTACCTTCTTCATCGTCAGCGTCCGCGACCTGGATCTCGAGCCGGTCCGCGACTGGGTTCGCTGGCGTGACGAGCACAACGGCCGCTCTCAACGGTCGTAGCGGTCGCCCAGACGGCCAGCCCCGTGCGCCGAGTTGCAGCCACCCGTGTGAGGTGCCGATATCGCCTGCATGCAGCAGGCACATACATCCCGAGACGTCCCCACCCCCGCAGGGAGCGAGGACGCGTTGTTCTTCCGGCCGGTCGGGCCGAGTGACGGAGCACGGATGCACGGGTTCCTGTCCGAGTTGTCGCTGCGCTCGGTGCAGCAGCGCTTCTGGTCGGGAGGCCCGAACCTGTTGCGGCTCACGCGCGAGCTGACCGGGGAGGAGGATCCGCAGCGTCGCGGGGTCGTCGCCTGCGACCAGACCGGGGCGATCGTCGCCCACGCGGAGTACGTGCTGATCGAGCCGGGCGCCGCCGAGGTCGCGGTCGTCGTCGCCGACCGGCATCAGGGACGCGGACTCGGGACCCGTCTGGTCGAGCATCTGACGATCGGTGCGGCCGCTGCGGGAGTCACTCGCTTCGTCGCGAGCGTCCACCCTGACAACGGCGCCATGCTGCGCGTGTTCACGCGTCGCTTCGGGGCCACCGTGCGCCAGTTCGGCGACGAGGCGCGGGCGATGTTCGAGCTCGCGCCGCCCGCGCTGCGCGACGCGGCGTAGCCGCCGACTGCCCCGGCGCAGCGGTACCCGGACCGGTCGCCGGTGGGATCGCTCCGCCAAGTTGGCGTTGGCCGTCCAATTCGGCGTTGTGTGGGCGTCTGGATAAGGTCGCGTGAAGCGCATCGCCGCCCGCGCGCGGGTGCCCTACCGTCATCGCCGGCCGGCGCGCCACCAGGGACGCGACGCGGGGCAGGACCGACCTGGAAAAGGACTCACGAATGCGCGTCAGATCGTCCTCGCTGCTGGTGCTCGCCGCGTGCGCGGCCGGCACTCTGGTTGCGGCCTGCGGCTCCTCCGAGCCAGGTCTCGCCTCCCATGTCCCTCCCTCCACCCCGACGGCGAAGGCGACGCTCGCAGCCAACACGTCGAGCGTCGTGTTCCAGTGGGGCCAGTACGGCGGTGGCGGGCCACGCCTGGACGTCGGTTTTCACCGCGCGAACCCAGCGCTCGCGGGCTCTCCGGACGGCGTTGGACCGGTGCGGTGGTCGCCGGCGATCGTGCGTGGCCTGCACGGCACGATCATCCAGGTGGCGACGTCGAACTCCGACAGCTATGCGCTCACCGCCTCCGGCGCCGTCTACGCATGGGGCGCGGCGTCCCAGGGCGAGCTCGGTGATGGGATGCTGCGCCGGGTTTCGACCCGGGCGGTGCGAGTCCACCTGCCGGCGGGGGTGCGGATCACCGCGCTCGCCAACCCGATGCCCTACGACGGCGCGATGGCCATCTCGGCGAACGGCACCGTCTGGGCATGGGGCAACGACCGCGCGCGCGAGTTCTGTCTGCCGCGCGGCGGGATTCTCCGCGATCCCGCCCGGGTGCCGCTGACGCATGTGACGCTCGCCGTGGGTGCGCTGCGGCACGCGCTGTATGACTCAAGCGGAGAGGTCCTCAGCTGCGGAGCCGGGCTGGTCGGGCAGCTCGGCGACGGGACCAGCGGTCGGCAGGCGCGCACCGGCACGCCGGTCCCCGTCCTCGGACTTCCCGCCGGCCGCGCGGTCGCCCTCACCTCCGGATGGGGCAACGCGGGCGTGCTGATGGCCGACGGCCGCTACTACGACTGGGGCTACAACCGCGGCGGCCAGGTCGGCGACGGCAGTCGGGCGATGGCGACGACGGCGGTGCCGGTCGCGCTTTCGCACGCGGTACGGCGGGTGTTCGAGGGCGGCAGCTACGGCGACAACGGCCAGACGATCGCGCTGCTGTCGACCGGGGCGGCCTGGGAGTGGGGTAGCGGCGGCTTCGGCCAACTCGGCGATGGGACCCGCCTCGGCTCGCTGTGGCCGATCCGGCTTCAGGCGCTGCACGGGCTGCACCTGGTCGCGGTGGGATCCGGCGGATCCACCACGTACGTGATCGATCGCTCGGGAGGGCTCTGGGCGTGGGGCAACAACCACGTCGCTCAGGTCGGCGACGGCTCGATCGCTCGGCTGCAGCTGACGCCGGTGAGGGATCCGGTGCGGGTCTCGCAGGTCTCGAGCACGGCGCACAACGTCGCCGCCCTCGCTGCCGGAGGCTGACCCCAGCAGCGATCGAACCGGGCGTGGCCTTAACCGGCCACGCCCGGAGTGATCGGATCGCTACGGCAGCCGGAGCGACCGGATGACGGTCGAGGCCAGCAGCGTCTGGCCGGCCGCGCTCGGATGCACGCCGCAGCCGCCGGTGGACAGCTCCGTGAGCAGGCCCGCGGAGCAGGCGGTGCCGCCCGCGTGAACCGAGGCCGCTGCGAACGAGTTGAACGCGTTGGCGTACCGGATCTTGAAGCCGTGTCCCGCCTGCTTGATCTGTGCGTCCAGGCCCTCGGTGGCCGCGGCGAGTGCCGACGACGTCGCGTAGTAGCCGATGAGCACCAGCTGGCCGCTGTAGTGGGCCTTGTTTCGGAGCGTGGTGACGATCGTCCTCACGTTCTTGGCGACCGTGCCGACCACGTCGATCTGGTCGGTATTGCTCTGGCACTGATCGGGCGTTGTCGCCACGCACAGGAAGTAGTCGTTGGCGCCGACCATCAGCGTCACCAGACGGGTGTTGGGGTTCGCCTTCAGGTACTTGACGGCGGCGCTGAGCTGCGAGCCGCTGTACTTGTTGTGCAGCGGGAACGTCGTCCGGTACGCGGGCGAGGTCGGGGTGAGGCTGGTCTCGCAGCCGAAGCTCTGAGCCTTGTCGTTGATCAGGCTCGACGACGTCTCGCCGGGGCAGGCGAGGTTCGTGAGCTTGAGGTGGAGGTCGGAGGCGATGACCTCCGGGAAGCCGACGAAGTTGGCGGCGTTGGTGTAGTCGGGCGCCGGCACGACCGTGGGCTCCTGGTAGCCGAAGCTGACCGAGTCGCCGAGCGCGAGATATCCGGAGCCGCGCGTGATCGGCGTCGACGGGGTGATCATCGGCGTCGACGTCTTCTTCTTGGTGCTGGTGGCCGTCTTGGCCTGAGCGCCGGACGCAAACGTCGCGGCGAGCAGCGAGGCGCAAGTGAGCGCCCCGGCGCTGGCGCATACCCGGCGGACCGACCGGGTGAGCTGATGATGCATATGTTCCTCCTCAGGGACCGCCGCGGTGGCCCGCGGCGCAGTGGCCGGAAAATCTAGCGCTCACACCGGGCGTCGCGAGGCATGCGCCGTGCGCCCGCCGTAGGCTCAGCCGGCATGTCGCCGTACGCGCTCTCGTGGAGCGGAGGAAAGGACTCGGCGCTGGCCCTGCATTCGCTGACCGCCGGCGGTGGGCCGCGCCCGTCCGCGCTGATCACGACGATCACCGCCGATCATGAGCGGATCTCGATGCACGGCGTCCGGGTCGAGTTGCTGCGCCGCCAGGCGGAGGCGATCGGCATCGAGCCGGTCGAGGTGCGCATCCCTGCCGGGGCGAGCAACGAGGTCTACGAAGCCGCCTTCGCCGCGGCACTCGCCTCGCCGCCGCTGAGCGAGCTCGAGGACGTTGCGTTCGGCGACCTATTCCTTGGTGATGTGCGCGCCTACCGCGAGCGCCAGTGCGCCGCTGCCGGGCGCCGGGCCCGGTTCCCGCTGTGGGGCACAGACACACGCGTCCTTGCCGAGCGGTTCATCGCCCTCGGCTTCCGGGCGCGGATCGTCTGCCTGGATCCGCGCAGGCTCTCGACGTCGTTGGCGGGCCGGGAGTTCGACCGGCGTCTGCTCGCCGAGCTTCCGAAAGACGTCGACCCATGCGGCGAGAACGGCGAGTTCCACACGTTCGTGTTCGACGGCCCCACGTTCCGGGCGCCGGTCCCCTGTCGCTCGGGCGAGGTCGTCGAACGCGACGGCTTCGTGTTCGCGGACCTGCTGAAGAGCCCGTGAGCAGGGGAACGGGCGGCGAGCGTGAACAGGGCGCCATGAGCCCCGACCCCGACACCGAGGCCTGGGTGTACATGCTGCGCTGCCGCGACGGCTCGCTCTACACCGGCTGGACGGTCGACCTGGAGCGCCGGCTGGCCCGCCACCGCGCGGGGACCGCGAGCCGCTACACGGCGAGCCGGCTGCCGGTCGCGCTCGCGTTCGCCCAGGCGATGCCAGATCGCACGGCGGCCCGGCGCGAGGAGGCCCGCATCAAGCGCCTCTCCCGGCTGGCGAAGCTCGCGCTCGTGCGCCAGGCGCCCGAGCGACCCGCTCAGGCGGCGTAGGGCGGGGTCCACAGCCGGCGGCCGAGCAGCGCGCTCACCTGCCGGAGCAGCCGGTAGCCGCCGAGCAGCGGAGTCAGCGCGTGCCCGCCGACCGTGAAGTGGATCGCGTCGCATGCAGTCGTCGGCGAGCGCACGTCGGCCTGCTCGGTCGCGACCGCGAGCACCCGGGAGCGAGGCCCGCCGGTGCGGAACAGGAAGCTCACGACGGGAACCTGGGCGAACTGCGCGGGACAGTGATAGACGCGCCCGGGCTGCACAGGCGCGAGGCGGTCCAGCAGCGTCCGGATCCGCGCGATCTGCGTTGGCGCGCTCACGCCGATCAGAAGCGATGGAGCGTGTCCCATCGGGCCGCGGGTGATCTCCAGCTCGTGCGCGCCTGAGGGCACGAGCTCGGCCGGGGAGCGGGCGACCAGCCAGCGCACGAGCGCCTCGGCGTGGACCGCGCTCGAGCGCGGACCGGTGGCGACGACGGTGAGCGCGAGGCTCGCGCTCGCCAACCCGGCCGGGCCATGGATCGGGACGAACGTCAGCGACGCGCCCGGCGCGAGATGGGTCCCGGGCGGCGGGTGGGCGTCAAGGAACGCTCGTACGGCGGCGGCCGACCGCGAGACGCTCCAGGCGCCCGAGTGCCCGACCGTGACCGGTCCGGTCGCGCGACTCAGCCCGGCGACCGCGTCGGCGCTCTCCGGCTCCGACGCCGCGGTGGCGACCTCGCCCGGGATCCGGACCGCGGCGATCAGCCGGCCGGCCTCGCGTGTCGCGAGCGCGCGGTGTGAGACGGTGGAGGAGTCGGCGTCCGACGAGCCGCTGGCGACGAGCACCACGACGACCGCAGCGCTCGCAACCACCAGCATCACGATCGCTCCGAGCTTGACGCGCCAACCGGTCCTGGTCACCTCGTAGAGGAGGATATGCGAGCGGCGCTCAGGCGAGAACCTGGATCGTGCCCAGCGTCGGATCGTTGGCATAGGCCACGCGAACCCCGTCCTCGGCCGCGTCCGAGAGTGACGAGAGGGCGCGCTCGGTGATCTCCTCGCCAGGGGCCAGGACCGGGACGCCCGGTGGGTAGAGGGCGATCAGCTCCGCGCTGACCCGTCCGGCAGCCTGTGAGAACGCGACGGTTTCAACGCTTCCGAAGAACGCGTCCCGCGGCGAGACCTTCGGTCGGGGGGACACGATCCAGCCCGCGGCGCCCGAGATCGTTCGCGGGGTCCCACGGCGACGCTCGATCGACTCGGCGAGGGCGGCGGTGAGACGCTCGATCGCCGCGGGCTCGTCCGCGAGCGTGACCAGCGCGACGATCGTGTCGCGGTCGGCGAGTTCCACCGGCACGCCGGCGTCGGCGAGATCCCGCTCGATCGCCACCCCGTGCGCCCCGGTCCCCGCCAGCGAGACGGTCAGCTTCACCGGATCGACGAGCGGTCCGTCGAGGACGTGGATGCCGTCGATCTTGCGCAGCCGCGCGCGCGCGTCTGCCACCGCGGCGATCGTGCGCTCGAGCATCGCCTCGCCATCGCGCACGAGCAGCGCTCGAGAGGCGTCGACGCTCGCAAGGATCGCGCCCGCCGGGCTGGTCGTTGCCAGCGCCTCGAACGCACGGGTCATCCGGCTCGAGTCCAGCCGCTCGGTGCGCGCCAGCAGGAGCGCCCCCTGAGAGTAGGCCGGCAGCGTCTTGTGGGCGCTCGTCACCATCGCGTCCGCGTCGGCACCGATCGCATGGGGCGGCAGCGCGGGGTGAAACCCGAAGTGCGCGGCCCACGCGGCATCGACGATCAATGGCACCCCGGCGCGGTGCGCCACCTCGGCATGCGCGGGCAGGTCCGAGCAGGTGCCGACGTAGGACGGGTCGCTGAGCAGGACCGCACAGGCGCGAGGGTGGGCGCGGAGCGCATCGGCGACGGTCTCGGGGGCGTAGCCGAGCGCCAGTCCGGTCTCGGCGCTCACCTGCGGCTCGACCCACACCGGCTCCAGGCCGGCGAGGACCAGTCCGAGCAACAGCGAGCGGTGGAGCGTGCGAGCGACGACGACCTCGTCGCCGGGCGTACCGATCGACATCGCGATCGCCTGGTTGCAGTGCGTCGAGCCCCCCGTCGACATCCGGCAGAACGTGGCTCCGTAGGCGTCGGCCGCGCGCCGCTCGGCCTCCGTGAGGGTGCCGTTGCTCAGCTTGATCGTGTCGAGACCGCCGGCGAGCGGGTGATCGCCGGCCACGGTCACCCCGGTCAGTGCTGTCGAGCCTTTGTGTCCGGGCGTCTGGAACGGCGCCTCGCCGGCGGAAAAGCGGTCGAGGCACGCCAGGTACGCGGCGAACAGGGGCGCGTCCGGCGCGAGGTCGAGCGGATCGCGCGGGTCGACGCCTTGGGCGGAGTGGCCGGGGGCCCGATCGTGTCGTGTGGTCAGCTCTTGCAAGGTCCGGTGCTCTTGCGAATCACGAGCTCGGGCTCGATCACGGCGTGCTCATCGGCGTGCTCGCCGCTTTCGATCTGCGCGACGAGCATCTCGATCCCGCGCCGGCCGACAGCGCGGAAGTCCTGGCGGATCGTAGTCAGCGGCGGGTTGTAGTAGCCGACGTCCTCGCCATCGTCGTAGCCGATGACGCTCACGTCCTCGGGCACCGACAGGCCGCGCTCGGACAATGCGAGCAGCAGCCCGAGCGCCATCTGGTCGTTGCCGGTGAAGACGGCGGTCAGCTCGGGGATGCGCGCGAGCATCAGCCCGGATTCGTACCCGGAGCGGGCGCTCCAGTCACCCGCCAGCGGCATCGGGGCCTCCGCACCGGCGTCCTGGAGCGCCGCGCGCCAGCCGGCGATGCGATTCTGGGTCTGCATCCACTCCGAAGGGCCACGGACGTGGAACACGGTGCGATGGCCGAGTTCGAGCAGGTGCTCGGTGGCCGCCCGGCCGCCCGCGGCCTGGTCGACCGACGACGTCGACAGCCCATGGTTGGGGAACCCCTCGATCGCGACCACCGGCAGGTCGGAGGGGAGGGCCGCGAGCGCGTCGCTGGCCGCCTCGATCGGCGCGATCACGAGCAGACCGGCGACCGACTGCTCGGCCAGCCGGTCGACCGCCGCCCGCACGGAGGCGCGATCGACGTAGTCGAGGTTGCCGATGCCGACGTAGTAGCCGAGCTCGCGCGCACTGTGCTCGATGCCGTACAGCGGGGTGAGCCCGTCGGTGTCGGCGACGTCGAGGGTGATGACGCCCAGCGTGCGTGAACGTCCGGTGACGAGGGTGCGGGCGACGTTGTTCGGGCGATAGCCGAGCTGCTCGATCGCACCCAGCACGGCCAGCCGCGTGGCCGGGCGGACGTTCGGATGCCCGTTGAGGACGCGTGAGACGGTCTGGTAGGAGACCTTCGCCAGCCTCGCGACGTCCGTGATCGACGGAGGTCGGCCCCGCCCTCCATTGGCGGCCCTGCGTCGGCCGCCCGCGGCGCGCCCCGGCGGCCCTGCCTCATCGGATCGGTCGGGTCGATCTGTGGACTCACTCATGCGGTCCATGATTGCCGATTCGATTGTGAACGTTCACTTTTTGGGATGGTATATCCACCGCTCGGCGCACCGCAAGGCGGGGATGGCAGGTTGACGGATCTCGAAATACCTCCTTATACTCGCCGATCCTGAGCTGAGGACCTGTCGGCGCAACCATCGGAGCGACAATTGTGATCGTCCACATTTTGAGGTCTCAAACGCGGAAATCACGCGCGGTCGACGCCCTGGCGGCGCTCTGCGTGAGCGTTCTATTGGCGGCGTGCGGCGGGTCGGGAACGACCACGCTCGCGTCGCTGCACAACTCCGCGACAACCGCCGGCGGCGCCGGCGGAGGCTCTGGCGGCTCGCCGCTGCGTGGCGGGAGCCTGACGATGGACATCCCGACGAGTCCGCAGAACTTCGACATCGACTCGACGAACGACAACGAGTCGATCTGGGCGCTCCAGGACATGGCGGAGACGCTCTACAGCAACGCGCCGGACGGCAAGTCGGTCGTGCCCTGGCTGGCCACCGGCTACACCGTCTCGTCCAACAAGCTCGTCTGGACCTTCCACCTCCGTCACGGCGTCCGGTTCTCCAACGGGCGAGCGATGACCTCCAAGGACGTCGTCTGGTCGATCACGCAGGCGGCGGCCAAGCAGGACGCCGCCAACTCCTATGTCGACACCGCGATCAAGTCGGTGACCGCCGAAGGCCCGTACACGGTGCGGATCACGACGCACGAGCCATGGGCGCCGCTGCTGGCCGACCTCGCGATGTACGCCAACGCGATCTTCCCCGATCACTTTCTCGGCGAGAGCCGCGCGCAGTTCTTCCAGCATCCGATCGGTACCGGGCCGTTCAAGCTCGGGACCTGGGTCAAGGGCCAGTACCTGAAGCTCGTGCGCAACCCGTACTACTGGCAGAAGAGCAAGCCCTACCTGCGCTCGCTGACGCTGCAGACGGTCTCTGACTCCAACACCCGGATCGTCCAGTTGCGCGGAGGCCAGGCGCAGATCGTCGAGCAGGCGCCGTTCGCGCTGCTGCCCTCACTGCAGTCCGCCGGCCTCCAGGTCGGGCTGTTCCCGTCCAGCCGCATCGACTACGTGACCATGAACGAGCGGTTCAAGCCGTTCGCCAACGTCCACGTCCGTCGCGCGGTGGCCGACGCGATCAACCGCCCGGCGATCATGAAGGCGGTCTTCTTCGGCCACGGCCAGGCCGCGGACTCGCCGTTCATGCCGATCCTGAAGTACTACTCGCCGGTCGGGGTGCCGTCCTACAACCTGGCGGCGGCCAAGACGCAGCTTGCCCAGTCGCCCTACCCGCACGGGGGCTTCACTGTCGACTTCATCGCCGCGTCGGGCGATCCGATCCAGGGGCCTGTCTCCCAGATCATCGCCTCCGAGCTGGGCAAGCTCGGCATCAAGGTCCAGATACGCCAGCTCGACCCCTCCGAGGTCCAGGCCCAGGAGCAGTCGTTCCACTACGGGATGCGCGAGACGTACTGGACCAACGACATCACCGACCCTGACGAGTACACCTCGTTCACGCTGTGCGGCTCGGGGCCGAAGTGCGGCGGCGTGTTCGCCAACTTCACCCACTTCGACGACCCGGAGATCGACAAGCTCACGCTGCAGGGCGAGACGACGCTCAACAGCGCCAAGCGGGCTGCGATCTACAAGCGCATCCAGCGGCTCGCCGCGCAGCAGATCCCGATGGTGTGGCTCGGCTACTCGCCGTTCTCCTATGCGTACGCGTCGGCGGTCCACGGCTTCCACGTCTACACCCAGGGCAACACGCACTTCGAGAACGTCTGGCTGTCGAAGTGACGCGAGGGTCCGTCCGCCGATGATCGGCACGCGCTACATCGGGGCCCGGCTCGTGCAGCTGGTGCTGGTGCTGATCGGGATCACGATCGCCACCTTTCTGCTCATCCACATCGTGCCGGGCAATCCCGCGCGGACGCTGCTCGGCGTCCACGCCACGCCCCACGCCGTCGCCGAGCTCGATCGCCAGTTCGGGCTGGACAAGTCGCTGCCCGCGCAGTTCGTCGCCTACATCGGGCGAGTGCTGCACGGCAACCTGGGGACCTCGTACTACTACGGGAGCCCGATCGGCGGGCTGATCGGACGGGCGCTCCCGGTGACGCTCGCACTGATTGCGATGGGCACGGCGATCGGGATCCTGCTCGCGGTGCCGCTCGCGCTGCTGGCGGCGACCCACCAGGGCAAGCTGTCCGACCATCTCGTCCGCGTCGTGCCGCTGGTCGGCCTCGGGATGCCGCCGTTCTGGATCGGGTTCGTGCTGCTCATCCTGCTCGCGCTCGGCCTGCACGTATTCCCGGCCGGCGGCTACGGGCACACGTTCAGCGCGCACTTCACCTCACTGATCCTGCCCGGGCTGACCGTTGCCGCGGCGATGACGCCCGTGCTGGCGCGCTCGATGCGGGCCTCGCTGATCGAGATCCTCGACTCCGACTATGTCCGCAGCGCCACCGCAAAGGGGATCAGCCGCCGGAGGGTGCTCATCCGCCACGGGCTGCGCAACGCTCTGGTCCCGACGCTGAGCGTGCTCTCGGTCAACGTGGCGACGCTGATCGGCGGGACGGTCGTGATTGAGAACGTGTTCGCGCTGCCCGGACTCGGGAGCCTGCTGCTCACCGGCATCTTCAACCGCGATTTCCAGATCGTGCAGTCGGCGACGCTCGTCTACGCGGTGATCGTGGTGACGATCAACCTGCTCACCGATCTCGCCTACGGCCTGCTCGACCCGCGGGTGGTGCTCGGAGAGTGAGCGCGACCACCACCGCAGAGGCCGAGCTGGCCGTCGGCCGCCGCCGTACGGCACGGCCGGCCTGGACGCGCAACCGGATGCTGATGAGCGGGACGGCGCTGCTCGTCGTGCTGGGGGCGATGTTCGCCGCCGCCCCGTTACTGGCGGGCCACCCACCTGACCAGCAGAACCTGCTCGACGTCCTCGCCCGGCCGTCCTCCTCGCATCTGCTGGGGACCGACGACCTCGGGCGCGACGTGTGGGCGCGCCTGCTCTACGCCGGCCGGATCGACCTCGCGCTCGGGGTCGCCGCGGTGATCGCGCCGTTCGTCCTCGGCACGATCCTCGGCCTGCTCGCCGGCTATCTGGGCGGATGGGTCGACGCGCTCATCATGCGCGTGCTCGACGTGGTTGTCGCGTTCCCGTTTTACGTCCTGGTGATCGCGATCGTGTTCGCGCTCGGCGCCGGGGTCCGGTCGATTTTCATCGCGATCACCGCGGTCGCCTGGGTCTCCTACACACGCATCGTGCGCGGCGAGGTGCTCGTCGCCAAGCGCATCGGCTACGTGCAGGCGGCGCGCGCGGCGGGGCTCTCGACGCCCAGGATCCTGCTGCGCCACCTCACCCCGAACGTGCTCACGCAGGCGCTCATCTACGCCATGAGCGACATCGTGATGACGATCCTGGCGATCGTCACGCTCGGCTACCTCGGTCTCGGGGTGCAACCGCCGACGCCCGAGTGGGGCAGCATGATGGACAGCGGGCAGACCTACATCTCGATCCACCCGCTGCTCGTTACCGCACCGGGGATTGCGGTCGTGGTCACCGGCCTCGCGCTGTCGCTGATCGGCGACGGCCTGGCGGCGGAGCTGGGGAGGCGTCAGTGAGTCCGCCGCCGCGCCCGCCGCGCCGGCCGCGCCCGTCGCAGGACGAGCCGCTGCTCTCGATCCGCGGGCTGACCGTCGCGATGCCCGGTCGCGAACGGCCGGTGACGGTCGTCAAGGACCTCGACCTCGAGATCGGCCGCGGCGAGTCCCTCGGCCTGGTCGGCGAGTCCGGATGCGGCAAGACGACCACGCTGCTGTCGGTCCTCGGTCTGCTTCCGCGCGGCGCGCAGGTACTCGCCGGCGAGATCCGATTCGACGGGCGAGACCTGCTCTCGCTACGGCCGCGGGCACGTCGGGCGGTGCTCGGTGCGCAGATCGGCGTCATCTGGCAGGACCCACTGGCCGCGCTGGACCCGGTGATGAGGGTCGGCGAGCAGATCGCGGAATCGGTGCGTGCCCACAGTCGGGCCGATCGCGGCGAGGCGCGCCGCCGTGCCCATGAGCTGATGCGGCTGGTCGAGCTGCCCGATGTGGAGCGCCTCGCCCGTGCCTATCCCCACGAGCTCTCGGGCGGCCAGCGCCAGCGGGTCGTGATCGCCACCGCGATCGCCTCCGAGCCGATGCTGTTGCTCGCCGATGAGCCGACCACGGCGCTCGACGTCACCGTCCAGGACCAGGTGCTGGCGCTGCTCGGCAGGTTGCGCGCCGAGCTCGGCCTCGCGTTGATGCTCGTCAGCCACGATCTGGCGGTGGTCGGTGAGACGTGCGACCGCGTCTGCATCATGTACGCCGGGCGGATCGTCGAGGCCGGTGCCTCGGGCGAGGTCTTCGCCGCCCCGCGTCACCGCTACTCGGCGGGACTGCTGGCGGCGGCGCCGGACATCGGGCATCCGGGCGTGCGGCCACATGGCATCCCAGGGATCCCGCCCGCCGGCGCGGCGCTCGACGCATGTGCGTTCGCTCCCCGCTGCCCTGCCGCCGACGAGCTCTGCCGCGGGCAGCTTCCGGTGCTCGCCGGGCGCGCCGGCCGCGTCGCTGCCTGTCACCACCCGATCGGGGCGGTCGCGCATGCCGACGAGGAACCGGCGGCGATCCCGCATGGATGAGCCACTGCTCGACATCCGCTCGGTGGGCGTCACCTATCGCCGCCGCGGCGTACGCGGCGGCCGCGGCGGCGATGTGCGCGCGGTCACCGACGTCGACCTGCAGCTCGGTCGAGGCGAGACGCTCGGGCTCGTAGGCGAGTCCGGGTGCGGCAAGTCGACGCTCGCGCGGGCGCTGCTCGGGCTGGAGCCGGCGAGCGGCGAGATCCGTCTGTCCGGCGAGCTGCTGCCCGCCCGCCGTCCGCGCGCGGACGCCCGGCGCATGGCGATCGTCTTCCAGGATCCGTACGCGAGCCTCAACCCGCGCATGTCGGTGGCGGCGATGCTCGGCGAGATGGTGCGCGTCCACGGGTTGCGGCCGCGCGACCAGGTGCCGGGGCGCGTGCGCGAGCTGGTCAAGCTGGTCGGCCTGCCTGAGCGCGCGATGCACGTCCGCCCCGCGGCGCTCTCGGGCGGCCAGCGCCAGCGCGTGGCGATCGCGCGCGCCCTCGCGCTCGAGCCCGAGGTGCTGATCGCCGACGAGCCGACGACCGCGCTCGACGTCTCGGTGCAGGCGGTGATCCTCGAGCTGTTCGCACGGCTGCGCGACGAGCTCGGGCTCGGCCTGCTGCTCATCACCCACAACCTTGCGGTCGTGGGGGCGATCTGCGACCGCGTGGCGGTCATGTACCTGGGGCGGATCATCGAGATCGCGCCGGCCGCGGAGCTGCTCGCGGCGCCCGCCCATCCGTACACCAGGCGGCTGGTCGCCGCGGTCCCTCGGCTCGACGAGCACGGCCGCGCGTCTTTGGCGGCGCTCGGGGGCGATCCGCCCGACCCGGCCGCCGTGCCGTCCGGGTGCGCCTTTCATCCCCGCTGCCCGCAGGCCACCGAGCTGTGTCGCTCGAGCCGTCCGGAGCTCGTCTCCGGGCCGGGCGAGCGGTGGGCCGCCTGCCACTACGCGTGGGGCGAGGCGCAGGCCGCCGGCGCCGGGCTCGCCCCCGGCCGCTTGGCCTGAGGCGCGCCTCCCGACCGTGGCGGCCGCCTTGGGCACCTGCTCCACCCCCGGGCGGGAACTTGCGACACATCAAGCCCTCAATCCGCGCAGCTGTCTCGATCGGACCCGGCCCCCGGGAACATCCGAGACAGCACCCACTTGCGGGGGCGTGATGTGTCGGAAGTTCCCACAGCGGAGGCGGCGGCACGCTGTTGTGAACGTTCACGCCACGCCGAATCGGGGCGTGACGCCGGGGCCGCCTGGACCGCTCAGACAGGGGTCTGCCTGCCGTCCAGCGTCACAACGCGTTGACGCGCTGCGGGCGAACCGGTACGATCTCAGGCGGGACGGCCCATGACGGGCCGGTGCTCGCCGCTTTTCCGGAGGAGACGGATTGTGAACGTACACATTTACGGCGACGGGGGCAGCAACCGACGCCGATCGACGGCCCGCCGGTCGGAGACCGGCAGGAAGGAGACAGACGTGCGCAGACTGATCCGCGTCGTGCTGGTGACGGTCGTGGCGGCACTCGGGTGCACGCTCGGCGCGTCCGCCGCGCGAGCGGCCGACAACGACCTCGCGCCGACCCCGCCGATGGGCTGGAACTCGTTCAACGCCTACGCCTGTGACAACAACGCGCAGGCGATGGAGCAGGTGGCGAAGTTCATCCACACCTCCGGTCTGGAGCGTGACGGCTACCGCTACGTGAACGCCGACGGCTGCTACGACGACCTCGAGGCCGTTGCCTCGCCCAATACCTTCGCCGTCGACGCGCCGAACTCGCTTGACCCCGAGACCTGCGGGGCGATCAACGGCCGGCTGCCCGACGGTGAACTGTTCGTCAACGCGTACCTGTTTCCGCCGAGCAAGCCGTGTGCCAACGACGGTTTCGCCAAGGTGGGCAACGACGTCCACAAGCTCGGTCTCAAGCTCGGCCTGTACCTGGACGCCTCCAACAACTGGAACTGCGAGGAGATCCCTGGCAGCTATGGCTTTGACCAGATCGACGCCGACACCCTCGCCTCGTGGGGTGTCAACTACGTGAAGGCCGACTGGGGCTGCAGCGACACCACGCAGGCGCCCGGCTCCAACGGTCCTCCCGGCTACACCGGGATGGACGCGGCGACGGGAAACCTGGGCTTCGGAGGCCCGACGTTCTCCACCAACCCCGCCTATGACGGCACCCAGCAGCAGACCCAGACTGACATGTACAACGCGCTCGCCAGTGCGATCGCCGGAGAGTCCCGTCCGATCGTGTTCAGCATCGCGGGAGCCGCGACGGTCAACTCGGTGCAGTGGGGCCTTCCGATCGCCGATCTGGACCGCCCGACGGGTGACTCGAACGCGAACTTCACCGCGACCGGCAAGCATGCCGCGGGCAGCGTGGTCGGGATCGTCAACGCGGACGCGCAGACCTGGGACCAGTACACGGGACCCGATCACTGGATCGACCCCGACATCATGGAGGTCGGCAACGGATCGCTGACCGCGACCGAAGACCGGTCGGAGATGTCGATGTTCTCCGAGATGGCCGACCCGCTGCTGATGGGCACCAACCTGTGCCCGTCCAACTGCGGTCCGAACACGACGCCGGCCACCAAGGCGCAGTTGAAGCTTGCGGTCTCGGTGTTCGGCAACAAGCGTGTGATCGCTGTCGATCAGGATCCGGCGGGCTCCCCGGCTCAGATCGTCGACCCGTTCGACGGAACCCACCTGATCATGGAGAAGCCGCTTGCCAACGGCGATGTGGCGGTGACGCTGTTCAACGAGGACACGGCGAGCGACGCGACGATGAGCACCACGGCATCGGCGATCGGACTCTCGGGCTCGTCGAAGTACCGCCTCACCAACCTGTGGACAGGCAAGACGACCACCACGACGGGCGCGATCTCGGCGGATGTGCCGGCGACCGCCACCGTCATGTACGTCGTGTCGCCCGCGTCTCAGCCGAGCGTCTCCCACGCGTCGGCGCATGAGGCGGAACTGGTCCGGTCCACGAACCAGGGGACGCGCGACCCGGCGAGTGGAGCGGGTGTCACCAATCCGCTTGACGCGGCCGGCGACCCGATTCCCGGCAACCTGCTGTCGGTGTCGTGCCCGTCCGACGATCAGTGCACGGGGGTGGACATCCTCGGACAGGAGGTCACGTTCAACCCCGCCTCGCCGTCGGGCGCGACGGTGGCCTCGATGCGCCGCACGACGCTCGACTCGGTCGACTGTCTGGCGACCGACGAGTGTGTCGGGCTGACTCGCACCGGCACGGCCTTCACGTTCGACCCGCGGGCGGCCCATCCGAAGGCGGGCGCCATCCAGGCGATCGATCCGGGCGCCAGCGAGCCGACGGCCGTCAGTTGCCCCGCGTTCAACGAGTGCGTGATCGTCGATGGCGAGGGCAGGGAGATCACGTTCAACCCGGCCCACCTGACGGGTGAGCACGTCACGCGCGCGCTGGTCGACGCGGACGTGTACCTGGCGGCAGTCTCGTGCCCCACGGTGAGCCAGTGCACCGCCACCGGCGGCGGCGGGAACGGCAGCGACAGCGTCGTCACGTTCGATCCGATGGACGGCTCGGTGATCGCCGCGCCCACCTCGATCGACTCGGCGACAGGCAACGGGCTCTCCTCGGTGAGCTGCCCGTCGGCTTCGCAGTGCACGGCTGCCGACGGCACCGGCGATGAGGTGACGTTCGACCCCACCACGGAGACGGCGAACGCCGCCGGCGTCGTCGCGCTCGAGGGCGCGGTGTCCGCCGGCGCCGGGGTGTTCAACGACGTCTCGTGCTCCTCCTCGACGCAGTGCACGGCGGTCGACGCATATGGAAACGAGGTGACCTTCGATCCGACGACCGGCACGGTCAACGCCGCCGGCTCACGTTCGATCGACCCCAATGGCGAGGGCCTGCAGTCTCTCGCCTGCTCGTCGACGACCGACCAATGCACGGCGGTCGATCTCGACGGTGACGCCGTCACGTTCTCTCCGTCCTCCGGGACGATCAGTGATGCAGGCGTGACGCTCGTCGACCCCGGGAATTCCTGACGCCCGGGGCCTCTCTCCGGCCGCCGCCCCTCCCCCGGGGGCGGCGGCCGGGCCGCTTCTGCGCCCGCCGCCCCGACCGCCGGGGCGGCGGCCGCGTAGCCGCGCTTCACACCCCACCGCCCGCGGCCGCCCGGTGCGCGGTCAGCTCAACGAGCGCGGTTCGACCAGCTCGGTGACGACGCCCTCCAGCCGGTAGGGCCGCGTGGCCAGGCAGTCGCCGAGGATGTCCCGCATCCGGTGAAGCTCCGCGCGGACCGCGACCTCATGGCCCGGGGCGCCATAGAGCAGGTCCGAGAGTGCGCGTGCGTCGAGCCCGTCGGGGTGGCGGGCGAGCAGTTCGGCGATCTGGGAGTGACGGATGGTGAGCCGGTGCTCGGCGGTCGGTGTGAAGAAGCTCGCCCGCCCGCCGGGCCGGACGGTGAGGCGGTGCCAGCCCGGCCGCGGTCCGCGGCGGCGAGGGTGCGCGGAGGCGTCGCCGTGACCCGGCTCGCAGAGGCGGCCGACCAGCAGTGCGCCCTCGCCGAGCGGCTCGATCGCGGCCTGAGTCCCGTCGTCGAGGACGATCCGATCACCGGCCGAGGGCATTGTGACCCGGTGACCGGGCGCCAGCGGTCCGAGGCCGTCGGTCACGGCGAGTACCCGCCCGGAGGGACTGAGCGCGGCGGCGGGGCCCCCGCGCCGCAGCGGCGCGCTCTCGGCGAACCGCCCGAGGATCCGGGCGTTGCGCTCGAGCATCTGGGCGCGCAGCCGCTCCTCGACGAGGCGTCCCGCGAGCTGCACGAGCGCGAGCGTGTGCGGGCTGGCGGTCTCGAACCTTCCGGTGACGTCGATCGCTCCCAGCAGGGCGCCGGTCTCCGGATCATGGATCGGGAGCGCCCGAGCACTGCCAGCCGTGGACCTCGGAGCGGAAGTGCTCGGCGGAGAACACCTGGACCGCGTGATCGGCGGCGAGCGCGGTGCCGATGGCGTTGGTGCCCGCGGCGAGCTCCGACCAGGCGTAGCCGGGGCTGAAGCGGATCTCCTCGGAGGCGCTCAGGACATCCGGATGGCCCTCTGACCAGAGCAGGCATCCGTCGGCATCGGAGACCACCAGGATGTGGCGCGCCTCGTAGAGCAGCGGCCCGAGCGTCGACCGCAGCACGTCGGTCGCCTGCGACAGGGCGTGGTCCCGGAAGCGCTCGGCCGCGTCGTCGGGCGCGATCACCAGCGGGGCGCCGGGCTCGGCGGGGTCGACGCCCGTTTCCGCGCACCGCTCCCACGACTCCGCGATGACGCCGCGGACGATCGTCGGGACGTGCCCGCCGTGCAGCGCCACGTCGTGCGCTCGCCGGAGGACCCTCGCCCAGCGGCGTGGGTCGACACCGGCTTGGAGCCCGATCCAGCTGTCGCGCATGACCTGTGACTGAGCATCGCGCTTTTGCAACCTTGTTGCAACGCCTAGGCGGTGATTAGGTAGGCGCGCGATCCTGGGTCATAGGATCGGCGACCGCCCTGAGCGGATCGCACTCCCGCCGGAGATGAGTACATCCCGGCAGCCACGAGAGAGGAGATCGCATGGCGATCGCAGACACAATTGACGACCGCGCCCGTGAGTTCGTCTCCCGGCCGCGCAAGATGCTGATCGGTGGCGACTGGGTGGACTCTGCGTCGGGCAAGACCTTCGACGTCTACAACCCGGCGACGGGCGAGGTGCTCGCTCACGCTGCGGAGGGGTCCTCGGAGGACATCGACCGCGCGGTGAAGACGGCGCGTTCGGTCTTCGACGCCCAGACGTGGTCCTCGATGAAGCCCAACGAGCGCGGGCGCATCATCCATCGCCTCGGCGACCTCGTCCTTGAGAACGCCGACGAGCTGGCGATGCTCGAGTCGCTTGACAACGGCAAGCCGCTTGCGGTCGCCCGCGCCGGCGACGTGGAGCTTGCCGCCGACATCTTCCACTACATGTCGGGTTGGGTGACAAAGATTGAGGGCTACACCATCCCGATCTCGGTCCCCTACATGCCGGGCGCGGAGTTCCACGCCTACGCGCTGAAAGACCCGATCGGCGTCGTCGGTCAGATCATCCCCTGGAACTTCCCGCTGCTGATGGCGGCGTGGAAGCTCGCGCCGGCGCTCGCCACCGGTGTCACCGTCGTGCTCAAGCCGGCCGAGCAGACGCCGCTGTCGGCGCTGCGGCTGGGCGAGCTGATCCTCGAGGCGGGAGTGCCCGAGGGCGTCGTCAATATCGTCACCGGATTCGGTGACGCCGGCGCGGCGCTCGCCGCCCACGACGACGTGGACAAGGTCGCCTTCACCGGCTCCACGGAGGTCGGCAAGGAGATCGTGCGCGCGGCGGCGGGCAACCTCAAGAAGCTCACGCTGGAGCTCGGCGGCAAGTCGCCGAACATCGTGTTCTCCGACGCCGACATGGAGACCGCGGTCCCCGGTGCGGCGAACGCGATCTTCTTCAACCACGGCCAGTGCTGCTGCGCGGGCTCGCGGCTGTACGTCGAGTCACGTGACTTCGACACGGTGCTCGAGGGCGTCACCAAGCATGCCGAGTCGATCAAGCTCGGCTCCGGGCAGGATCCGCAGACCGAGATGGGCCCGCTCGTCTCCCAGGAGCAGCTCGATCGCGTGTGCGGCTTCTTCGATGCCGGCCGTGACGAGGGCGCGACGTTCGCTACCGGCGGTACGCGTCAGGGTGACGCTGGCTACTTCGTGAAGCCGACGGTCCTCACCGATACCAACCCGAACATGAAGGTCGAGGCCGAGGAGATCTTCGGCCCCGTGGTGACGGTGGCGCCGTTCAAGGACCTCGACGAGGTGATGCCGACGGCAAACGGATCGAACTACGGCCTCGCCGCGGGTATCTGGACCAAGGACATCTCCAAGGCCCACAAGCTCGCCAAGCGACTCCGCGCCGGGACGGTGTGGATCAACTGTTACAACGTGTTCGATGCCTCGCTGCCGTTCGGCGGCTACAAGGAATCGGGCTGGGGTCGTGAGATGGGCCACGAGGTGTTGGAGAACTACCTCGAGGTCAAGTCGGTCTGCGCACAGCTGTAGGCCCCCAGCGCGGCAGCGGCGGGGAGCTCCGCCGGTCCTCAGCGCCGGAGAGGTTCCCCGCCTGCCGTCGGCGGTTACAGACCTAGACTGATCGCTGATGCCATCGGGTCTCGTCAACCGCTCGATCGCCAAGGCCGCAGAACGCGTCCCAGGTGTGCGGCGCATACCGGTCATCGCGCTGCTGTCCGCGGCCGAGGTGGCGATGCTCGCCCGCGACCACTACCAGCGTCTGTCGCCGGGGGAGCGTCGGCGACTCGTGCACCTCGTCCGGACCGGCCGCGGGCGGACCAACCGGCTGACCACGCGCGAGCACGACGAGCTCGAGGCATTGATCGCCAAGCTCGAGCCGCGCCGCCTGTTCGGCGACGCGGCGGGCAAGCTCTCACCGGTCCCGATCCCGCGACGGTTGCGGTACGGCCGCGGCCGCTGAGCGCCGCCCGCGCCGCTTCCTCAGCGCCCGCCGGGGTTCGCCACGGGCGTCACCTGCGACAGGCGCTCCATGTCCTCGCCGTCGAGGGCGATCTCGCCTGCCGCGAGGTTCTCCTCGAGGTGGGAGACCGAGCTCGTCCCGGGGATCAACAGGATCCGCGGGCAACGGTGCAGCAGCCAGGCGAGTGCGATCTGCGACGGTGTCGCGCCGTGCTTCTCGGCGACCGCGGCGACCGCCGGGTCGGCGGCGAGCGCCTTCGGGCCTCCCCCGAACGCGGAGCCGAGCGGGAAATAGGCGACGTACGCGATCCCGTGCTCCTCGCAGAAGTCGACCACCGGATCGTCGGATCGGTCGAGGATGCTGTACGCGTTCTGGACCTCCCCGAGGCTGCCGAGCAGGTCATAGGCCATCTTGACCCCGTCGAGCGTCGCGTTGGAAACGCCGATCAGGTCGAGCTTGCCGTCGCGCTGCAGATCGGCCATCGCGCCCAGCTGCTCGGCCGTCGGCTCGGCCGCGGCGCCGGCCTCGGAGTGCAGGCGCAGGTTGACGAGGTCCATCCGCTCGACCTGCAGCGAACGGAGGTTGTCCTCGACCCCCTCGCGCAGGTCCGCGGGGGATTGCGCCGGGAGCCAGCCGCCACTCGCGTCGCGTCGCGCCCCGACCTTGGTGACGAGGCGGAGCCCATCGGGATAGGGGTACAGCGCGTCGCGGATCAGGTCGTTGACGACGTCGGGCCCGTAGAACTGCGAGGTGTCGATGTGATCGACGCCGAGCTCGATCGCGCGGCGTAGCACCGCGCGCGCCGCGTCGGGGTCACGCGGCGGCCCGAAGACTCCGGGTCCCGCCAGCTGCATCGCGCCGAAGCCGATCCGCTGGACGGGCTTGTCGCCGAGAAGAGATGTCTGTGTCTGGGTCATACCGACAGACTGCGCTAGCGTCGCGCCGGCTACAAGAAGTCAGTTGATCATGGGAGTCGCACCACCACCCACCCGGCGTGAGGAGCTCGCCGAGTTCCTGCGTCACCTGCGCGAGCGCACCGCGCCGGACGCGGTCGGCCTGAACGGCGCCTCCGGTCGCCGGCGTACCCCCGGGCTGCGACGCGAGGAGGTCTCTCAGCTCGCCGGCGTGGGTCTCTCCTGGTACACGTGGCTCGAGCAGGGCCGAGAGATCACGCCCTCACCGTCGGTACTCGATGCGCTCGCGCTCGTCTTCGATCTCTCGGGCGCCGAGCGGGCGCACCTGTTCGATCTGGCCGGGGTCGCGATCCCGGTCCCCGCCGAGGCCTATCCACTCGAGGCGCCGGTGGAGCTCGCGGAGTGGGTCGCGGCGCTCGACCCGATTCCGGCGTTCCTGACCAACCCGCGGACCGATGTGCTCGCGTTCAACCGGGCCGCCGCCGCTGTGATCACCATCCCGGCTCCGGGGCCGGACGGCACCCGCAACCTGCTGCGCGGGCTCTTCACCGAGTGGGATCCCGCCCGGCCGGGCGGCGAGGCCCGTGAGCAGACGGCCCGCTCGACGCTCGCGCGGTTCCGCGCCGCCCACGCGCGCCGCTACGACGACGCCCGGTTCGGCGCTCTGATCGATGAGCTGCTGCGTGAGAGCCCTCGGTTCCGCGAGCTGTGGCGCCGCCACGAGGTGCTCGACTCCCAGCTCGGCACCAAGGTGCTCGTGCACCCTGAGCTGGGCACGCTCACCCTGCGCCACCTGCAGCTGATCCCGACCAGCGACCGCGAGCTCCGCCTGACCCAGTACGTGCCCGGTGATGCGGCGACGCGCGCGGCGCTCCAGGCGGCGGTCGGCTGATGGAGCTGCGCGACCGCAACGTGGTGATCACCGGCGCCGCCAGCGGCATCGGGCGCGCGTGCGCCGCGCGGTTCGCCGCCGAGGGGGCGCGGTTGGTGCTCGCCGACCTCGACGAGGAGGGCGTCGACGTGGTCGCCCAGGACCTCGGCGCCGTCGGGATGCGCGCCGACGTCGGCCGCGAGCGGGATGTCCGTGCCCTGATCGACGCCGCGCAGCGCCACCATGGCCCGATCGATCTCTTCTACTCCAACGCTGGGATCGGCGGTCCCCCCGGCGGGCCCGAAGCACCCGACGAGCAGCTGCAGCACACCTGGGAGGTGAACGTGATGTCCCACGTATGGGCCGCGCGTGCGCTGCTGCCGGAGATGGTCGCCCGCGGATCGGGATACCTCGTCTCGACGGCGTCGGCGGCGGGGGTGCTCACCCAGCTCTCGGCGCTCGGGTACTCGATCACCAAGCACGCCGCGGTGGCGCTGGCCGAGTGGCTGCGCATCACCTACGCCGACGCGGGGATCAAGGTCTCCTGCGTGTGCCCGCAGGGAGTGAACACGCCGATGTTCCGGATGGCGGTGGAGCTCGATCCGGTCGGCAACGCTCCGATGGTCGCCCAGCCCGTGCTCGAGCCCGAGGACGTCGCCGAGGCGGTGCTCGCGGGAATCGCGGACGAGCGCTTCCTCATCCTCCCGCACGAAGAGGTCGCCGCGTTCATGGCGGTCAAGGGCGCCCAGCCCGAGCGCTGGCTTGAGGGCATGCGTGGGCTGCTGGCCGACGCTCGCCAGCAGCACGGGCACGCTCCGTCCTGAACGGACCCCCGCCCGCTCCTCAGACCAGCTCGCCCAGCGCCTCGATGAGATGGGCGAGGTCCGCCTCGGCACGTCCTTGCGCCTCGCGCGCCGCCGCCAGCTCGCCGGCGTCGGCCGCGGTCTCCAGCGCTCGGAGCTCGGTGAGCAGGGGCTTGGCTCCGACCATCAGCGCACTGTTGCGAGCCGCGTGGGCTCCGTCTCCGACCGCGACCAGGTCCTCGCCGGCGAGGCCCGCGTCGATCTGTGCCCGGGCCGCCCGCAACTCGTCGTACAGGGTCCCCGCGATCGCCTGCGGCGTCTGGCCGAGGTTCTCGGCGAGGGCGCGCAGCCGGGCCGGATCCGGATCGGCCGCTCGCGCTGCGCTCACTCGCTGATGATCCCGCCCGCAAGGGCGATCGGCGCCCGCAGGATGGCGTCCGGGATGCCGAAGGCGTCGACGTAGGGGCCGGCCTGGGCCCGTACGCGGTCGCAGAGTTCACCGACCTGACGCGAGATGGCCTTGCACCGCGGTCCCGAGAGCCGTCCGTGCTCCTGGAAGAAACCCTTCTCCCGCTCGATTTCGGTCAGCGCGAACAGGTCGCACATCTGCTTGAGCGCCACGCGCACCGGTCCGTCGGGACAGTCGTCGACCGCGCGATGGAACGCCTCGAGCAACACGGTGGCGATGTGTGCACGACCGACGTCGACGACGTGGTCCTCGATCGAGCGGAACACCTCGAACGGCGCATGGCCGTCCTTGATGTGGCGGCGGAACCGCTGCGCCGCGGAGGCGGTGATATGGCCCTCGCGCCATCGGAAGAGCGCGAGCTGGATGACCGGGTCGAGGAGGTCGTCCTCGTCGCCGGTAGAGCCGACCCAATCTCCGACGACCTGGGCGATCTTGCGCGCGAACAGCCGCTCGACGACCACCTCCGCCGCCTGCCCGGCGACGAACGACGCCATGCCGACGGGGGACAGGCCCGTGAACTGCTCGGCATACCCGGTGAGCAGACCACGCGCGAGCAGCAGCATGAGCACGACGTTGTCGCCCTCGAACGTGGTGAAGATGTCGGTGTCGGCCTTCAGCGCGGCGAAGCGGTTCACGGCCATGTAGCCCGCTCCTCCGCATGCCTCGCGGCAGACCTGGATCGTGTCGGTGGCGTGCCAGCTGGCGGTCGCCTTCATCCCGGCGGCCAGCGACTCGAGCTCACGGCGCTCCTGGTCGGTGACGCCCTCGTCGCTCATCACGTGGTGGAAGCGGTCGCGCAGCTCGGCCTGGGCGAAGTGCAGCGCGTAGCTCTTGGCCAGTCGCGGCAGCAGGCGGCGCTGGTGGACGCGGTAGTCGAGGATCGGCACCTCGTGGCCCGGCTCGGGGCCGAACTGACGCCGGCGCAGTCCGTAGCGCACGGCGATCGTGAGCGCGAGCTCGGACGCGCTCACCGACGCGCCGCCGACGCAGATGCGGCCTTGGACCAGCGCTCCCACCATCGAGAAGAAGCGCTTGGTCGGCTTGTTGATCGGGCTTGAGTAGATCCCGTCGGCCGTGACCCCGCCCCAGCGGTCCAGGAGGTTCTCGCGCGGGACTCGGACGTGATCGAACCAGAGCTTGCCGTTGTCCACGCCGTTGAGCCCGAGCTTCGGACCGTCGTCCTCGATCCGCACGCCGGCCATCACGCTGCCCAGCTCGTCGCGGATCGGCACGAGCAGCGCGTGTACGCCGTGGGACTCCGTGCCGACGTGCAGCTGGGCGAAGACGACCGCCATCCGGCCGTCGCGCGCGGCATTGCCGATGTAGTCCTTGTGCGCCGCGTCGATCGGGGTGTCGACCACGAACGCGTCGGCGTCACGGTCGTAGGTCGCGTTCGTGAGCAGGTTCTGGACGTCGGAGCCGTGGCCCGCCTCCGACATGGCAAAGCAGCCGGGGAGCTTCAGCGAGGCGATATCACGCAGGTAGCGCTCGTGATGGGCGGCGGTTCCCAGCTGCTGGACGGCGCCGCCGAACAGACCGAACTGGACGCCGAACTTGACCAGCAGTGAGAGGTCGCCGAATGCGATCGTTTCAAAGCCCGCGACGTTGGCTCCGAAGTCCCCCTCACCGCCGTACTCGACCGGGAAGCCCGGCGCGGTCAATCCCTCCTCGGCCAGCTGCAGCGCCCAGCCCATCACGGTCGCGCGATAGTCCTCGCGCGAGCACTCCAGTGGAGGCTCGAACTCGGGGCGTGACATCACGTCCCGGATCTGCGCGCGCAGATCGGCGTAGCGACCGTCCAAGATGCGCTGCAGCTCGGCGGGATCGAACACGTCGGCGGTGGGGTCCAGGTCGATCGTGGCCATGGCCGGACAGGTTATGGGCCCTATGGTCCCGGGCTCTGTGAGATCGGGCCGGGATCGCTACACTCAGCGACCGGCGCCGGGGTGCGTTTGTTGTGGCGCCCGCGGCCCGGCAGCCCCATCCTTGATTAGAAAGCGCGCGTTATGGCACGTGGAGATGTCCGAATCGCTGCGACCCTCGCCTGCGAGGAGTGCAAGCGCCGGAACTACCAGACGAACAAGAGCAAGCGGAACAACCCCGAGCGGCTGCAGCTGAAGAAGTACTGCCGCTGGTGCCGGTGTCACACGCCGCACCGCGAGACCCGCTAGGGGTCGGGTTCCGATTCCCACCCTTGCCGAGATGAGCGACCCCCTCAGTCACGAGGTAGCGGACGTCGAGGTCGGCCAGCCGCGCCTGTCAGCGGGCGGCGCTGGAGCGGAATTGCCCGACGACGACCGTGACCTGACCGACGACGGCGGTCGCCGTGGTGGCGATATCGTCGGTGGCGGCGACTCCGGTGGACGGCGTCGTGGCGGCGGTGGGGGAGGCGACTCCGGAGGGATGCACCCGGCGGGTCGGGCGGGACCGTCTCCGCGTCACCGCAACCGCCTGATCGCCTTCCTGCAGGGCAGCTGGCGAGAGTTGCAGCGGGTACAGTGGCCGGACCAACGCCAGGTCGTGCAGGCCACCGGAGTCGTCATCGGCTTCGTGATCGTCGCCGGCGCTTACCTGGGTCTGGCCGACTGGGTGGCCACCAAGATCGTCAACTTCATCTTCTAGAGAGAGTCATGTTCCGCTGGTACGTCGTCAACACCTATTCAGGGCACGAGAACAAGGTCAAGCACAACCTCGAGCATCGCGTCGTCTCGCTGCACCAGCAGCGCGCGGTGCGCCAGATCGTCGTCCCCACCGAGTCGGTCTCGGAGATGAAGGACAACCAGAAGGTGACGGTCGAGAAGCGGACGATGCCGGGCTACGTGCTCGTGCAGATGGACCTCAACGAGGACTCGTGGTCGCTCGTGAAGGGGACCCCCGGGGTTACCGGGTTCGTCGGCGCCTCCAACGAGCCGGTGCCGCTCACCCAGGCCGAGGTCGACCGCCTGCTCCACATGGAGGGGCCCGCCGAGCCGCGGCGCAGCCGCGCCCAGTTCTCGATCGGCGAGTCGGTGAAGGTCGTCTCCGGCCCGCTGTCGGACTTCTCCGGCGAGATCTCCGAGGTCAACGACGACGCCCAGAAGCTCAAGGTGCTCGTCTCGATCTTCGGCCGTGAGACCCCGGTCGAGGTCGGCTTCGACCAGGTCAAGAAGCTCTAACGAATCAACCACTAGGAGGCGGCGGCTTCGGGCCGCTGTCGCTCGGACTAGGAAAGAGACATGGCAAAGAAGGTCCTCACCCAGATCAAGCTCCAGGCCGTCGGCGGCCAGGCGAGCCCGGCACCCCCGGTCGGCCCGGCACTCGGCCAGCACGGCGTCAACATCATGGAGTTCGTCAAGGCGTTCAACGCCCAGACGCAGTCTGACAGCGGCACGGTGATCCCGGTCGTGATCACGGTCTACGAGGACCGTTCGTTCACGTTCATCACCAAGAGCCCGCCGGCCGCGGTGTTGATCAAGCAGGCGCTGTCGCTGGAGAAGGGCTCCGCCGAGCCCCACATCAACAAGGTGGCCAAGATCAGCGAGGCCCAGTTGCGCGAGATCGCCGAGAAGAAGATGAAGGACCTGAACGCCAACGACATCGACGCCGCCGCGAAGATCATCGCCGGCACCGCCCGCTCGATGGGCGTGGAGGTGGGCTGACATGGCCAAGCACGGGAAGGCGTATCTCGAGGCCCGCCAGCGGTTCGATCGCCAGCGTGAGTACACGCCGGCCGAGGCGGTGGCGCTCGTCAAGCAGCTCGGCTCGACCAAGTTCGACGAGTCGATCGAGGTCCACATCCGCACCGGCCTGAACGTCCGTCACGCCGACGAGCAGCTGCGCGGCACGATCGCGCTGCCCAACGGGCTCGGCAAGGAGGTCAAGATCGCCGTCTTCGCCCAGGGCGACAAGGCGCGCGAGGCCGAGGAGGCCGGTGCCGACGTCGTCGGTGGCGAGGACCTGGCCGCTCGCATCCAGGAGGGGTTCGACGACTTCGACGTTGCGATCGCGACCCCCGACATGATGCCGATCGTCGGCCGGCTCGGGCGCATCCTCGGGCCCGCCGGCAAGATGCCGAACCCGCGCGTCGGCACGGTGACGATGGACGTCGCCAAGGCCGTCGAGGAGTCCAAGTCCGGCAAGGTCGAATACCGCACCGACCGCACCGCGATCGTCCACCTCGTGATCGGCAAGAAGTCGTTCGAAGAGCGCGCGCTGCTCGAGAACTATGCGGCGGTGATGGACGAGATCAGCCGCGCCAAGCCGTCGGCGGCGAAGGGCCGGTACATCCACTCCATCGTGTTCGCCTCGACCATGGGCCCCGGGGTCAAGGTCGATCCGTCGATCACGCGCGACATCGTCGGCGAGCCGGTCGCGGCGTAGTTCCGGCCGCTCGAGGTAGACTCAGCAACCGCACCCCGTACAGACGAAACCCGAGACCCCCGGCGGCCAGCGCGTAAGCCCGGGGTAGGTGGATGTCCTCGCTGCTCTCACTCCGTGAGCCTTGAACGACGCCCGCCGACCCGCGGGCGTTCGTCGTGAGAGAGAGCACGTGACATGAACAGAGACGAGAAGGCAGCGGTCGTCGACGAGATCGCCGAGCAGTTCGGGTCCGCCGCGGCGGTGTTCGCGGTCGACTACCGCGGCATCTCCGTCGCCCAGGCGGCGGCTCTGCGTGCACGCCTGCGCGACGCGGACGCCCGCTTCCGCGTGGTGAAGAACTCGCTGTCCGAGCGCGCCGCCGACAAGGCGGGCCTGGAGTCGATCAAGCCGATGCTCGTCGGCCCGACGGCGCTCACGTTCGTGAGTGGCGACGCGGCCGCCGCGGCCAAGGCGCTGAACGACGCCGCCCGTGAAATGCAGCTGCTCGACTTCAAGGGCGGTCTGCTCGGCGGCTCACTGCTGAGCGCCGACGACGTCAAGTCGATCGCCCGCCTGCCCACTCGCGAGGTGCTCTACGGCCAGCTGGTCGGGACGGTCGCCGCGCCGCTGACGGGCCTGGCACGCGGCCTGAACGCGCTCGTCGGTGGGCTCGCGATCCAGCTTCAGGCGATGGTTGACCAGGGCCTGGTGGGCGGCGACGCCCCGGCGGCGGCTCCGGCTGCCGAGGAGGCTCCGGCTGCCGAGGAAGCTCCGGCCGCGGAGGCCGAGACCCCGGCCGCTGAGGCGGAGGCTCCGGCGGCCGAGGAGGCCGAGACCCCGGCCGCTGAGGCGGAGGCTCCCGCCGCCGAGGCTGAGGCTCCGACCGCCGAGGCCGAGGCACCTGCCGAGGCTGACGCATCCGAATCTGACACTGAAACCACAGCCGCGTCGGACGCGGCGACGTCCGACAACTAGGAGGAATCATCATGGCTACCACTGAGGAATGGATCGACGAGCTGAAGGCGATCTCCGTGCTGGAGCTCTCCGAGCGCATCAAAGCGCTGGAGGAGACGTTCGGCGTGTCGGCGACCGCCGTCGCCGCGGCCGCTCCGGCCGCAGGTGGCGGTGGCGGCGACGCCGCTCCGGCCGAGGAGGAGCAGACGAGCTTCGACGTCATCCTCACCGCCGCCGGCGATAAGAAGATCCAGGTCATCAAGGTCGTGCGCGCGGCCACCGGCCTCGGCCTCAAGGAGGCCAAGGCGCTCGTCGACGAGGCTCCCAAGCCCGTCAAGGAGGGCGTCGAGAAGGAAGAGGCTGACAAGCTCAAGACCGACCTCGAGGAGGCCGGCGGGAGCGTCGAGCTCAAGTAGCTCGACCCGATCCGCAGTTTCAGCGCGCCCCGCACCGGTCCGCCGGTGCGGGGCGCGCGTCGTTCTGGCACCCTCTTCCAGGGGCATTTACGGAAGTCTTCACCGGCGCACAGGATCGTCTTCCGAACCGGTGGGAGTCTGACGCCATGCCCCCCACAGACCACACCCCCCACCGGCCGGCGGATGCCGGTCTTGCCGAGCGGCCAACGCACGGCATGAGCGCGGGTCAGCCCCTCGTGGTCGACTCCCTCTCACTCCTTGACCACCGCACCCGCGGCCAGATGATCCCTGAGCAGGACGCCCCCGCCGGGCGATACCTGTCAATCGAGGATGCGGAAGGCACACGCCTGCTTCCGCTCACCCGGCCGATCACCCACATCGGGCGCGGCCTCGTCGCGGACGTTCGCTTCGAGGACAGCCACGTCTCCCGTCGTCACGCGATCGTGGCGGTCCGCGGCAACGCGGTCCGGATCCTCGACGACCGCAGTACCGGCGGCACGTTCGTCAACGGCCGTCCGGTGACGGTCGCCGAGCTCGCTGACGGCGACGTCGTCCGCGTCGGGCGCGCCGTCTTCCGCTATGCCGAGGTCGCTCCGTCGGCCGCCGATGAGCACGACGGGCCGGTGCGACGCGTGCCGGTCTCCGCGGTCCGCCGCCGGCGCGTGAGTGCCCACGGGCTGCGCCGCACCGCGGTCGGCTGACTGTCGCCTCTCTCTCCTTCTCTCCCAACCCACCAAACAACCACCACCCACCCACCCCCCGACCAGGCTCACCGCTCCGACCTCTCTGCCTCCCGGGGCGGTGAGCCGCACTCGTCACGATCTCACCGCCCCGGGATTTCGAGCCCGGGGCGGGGAGTCTTCGCCCAGCCAGCGAACCCCCGCCGCCCCGGTGCGATCCGCCCCGGGGCGGCGGGCGTGATTTGCCGTCGTGGCCACTCTCCGTGGAACCCGGTCCGGCTCAGCGGAGGAGCTTGCGGCTGAAGACGGGGTGATTGGTGGTGCCTGCCCCGTCCGAGACGGGATGTGTCCGATCTGGGCGGGGGGTTCGCCTCGATCGGACACATCGGGTCGGCGGGTCGGCGCGTCCAGAGGGCCCGGGGCGATCACGGGGCGGTGCCTTTCGCCCACGCGCCGGACTGTCCGAGGACGTGTGAGTGATCCGATGCGCGGGGCGGTCCAGATCACCCAACCGGACGCGGGCGCTGCTTGACGGCCGGCGTCAGTTGCTCGCCAGATCGTGAACGCCACGAACCACCATCAACGCCCCGCAGCCCACCGACCCCGCCACCGACCCCGCCGGCCACCTTCGCCGAAGAGCCTGCAGTCCGGCCCAATTCCGCCCCGCTTGCCGCCGCGCGCCGGCTCGGATACCGTGCCGCCCGAATGGGCAGGGCGCTCCTCACCGCCGGCGTTTCGATGATCGCTCTGGGTGGGGCGATCACAGCCGCACCCGCGATCGCCGCCCCTCGCTTCCCGCCTCCTTCGCCCAAGTGCCGCAGCCTGAAGGGCGACCATGTCGTGCTCTCCTCGCCGCAGGTCACCGTGTACCGCGGCGTGGTGCCGGGCAGACGGGGGGCTCATGACTGGGCATGCGGCCGGCACCGCAGCTCAGCGGCGCCGCTCGGCGCAGACCTGGTGACCCATCGATTCCCCTCCGACGAAAAGATCCGCCCGATCGTCGCGGCCGGCCCCTGGGTGGCCGCGTTCGAGTCCTCCGGCGGAGGCTTCGAGGCCTGCCCGGCCTCGGTCCGTCCCCGCTGCCCGCTCTCCCACCACCAGGTCGAACTGCTCGAGCCCGGGACAGGGTCGTCCGGCAGCACCGGTACCGGTGTGCACATCGCCACGCTCCAGGTGAGCTCGATGCGGCGTCCCGGTGGCGCGCAGGTCGGCGCGGTGGTCTGGCTCCAGCGACTGGGCGGATCGACCGCCCGGTTGACGTCGATGGTCGAGGTCAACCGAGCCGGCGGCGGTTCGGTCTCGGGTGGGAGGGTCGCGCAGGGGAACATCAACCCGCGTTCGGTTCGCCTGCGCGGACTGCGGGTCCGGTTCGTGGAGGACGGGCGGCGGCGGACGGTGCGGCTCAGGACAAGGTGAGCCGGCGGTGGTGTCTGTGGTGTTCGCGGGTGAGGCGTTGTCGTCCGTGGGGCGTGGTGGGCAGCGCGTCGGTTTGTCGTCAATCAAGTGGCGCGGGGGTCCGGGTCGGGGTCTGTTGCGACATTTGTGTTCCCGTGGGGCGCATTTGTCGCGGATCCCGCCGCGGTCGTGCGCGTCGGTGACCCGACTTGGAGCGAGCGGGCGGGGAGTCGCGGCCGCTTTGCCCACGCGCCGCACGCTCCAGAGCCGTGTGGGTGACCGGTAGCGCCCCGCGGCCCCCGATCACCCAACCGCCCGCAGCCGAAGCCGCGTGTGGGTGAAAGGCGCCGCCCCGGGTCACGATCGCGCACCGTCCCGCTAGCCAGGTCTCGAGAGTGCCAAATGGCTCGTCGTCCGGCGCACGAAGTGGGCTCCGACGTCGTTGCCGATGGCATGACGGGGGACGGGCAGTCAGGCAGCGCCACCCACGCCCCACGGCAGACCAGCAACTGCGGGAGCTGCTTGACGGCCGGCGTCGCGGCGTGCTGCCACATCGCGAACGCCACGGACAGCCACCAACGTCCCGCAGCCCATCGAGCCCGCCACCGACGCCCACCGACCGCGCCGCCACGCCCGCCGAAAAGCCTGCAGCCCCGCCCAATTCCGCCCCGCTTGCCGAACGCCCCGTGACCGCCTACACTGCCCCGGCCGGCCAATAGTCGCAGCCGTCCATCGATCGGTACCGCGCCACATACGCGGGGCCGGGGACGGGGTCCGTGAGCGCCGAGCGTCCCTCCACAGGGCACTGGTTACCTGTGCTATCTTTGATGGTCGCGCCTGCCGTGAGCCCATGGTGAGCTCCGGCGGGGACCGCTGATTTGCCTCCCTCTCGACCGCCCGAGGAGTTGCCGTCTTGGCCACCGCTCACGCCCCCCGGACGCGCCGCTCTTTCGCGCGTCTGAACAAGGTCCTTGAAGTCCCCAACCTCATCGATATCCAGCGGAAGTCCTTTGAGTGGCTGACCGACCCGAACGGCGGCGGCCTGCGGGAGACGATTGACGACATCTCCCCGATCGAGGACTACACGGGCAACCTTGCCGTCCAGTTCGGCGAATTCAGTTTCGACGAGCCGGTCGCGAGCCTGGCGCAGTGCCGGGAGAAGGATCTCTCCTACGCGCGCCCGCTCACGGTCACCGTCGCCTTCATCAACCGCGAGACCGGCGAGATCCGCGAGCAGTCGGTGTTCATGGGCGACTTCCCGTGGATGACCGAGCGCGGCACTTTCATCATCAACGGGACCGAGCGCGTCGTGGTCACGCAGCTCGTCCGCTCCCCGGGCGCCTACGTGATGGAGCCCAAGGATCGTGAGAAGCAGGTCTTCATCGCGAACCTGATGCCGGCTCGTGGCTCGTGGCTCGAGCTCGAGATCGACAAGAAGGGCCGCACCTACGTCCGCATCGACCGCAAGCGCAAGCTGCCGGTCACCGTCCTGCTGCGCGCGATGGGCTACGCGACGGACGAAGAGATCCTCAACCTGTTCGACAACTCGCTCTACATCCGCAACACGGTGGATGCGGATCCCGAGGTCACCCGGACCGAGGAGGGCGCGCTGATCGAGCTGTTCAAGAAGCAGCGCCCCGGCGAGCCGCCGTCGATCGACGCCGCCCGCTCGCTGCTCAACCAGCTGTTCTTCGATCCCAAGCGCTACGACCTCACGCGCGTGGGCCGTTACAAGCTGAACTCGCGCCTCGGGCTCGACATCGACCTCGACACGCGGGTCCTGACCCACGACGACATCATCGCGCTGGTCAAGGAGCTCGTCTCACTGCCGCGCCTGCTCGGAATGCCCGAGGAGCCGGAGGTCGAGGTCAAGGACTACGCCGCCGAGGCGGTCTCGATGCCGCGCGAGCCGATCCAGGAGCACCTGGACGAATACGAGCACTTCGGCAACCGCCGGCTGCGCACCGTCGGCGAGCTGATCCAGGAGGCGTTCCGGATCGGCCTGTACCGCATGGAGCGCGTCGTCCGCGAGCGCCTCACCACCGAGGACGCGGACACGATCACCCCGCAGACGATCGTCAACATCCGGCCGGTCGTCGCGGCGCTGAAGGAGTTCTTCGGCTCCAGCCAGCTGAGCCAGTTCATGGACCAGACGAACAGCCTCTCCGGGCTTCGTCACCGCCGGCGCCTGAGCGCGCTTGGCGCGGGTGGCCTCACCCGCGAGCGCGCGCCGATCGAGGTGCGCGACGTCCACCCGACCCACTACGGGCGTATGTGTCCGATCGAGACCCCCGAGGGTCCGAACATCGGCCTGATCGGCTCGCTGTCCTCCTACGCGGAGATCTCCGAGCACGGCTTCGTGACGACGCCGTACCGCGTTGTCAAGGACGGCAAGGTCACCGACGAGGTGGTGCGCATCGACGCCAACCAGGAGGAGGAGCGGATCATCGCCCAGGCGAACACGCCGGTCGATGACAAGGGCAACCTCACCGACGGCGAGATCCTGTGCCGCACCCAGGCCGGTCAGTACGTGACGGTCGGCGCGAAGGAGGTCGACCTGATCGACGTCTCACCGGAGCAGATCTGGTCGGTCACGACCGCGATGATCCCGTTCCTGGAGCACGACGACGCCAACCGCGCGCTGATGGGCTCCAACATGCAGGCCCAGGCCGTGCCGCTGCTCGTCACCGACGCGCCCGTGATCGGCACCGGAATGGAACGCCGCGCCGCGATCGACACCGGCGACGTCGCACTCGCCCGTGAGGACGGCACCGTCTCCTACGTCGACGCCGAGAAGGTCGTGGTCGACGGCAAGGGCGGCTCCGAGGAGTACCCGCTCCACAAGTTCATGCGCTCCAACCAGGGGACGCTGATCCACCAGAAGCCGATCATCGACGTCGGCGCCGACGTGGCCGCCGGCGACGTCCTCGCCGACGGCTCGGCGACCGACTCCGGTGAGATGGCGCTCGGCAAGAACCTGCTGGTCGCCTTCATGTCCTGGGAGGGATACAACTTTGAGGACGCGATCATCCTGTCCAAGCGGCTGGTCTCCGACGACGAGCTCACCTCGATTCACATCGAGGAGTACGAGGTCGACGCCCGCACGACCAAGCTGGGCGACGAGGAGATCACCCGCGACATCCCGAACCGTTCGGAGGAGTCGCTGCGCAACCTCGACGACCGCGGCATCGTCCGCGTCGGAGCCGAGGTGCAGTCCGGCGATCTGCTCGTCGGCAAGGTGACGCCGAAGGGCGAGACCGAGCTCACCGCCGAGGAGAAGCTGATCCGCGCGATCTTCAAGGAGAAGGCGCGTGAGGTCCGTGACACCTCGCTGAAGGTGCCCCACGGCGAGGGTGGCGTCGTGATCGACGTCAAGACGTTCAGCCGCGACGAGGGCGACGACCTCGCGCCAGGCGTCAACGACCTGGTTCGCGTGTTCGTGGCCAAGAAGCGCAAGATCTCCGAGGGCGACAAGCTCGCGGGCCGCCACGGCAACAAGGGCGTCATCTCGAAGATCGTCGACGAGCAGGACATGCCGTTCCTGGAGGACGGCACCCCGGTTGACGTGATCCTCAACCCGCTCGGCGTGCCGAGCCGCATGAACCTCGGCCAGATCCTCGAGGTCCACCTCGGCTGGGTCGCGGCCAATGGCTGGTATGAGGACGGCTCGGAGGCCCGCAAGCACGCCACCAACGGCGGCTCGCGGCCGGATGGGCGTCCCGGCAAGGTGTACGTCTCCACGCCGGTGTTCGACGGCGCGTCGGTCGACGACGTCGACGAGGCGCTCGTGCGCTGGCAGGAGGAGCACACCAAGAACGACGGGCTGATCCACATGGACGTCGACACCAAGCGGCGCAAGGGTCACCAGGCCTCCGGCAAGACGATGCTGTTCAACGGCCGCACCGGCGAGCCGTTCGAGGAGCAGGTCACCGTCGGCTACATGTACATCCTGAAGCTCCACCACCTCGTCGACGACAAGATCCACGCGCGGTCGACCGGTCCGTACTCGCTCGTCACCCAGCAGCCGCTGGGCGGCAAGGCGCAGTTCGGCGGCCAGCGCTTCGGCGAGATGGAGGTGTGGGCGCTCGAGGCGTACGGCGCCGCGTACACGCTGCAGGAGATGCTCACGATCAAGTCCGACGACACAGTCGGGCGCGTGAAGGCCTACGAGGCGATCGTCAAGGGCGAGAACATCGCCGAGCCGTCGATCCCGGAGTCGTTCAAGGTCCTGCTCAAGGAGATGCAGTCGCTGGCGCTCGACGTCAACGTCGTTTCCGAGGAGGGCGAGCGCGCCGAGATGCGCGAGGAGGACGACGACCTGCTGCGGGCCGCCGAGGAGCTCGGTATCGATCTCTCCGGCGTGCGCCAGACGGACGCGCCGGCGGCCGACGAGACCGAGGAGCACGAGGGCGAGACGGTCGAGGCATCCGCTCAGGAGGCCGAGACCGAGGACTCGACGCTCGAGGCCGGCGAGGAGGTCGCGGCCGAGGACTTCGCCTCGAACGACGACGAGATGATCGAGGCGGGCGTGCCCGCGGGCGACGCCGAAGGGGTTCTGGAGGAGGACGAGAGCTGAATCTTGTGGGTCCGTGGGACGTCCACGTCGGATTGACCGCACGCGAGTCAATCCGCCGCGGACCCCCCGCGGCCCTCATCTCCGCACTCGTCCATTTGATTTTCAAGCGAAAGAATTTTCTGTGATCGACATCAATAATTTCGACGCAATCGAGATCGGCCTCGCCTCCAGCAAGCAGATTCGCTCGTGGAGCTCCGGTGAGGTCACCAAGCCCGAGACGATCAACTACCGCACGCTCAAGCCGGAGAAGGACGGCCTGTTCTGCGAGCGCATCTTCGGTCCTACAAAGGACTGGGAGTGCTACTGCGGCAAGTACAAGCGCGTCCGTTACAAGGGGATCGTCTGTGAGCGCTGCGGCGTCGAGGTCACCCGCTCCAAGGTCCGCCGCGAGCGGATGGGGCACATCGACCTAGCCGCGCCGGTCTCCCACATCTGGTTCTTCAAGGGCGTCCCGAGCCGCATCGGCTACCTGCTCGACATGGCTCCCAAGGAGCTCGAGAAGGTCCTGTACTTCGCCGCCTCGATGGTCACTTGGGTCGACGACGAGGCGCGTGAGCGCGACCTCGACAAGCTCCAGGGCGAGGTCAACGCGGTCCTCGACGCCTACGCGGCCGAGAAGGAGGAGCGCGTCCTCGAGCTCAAGGAGTCGCTCGCGCGTCGCGAGGAGTTCCTGCAGAGCGCCAAGACCGACCGCAACTTCTCCGACGAGGATCACCTGTGGTCCGAGTCGCTCGACGTCAACGTCGCCAAGCTCTCCGACGAGGAGCGCGAGAAGATGCTGAAGGATCTCCGCAAGACCTTCCAGGCCGACATCGACGACACCGAGGCCTACATCGAGGACGCCGCCGAGCGGATGCGCCAGGTGTGGGACCTGTTCAAGACGATGAAGGCCAAGGACGTCGTCAACGACGAGACGACCTTTCGTGAGCTGCGCGATCGCTTCGGCTCCCCGTACGGGTTCGGCGAGTACTTCCGCGGCGGCATGGGCGCCGAGGCGGTCCGTGATCTGCTTCAGCAGGTCGACCTCGAGGCCGAGTCCGACGATCTGCAGGATCAGGTCAAGACGGCCAAGGGCCAGAAGCAGGCCCGCGCGGTCAAGCGCCTGAAGGTCGTCACCGCGTTCCTGCAGTCGGGCAACAAGCCCGAGATGATGGTTTTGGAGGCCGTGCCGGTGATCCCGCCGGAGCTGCGGCCGATGGTCCAGCTCGACGGCGGCCGTTTCGCGACCTCGGACCTCAACGACCTCTACCGCCGCGTCATCAACCGCAACAACCGCCTCAAGCGGCTGCTCGACCTCGGCGCCCCGGAGATCATCGTCAACAACGAGAAGCGGATGCTCCAGGAGTCCGTCGACGCGCTGTTCGACAACGGCCGCCGCGGCCGTCCGGTCACCGGCCCGGGCAACCGCCCGCTGAAGTCGCTGAGCGACATGCTCAAGGGCAAGCAGGGCCGCTTCCGCCAGAACCTGCTCGGCAAGCGCGTGGACTACAGCGGTCGAAGCGTGATCGTGTCCGGCCCGTCGCTGCGCCTGCACCAGTGCGGGCTGCCGAAGCTGATGGCGCTCGAGCTGTTCAAGCCGTTCATCATGGCCCGCTTGGTCGAGCGCAAGTCCGCGCAGAACATCAAGGCGGCCAAGAAGATGGTCGACTCGATGATCCCCGAGGTGTGGGACGTGCTCGAGGAGGTCATCCACGAGCACCCCGTGCTGCTCAACCGCGCACCGACGCTGCACCGTCTCGGCATCCAGGCGTTCGAGCCGATCCTCGTCGAGGGCAAGGCGATCCAGGTCCACCCGCTCGTCACCTCGGCGTTCAACGCCGATTTCGACGGCGACCAGATGGCGGTCCACCTGCCTCTGTCGGCCGAGGCCCAGGCCGAGGCGCGGATCCTGATGCTGTCGGCGAACAACATCCTGTCACCGGCGCACGGCGCGCCGCTGGCCACGCCCTCGCAGGACATGGTGCTCGGCACGTACTACCTCACGTACGGGCCGAGCGAGACGGAGCTCGCGGAGATGGACCCGAACACGCTCGACCCGCGGCCGCACGTGTTCCGTACCGCCCAGGAGGCGGAGTCGCTCTACGAGCACCGCGTGGTCAAGCTCCACGATCTCGCCGAGTACCGGCCGATCGGCCTGGACGGCGGTCACGTACTGACCACCGTCGGGCGGATCATCTACAACGAGGCGATCGAGCGGGCGCTCGCGGAGGCGATGGGGGACGAGTTCGATCCCGCGACCTACGAGTTCGCCAACCAGGCGATGCGCAAGCGCGACTCGGTCTCGATGATCGACGGCCTCGTGCAGAAGTACGGGGCGTCATCGATCTCCCAGGTCCTCGATGCGTTCAAGGACGTCGGCTTCAAGTACGCGACGCGCGCCGGGGTGACGTTCTCCAAGAACGACGCCCAGACGCCGCCCGATAAGGCGGAGATCCTCGCGAAGTACGACAAGCAGGTCGCCACGATCGAGGGCCAGTACGAGGACGGCGAGATCACCCAGGAGGAGCGTCACGAGCTCGTGACCGGGCTGTGGGACTCGGCGACCAACGAGGTCGGCGAGGCGCTGCTCGGCCATCTCGACCCGATGAACCCGATCGCGATGATGGCGACCAGTGGTGCCCGCGGGTCCGCATCCCAGATCCGCCAGCTGGCGGGCATGCGAGGCCTGATGGCCAACCCGAAGGGCGAGATCATCGAGCGTCCGATCAAGGCCAACTTCATGGAAGGCCTGTCGGTGCTCGAGTTCTTCATCTCGACCCACGGTGCTCGTAAGGGGTTGGCGGACACGGCGCTGCGCACGGCGGACTCGGGGTACCTGACGCGGCGTCTGGTCGACGTCTCCCAGGACGTGATCATCCGCCAGCAGGACTGTGGAACCGAGGAGTTCATCGAGATGCCGGTCTTCCAGTTGGAGACCGACCCGGAGACCCATGGTCTGCGCCCCACCGACCAGCCGAACAGGAACCTGATCGGCCGCTTCGCCGCGCGGGTCGTCAAGAACGGCAACAAGGTGCTCGTCGAGCAGGGAGCGGAGATGGACCGCGCCGAGCTCGCCACGCTGGTCGAGGCGTTCACCGAGAAGAACGCCGGCGGCGAGATCGTGACGATCCCGGTCCGCTCGGTGCTGAAGTGCGAGGCGCCGACCGGGGTGTGCCAGGCCTGCTACGGCCGTTCGATGGCCAGCGGCAAGGTCGCCCAGATCGGCGACGCGGTCGGCATCATCGCGGCCCAGTCGATCGGCGAGCCGGGCACGCAGCTGACGATGCGGACGTTCCACGCCGGCGGCGTCGCCGGCGCGGACATCACGCACGGTCTGCCGCGTGTCGTCGAGCTGTTCGAGGCTCGCAAGCCGAAGGGGCTCGCGAAGATCTCCGAGGTGGGCGGCACGGTCACGATCGAGGACACCGACAAGTCGATCACCGTCGTGGTGACCGACGACGGTGGCGAGGAGCACCGCAACACGTTCCCGCGGCGCACCCTGCTGTACGTCGAGTCGGGCCAGAAGATCGAGCCGGGCGCTCAGCTCAACGAGGGGTCGATCTACCCTCACGAGCTGCTCGCGATCCGCAACCGGACCGAGACCGAGCTGTACCTCGTCCGCGAGGTCCAGGAGGTCTACAAGTCCCAGGGCGTGGACATCAACGACAAGCACATCGAGCTGATCGTGCGCCAGATGATGAAGAAGGTCCGGGTCGACCAGAAGGGCGACACCGATCTGCTGCCCGGTCAGTTCGTCGACCGCTACGAGTACGCCAAGATCAACCAGGCCGTGATTGACGGTGGCGGCGAGACCGCTCAGGCGGAGGAGATCATCCTCGGAATCACCAAGGCCTCGCTGAACACGGACTCGTTCCTGTCGGCGGCTTCCTTCCAGGAGACGACGAAGGTGCTCACCGACGCCGCGCTGGAGGGCAAGATCGATCGCCTGAACGGGCTGAAGGAGAACGTGATCATCGGCAAGCTGATCCCGGCCGCGACCGGTCTGAAGCGCTACCGGCGGATCGAGATCGAGCCCTCCGAGCCGCTGCCCCGTGGCATCGACGAGGTCGGCCTGCTCGATCACGACGATCTGGCGGCCGAGCTCGGGCTCACCGACGGCGAGTCGCTCGCCGGCTTCGGTGGCGGCCTCGAGCCCGACCTGTCGGACCTGGAGCACATCTCCGGCGGCGGCTCCGCGCTTGGGTTCGCCGACGAGCTCGCCGAGCTCGACCTGCCCGCCGAGGATTCCTCGGACGAGTAGCCAGCCGTGACGCGCGCCCGCGTCTCCCGGTTCGAGCATCGGCTCGGGTCGGGGGCGCGGGCGCAGCGCGTTCCGGCGCCGGCGCTGCGCGCGCATCTGCCGCAGGGACTGATCGGATACCGCCACGAGCAGGTCGGCTTCGCCTCGTGGCTGGAGCCGCCACGGCCCGAGGTGACGTTGATGATCGACCTCGAGGGGAGGATCAGCGCGGACGGGTCATCGCTGCCGAGCGCGTGGGTCGGTGGTCTCTCGCAGCAGCGGACGATCGTCGGGGTGGGCCCGCGCTACGGCGCGGTCGACCTCAAGCTCTCGCCGCTCGCGGCGCGGGCGATCCTCCGCATGGATCTGGCCGACCTCGGCGGAGGTTGCGTGGAGCTCGGCGCCGCGCTCGGCGCGGCCGGGGAACACCTCACCGATGAACTGCGCGACGCGCCTGACTGGGACGGGCGGTTCGACGTGCTCGAACGCTGGCTGCTGCGGCGAGTCGCCGACGGTCCGGCGGTCGACCCGGTCGTGGCGAGGGCGTTCACCGTGCTGGTCGCCTCCCAGGGGCGGGTTCGGATCGCGTCGCTGTGCGCCGAGCTCGGAGTCAGCGCGCGTCATCTCACCCGCCGCTTCGGCGCCCAGCTGGGGCTCCGGCCGAAGGCGGTCGCCCGTCAGCTGCGATTCGCGGCGGTACGACGAGGTCTGGAGGCGCTTGGCGACCGATCGTGGACCGAGATCGCGCTCGCGGCCGGGTACTTCGACCAGGCGCACCTGAGCCGCGACTTCCGCGAGCTCGCCGGGATCTCGCCCACTGAATTCGTCGCACGGCGCATCCCGCAGGGCGGCGTCGTCGGCGACGGCGCCTGACTCCGGCTCTCTCCGGCGACCGCGGCCGATTCTTCCAAGACGGCGCGTCCCCGCGACCGTAGGGTCCGGCTCGACTGCAGACCCCAGCCGAGGAGATGACCCAATGCGACAGACCATCTATCCCGCCGTCCGCTACGCCGACGCCGACGGGGCGCTCGCCTTCCTTACCGCTGCGCTCGGCGCGCAGGAACGTGAGGTCTACCGCGACGACGCCGGTGCGATCCACCATGGCGAGATCGTGATCGAACGGTCGATCATCTTCATCGGCCAGTTCCGGGAGCCGCCGGCACCGAGCGCGCCGGCCCCCGCGGGACCGTCCAGGCTCAGCCTCTACCTCACCGTTGGGGACCCGGACGCGCACCACGCCCGCGCGGTCGCGGCCGGCGCCACGGTGACCCGCGAGCTCGTGGACACCGAGTACGGATCACGCGAGTACAGCATCGTCGACCCGGAGGGCAACGGCTGGTCGTTCGGTACCTACGACCCATCCAGCTGACCACACCGCACAAGTTTTCCGCGTCGCTCGGCGTTGTTTTGCGTCAGAGCCTCTATCCCCGGGGGTCCCTGGTGGCGGCCAGGGATTCTCGGGGAGAAGAGGGTTTCAATCTCGCAACGCGCTTGGGTGGTGCATGGGACCGGGAGCAAGACAGACGAGCCCGACCGCGGCGGAAGCGGCGTTCGACGGTGTGACGGCGGAGCTGCGCAATCGAGTCGTCCCCTGGTTGCAGACCCGCGAAGGCCTGGCCTCCGCCGGTGTCGCCGCCGTCGTCCTCTGGATCCTGTGGGCACCGGTGAGCGCGCCCCTCGTGGCTGATCTGCTCGGCGCTGCCTGCGTGATCGTCATGGTCTCGCTCGGCGCCCGGCTCTGGGAGTCACGGACCGCGCCGAGCCCCCCAGCGTTCTCCCTGAGCGAGGAGACCGCGCCCGGCCGCATCGTGCTGCAGCGCGACCGCAACGCCGGATTCTGGCGCGACAAGCGTGGATTCCTGTGGGATCGGCGGATCTGGTTCGCGGCGACCGGATGCCCGCCGTGCCGGCTGCGCCCCCAGACCTACCGCAGACTCCGAGCCTGGAGCGAGGAGAGCGACGTCCCGGTCTTCGTCGTCCGCAGGAGCGGGCGCCAGTGCTGGTGGTGGCGCAGCTCGTTCTACTGGGAGTCGGGCGACTACGACCCCCAAGAGCTCCGCGCGCTTCTGCTGATGCTCGAGGGCGACGACCTGCAGGGCCTCGCGTGGGAGCTCAAGCTCCATCCCGCCACCCCGATTCCCGAGACCGTCAAGCGGCTCGTGTTCAAGCGCGACGGCGGGCGATGCCTGGTCTGCGGCTCCAACGAGCTGATCCAGTACACGCACGTCGTTCCGCATTCACGCGGAGGCACCAACGATCCGCCGAACATCCATCTCGTCTGCGCCGGATGCAACCGGCCGCAGACGCGGCGGCGGGCACCGGCGCGGTTGCGGCCGTAAGCCAATCCTCACGGAACACCACGAAAGTCCGGCCACGGAGGCACCGTTGTCTTCGTGGATGTTGATCGACCGCACGAAAGGCAGTGCTGTGAAGCGAGTCACCGACGACACGAGGCCTCCTTCGACGTCGTACCGCGAGACCTACCGGCGACATCGGACGCTGTTCCGGGTTCCGGTCGTCCTCGGGGCCGCGGTTGCGGCCCTGATCCTTTTCACCTCCTCGGCCAGCTACAAATCCACGGCGAGCCTCTGGGTCGACACCGCGGCGCCGGTCGCGTCCTCGATCGGTGCGGATGGCACCCCGACGCTGTCTGAGCCGCCGGCGTCGTCGGAGCAGGGGATCCTCACCGAGCTGCTGACCACCGACTCCTTCGCCGACTCGGTCGCCCGCAGCTCCGTGCTCGGCACGCAGCTCGGCAGCTCGGCAGCGATCCGACAAGAGGCTCCGAAGCTGATCGAGCAGAAGCAGGTCACCGCATCCCCCGCGGGAGGCCAGATCCTGAACGTGAGCTACACGGGGCGGACGCGCGCGCTGACGGAGAGCGTGCTCGGAGGAATCCTCACCCAGCTGCGCAGCTACAACGACAGCCTGGCGGCGCAGCATACCGCGGCCGCGATCGCCTACGACCGCGCGCAGGTGGCGCTCGACGAGAAGGCATTGACCACCGCGAACAGCAATCTCAAGACCTACGCGGCGCAGCATCCGGGAGCGAGCAAGTCCGATCCTACCTACCTCTCGCTGAGCTCTGCCCAGAACACCGCGGTCACCGAGCTCGGCCAGGCGAACACGACGCTGAACCAGGTGACGGGCCCTCGTGACGCAGGTGGCTGGACGATCCGCGTACTCGATTTGCCGAGCCCGGCGGTGAGCCTCGCGCCGAGCAAGAAGAAGATGATCGGGGTGATCCTCGGCGGCGCGCTCGCGGGCGCGCTCGCGAGCTTCTTGGCCGTCGTCGCCATGACTCCGGCGAAGAAGGAGGAGTGGGAGGACGAGCTCCCGCTCGGAAGCCCGACCGGCCTGGACGGACCCGGAGACCCCGATGGAGCGGGCGTCGAGCACTTTCCCGGCGGATCCGCCGACGAGTCCTTCCCGGCGCCGCCATCGATGCCGGCCTGGCGCGGGCACGATCGCCCGCTCGTCGCCACGGCCGGACGGCGATTCGTGTTCGGGATGTCCTCGGAGCAGATGGACGAGACATGACCGAGTGGGGCATGCTGTTGCTCTGCGCCTACATCGCGCTGGCGGCGACCAACCGCCTGACGCAACGTCAGGCGGGGGGTGCAGCCCTCGCCCTCACCGTCGTGGTCGTCGCCGTGGTCATGATCCAGTACCGCTCGGCGACCCCGACGGACAAGTACATCAGGGCGCTGGATGCGACCGTGTACCTCACCGGCAATCCGGCGCAGAACACCGGCCCGCCCACGACCGAGGACCAGTCCGGGGTGAGGGCAGCGACGTGGCTGACGACCGATCACTCGCCCGGCGCGATCGCCGGTAACACGGGGGCCGGGGGTTGACCTCGCTCGCCGTCCCGCCGCCCCGTGGCGGGACCATGCGCCGGCCGGCTTCCGGGCGCAGGCGCTGGGTCTGGGTCATCGTCGGTGGGCTGGCCTTCGGGGCGATCGCGGGATACCTGGGCAGCTCGGGCAGCGCGGCGCGCATCCTGATGCTCGCAATCGTCCTGCTTCCGGTGCTGTTGTGGAAGCGGCCGTACCTCGCGCCCGCGGTCCTGTTGTCCGCCGCGGTGGTGATCGAGCAGGGGGTGGCGTCCCCGCACATCCCGCTGACCGACAAGATCCCCATGTTCGTGGGCGTCGGTCCGGGTCACCTTCAGGGCGCGGACCTGCTGCTCCTCATGGTGCTGTTCATCTACTGCGTGAAGGGCGCGGCCTGGGGGCCGCGATGGTTTCCACGGACGCACGTGAGCCTGGCGATCCGTTCGGTCCTTGTCTGCGTCGCGCTGGCCGTCGTCATCGGGCAGGCGCACGGCGGCGAGTTGCGGGTGGCGCTGATGGAGGCGCGACCGTACGTGTACCTCGCCGCCACTTACTTCCTGACGGCGGTCTTCATCCGAGACCGGCGGGCGATCCGCGCCGAGCTGTGGGCATTCATCGGCAGCGTGGGGTTCAAGGCCGTCCAGGGCATCTACGTCTGGGTCCTGAACCGGCACATGTACCCCAAGCCGGAGTCCTTCATCAGTCACGAGGCGTCGTACTTCTTCGTGATCTACATGATCCTGGTGCTGTCTCTGTGGCTGTTTGACCAGAGAGGCAGCATGCGCACCTGGGCGACACGCCTGCTGCCGCTGGTGATCTTTGCGAACACTGTGAACGACCGGCGAGCCGCCTGGGAGATGCTGGGGGGCGCGCTGCTGTGCTTCGGCGTCATCGCCTACAAGGCACTGCCCATCCGCCGCCATCTCCTCGGCAAGTCGATCGTCGGGCTGATCCTCATCTCCGCCGTCTACTTCCCGGTGATGTGGAACAGCGGCAGCAGTCTGGGCGAGCCCGCGCGTGCGATCAAGTCGCAGGTCACTCCGACCACCCGTGACGCGGATTCGGATACCTACCGGATCCAGGAGAACGCAAATCTCGAGCTCAACATCAAGCAAGCCGGACTCCTGGGCAAGGGCTTCGGGGTGAGAATCGACTACGCGCTTCCGATCACCGACATCAGCCAGACCGACCCTCTCATCGCCTACATCCCGCACAACGACGTGCTCGACGTGCTGATGCGACTGGGTCTGCTCGGAGGGGTGGCGATGTGGAGTCTGATCGCGGCCGGAATCATCCTGGGATGCCGTCTGGCGATGTCGAAGGACCGTGAGCTCGCGGTCATCGGGATGGTTGTGGGGTGCTCGATCGTCGCGTACGCGTTGATGGGCGCAGTGGACCAAGGCTTCTTCTTCTACCGGATCGCATTCATCACCGGCTCGTTGCTGGGCCTGGCGGAGGCCGCTCGGCGGCTGGCCCGCGACGAATCCGTCTCGCCGGCACCGGCACTGGCACTGGCACTGTCACCCTCGCCGGCGGCCGCGGTCCCCGCGGTCTCGTTGCCCCTCGCGCGTCGGCAGGCGCCGCCCGCCGTCGCGGTGGAGGAGCGAACGCATCGCCCGGTGGCACCTGGGCGACGGACTCCAGTCCCCACCCAGGCCAAGCTCGAGCTGCTGAGCCTGATCCACCAGCTGCCGGGCCGGGAGGAGCAGGCGATCCTCGAGCTGATCGAGCGGTGGGACTGGATCAATCGCTCACACCACACCCTCGGGTGGCGTGGCGGTGAAAGCGGGACGGTGTTCACCTCACCCTCGACGCTGTTGCATGTCGGGCTCGAGCACAGGGTCGTGCTGCCAGGCGAGCTCCTGCGGCGCCGGCCGAGCCCGGTCGCGGAGATCGGTCGGGACGGACGGGTCGCTTCCTCGATCGCAGACGTCGTGGCCCGCGATTGGATCGCCTACCTTCTCCGCACCGGGCGGTCGGACTCTCCGACCGAGCTGTTGCTCGCCGCGGCGCTCGTCGACCGGCGGCTGTCCGAAGCCGATGGGTCGCCGGGGCACCTCCCCGACCCACGCACGCTGGTGAGATGGTCGGCCGGTGAGACCGGGACGACCAAGGCCGTCACGTGGAATCCGCCGAGGTCCATGACGAGCACCCAGCGGGGCCGCCGGCCCGTGGCCCCCGTCGAGGAGGCGGCGCGCACCGAGAGCTTGTTCAGCTACCTCATCGGCGACGTGCCGGATCTGCACCGGCTCAGCGACGCAGCCGCCCTGGAGGCCGAGCTGGCCCGGATCCGCCGGGGACATGGGAGCGTCCGCCTGCAGGCGTTCGTCGGGTACGGGCCGCGAGGGCGCGCGCGATGATCGCCGTCCTTCACCCGCCGCGACGGAACCGGTCACGGCGGTTGCTCGAGGCGATGCTGGGTGTGACCCAGCTGTGGTTGTCGGCGTCGACGGCCTATCTGTTGATGCTGCTCATCAACGGTCGGCGCCCGGCCTCCCCGGTCGCGCCGCGCGAACCCGTCCGATGGCCCTCGATGCTCGTGCTGGTGCCCGCCCACGATGAGGAGGCCATCATCGAGCGATGCGTCGCCGCCCTCGTGTCGCAGGAATATCCGGGGGATCGCACGGTCGTCGTGATCGCCGACAATTGCAGCGACCGCACAGCGTTGATCGCACGCGATGCCGGCGCGGTGGTGCTGTGCCGCACCGATGTGCAGGCTCCCGGCAAGGGGCACGCGCTCAACTGGGCGCTGCAACGCCTGCAGGATGGGGACGAGGAGATCGTGATGTTCGTCGATGCCGACTGCGTCGCCTCGCCGAACCTCTGCCGGGAGGTGGCCGGGGCGATGTCACGCCCGCAGGTGTCAGTGGTGCAGGCGCGTTACGACGTCAGCAACCCAGAGGCATCGACGACCAGCGCGCTGCGAGCCGGCGGCTTCCTGCTCAAACACGTGATCCAGCCGCGAGGCCGTCAGCGTCTCGGTCTGTCGTGTGGTCTGTTCGGCTCGGGAATGGCATTTCGTCGCTCGCTGATGCGAGAGGTCGCGTGGCCGACGTCGGTCACCGAGGACATCGAGCTTCATCTCAGACTGGTGCGAGCCGGGACCGTCGTCCATTACCTCGAGACCGGTTCGGTCACCTCACCGATGCCGCTGAGCGCCGGTCAGGCCGCGGAGCAGCAGCTTCGATGGGAGAGTGGCAACGCGGAGATGCGCCGCCGGTACGGCCTGAAGCTGATTGCGGCGGGCGTGACCGCTCGCCGGATGCCGCCGATCGCATCGGGCCTCGAGCTGTTCATCCCGCCACAGTCGCTGTTGGTGGGCGCCTCGGTGTCCCTGGGATCTGCGTTCATCGCTCTGCGCCGCCCGCGGCTCGGCCTCCTGGGCGCCGCAACGGCGGTTGCAGACGCTTTCTATGTCGTGGCGGGGCTGATCCTCGCCGGTGCGACGCCGGCCACGTTCCGAGCGCTGCTCGTCAGCCCCGCGTTCATGGCGGGGCGGCTCCGGGTGATCGGCCGGGTGATGTCCGGTCGGCGTACGTCGGCCTGGGTCCGCACCCGACGCTGAACGGCACCCGGTCGGCCACTTCGACGCCGCGGTCTCGGAAGTTGCCAGCCGCAGGCCGCGTTGTTTCTGTGCGTGTCCTCCATTCAGAAGCCCGTCACCGCACCCGAGCGCTGGTCACTGCCCGACCCGACCCAGGCCGCGTGGATCGCCCGCGCTCCCGTGGAGAGCGGTGCCGGGGAGGGAAAGCTGCTCAGCTGGCTGGCCGGGATGCTCGCGCAGGACCGGCACTACCACAGCGTCATGGCGACGCTCACGGCAAGCGAGAACTACCAGAGCGCGGCGGTCCGCGCGTCGTCGTCGTTCTTCAGCGCCGCGCACTACTTCTTCGACCCGCCCGCCGGCGCCGCCGCCGGTGAGTGGGCGTTTCCGCATTCGGCGATGTACCCCGCGCTGCAACAGAAGTTCGGGCAGCAGATGCGCCGGTTGTTCGCCGCCGACATCGCGGACTGGCGGCCGAACGGTGGATCGACGTGCGAGCAGGCGGTGATGATGGCCGCGTGCCGAGCCGGTGATGCCTTCATCGAGTTGGCGCCGGAGGACGGCGGGCACTTCGGCACCTCGGGGCTGGCCCGGAGGCTCGGCATCGACGCCTGCACATTCCCGATGCGGGGCGACCTGATCGACGTCGAAGGCACAGCCGCGCTGGTGCGACAGCGCCCGGAGATCCGGCTGGCGCTCGTGCAGCCCTCGCACAGCCGGCGACCCCAGCCGATCGAGGAGCTGGCGGCGGCGCTGCCCTCCGGCGTCACGATCGCGGTCGATGTGAGTCATACGGCCGGCCTGATCGCGGGAGGCGTGCTTCCCCAGCCCCTGCTCCAGGGCGCCCACATCCTCACGTTCAACACCCACAAGACGGTGCCGGGGCCGAACAAGGGCGTGATCGCCTTCGCTGACCGCGAGCACCCGCTGACCGAGACGTTGTGGGATGTGGTCTGCCCGCAGCTGCAGTCCAACAGTCACCCGGAATGCCTTCCCGGGCTGGTCATCGCACTCGAGGAGATCGCACAGTTCGGTGGCGCCTATGCCCAGCAGGTGGTCGCGAACGCCCGGGCACTCGCGCGTGCCCTCGAGCGAAAGGGCGTCCGGTTGGCCGGGATGGAGCACGGAGGGACAGATACGCATCAGGTTCACGTCGTGATCGGCCCGGCCGAGCTCTCCAACCGGATCGCCAACGACGTCCTGCCGAGCTGCGCGTTGCGGACCAACTCGGTGATGATCCCGGGAACGCATGGCGAGTACGGGCTCCGTCTCGGCACGCAGGCGTTGACCCGGCGGGGGTTGACCGAGGTCGACTTCGCCGAGCTGGGCGACCTGCTCGCTCGCGCGATGGCCTGGACCGCCGATCCCCGGGCGATACGGGAGCGAGTTGCGACTCTGCTGGCGCGCCATCCGCTCTTCCCGCTCCGTTTCAGCTTTGACGAGCCGGCTCACCGCCAGCACGTCGCGCGCCTCCTGGATGAGTTGCGCTGACGCGAGCCCGGGGCTGGGCTCGCGGCGGAAGTGGTCCCGGGCCGGTCGCGTTTGTTCTGACAAGCAGGGGCACAATCGGAGCGAGGGGGCATGCAGGTGAGCACGACATTTCAGACCGCATTCGAGGAGAGGGGCGCACGACGGCTCCTGGTGCATCACGAGAACTCGCTGTCGGAGCGGTTGCGGCGCCGGCGCTGGACGCAGGTTCTGGAGCACGTCCCGGACCTCGGCAGCCTGAGGGTTCTCGATCTGGGAGGCACGGGCACCTGGTGGGCCAACGCGCCGGTGCAACCGCCTCACGTGACCACGATCAATCTCTACGACGCCGACCAGGTGCATCCGAGCGTCGAGATGATCAAGGGAGACGTCCTCGAGGCCGACCGGCTCGTGGACGGACAGGAGTTCGACCTGGTCTTCTCCAACAGCCTGATCGAGCACCTGGGGGGACACAGGCCCCGCCGCCGTTTCGCCGACCTGGTCGCCTCGCTCGCTCCGCGGCATGTCATCCAGACCCCGTACCGCTATTTCCCCATCGAACCCCACTGGATGTTCCCGGGGTTCCAGTTCCTGCCGGTCAGTGCACGCTCCCATCTGGCGCCGCGCTGGAAGATGGGAATGACATACCAGTGGGAGCCGCGTGCGGCGACCAATGAGGTCATGGCCACCGAGCTGCTGACCGTCTCGGATATGAAGGAGTACTTCCCGGACTCTCAGATCATCTTCGAGCGCGTCGGGGCCGTGCCGAAGTCGATGATCGCGATCCGCTTGTGTCGTGAGTCGTTAATTCGGTTGCAGTAGGTGGCGATCGATTCAAGGATCTGGTCGGCGGTCTTGGTCTAGACGTAGGGGCGGGGATCGTTGTTCCAGGTCTTGATCCAGTTGCGGATGTCTTTGTTGAGTGCGTGAACTGAGCGGTGAGCGCCGCGGCGCAGCAGTTTCTGGGTCAGCTCGCCGAACCAGCGCTCGACGAGGTTCAGCCACGAGCTGCTGGTCGGGGTGAAGTGCAAGACGAACCTCGGGTGCGCTGTCAGCCAGTTCTTGATCGCGGGTGTC
>DASXZK010000038.1:0-40945 GCA_036501965.1 Solirubrobacteraceae bacterium
GCGGCGGGCGACGCAGGACGACGCCCGTCGAGAGCACGAAGGTGACGTTGGAGTGGCCGTCGCCGATCGGCGACGCGGAGAGGCCGTCCGGCGCCTCCAGCCCCGCCTCGGTGAGAAACCCGAGCAGCGGCTCGATCACCAACAGCGGCTCGCGCTCGTTGCGGGCGCCGTCGGCAGGCGTGCGGACGATGTCGTCGGGTGCTGCGGGGGCGCTCATGGCCACGGCAGGCTACAGCCGCGCCGCAGTAGCGTTATTGGTGACCATGCCTGAGCTACCCGAGGTTGAGATCACCGCCCGCCTGATCGGCGATGCGGTCAAGGGCGCCCGGGTGGAGTCGGTGCTCACGCCCGGCATCAACGCGCTGCGTTCCTTCGACCCGCCGATCTCGGCGATCGAGGGGTCAACGCTCACCGGGATCACGCGCCGCGGCAAGCTGTTCGTGATCGGAACGGACGCGGGTCTGTCGGTGCTCGTGCACCTGATGTCGGCGGGACGCCTGCAGCTGTTCGACACGCGCGCGTCGTTGCGCGATCGCACCTCCCGTGTGCTGATCCGACTCGACGACGGTCGAGAGCTGCGGCTGCGCGAGTTCGGCACCAAGCAGGCCGCCTGGGTGAAGGTCTACCGCGACGCCGAGCTCAACGGCGACGAGCAGCTCTCCACGCTCGGGCCTGAGGCGTGGCCCGATCCTCCCGAGCTCGGTCCGTTGCTGAACGCGCCGCGGCCTCTGCACGGCCTGCTCCGAGACCAGCGCGTGATCGCCGGCATCGGCCGATCGTGGGTCGACGAGATCCTGCACAAGGCGATGCTCTCTCCGTTCAAGCGCGGCTCCGAGCTGAGCAAGGAGGAGGCGACGCGTCTGCGGGAGGCGATCATCTCCGAGCTGGGGCGAGCGATCGCCCATTACGAGGAGACACTGCGGCTGCCGATCCCCGACAAGCTGCCGATGCCGCTCACCGTCCACCGGCGCAACGGCGAGCCGTGCCCGCGCTGCGGTGACGAGATAGAGGCGGTCTTCTACGAGGACTACGTCATGTGCTACTGCCCGACCTGCCAGACCGAGGGCAAGCTGCTCAAGGACCGCCGGCTCTCGCGGCTGCTCAAGTAGCCCGCTGTGGCAGAGCCGACCAGAGCCTGTACTCTTCTGTGAGCATGGGATGGGCCCAGGATGGGCCCGCACGGCAACGGGCAGAGGACAGGAATGGATTCCGCACAACTGCAGATCGTCGAGCTCGGCCGGTTGTCGATGCGCGACTGGGCCCAGTTGGTGCAGGGCGAGCATGAACCGTTCGGCGGTACGTGCGCGGGTTTCGAGTTCCGCGCCAAGGATCACCACGTCGGGATCCGCGACGGCGACGGGACGCTCATCGCCGCGGGCGGCTGGTCGGTCGTCGAGGTCGAGGTCGACGGCTACGGCCGCTTCGAGGTGATCGGTCTCGGCGCGCTGATCGTGCGCCACGACTGCCGCCGTGCGGGCCTGGCCACGCCGATCATGGAGCGGCTCCGGGGCGCGATCGCGCAGACCGGCGTGACCCGGCGGCTGCTGCTCTGCGAGCCGCATCTCGTCGAGCTCTACACGCGCTGGGGGTATCTGCCGATCGAGGATCCGGTCTGGGTCCGGCAGCCCTCCGGTCCGGTCCGCTGGCCGCTGGCCGCGATGTGGCGGCCGACCGAGCCGACGGTCAGCTGGCCTGCCGGCGTGGTCCGGGTCCTGGGCCCGCCTTTCTGAAGCGGGCCCAGAACAGTCTTTTTCATGTGAAGGTGAGTGGACTCTCACCATTGAGTCCAATACCCTTCCAAATCACCGGGGGCGAAGCTATTGTGAGCAATGTCGAGCGACAAGCTCGAGTTGTTACTTGTGCAACTCGCCACCATGAGCCAGTTCGACGACCTCCTGGGGCTGCTCCGCGCGCCCGACACCGGCTATGAAAGCCCGGCGTTCGCGCTTGCCTGCCGGGCCGAGGAGGAGCTCTCCTGGGTCGTCGGCTCCGGGCCGCGAGCGGTCTGGTTGCGGATCTGGCGGGGAGCCCTGCCTCAGCTCTGTTACCGGCTGCGCGCGCCGGCGGTGACGGTCGCGCTCACCGGTGCATCCGGCGGGCGGATGATCGGCGAGCATCTGGCGATCCGCGAGCATGCTCGCCCGAGATACCGCCATGCGCAGGGGGTCCTGCCGCTGCCGGCCGACTACTCCGATTATCTGCGCGGTCGCCGCCGGCAGGCGATCCGGACGAACCTCGGCCATGCCCACCGCGCGGGACTCACAGTTCAGATGCGCACGGACCCGAAGTGGCGGCCGGGCGCGGTCGACTCTCGGGCATCCCACATCTCGCCCGGCCCGGTGGAGGAGTGGACGGTGCACAACCGCGACGGCGAAGTGGTCGGCGCTTCGATCGTCTCCGTCGACGACCGCGTCGCGCTTCTCCACGGGCTTGTCGCGCGCGAGCGGTACGCCCGCTGGCTCCTGCACGCGGCGATCGTCGAGCGGCTGTGCGGCCACTGCGAGCTCCTGCTGATCAACAGCGACGCCGCCTACCGGATGTCGCGCGGGGCGCGCCACTCCCCGCACCTGCTCGGCTACCGGATCGCGAGTCTGCGTGTGGCGCGCCGGCGGCGCGTACTGCCCGCGATGCCGTGGGGGCGCCGCGCCCGGCGCCGCCGAGGCGAGGCACCGCGCGCTCGTCCCCGCGCCGCGGCCGCGGCGGACTCCCGCGGCTGAGCCGGCCGGTACCGCCGCATCGGGCGAGCATGGGTAGGGTGGATCGCATGACCCTCAATCCCGGCGATCCAGCTCCCGATTTCACCCTGCCCGACCAGAACGGAGAGCCGGTCACGCTCTCGTCCTTCAAGGGCCAGAACGTCGTCCTGTACTTCTACCCCAAGGCCGACACGCCGGGGTGCACGACGCAGGCCTGCGGCGTGCGCGACCACCGCTCCGATTACGAGTCCGCGGACGCGGTGGTCCTCGGCGTCTCCCCGGATGCGCCGAAGAAGATCGCCAAGTTCGATGACAAGTACTCGCTCGGGTTTCCGTTGCTCGGCGACGAGGACCACTCGGTCGCCGAGTCCTACGGCGTCTGGGTCGAGAAGTCGATGTACGGCCGCACATACATGGGCAACGAGCGCACCACGTTCGTGATCGGCCCGGACGGCGTCATCAAGGAGATCCTCCGCAAGGTGAAGCCCGCCCTGCACGACGAGCTCGTGCTCGGCGCTCTGCAGCCGGCCGCGTAGCCGCTCAGCAGGAGAGGTCGATCAGCAGGTCGGCGTCCGCCGCTCCGCCGGCGACCGCCCGCGCATTCGCCTCGTCGACGCGCATCACCCACGCCTGCGCCTGCTCGGGGTCTTTGCCGAACTCGATGTGCCGCGCGATCAGGCGCTCGCGGCGCAGCTCGTCGTCGAGCGCGCAGAACCAGACCTCGTCGAACCAGCGGCGGACCGCGCGCCACTCGGGCGCGTGCAGCAGCAGGTAGTTGCCCTCGCTGATGATCACCTCCGCCTCGCGGCCGACGTGGATCGCCTGCGCGAGCGGCTGCTCCAGGTCGCGCTCGAACGCCGGGGCCCAGACCGATTCGCCGGCCGCCAGCCGCATCAGCAGTGCCGCGTACCCACCGGCATCGAACGTGTCCGGCGCGCCCTTTCGGTCACGCCGGTCGAGCAGCTCGAGCGCGACGTCGGCGAGGTGAAAGCCGTCCATCGGCACGTGCGCGGCGGCGATCCCCAGGGCGCAGAGCTCGGCGACGAGCCCGCCGGCGAGGGTCGTCTTGCCCACGCCGGGAGCGCCCGCGATGCCGATCAGCAGCCGGCGGTTCGCCGGAGCGGTCGCTCGAAGCTCCGCAGCGCGGTCGACGAGCTCGTCCAGCGATGGCGCGAGCCCCGCCATCGGATCGGCCGCTACTGCGTCGCGGTCGCCGGTGTCGTCGTTGTCTGGAGCGGGATGCACAGGGCCGGGCCGCCGTCCTGGGCGGCAACGTAGACGTAGCCGGAGCGGCACTTGCCGTTCACCGGCGGCACGCTCCCAGGGACCGTGGGACTGCCGTCCTGGCAATCCTGGCCCGTACAGGAACTCGACGTTGTCGTCGTCGTGGTGGTCGTGCTCGTGGTCCCGCCGCCGAGGCCCGCGCCACCCGATCCGGATCCGGAGCCCGAACCGGTGTCATCGGAGGTCGTCGTGCTCGAACTGGCCGTGCTGGTGTCGCCGCCCGCGGGCGATGTCGCGGTCCCGACGGTCGTCGTGTTCGTCGAGTCGGTGCTCGTGGTGTGCGACGGACGCGTTCTGGTGTGTGAGGCGATGCTCGGGGTGGTGGTCGACTTGTGCGAGCCCCCGCACGCGGAGACGCCCGCGCCGAGCGCGAGCGCGCCCATCAGGGCGGCAACCATCGACCAACGACGTCCGCGAATCATGCAGAAGCGGGACGGGAGGTTTACTGCAGACCCTCGCGCGCCTCGCGCACGAGCGTGACCGCTTCAGGGAAGACGATCGCCATGACCGAGCGCAACTGCTCGGTCTGCTGCTCCGTCGTGCCCTGGATATTGACGCGGTTGATCGCCGCCATCGTGAGATCGACCGCGAGTTTGATCGCGTTGTCGGCCCACGCGAGTTTCTGAGCGCCCTGCATCTGCTCGGCGAATTCACCGAGCCGGCGCTGCAGATCGTCGGGGTCGCCGAACAGTCCGCCGAAGCCGCTTCCTTCCATGGGGTTCATGGTAGCTCGCCCATGGTCGTTGTTTTGAGGGGTTAATGAAGAGCGGTTCGTGACGCGGCGCGGCCGCGTAGCATTGCTCGGCCATGACCCCTGAGGAACAGCTCGCCTTCGAATCCCGCCAGCGTCCGCGCCAGATCGTCTTCGCCGCCGCGGGAGGCGCGCTGCTGATGATCGCCTCGATCATCGGGCTGCTGGGGCCGCACAGCCCGGTCAGCGAGTTGACGCTCAATCTGATCACCGAGCATCACCGCGCCGGCTACGACATCTTCGCCACCATCCTCAACGCCGTCGCGGAGGTCTCCTTCGGGATCACGCTCTGGTACCTGTGGCGCTGCACGCGGTCCCGCGCGACCAAATCGCTGTCGTATCTGCCGGTGCTCATCGGGATCGGCGTCGTGATCGCGGCGGTGACCGGGGTCGTCTATGTCCTCGCCTTCGCCCATATCGCCTCCGAGTTCGTGACCACCGGCGCCCAGACCTACGACCAGGCCAACCATCTGGAGTCCAGCGGCGTCATCGAGATCTGCAAGGTGCTCGGCCAGCTCGGGGCGCTGCTCATCGCGGTCAGCTTCGTGCTCGTCTCCCTGCAGGCGATGCGGGTCGGGCTGCTGCCGAAGTTCATGGGATATGTCGGGATGCTCGCCGGTGCGCTGTTCCTGTTCCCGATCACCCAGATTCCGATCGTCCAGCTGTTCTGGCTGCTCGCGCTCGCGATGCTGTTCGCCGGGCGCTGGCCGGACGGAGTGCCGGCGGCATGGAAGACCGGGCAGGCCGAGGCGTGGCCGTCCTCGGCAGAGATGCGCGCGCGCCGCATGGCCGATTCCGAAGTGGCCCGGGACCGCCGCGCCGCGCGGAAGCGCGGGGACCATCGCAAGGCGGTGAGCGACGCACCCACGCCGCAGCAGGCCGCGAACGCAGACGCAGCAGCACCGGCCCCATCGAACGCCAACCGCAAGCGCAAGCGCAAGCGCCGTCGCTGAGCGGCGACCGTCCAACGGCGTGAAGCGCCGTTCGACCGATTTTTGGTGCCGCTCGTCGATTGCGGCCTTGCGGGGCGGTCAACAGGTCCGCACTCTCTCCCGCGGTTTCATACCGCCGATCGAAGGAGGAGAGATGGAAGCAGGCAATCTGCCACCGCGTGAGGCGAACATCGCCCCCGCGCCCAGCGAGGACCCGACCGTCGTACACGGCGGCGGCTGGACTCCGGCTGACCCAGCACCGCTTGGGCTCGCCGGATTCGCAATGACGACGTTCGTGCTGAGCATGATGAACGCGAACCTGGTGAGCTTCGGCAAGGGGCTGCCGGTCGTCCTCGGCCTCGCCCTCGCCTACGGCGGCATCGCCCAGTTGCTGGCCGGCATGTGGGAGTTCCGCAACGGCAACACGTTCGGCGCAGTCGCGTTCAGCTCCTTCGGGGCCTTCTGGATCTCGTTCTTCTTCCTGGTCTCGTTCGATCTGGCGAAGATCGCGCCGACCGAGGTCAACGCCGCGCTCGGGCTCTACCTGTGGGCGTGGGCGATCTTCACCGGCTGGATGACGGTCGCCGCGCTGCGAACGACCGCCGCGGTCGCGCTGGTGTTCCTGCTGCTGACGCTCACGTTCGTGTTCCTGGCCATCGGCAACTCCGGCGGCCATGCCGGGACGATCCACCTCGGCGGGTTCCTCGGGCTGGCGACCGCAGTCGTCGCGTGGTACACGGCGATGGCGGCGGTGGTCAACTCGACCTGGGGCCGGACGGTGATGCCGGTCATTCCGCTCGGCAGCTGACCGGCACGTCGTGCTCGCATTGAGCGTGGCGGGGTAGGAGACTGTGTGGTGAGAGGAAGGGACGCCGGCCTTCAGCCGGCGTCCCGGGCCGTTTCAGGCGAGGAAGTTTCGACAGAGGAGAGTGCGGGATGACAGACACGGCTTCGACGCTCGAGGGCAAGCTCGAGGAGATGCTGAGCATCGAGACGTTCGACCCGCCGGAGTCGTTCGTCGCGCATGCCAACCTGAGCGACCCGAAGGTCTACGAGGAGGCGGAGGAGGACTGGAAGGGCTGGTGGGTCAGCCAGGCCAAGGAGCTGTCCTGGTTCAAGGAGCCGACCAAGGACCTCAACGACTCCAATCCGCCGTTCTACAAGTGGTTTGAGGACGGCACGATCAACGCGTCCTACAACTGCCTGGACCGGCACGTCGAGGCCGGCAACGGCGACCGCGTCGCCTATCACTGGCACGGCGAGGACGGCGAGACCAAGGACGTCACCTACGCCGATCTGCATCGCGACGTGCAGCGGTTCGCCAACGCGCTGAAGGACCTCGGCGTCGAGAAGGGCGACGTCGTCGGGATCTTCATCCCGATGATCACCGAGGTCGCGGTCGCGATGCTCGCCTGCGCGCGCATCGGCGCAGTTCACAACGTCGTGTTCGGCGGCTTCTCGGCCGACTCGGTCAAGGAGCGGATGGAGTTCTCCGAGGCCAAGGCGCTGGTCACCGTCGACGGTGCGCGTCGCAAGGGCAAGACGGCCCCGATCAAGGATCAGGTCGATGCCGTGATGGAGGGCCTGGACACCCTCAAGAACATCATCGTCATCAAGTCGACGGACACCGACTGCCAGATGAAGGAGGGACGCGACGTCTGGTACCACGAGATCTGCGAGGCCGCCGATGCCGAGTGCCCGCCGGAGGAGCTCGACGCCGAGCATCCGCTGTTCGTGCTCTACACCAGCGGCTCGACCGCCAAGCCCAAGGGCGTGCTGCACACGACCGCCGGCTACCTGACCGGAGCCAGCGCAACCCACCGGGCCGTCTTCGACCTCAAACCGGAGTCGGATACCTACTGGTGTGCGGCGGATGTCGGCTGGATCACCGGCCACTCCTACATCGTCTACGGACCGCTTGCCAACGGCACCACGAGTGTGATGTGGGAAGGTGCGCCGGACTACCCGCACAAGGGCATCTGGTGGGAGCTGGTCGAGAAGTACAAGGTGTCGCTGCTCTACTGCGCCCCGACCGCGATCCGCGCGTTCATGAAGTGGGGCACCGAGCACATCGAGAAGTTCGACCTCAGCTCGCTGCGACTGCTCGGCACCGTCGGCGAGCCGATCAACCCCAAGGCGTGGCTCTGGTACCACGAGGTGATCGGCGGCGGCAACTGCCCGATCGTCGACACCTGGTGGCAGACCGAGACCGGCGCGATCATGATCACGCCGCTGCCGGGGATCGTCTCGACCAAGCCCGGCTCGGCGACACGTCCGTTCCCCGGCGTAGCCGCGGAGGTCGTCGACGAGCGGGACGGCAAGCCGCTCGACGATGGCCAGGGCCTGCTCGTGCTCACCCGCCCGTGGCCGTCGATGCTGCGCACGCTCTACAAGGAGGATGACCGCTTCATCGAGACGTACTTCTCGAAGTTCGGCAAGGAGACCTATCTCGTCGGCGATGCCGCCCGCAAGGACAAGGACGGCTACTTCTGGATCATCGGCCGCATCGACGACGTGGTCAACGTCTCCGGCCACCGGCTCTCGACCGCCGAGGTCGAGTCCGCGATCGTCTCCCACGGCAAGGTCGCGGAGTCGGCGGTGATCGGGCAGACCGACGAGGACACCGGTCAGGCGATCTGCGCGTTCGTCACGCTCGAGGGCGACCTCGCCGGATCCGACGCGCTGATCGAGGAGATCCGCGCTCGGGTCGCCGAGCGGATCGGCAAGTTCGCCCGGCCCAAGCGGATCATCTGGGCCGACGACCTGCCGAAGACCCGCTCGGGCAAGATCATGCGCCGGCTGTTGCGCGACATCGCCGAGGGGCGCGCCCTGGGCGACGTCACCACCTTGCGCGATCCCGACGTGATGGCGCAACTCGAGGGCAAGATCAAGGAGGAGCAGGCCGCCGAGAACTGACCACCGCGCTCGGTCTCGCCGTCGCTCATGAGCGACGGCGAGACCGAGCCGAGGATCGGCGAGCGTTTGCGGCCGCGGATCGCCGCGCCTGCCCGGCGCGCCTGCTCTCCAGCGCGTCCAGCGCGAGCAGCGAGAAGATACCTCCCTGGACCGGTCGGGCCTGGAAGCCGACCTGGTCGCCCGAGATCGTGCTGTAGAGGTCCGAGAACGGGACGCGGTTCGGGGTCGTGTTGGCGTACAGGTACACCCGCTCGATCAGCTCTCGGCCGATCGGATAGTCGCGCAGCCACGCGGCGATCCACATCTCCCAGTCGGACTTGGCGTAGCTGTGCGGGAGCTGCAGCGGCAGCCCGAACATGTTGCTCACCGTCGGGTAGAACGCCGCCTGCTCGGCGGCGACGGAGTCCGGCACGAGGCCGGTGCCGAGCAGCGCGTCGGCGAACGCGTTGTAGGTCGTGCCCCAGGTGCCGTCGCCGTCGTCCGACCCCTTGTAGGTGAGGTCGAGGTGGGTCCCGGACGGGTCCTGCGCGTGCTGGAGCCAGTACGCGATGAAGCTCTGGGCCTTGTTGGCGTACCGGGTGGCGTCGGCGGTGTTGCCGAGTAACTGTGCGATCTGACCCATCGCCGCGACCGCAACGATGCCCTTGAGCGCGAGGTTGACGCTGTGGGCGATCTCGCCCGCGAAGTCGTCGGTCTGGTTCTGGAAGCCCGGGTCCGGCAGGTTGGCGACCAGATAGTTCGCCCACTGCGCGAGCCAGCTGTAGTTGGACTGAAGGTAGGCGATGCTCGTCGGGCCGGGATCCGCCTGCGCGTAGGCGGCGGCCATGATGATCATGTTCCCGGATTCCTCGACGGGCATGTTCTCGCCGCCGTTGTTCGGATACCCCGAGGCGTTCGGGTAGGGCCCGAGGTCGTGTGGGGAGAACGGTGCCGTCCACTGCCCGCTTGCCGGATAGCCGAAGATCGGCTTCAGCAGCAGTGCGAGGTACTGCGGGTCGAGGTAGATCCACGCCGGCGAGGCCGGGAACATCACGTCGACGGTCGAGGTGTCGCCGTCGGAGGAGATCTCCTTCAGGAACGCCCAGGGGGTGTTGTCCGGCCCGATCGCGAGCTCGGTCCCCCCATAGGCCTGGCGCAGCGCGAGCACGCACAGCCCCTCGTACTCGCTTCCGCCCGCCCTGGTCGCGTCGGAGGAGACCTTCGCGTCGAGCGCCGTGGCGCGCCGCCGTGTTCCGGCGACGTCGCCGTGGAAGAAGGCGAGCATCTGCTGCCAGCTCGAGAAGTACTGTGTCCACAGTGGCTGCAGCGCGGCGCCGAGGTAGCTGACGAGTGGGGTGCGGGCCTGACCGAGCGAGAACTGGCGGGTCTGGAGCTGGCTCCCGATCGATCCGAGGCTGAAGGCGAAGCCGAACGACGGGTAGCCGTCACCGTTGATCGACGTGTACGACGTGTCGTTGGTGTCGAGCAGCACCCCCTGGTCGACGAACTGCGCGCGCACCGTCGCGGATGACCCGGACTGGTAGGTGAGGCCCGGGGCCTGCGGGGTCGCCCACACCACCGTCCCCCACTGGGCGCGGTCGTTCACCTCGGTGAGGATCTGCTGGTCGGCCAGCTCCATCGTCCACACCTGGAGCGTGCCGCCGCTGTAGGGAACCGTCGCGGGCGCCCAGGTGAACTGCTGGCTGGCGTCGCCCGACAGCCACTCGCCGGAGATGTCGAGGAACACCGAGACGTCGTGGGAGTTACCGTCGATGCTCTGCGCGGTGACGAGCACCCACGCCATCGGAATCGACTGACGGCGCAGGTCCCCGGGCTCGATCGGGGAGAGGTACTCGAGTGCGATCTGCACGCCGCCGGCGTGCAGCGTGAACACCGAACGGGTGGCGCTCACCTTGAGGTTCGTCTGGTCGAGCGCCGCCTCGAAGTCGCTGACGGTCGTTTGCTGCCCGTAGCCGCCGTTGGGGACGTCGAGCACGATCGTCGGGTCCCCGGCGAACATGTAGGAGGCGCCGTCGATCCGCGCGATCCCGGCCATCGCGGTGACGTTCCCGTTCCAGAACGTCTCCCACGTCCCGGGCGAGATGGTCGAGGCCTGCCACGTGCTCAGGTATGGCGAGCGGACGATCAGCGGCGCCGCCGGCGGGCGGATCGGGGTCGTCTTCAGTCCGGTCGGGATCGGCGTCTGCCCGGTTCCGGGCGTGGCAAGGTTTGGCCGGCTGCCGTGCCCGGCCGTCGGCGCGAGCGACTCCGCGGTCCGGCTCCGAGCGGAGGCGGTCCCGGCCGCCGCCAGCCCCCCACCGACCGCCGCGACGGTCGTGCCGGAGACCTGCAGGAAGCGCCGCCGGTCGATGGTGCGTCCGGTGGGCGGCGTGGACCTGTCGTCGCGGTGCTCCTCACGCTGCTGATCACTCATGGCGATCCCCTTCTCCCGCTGCGCCGGGCGCCTGGTCGCCCGGCTGACAACGTTGTCAGGTACCCACGAGAGCGGGATCGCTAACCGGCGTGCCGGGACGCGCTGGGCATCTCCGGTTGCGTAAGGCGACCCCAGATGCCCGGCGCGCTGCCCACGGCCATGTTTGCCTAGCGGTCGTCGGCGCCGCGGGCGGTCTGCTCGCCGGCGCGGAACTCCTCCAGCCGCGACTGATAGCGGTCGACCGCCACGTCGAAGGCGACGTTGCCGAGCAGCAGCCGGAACGGCGGGTCGTCGCGGTCAAGCGTCTGCAGCAGCGCCTGTGCGGCAAGCTCGGGGTTCCCCGGCTGCCCGCCGTTGTTCTCCTCGCGCTGGGACGCCCGGCGCGCGGCGAGCGACTCGACCGCCTCGTAGGCGGCGATCGCCTCGCTGCGATCCATCGACGATCCCGCCCAGTCGGTCCGAAAGCCGCTCGGCTCGACCATCAGCACCCGGACCCCGAACGGCTCGACCTCCTGGCGCAGCGTCTCGGAGAAACCCTCGAGCGCCCACTTGCTCGCGTGGTAGATCCCGGTGAGCGGGAACGCGGCGAGCCCGCCGATCGAGGAGACCTGGACGATCCACCCCGAGCCCTGGTCGCGCAGGATCGGCAGCGCGGCCTGGGTGACCCACAGCGCTCCGAACAGGTTCACCTCGACCTGCCGCCGCGCCTGCTCCTCGGTGAGCTCCTCCACCGCGCCGGACATGCCGTAGCCGGCGTTGTTGACGACGATGTCCAGGCGCCCGAAGTGCCGGTGAGCAGCTTGGACGGCGGCGAAGCAGGCGTCGTGGTCGGTGACGTCGAGCGGGACGGGCAGCAGCGACTCCCCATGCTCGGCGGTGAGATCGTCCAGCGACGAGGTGTCGCGGGCGGTGGCGGCGACGCGGTCGCCCGCTGCCAATGCGGCTTGCGCGAACGAGCGGCCGAGACCACGCGACGCGCCCGTGATGAACCAGATGCGATCGGACATGCGGTGCTCCTACCCAGGATCGCGCCGGGACTCGCGGGCCGCGTCGCCGGGTTGGTCGTTTTCCAGACTGGTCGTCTGAGAAGCGACCAACTGGCCCTCGAGGGAGCTCACCCTGCGGCGGCCCGGGACGCCACGGCGCCGCCGGTCCGCCGTGCGGAGCGCTCGGGCAGCGTCCTTCCGGTGACCCGCAGCCCGAGCAGCACCACCACGGGCAGGCTCGACACCACGACGGTGGCGATGAACCACGCCGTGCCGGCGTCGGTGCCCTCGAAGAAGGCGTGGACGAGGCCGAGCACCCAGGCGACGATCACCAGCCGGTGGATGATCGCGTAGCGCGCGCGGCCGATCCGGTCACGGGCGTAGAACGAGAGGCCGATCGAAACCAGCATCCAGCCGGCGACGATCCCCATCGACGTCCAGACCGTCTTGTAGGCGGAGACGAATGGGATCGTCACGTCGGCGAGGTTCGGGTGCAGGAAGGGATCGCCGAGCAGCACCAGCCCGTGGAGTGCGATCGCGACCAGCGTCGAGAGCGCGAGCGCCTCGTGGTAGGTCCGCCGGTCCGTCGCCCCGGCGCGCTTCATCCGCCCGGCCATGACCAGGCCGTAGGAGATCGAGACGGCGGCGAGCACGAGGGCCGCCGTGCCCGCCCCCCGGGAGAGGATCCAGAACCAGTGCGTGGTCGGGCTCACGCTCCGACTCCGACCCGCGGCGGCCCGCTGAGCGCGGTCGACGGCGCGAACACGGTAACCACGCCGTCGTCGTCGATGGTCGCGCCGCCGTCGGGCAGCCACTCCGCGGCGAGGACCGGGCCGGAGAGGAGGGCTGCCTTGGCGCGCAGCTCGGCTTCCAGGCCCGTCGCCGCGAGCGCCGTCACCTGCACGAGGCCGGTGAACGCGGGCTGACCGGTGGCCGGGTCAAGCAGGTGATGCCCGACCCGGCCCTCCGCGTCGCTCCAGGCGCGACGTCCGATACCGCTCGTCGCCGCGGCCCCCTGGTGCAGTTCGAATGTGTGCAGGATCGCGCCGCCCACCGGCGCCGCGATCGCGACCGGGCGTGGCAGCGTGTTGCGCCCGCCGAAGCGCACGTCGCCGGCCGCGTCGACCGCGAAGCTGTCGTGTCCGGAGAGGACCGTCGCCAGCACGTCGCCGAAGGCGCCCTTGGCGGTGCCGCCGAGGTCGATCCGCAGCCCGGGCGGGCGCGTAATCGTGCCGGCGCGCTCGTCGATGCTGATGTCGCGCCAGCGGGCGTCGGATCGCGGCATCGCGGGGCGCCGCTCGGGCGCGGCGCCCAGCGCCTGGCGGATCTCCACGCCCGCCGGGCCGCCGAGTGCTCCGAGCGAGCGCCGGTACCCGGCGGATTCGAGCTCACCGAGCAGTGTGGGGTCGACCAGCCCGCCGGTGAGCCGGGCCGCATGGATCGCGGCACGCACAAGGCGGAGCATCATCGCGGAGGCGGGCACGGTCTCACGCGGGTCCCGGTTCAGCTCGGACAGCTCCGAGTCGTCCTCGAAGCGCGTGAACTGACCGTGCCACTCGAGCATCCGCCGGCGGACGAGAGCCGTCGCCTGGCCGGCGTCCCCGGCGGGGCCGCGCCCGGAGACGAGCACGCCACAGCTTCCACCGAAGCAGGCGAAGCGGCTGATCGACTCGTCGCTCATGATGCGCTCGTCGTGACCGCGCTGGGCGAGGCCGCCTTGGCGCTGCTCGAGTGAGAGCTCGAGCTGGAGGTGCCCTTCCCGGCCGAGCCCGCGCCGGAGGAGGAGCTCGACGTGCCGGATCCCGTGCCCGAGGAGGATCCCGTCCCCGAGGAGGATCCCGTCCCCGAGGAGGATCCCGTCCCCGAGGAGGATCCCGTCCCCGAGGAGGAGCCCGTCCCCGAGGAGGATCCCGTGCTCGAGGAGGAGCCCGCCGAGTGCGACGTGACCGCGACGGTCGTGGTCCTGTGCGTGGTGTGCCCGAGCGCTGGGTCGTGCCCGGTCACCAGCTGGACGAGCACGGCGCCGCTGGCGGCGAGGAACGTGGCGAGCGACATGCCGGCGACCCGGCGACGGATTGCCCGCGCCCGCTGCCGGCGGGCCGCGAGCTTCTCCCTCGCGGCGGCCCGCCGGCTGCGTTGAGTGGGTGGGAGATCCTCGTTCATGACGGTCACCTTGACGGCGCGCCATCGCAAATCCGTAACAGTTCTCGAAGGAGAACGGAAGAGGCGACCGGTGCGGGTCAGACGCTCAGGTGGCGCGCGAGCTCGGCGGTGTGTCGCCGTGCGACCGGGACCGTCGCGCCGTCGGCGAACACGAGCTCCGCGGTCCCGCCGACCTGCGGCCGCAGCTCGACGGCCTGGTGCAGGTTGGCCAGGAACTGGCGGTGGACCCGCACGAACCCATACGGAGCCCAGCGGCGCTCGACCTCCGAGAGCGTCGAGCGCAGCAGGAAGCGCGAGCTCGCGGTCACGACGTGCACGAAATCGCCATAGGAGCTGACGTATTGGATCTCGGCTCGCTCGAGCAGCCGCGTCGCGCCGCCGTGCAGTGCCGAGACCGCGACGACGTCGTGCGCGCCGTCGGGATCATTGGCGGCCGGGCCGAGGGCGGCGTCCTCGGCGTGCCCGGTGCCGTCGGTCGACCGGGCGGCGCGGGCGCGTGCCACTCGCTGGACCGCCTCGGTGAGCCGGGCGCGAGCGACGGGCTTGCGCAGATAGTCGAGCGCTCGCAGCTCGAACGCCTCGACGGCCGCATCGTCGTGGGCGCTGACGAACACGAGCTCGGGCGCGGAGGCGAAGCGGCGCAGCACCCGCGCGAGCTCCAGGCCGTCGAGCCCGGGGATGCGGACGTCGAGGAAGACCGCGTCGAAGCTGGACGCGGCGACGCGCCGCAGCGCCTCCGCGCCGGCGTCTGCGCACTCGACGCCGGAGACCTCGGGCATCGCGCGCAGCAGCCGCTCGATGTCGGCGAGCGCCCGGGGCTCGTCATCGACGGCAAGGATCCGCAGCCCTGAGCCGTTCACGCCGCCACCCTCAGTGTCGAGGCGCTCGACGCCGGAACGGTCATCGCGACGGTCGTGCCGAGGCCGGGCGCCGACTCGATCCGCAGCCGATACAGCTCGCCGAACGTGCTGCGCAGCCGGGCGTCGACGTTCGCCAGCCCGATCCCGCCGCCTGCCGCTGAGCGGGGCAGGTCACCGCTGCCGACCGTGAATCCGGCGCCGTCGTCGGTCACCGACAGCTCGACGTGATCCCCGGTGGCGACCGCGCGGATCGTGATCGTCCCCCCGCCCGGGCGGCGAACGCCGTGCCGGATGGCGTTCTCGACGAGCGGCTGCAGCGACATCGTCGGCACGATCGCGCCCCGGGCCTCGGGCTCCACCTCGACACGCACCTCGAGCGTGCCCGGGAACCGCGCCTGCTCGAGCCGCAGGTAGCGCGTCACGTGCTCCACCTCCTCGGCAAGCGAGACATACGACCGGCCGTCGCGGAACAGGTAGCGGGTGAACTCGGCGAAGTCGATGAGCTGCTCGCGCGCTGCCTCAGGGTCCTCGTGAATGTTGGCGGCGACCGCCGCCAGCGCGTTGTAGAGGAAGTGCGGCGAGATCTCCGCCCGCAAGGCCCGGAGCTCGGCCTGCGCCAGCCGACGCTCCTGCTCGGCGAGCACCGAGAGCTCGACCTGCGCGCAGACGAGGCTGGCGGCCTCGGCGACGACCCGCAGCTCGTCCTCCGACGGCCGCCCGACCGCCCGGTAGAACGCGATCAGCGTCCCCGCCCGCCGGCCGCCGACGACGAGCGGCGCGAGCGCGGCGGCGTTCAGCGGGCAGCTGGGATCCGAGGAGACGAGCCGCGGGACGACCCTGACGCGGTCATCGCGCGTGCGGGCGAGCAGGCGCGTGAGCATGTCGCCGGGTCGGACCTGCTCGCGGCCCTCGCCGTCGATCGCGAGCACCGTGTCGGTGTCGGCGAGGGCGATCGCCGCGGCCCCGGTGAGCGCACGCAGGTGCGGCAGCGCCTCGGTCGCGGAGCCGACATCGAGCCCGCGTCGCAGGTGCGGAAGTGTCGCCGTCGCCGCGTGCAGCGCCGACTGCATGCCGTGCGCCTCGCCCGGATCCGGGTTGGCGGCCGCAAACGGCCAAGGGAAGCTGGGCCGGCCTGTGCGTGCGGCTGACCAGATGAGGCGTAGTCCCAACGCCAGCACCAGCCCGATCAGCACTCCGTCGGCAACGTTCATGAGAACGTGACAATCCTAACAATGTGGTCGGGCGGGGGCTCACTGCTCAGCGTCTGTTCTGACGTCCGCCCTTTGCTTGACCGTGGTGGTGAGCGCTGGATACCTTCCCCGTATCGCCGCCATCTCACACACACGCGTCTGCGTCCAGCAACTCGAGCCGCGGGTCGGGGACCCGGCATACAACCGCGGTCTGACCCTGAACGCGATCGAGGAGGCGGCGGCCGGCGGCGCTCAGGTCGTCGTACTCCCGGAGCTGGCCAACTCGGGCTACATGTTCGAGTCCGCCGAGGAGGCGGCGTCGCTCGCGATATCGGTCGATGACCCGCTGATCGCCGAGTGGGCCGATGCCGCGGCGGGGTACGAGCTCGTGCTGGCTGCGGGCTTCTGCGAGCGCGGAGAGGACGGGCACACGTACAACAGCGCCGTGGTGATCGACCCGAGCGGCGTGCGGGCAGTCTTCCGCAAGCTCCACCTGTGGGATCGCGAGAAGTTGTGGTTCAGGCCGGGCGACGCGCTGCCCCCGGTCTTGGAGACGTCGGTCGGCCGGGTCTCGGTCGTCATCTGTTACGACCTCGAGTTCCCGGAGCTGGTCCGCACGGTCGCGCTCGCCGGAACCGAGCTGCTGCTCGTGCCCACCAACTGGCCACTGGCGGAGCGCCCGGCCGATGAGCGCCCCGGAGAGGTGATCAACGCGATGATGGCGGCTCGCATCAACCGCATGGCGATCGCCGCCGCCGACCGGGGCGGGGTCGAGCGCGGGCAGCCATGGACCGGTGGCAGCACGATCGTCGACCCCGACGGCTGGGCGGCCGGTGAGAACCCCTGGCGAGCGGGCGAGCCGCGACGTCCGGGGCCGGTGTTCGCCGACCTCGACCTCTCGCGCACGCGCGACAAGCGCTGGACCGAGCTCGCCGACGTGTTCGCCGATCGCCGTCCCGAGCTGTACGGCGCGGTCGCAAGCGTCGACGATCTCGCCCTGCGCTGAGCCGCCCGTTCCGCGCTCAGGCCGGGAACCGCACGCCGCCGCGCAGCGCCACCGTGACGCTCGTGCCTGCCGCCGGCGGCGGACCGTCGACGGTCGCGCTGAGTGTCCCCTGATCGAGCGCCAGCTCCACCCGCGCGCCGTCCTCGGTCGGGATCACGCGCGTGACCGTCCCCCGCAGCGGCCCGCCGGGATCGAGCGCGACGTGTGAGGGGCGCGTCAACAGCAACTCGCCGCCGTCATCGCACCGCAGCTCCCCGTCGTAGCCCAGAAAGCGTGCGACCGCCGCGTTCGGTGGCGTCGCCAACAGCTCGCCGGGCGCGCCGTCGGCGAGGACCGCGCCATCGATCAGCACCACCAACCGGTCGGCGAGCGCCCATGCCTCGGCCCGGTCGTGGACGACGACGAGCGTCGCGCGCGCGGGATCGCGCACAACCCCGGCGACGTCGGCAAGCAGGTCCGAACGGGCGCTCCCGTCGAGCCCCGCAAACGGCTCATCGAGCATCAGGACGTCGGGCCGCACAGCGATCGCCCGCGCGAGGTGGACGCGCCGTCGCTCGCCGCCCGAGAGCTCGCTCGCCGGCCGCCTGGCCAGATGCTCTGCGCCGAGCGTCGCCAGCGCCCCGAGCGCCCGGTCGCGGCGCTCGGCCCGCGGCACCCCCCACCAGGCGAGAGCCGCAACGACGTTCGAAAGCACCGAGCGCCGGGCCAGGTCGGGCGACTGCAGCGCGACCGCCACGCGTCCGTGGGACTCGACCGCGCCGGCCACTGGATCCACCGCACCGGCGAGCGCGCCGAGCAACGTCGACTTGCCCGCGCCGTTGGGCCCCAGCAGCGCCACCACCTCACCGGCGCGGAGCTCGAGGTCGACGGAGCGCAGTACCTCCCGGCGCCCGCGCGCGACGCTCATCCCGCGGCAGGCAAGCAGCGGTGCGCTCACGACGACGGTCCGAGCCGCAGCCGAATCCCGCCGCTGAACTGCCCGAGCAGCGACAGCCCGCCGATCAGCAGCAGGATGAGCGCGAGCAGCACGATGCCGATGGCGAGCGCCTCCGCGTACATCGCCGCGTTGGTTGCGAACAGCGAGGCGCTGGCAAGCGTCTGGTCGTAGCCGTAGACGTTGCCGCCCACGATGACGATCGCCGCAACCTCTGAGAGCGCGGTCGCGAGTGCCGCGATCACGCCGGCCATCACGCCGACGCGCGCCTCGCGCAGCGCGAGCGCGGCGACCTGCGCGCGCCCTGCGCCCAGCATCCGGGCCTGCTCTGACAGACCGCCGGGCAGCGCCCGCACCGCAGCAACGGTGAGCGCGACCGTGTAGGGCAGCGCGAGCACCGACTGAACGACGAACACGCCCGTGCGGGTCGCGTTCAGGTGCAGCGAGCCGAGCGGCCCGGCAGGCACGAACACGAGGAACAGGACGAAACCGACCACCACCGGCGGCAGGCCCATGCTCGCGTTCGCGAGGATCCGCAGCGTCTCACGCCCGCGGAAGCGCCCGAGCCCGATGGCGAGCCCGAGCGGCACGCCGATCGCGCTGGCCACCGCAGTCGAGATGGCCGCCACCTGGAGCGTGAACCCGATCACCTGCACGAGGTAGGGGTCGCCGTGCGCGATCAACGAGACCGCGGTGCGCAGTTCATTCCACAGCAGAGTCATCGTCAGCGGGTGCGCAAGCGCAGCCGCAGCGCGTCGTTGCGCTGCCCGAGAACGGTCAGGGCGGCCATCAGCAGGCCGATCAACACGAGCAGCACGATCGCGATGGCGAGCGCCTCGGGATAGTCGGTGTAGTCAGTCGCCTGCTGCAGGACCGCCGAGGCGAGCGTCTGGTCGTGGTTCTGGATGTTGCCGCCGACGATCACCACCGCGCCGACCTCCGACAGCGCGGTCCCGAGCGCCGCGATCACCGCCGCCATCACGCCGATGCGCGCCTCACGCAGAGCGAGCCTGGCCAGCTGGCCGCGGCGCGCGCCCAGTGCCCGCGCCTGGTCGAGCAGCCCGGGAGGGAGCGCGTTCACCGCGGCCGCGGTGAGCGCCACCGTGTACGGGAGCGCCAGCAGCGTCTGGGCGATATAGACCCCCTTCAACGAGAAAGCGATGCGCAGCCCACCGAGCGCCCCGTGTGGCAGCAGCAGGATGAGCACGATGACGCCGACGATCACCGAGGGAACCGCGAGGCTCGCGTTGGCGATCGCGTGCACCACCCGTCGTCCCCGGAAGCGACCGATCCCGATCGCGCATCCGAGCGGGATGCCGATCCCCGAGGCGATCGCGGTGGCGAGGAACGCGAGCCGGATCGTGACCCAGCCGAGGCGCATGATGTCCCCGTGACCGCCCCAGATCAGCGGCACGGCCTCGCGCAGCTGATGCCAGAGGAAGCCCACTACCTGGAGGGGCTCTGCACGTAGACGAGCCGGCCGTCGGCCAGTCGGTACACCGAGCCGACCTTCTCGCCACGCCCGAGGGTGCGTGCGCCTCGCGTCGGCAGTGTGGTCACCTTCTGACCCGGTGCGAGCGTGATCTCACGACTGCGGATCTGCCGCAGGCCGTGCTTCGTGATCGCCGCCCCGAGGTGCAGCGAGGAGAGCGCGGCCAGCAGGAATGCGACCGCGAGCACGATCCCCAGGTCGAACAGGTTGACCAGGCCGTCGAGCGGGTCGCCGGAGCGGTCGTCGCGGGTGCGGGCGTGGGGCGTGACCGAGATCATGTGGTGCGGGGATCGCTCACGACGGCGGCCAGGTACTGCAGGTCGGACAGATCCTGACTGTACATCCGGTCACGTGACAGCGAGAGCGCGTAGGCGACGGCACCGATCAGCAGCCCGAGCACGGTGACGCTGAAGGCGACCCGGAGGTCGTGGCTGAGCTGGGCGGTGTCGCCGCTCGCCAGGCCGGTGAGCGCGGGCGAGAGCGGGATCAGGGTCCCCATCAGACCAAGTGCCGGGCCGAAGCGGACGAGCATCCGCGTGCGCCCCAGCCGGCGCTGGGAATCGAGGTCGAAATCGGCGAGCGCCTTGTTGAGCTCGGGCTCGGCGCGGATGGAACGGGCGTGCTCCACGATGAACGTCAGCGTGGCGCGCATCGGCGCGCTGCGGGCACAGCTGAGGACGGCGGCGAGCGCCTCCTGCGTCTTGCCCTCGTTGAGCGCCTCGCGTGCTCGGTCGGCATCGGCCAGCAGACCGGCGAAGCGGCGGCTGCGGCGGCTGCGCAGCTCGACCATGAACCCGCCCAGCTCGTAGATAACGAGCGCGAGAGCCAGCAGCGCGAGCACGAGCACCGGCACCTCGAGGACACTCGCGACGCGGAAGATCGCGTCGTCGACGGAATGGCTGGAGAGGGCGAAGGGGACCGGCACGTCGGTGTGGGAGTCGGCGCCGTCGGGCGGTGCTCAGCGGTGGAGCCTAGGCGAACGCCTGCGCTGCTCGCGAGCGCCACCGAGCGCCAGCAGCCCGAGTACGACGATGCCGCCGATGACCGCGGCGGGCACCGTGATCCGGGTGGCGGGCGCCGGGGAGGCGACCGCGGCGCTCTCGGAGGGGAGGACCGGGCGGGTCAGCGGGCTCTGTGAGGCGCTGACCGGGACGACGTCGGCGAGCAGCCGGCCCTGCACGACCGTGCCGTCCCGCGCGGGCGCGGGATGCGAGGCGCGGTGGTGGGTGCGCGGCGGGTGCGGGGCGGGCGTCGTGGCGGTCGTGGGCGTGGTCGCCGCAGCCTGCGCGGAGCTGGTGGCCGACGTCGTCACGGTGGAGGTCGTGGTCGGCGATGGCGTTGCGGTGGTGGTCGGGGCGGTCGTCGTCCTGGAGGTCGTCGTCGTCGTGCCGGTGGTTCGGCCCTGCCCACGGTGACTCGCGCCGCCCCGCCCGTGATGGTGGCCGGAGCCCAGGCCGGAGCTCGAGTGCACCGTGCCGTGCCCGCCTCCGCCCGAGCGGGCGTTCTTGGAGCGAACCGGCTTGTAGGTGAGTGCGATGCTCGCGGTGCCGCCGCTGCCGCTCGCCGTGTCGCTGACGACCACGGTCGCGGTCGCCGTGCCCTGCGGGATCGTCACCGTGGGGGTCGCCGCGGCCGAGCTCGCGCCGGTCGAGATCGTCCAGCGCCAGTCGAGTGAGCTCGCGGGCACGGTCGCTCCGGCCGCGGTCTGGACCGTGGCGCTGAGCGCGACTCGCTCGCTGCGAATTCCGTGCCGGAGCGTTCGGGTCGCGATGTGAACCGAGAGCGGGGCGGTGTTCTCGTAGACGACCATCTGGACCGGGCCCGACGCGGTCACCTGGTCACGTCCATTCTCGTCGTCGCCTCCGCGCCACGGGCGGGTGTACGTGTTCTGCGCCTGTCCGCCGTTGTTGGAGACCACCGGGAGAGCGCCGGGGGCGGCGGGGTCTGCGTATGCAGATGCGTCCGTGAGCGCGGCCGGGGACAGCGGCGCCTGCGCCGCTCCATCGGGGCGCAGCACCTCGACCGCATTGAGATTGCTCAGCGGGATCGACAGCCCGCAATCGAGGATCTCGGCGAGGGTCCAGGTCGTACCCGCCGGCAACGTGTCCGTCGATCCGCCGGGGTAGAGGGTCAGGGCGCCCGGGCCGGTGTACGGCGGGCAGGCGTCGAGCGTGGAGAGCGCGACGGTGCGCGCAGCGGCGGTGCCGGCGGTGCCGGTGAAGACCGTCGCGCTGACGACGGCCGTGTCGGCGGCCGCCGCCGGAGCGCCCGCAAGCGCTCCGGCGAGGACGACGACCGCCGCCAGCGGGCGGTTCACTTCTTCTTCTTGGCCTTGATCGTCACGTGCCCGACGGTACGCGTCCACGCAGTGCCGATACCCGGCGCCTTGTAGGACTCGAGCACCGCCCAGTGACCGCTGCCCTTCAGGTGCCCGTGGAGCGTGACCGCGCGGGCGCCGGCGTGGACCTTCACCGAGTCGAGGGTCGAGCGATGCGGCCCGCCGCTGCCGCTCAGCTTGACGACGACGAGCGAGACCTTCGCGCCCTTCGCCGCCTTCGGCGAGATCCGGACGTGGGTGGTGAGCGCGCCGCTCTTGCTCACCGATCCGCCCGTCCCCGCGATGTGGGCCGTCGCGGCGGCGACCGTCACCGTCGTCGTGCGCGCGTTCGAGATCTGGACGGTTCCCTTATCGGAGAAGAACGTCCTGATCTGCCAACGTCCCGGCTTCAGCGCCGCCACGGTGGCAAACCGGCCGTCCGTCGAGGCCAGCTTGAGCGCCGTGAGCTTGCGGTACTTGCCCTTGGCTCCGGCCTTGCGCGCATACACAGTGACCCTGCCCTTGGCGTGGCCCGACGACGGCGAGACCGCGCCGGTGACGAGGGCTCGTCCACCGAGCGAGCTCGCGCTGAGCGAGGAGACGACGCCCCTGACGGAGACCTTCGACGCGCTCGTCACCGCCGGCGAGAGCGTGTCGCCGTAGACCGGGTTGAGCGTCGCATCCTCGATCTGGCTGAACTGCGGGGTGCTGAACGTGTACGACCCGCTCGCGGGCAACGTCACCTTCATCGTGAACGCGCCCTTCTTGCTCGTCTTCTCGGTCGCGACGGGCACCGAGACGCTCCCGGCGACATGGTTGAGCGTCACGACGACGCCCCCCAGAGCCGGATAGCCGGGCTGGGCGTTGGCGACCGTGCCGGAGATGTCCAGCGGCTTGGACGCCGTGTACTTCTTCGGCAGCTTCTTGGTCGTGGTGATCAACGGCGACGCGTCGGCGGTGAACGGCGCTCCGCCGGCGGAGCTCGCCAGGTAGTTGGCCAGCTGGGATTGGATCGTCGGCGACGTGATCAGGTTCAGGAAGTCCTGAGCCGCGGGGAGATTGACGGTCTGCCCCGGCTTGGACGGGTTGATGATGTAGCCGTGGAAGTAGTTGACCAGCGTGAACTGGCCGCCCGGCGCCGTGGCGCTGTTGTTCTGGGTGAGAATCGTGAGGTTGGGCACTGACCCGGCCGGGTCGGTGCCTGACTGCAGATAGTCATACGTGCCGCGGTCGGTGAACACGTAGCAGGAGTTGGCGCCGCTTGAGTAGGTGCTGCTGCATGCGTTCGCGTTGACCACGTTCGGGCCCTGGGTGAGGCCGGTGGCCGCATACCAGGACGGCAGCACTGAGCTGGACGGCAGCGCGCCGCCGTTGGGGCACGGCTGACGGTTGGTGACCCCTGCGCTGGCGGAGATCGGGGTATCGCCGCCGCCGTTGGCGGCGTTGACCGCGCAGAGCACCAGCCCCGAGGGCTCGAGGTTGTTCTGCGCGACCAGCGACCAGATCTGATGCTCCTCGACGGTCGTCCCCGGCGTGCCGCCGCGCGAGACGAACGTAGCCTTGCCGGCGATGCCGGCCGAGGCGACGTCCGCGAACGCCTGCGCGACGTTGTTCGCCGCGTTGGCGGCGACGCCGGCCGGATCGGCCGACGGGCCGGCGAGCACGAAGTCGTTGATCCAGAGCGCCCGGCCGTAGGGCTCGTACGAGTAGCCGCCGGCCACGAACTGGTTCTCGAGCGACGCGGCATGGACGATCAGCGCGCTTGCGCCGACCGAACCGGTCTCGGCGTCGGTGATCGCCGTTCCGGTCGCAGTGCCGATGTACTTGAACGTGAACTGGGGGTAGGCCGCCTGGAACGCAGGCTGGATCACGTTCTGAATCAGCCCGGAATCGCTGACGTCGCTGGTACCGACGACGGTCAGCGTCGAGGAGGAGTCCGCGCTCGCCAGGCTTGGGGTGAGCAGCATGAAGGCCGCGACGATGGCGGCGAGCGGGGCGATCAGGCGTCGGAGACCGGCGCCGTGCCCGGAGTGCACGCCGGAATGGATTACTCGGCGCGTTGAACGGATGGGAAGCATTGGCGCACTATAACTCGGCGCACCTGGGCATTGCCTGTGCACCGTGGAAAAGCTCAGCGGACTGTTGCTGCGGCAGCGCCGCATTGCGCGAGCCCGTATCGGCGGGCGAACGCCCCGGGGTCGATGCGACCGAGCGCCGCAAGTCCGCTCTGGACCGCGGCGTCATTCCCGGACCGCTGAAGCGCCGCCAGCCGGCGGTACCCGGCCGCGAGCGACGACTCGTCGGCAATGAAGCGGTCGAGCGTGGCGCGGTCAGTTGCCGGACGGGGCAACCCTCTGAGCGCCTTCGCCTCGCGGCTCACGACCGGGGCGGCCTTGACGAAGTCGACGGTCGTTCCCGACGAGCCACTCGCCGCCGGAAGGTTGGCGAGCGCGCGATTGGCGGTCGCGCAGATCGCGTTCCCGCGGGCGATCACGGAGGCCCGGGTCGCGGGCTTGCTCCCGCAACCGGCAAGGGCGACCGAGGCGGCGGCGATCCCGGTCGCGATTGTGAGGTGGCGACGGGGACGGGGGAGCACGCCCGGGAATCTAGGCCTCGGCGTGCTCCCCCACCGTTGTGGGCTACTGGCAGGCCTCGCACTCGCCTCCGGTGCGCATGGCCTCGATCGAGCAGGCGAGCGCCTCTGCGGTGAGAGCCGGCTCCCCGGCGGGCACCGGCTGCTGGGCGGGCGCCACCGCCGCCACGGTCGCCTTTTCGATCGCGCTCGCCCCGAGCGTGCGCAGGTAGTACGTCGTCTTCAGCCCGGACCGCCAGGCCGCCCGGTACATGTGGCTCATCGCCTTCATGTCGGGGGTGGGCAGGAACAGGTTGAGCGACTGGGATTGGTCGATCCACTTCTGACGACGGGCGGCGGCCTCGATCAGCGCCTCGGTCGGGATCTGGAACGCGGTGCGGTAGCGGTCGCGGATCCCGGCCGGGACCCGGTCGATCTCGGTGAGGTCGCCCTCGCGCGCCTTCAGCTCGGTTGCGAGGTCCGCGCTCCACAGGCCCGCATCCTTCAGGTCACGCACCAGGTAGGGGTTGAGGACGGTGAAGTCGCCCGACAGGTTCGCCTTGGCGAACAGGTTCTTGTAGATCGGCTCGATGCACGGCGAGGTCCCGGTGATGTTCGAGATCGTCGCCGTGGGGGCGATCGCGATCACGTTTGAGTTCCGCATTCCCTGAGCGGCGATCTTGGCCCGCAGCGGCTCCCAGTCCATCTGCGAGGAGCGGTCGACCTCGATCGCCTCGCCACGCTCGGACTCGAGCAGCGCGAGTGTGTCCTGGGGGAGCAGCCCTCGGTCCCACTTGGAGCCTGCGTATGAGGGATAGGTGCCACGCTCGGCCGCCAGGTCACTTGACGCCTCATACGCGTAGTAGGCGATCGCCTCCATCGCCTCGTCGGAGAACGCGATCGCCTCGGGCGAGTCGAAAGCGAGGCATTTGCGGTACAGCGCGTACTGCAGACCCATCACCCCGAGACCGACCGGTCGATGGCGCATGTTCGCCGTTCGCGCCGGCTCGGTCGGGTAGAAGTTGACGTCGATCACGTCGTCGAGCGCGCGCACCGCGACGCGGATTGTTTCTCGCAGCCGCGGGTGATCGAGCTCGCCGTCTGGCGTGAGGTGCCGGTCGAGCACGATCGAGCCGAGGTTGCAGACCGCGGTCTCCTCGGTGCTCGTGTTGAGGGTGATCTCCGTGCAGAGGTTGGAGGAGTGGATGACCCCGGCGTGGTCCTGGGGCGAGCGCACGTTGCACGGGTCCTTGAACGTCAGCCACGGATGCCCGGTCTCGAACAGCATCTTCAGCATCTGCTTCCAAAGCTCGATCGCCGGGATCGTCTCGCCGAAGATCTCGCCCGCCTGAGCTCGCCGCTCGTACTCCTCGTAGCGGCCCGCAAAGTCGGCCCCGTAGGTCTCGTGCAGGTCCGGGACCTCGTTGGAGCGGAACAGTGTCCAGTCCGCGCGCCCCTCCATCCGCTGCATGAACAGATCGGGGATCCAGCAGGCGGTGTTCATGTCGTGCGTGCGTCGCCGCTCATCGCCGGTGTTGCGACGCAGCTGCAGGAACTCGAGGATGTCGTTGTGCCAGACCTCGAGGTAGGCGCAGCCCGAGCCGGCACGCTTGCCGCCCTGGTTGACGGCGACGAGCTGGTCGTTGTGCAGCTTCAGGAACGGGACGACGCCCTGGCTCTCGCCGTTGGTCGACTCGATGTGCGAGCCGGTGCCGCGGACCGCGGTCCACGAGCCGCCGAGACCTCCCGCCCACTTCGAGCACATCGCGTTCTCGGCGATGCCCCGACCGACGATCGAGGTCAGGGTGTCCTGGATCGTGTACAGGTAGCAGGAGGACAGCTGCGAGTGGCGGGTGCCGGCGTTGAACAGCGTCGGCGTCGAGGAGCAGAAGCGCCGCTCGCGGTACATCGCGTACAGCTCGGCGACCCGCTGCTCGCGCGACCGGGCGCCGTCGGCGGGCTCGCCGAGGCAGACCCCCATTGCCACGCGCATCCAGAACAGCTGCGGCGCCTCGATCCGCCGCGGGTGCTCCCCGGTCTTGTCGACGATCAGGTAGCGGTCGTACAGCGTCTGCAGCGCGAGAAAGTCGAGCTCCAGATCGGCGCTCGGGTCGAGTCTGGCAGCGAGTGGCTCGAGCCGGTACCGCAGCAGCCGTTCATCGATCCGGCCGATTCGCACTCCGAGCGCGAGCACGCCGCGCAGCGCCCGACGGTGGAACTCCCCGAGCGCGCCCGGCCCGTCTCGGACGATGTCCCAGTCGAGGGTCTCCTCGTAGACGAACGTGAGCAGGATCCGCCCGGCGAAGCGTGAGTAGTCGCTGTCGCGCTCCACCAGCGACTTGGCATTGAGCACGATCAGCCGGCGCAGATCGTCGCGCGCGACGCCCGGCCGGATCGCACGGCGCAGCTCCCGCTCGAGCGCCTCCTCGTCGAGCCCGAGCTCCAGGCCGCTCTGTGCGAACGCGATCCGCCGGCGCAGGTCCTCACCGGCCCACTCGATTTCTGTGCCGCTCCCGTCGAGCACCGGGATCGGTGGCGGCAGCGGCCGGGTCGGACCCTCGTCGCGCTGCTGCTGGGCACGCAGCAGCGCCCGCTCGGCGCGGTAGACGATGTAGCGCTCGGCCACCCGCATGTGGCCCGCGAGCACCAGTTCCTCCTGGACGACGTCCTGGACGGTCTCGATCGGCACGTACCCGATCCCGAGCGCCCGCGCCCGCTCGTCGGCGCGGGCGGCGAGCGCCGCGGCCGGGCCGGAATCGAGCGACAGCGACAGGAACGCCTTGCGGATCGCGGTCTCGATCTTGCCGGGCTCCCACTCGGCGACCTCGCCCGAGCGACGGATCAGGCGAGGTGCGGCCCCGATCCGGGTGGCGCGGTCATGTCCCGCGGGCGGTAGCGCGCGGCGCAGCACGAGCGCCTTGGCGACCTCGAAGTGGCCGGCCGCGATCAGTGCCGCCTCCGCGAGCGCGGACAGGTCGTGGGCGGTGACCGAGCGGGCGCCCTCGTCGGCAACGGCGCGCAGCCGCGTGGTGACCTCGAGCGTGGCGGCGCGCAGGATCGCGCGCGCCGCGGCGCTGTCGGCATGCGGCTCGTGGGCGGCCAGCGCCAGCGTGGTGAGCGCGTCGGCGAGCGGCTGGGCGATGTCGACGGTGGTGAGCGGCCGCTCACCACCGTCCTCCTCGACGAGCGCCAGCTCGGGCTCCGGGAGAGGCTCCTCCGCCAGCGCCGCGGCGATGTCGACGCGGCTGGTGGGGCCCGTCAGGTCGGTGGGCAGCGGCGTGGCGGCGGCCCGCTTGAGCTCGAGGTCGTGGTGGATCTCGTCGAAGTCGATCAGCATGTCTCTCTGTCTCCAGATCGTGCGGTGAAAGGATGGATGGGCGCGCGGTGGCGGAGCGGCGGGGCTCAGAGTTCGTCGTCGGAGACGACTGCCAGCGAGGAGGACTTCTGGTACTCGGTGACCCGGCCCTCGAAGAAGTTCTGTTCCTTGCGGACGTCCATCAGCTCGGCCAGCCAGGGCAGTGGGTTCTCGACCGGCTCGGCGTGCAGCGGCTCCAGGCGGCAGCCGGTCAGCCGCCGGTCGGCGATGAAGTCGATGTACTGGGAGAAGTCCTCCTCGGACAGGCCGACGCCCTCGGTCGGCAGGCAGTCGGCGATGAAGCGCTTCTCCAGCGACACCGCCTCGGCCATCAGCTCCCGCAACTCTCCGCGGAACGCCGCCGTCCAGATCTCGGGGTTCTCGGCGACCAGCTCGGAGAGCAGCCGGCGGAAGAGCTCGATGTGGTTGGACTCGTCCCGCAGCGTGTAGCGGAACATCGTCCCGATCCCGGTCAGCTTCCCCTGCCGGTAGAGCGACAGAATCATCCCGAACAGGCCGTAGAACTGGGTGCCCTCCATGCACTGGCCGAACACGAACACGTTGCGGGCCAACAGCTGCTGACTGGCCGGGTCGGTCATATCGAGGTCCCGTCGCAGCTGCTTGGAGACCTCGGTGACGAACCGGTTCTTGTCCGCGATCGTCGGGACGTCGGCGAACATCGCCTCGCACTCGTGCGGATCGATGCCCAGCGACGCGATCATGTAGAGCAGCGAGTCGGCGTGGATGTTCTCCTCGTGCGCGTGGCGTCCGAGCACCAGCTTCAGCTCGGAGGCGGTGACGAGCTCCCGCACGACGTGGATCACGTTGTCGCCGACGATCCCCTCGGCAGCCGAGAAGTAGCCGATCCCCATCCGCACGATCCAGCGATCGATGTCGCTGAGCGCCCGGCGGTCCCGCCACTGCTCGATGTCCTTGGCCATCTGGATGTCCTCGGGCTCCCAGTGGTTGGCCTTCATCGTGCGGTACAGCTGGTAAGCCCAGCCGTACTTCAGCGGCAGCAGGTTGAACGTCATCGTCTCCCGGCCGCCGACGACGCGCTTGGCCGCGAGCGCTTCCTCCGCCTTGGCGCGATCGAGGGTAAAGCGGCGGCCCCCAAGCTCATAGGTGCGGGTGCCCGCGGCGGAGCGGTCGGCGGTCAGCGGGGCGGCGGGGTCGGCGGTCATTTCCATCTCGTTCTCCGATCGTTCGGAGAGGACGGGTCCGCCGGCCGCGCGTCTCGACGCGCAGGCCGTCACCTACCGCCCCTACTCCGAGGGCGTTCACAGCGAGCGTGGGCGGCAGGCGACCGGACTCATCCCTCGTCTCGCGGGCATCACCGGCGGCGTAACGCCGGCATGACCCAGGAAGACAGGGCTTCACCGTTGCGGGACAGTGCCGGGCTTTCACCGGACTTCGCTGCCCGCTCACGCGACCTCGGTATTCCGAAGCCCTAGCACCGTAGTCCCCCCGCCGGATGGATTCAGCGCCGGGCAACGGCGCAGTCACCTACCCTTTCCAACCGATGCCGTGGGAATGGCCAGTCGGCGCGGTCTGTGCATTTCTGCTGGCGCTGATCACGACTCCTGCCGGGGTCTCGGGAGCGGTTCTGCTCCTCCCGCTTCAGCTGAGCGTGCTGCGCGTGCCCAGCCCCGCGGTGACCCCGACCAACCTGCTCTTCAACGTCGCCTCGACTCCCGGCGGCCTGCTGCGCTTCGCACAGGAGAGGCGACTGCGCTCCCCACTCACCCGGCTGCTGGTCGCGGGGACTTTGCCCGGGGTGATCGCGGGAGCCATCATTCGCGTCAGGTTCCTCTCCGGCTCGCAGGCGTTCACGTTCGTCGCGGCCGGGGTGCTGCTCCCGCTGGGGCTGTGGCTGATCCTCGGCGCGCAAAGCATCCCCCGCGACCGGCCGCGGCCGAGCGCGAGGACCGGTCGCGTGATCTGGGCTCTCGCGCTTCTCATCGGGACGGTGGGTGGGATCTATGGGATCGGCGGTGGATCGCTGCTTGCGCCGATCCTGCTGGCCGCCGGTTACTCGGCCTATGAGGTTGCCCCGGCCACGATCATGGCCACCTTCCTGACCTCGATCGTCGGGGTGCTCACGTACCAGGTGCTGCAGGTCACCCAAGGAGGCGCGATCGCTCCCGAATGGATCCTCGGGGCCTGGATCGGCGCCGGCGGATTCGCCGGCAGCTATTTCGGGGCTCGGCTCCAGCGCCGACTACCGGAAAGCTCGATCCGACGACTGCTCGGGCTCATCGCCTGTGTGATCGCCGCTCGCTACACGCAGCAGGCCCTCTCGCACCCATCTCGGCCCGTCCACGTCACCCAGCGCTGAGCTCAACGAGGTCACGATCGTTCCCCAGTCCGGGTCGACCGGCCACGCCACGGCTCACTGATCCGCCGGCGCGAACACGACCGGAGCCTCGAACCGCGCCCGCCGCGAGGCTCGCCGCAGGACGTGGAGCACGCCGGGTCCGAGCAGCACAATGCAGACGAAGTCGGTGATCGCGCGCCCGGTGTCCCAGCCGAGCGACGTGGTCACGTCGAACACGAGGTAGCGGTGCCATTGGACGGCGAACGGCGCGCCTGGGAGATACGAGATCGAGCTGCCCGGATCGACGCTGAACGGCCAGAACTGCAGATTGAGCAGGAAGCCGTAGAAGTAGCCGGCGAGCACCCCGTAGAGGGCCAGCAGGGCAATCTCCCGCTTGCCGCGGCACGGGGGGAGCAGTCCGGCGAACAGCCCGATCCAGGCGCTCGCGAACATCTGGTAGGGCATCCACGGCCCGATGCCTCCGGTGATGACGGCCGAGGCGAACAGCGAGGTGCAGCCGAGCGCGAACCCGAACCCCGGACCGAACACCCGCCCGGCGAACACGAGCATGAAGAACACTGTCTCGAATCCGGCGGTCCCGGCACCGAGCGGCCGCAGGCCGGCGTTGATTGCCGACAGCACGCCGAGCATCGCGATCGCCTTCGCATCGACGCCACCGTCGGCGATCTCGGCGAACACCACGGCGAGCACGAGCACGAGCGTCAGCCCGAACATGATCGGTGGCGTGTACCGGGTCCCGAACCGTCCGGGCTCGAGCACGAACGGCCACAGGAAGCAGGCCAGGCCGATGACCGTCGCCGCGACCGCGGCCGTGATCGAGCGCGCGTGCATACGGATCGCCCGCGCCTCGCGGCGAGCCGAGACCATTCCGACTCGTACGCTCAACAGGCCACCTCCGCGGTGAGCCCGTCGAGCACCTGCTCGACGGTGAGATAGGGGAGCGGGGCGAGGATCTTCGCCACCTGTGGCGCGAAGGCCGGCGAGGCGACGACGATCTCCGGTGTTGGTCCGTCGGCGACGATCTCGCCCTGGGCCATCACGATCACGCGATCGCTCGCCGCGGCGACGAACTCGACGTCGTGGGTGCTGAGCACGATCGACCGGCCCTCGCGCGCGAGCTCATCGAGGACCGCCGCGAGCGCGCGCTTGGCGGTGTAGTCCAGACCGCGCGTCGGCTCATCGAGCAGGACCACACCGGGTGCGGCGCGCAGCTGGATCGCGAGCACGAGGCTGAGCCGCTGGCCCTCGGAGAGATCACGCGGATCGGTGTCGTCTGGGATTCCGGGCGCGATCCGGTCCAGCAGCTCCCGCGCCGCCGAGGTGCCCACATCGACGGTCTCGCGGTCGGCTTGCGCGAGCTCGGCGGCCACCGACGGCAGGTAGAGCAGATCGGCGGCCGTCTGCGGAACCAGACCGACGAGCCGCCGGGCGGCCGGAGAGGAGAGGCGGCCGGGGTCTCGGCCGTCCACCGTGACGCGTCCGGCCTGGCGGCGTCCTGATCCCTGCAGGGCCCACAGCAGCGAGGACTTTCCCGAGCCGTTGCGACCCATGAGCGCGACGATCTCACCCGCCGCCAGCCTCACGTCGACCCCGGCGACCGCGACCACGTCGCCGTAGCGGACGACGATGCCGTCGGCGCGCAGCCCCTCGGTGCCGGTCGTCGCCGCGGCGTGGGCTGCGCGCGGGGGGCGATCCGCCAGACGCGCGCGGAGGGCCTCGGCGCGGCGTCGGGCGTCTCGAACCGAGAGCGGGACCGGTGACCAGTCCGCGGCGCGGGCGAGCTCGACGATCGGGGCGGCGACGCTTGCCGTCTCCAGTATCTCGGCGGCCGGCCCGGCGCTCGCGCTCCCGTCTCCGGGGAGGTGGATGACCTGGTCGGCGTGCTGAATCACTCGCTCGAGCCGATGCTCGGCCATCAGCACGGTCAGTCCCAGGTCGTGCACGAGGCGGGTGATCGCGGCCAGCGTCTCCTCGGCTGCCGTCGGGTCAAGGGCGGAGGTTGGCTCGTCAAGCACAAGCACTCGCGGGTGGGGAGTGAGGACGGCGCCGATCGCGACGCGCTGCTGCTGACCGCCGGAGAGCTCACGCAGCGCGCGGCCGCGCAGCTCGGCGAGACCGAGCAGGTCGAGCGTCTCCTCGACGCGCTTGCGCATCACCTCGGGTGCGAGGGCGAGCTGCTCCATCCCGTAGGCGAGCTCCTCCTCGACGGTGTCGGCGACGAAGCCTGCGAGCGGGTCCTGTTGCACGACGCCCACGACGTCCGCCAGCTCGCGCGGACGATTCGCCGCGGTGTTCCGGCCGGCGACCGTGACGGTGCCGGCGAGGGTGCCGCCGCTGAAGTGCGGGACGAGGCCGTTGACCAGCCCGAGCAGCGTCGTCTTGCCCGAGCCGGTGCGACCCACGACGAGGCACAGCTCGCCCTCCCGCACGCTCAGCGTCACGTCGGCGAGGACCGGGGCGGCCTCCTCGGGATAGGTCACGGTGACCCTGTCGAACTCGATCATGTGACGAGCTCCGTCCGTGGTGACGGCTCGGCGCCGCCGTCGGGGGCAGTCGCCCGCCGGCGGGTCCGGATCGGCGGAGGTGCGGCGACCGCAGGGATCGCGGCGATCAGGATCGCGATCGTTGGGAGCGCGGGCAGCGGCGGGAAGCGCAGGGGGTAGAACGTCGGGTCGACCGCAGCGGCGCTGTAGCCGGCGCTCACGTAGAGCATGGCCGCGGAGGCGACCCCGCACAGCGCCACCGTCCACTCCGGGCCGCTCCACGGATCCGGCCGGTAGCGGGTGCGCGTGACCCGCCGGCCACCGAGCGCCAGGCCCGCGCAGCAGACGACCGCTCCCGCGAGCAGGACCGGAGCGCCCAGAACGCGCGGTGCGGTGCCGTCGAGCAATCCGTACGCGCCCACGCATAGGCCAGCCAGCCCGGCGAGCATCAGCCCGCCGGTCACCCGCCGGGACCGTGGTGACGCGGTGCCGCTGCGGCCGTAGCCGCGTGAGTCCATTGCCGCTGCAAGCATCAAGGCGCGCTCGAGGGCGTCGGCGAGCACCGGGACCACGATCGAACGCAGCGCGCGGAGCCGGCGACCGCCGCCGCCGCGCAGGCGTCGCGCCCGGGCGACGCGCTGCACGCTCTCGATCAGCTGGGGCGCGAGCGTCACCGCGACGGCAACGGCCATCCCCAGCTCGTACAACGCGCCCGGCAGCACCCGCAGCGCCCGCTTGGGGTTGGCGAGCGCATTGGCGGCGCCGATGCAGCAGAGCATCGTGCCCAGGCGCAGACCGTCGACGGCGGCCGACAGGGTTGCCTCCAGCGTCACCGGCCCGCCGATCTGAACCCCGCGGTACCACGACGGGGTGGGGATGTGCGGGAGGCGGAAGAGGATGTGATCGGTGGGCGTCACCCCGGACGGGAACACCGTGCGGAACACCAGCCGCAGCACGATCACGAAACCGGCGAGCATCAGGTAGTAACGAAACGCCCGCGCCCACGGCGCGCTGCCGCGGCGGCTGGCGACGACGAATCCGAGGACCGACAGGGTGAGCAGCAGCAGCAGCGGGTTGGTTGTGCGGTTGACCGCGACGATGAGTCCGATCGCCCACAGCCACCATGCGATCGGGTGCAGCTCGCGCGGAACTCGCCGGGCGTCGAGGCCGGTGCTGCGTCCTCGGGTGTGGTGCGACGGACTCATTCCTCGCGGCGGCGCAGCCAGATCGCACGCCCCGCGCCCGCGCACAACAGGAGGACGATCGCGACGCCGATGACCAACGGGGTCGACGAGCCCGACGAGGCCCGCCGGCTCGTGGGTCGCGCCGACACGACCTGGGTGGCGCCGGCGCGTGTCGTGGAGGTGCTGTGGGTGATCGCCGCGCTGTGGTGGCGCGAGTGATGCGGGGCGGTGTGAGCGTGCCGAAGGTGCGCCCGACGTGGGTGGGTGTGCGCTGGTGCCGAGGTCCTGGTGTGCGTCGTGATGGCGGCGGTGGTGGTCGGCGTGCTCGTCGCATGGGTTGTCGTTGTTGTCGTCGTCGGCGTCGTGGTGGTCGTCGTCCGGGTCGTCGACGCAGACGTTGACGTCTGCGTCGTGGCCGTGGTCGACGTGTGTCTGCGCGCGGGCGGGTGCGCGCGCAGCGTTGCGGGGCTGAAGCTGGGCACGCCGGTACCGTGGGTGCCGGCGACGTTCGTGGCGCCGAAGATCCACAGCTCGACCTCGCCGGGCTTGGGCACGTCGCCCATCGCTCCGAGCGGGGCGTAGGCCCAGTGGTTGGTGCCTCTGGGCGCGGTCCAGTAGGCCCAGTAGCCGGTCGTCGGGGGCGTTTGGACGCAGGCCTGCTGGTTCGGCGTCGGGTATTGCGTCCCCTGGTGGAACGCGGCGTCGCCGAGCCGGCAGACGACCGCGGGACCGTCGTGCTCGTCACCCGCGGTGGTGAAGCCGGCCGCGTGCAACAGGGCGTATCCCGAGTGCTGGGCGACGCCGCACCCCCGCACGATCGGACCGCCCCAATGGGCGAAGTCGACGGCGACGATCGTGCCGTGGGTCGGCGTGCAGTTCCGGAGCGCTGCCGCCGAGGCTGTCCCGGGTGAAGGACCGCTCGAAAGCAGCGCGGTCGCGCCGATCACGGCCGCGGCAACGGCGTGGGCGCGCAGCGTGGCGATCCTCCGCCGCCGATGCCTGCTCGCACTCATCGCTACGCCCTCCTTCGAAGCGTCCCGCGGAGTGGCGAGGTGCGCACGTTCGGCCGTCTCCGAGGCTAAGTCGTGGGGCGCGAGAGTCAGGCGACCGGGCTCATCCCCGTCGCAGTGGGAGCGGGGCGTAACCGTTGCGGGACAGCGTCGGGCTCTGACCGAACTTCGCTGACTCTCCGCCACCTTCGCATGTCACGAAGGCCGCGCAACCGTAGCACGCGCGGATGGGGGTTCTGGGCGGCGTCGGCGCCTTTCGGGTGATGCTCAGCCGGCGCCGGCCCGGGCCTGGGTGCGCATCTCGGAGAGGATTCGTTCCAGGCGCGGCTCGGCCTCGGTGTCGACGTGGCGCATCGTGGCGGCGACAGCGGGATGCACCTCGGCGATCAGCGCGTGCATCTCGTGGGCGACCGCGCGGTAGCTCGGGTGGCCTTCGCGGCCGGAGCGCAGCTCGATCAGTTGCATCGCCTCACGGGCGTTCAGGTCGAGCACGAAGCGCATCCGGTAGCCGAGGCACAGCGCGTAGGGCGCGGCGTGCACGTGACCGGTGTCGCGCAGCCGCTCGTACGCGGCCGCGGAGGTCTCCAGCGCGCGACGGTACTGCTCGCCGGCGCCCGCCTCGATCACCTGCTCAGGCACGTCGGCGCCGAGGTCGGGTGTGAGCGGCTGCCACTGCACGGTGAGCATCCGGTGGCGCTGGAGGTCGCGGAAGGCGCCGTAGTCGGCCACGATCTCGAAGCGGTAGCGCACCGCCTCGAAGCCGCGGCCCGGCCGGTGGCGACGGTTTTCACGTTCCCCCACGAGGTCGGAGAGCATCGCGGCGCGCTCCCCGTCCGAGAGCTGCTCGACGGCTGCTCGCGTCTCCGTCTCGGCGGCTCCGGTCGACTCGAAGAGCAGCGCGCACAGCAGGTCCTGCTCGGTGCCGTCGACGTGCAGTAAGCGCACCGAGGGCCCAGGCCGCGTGTCGTCCTCGCCGGCCCGGTCACCGAGCCCGAGGCGCCCGGCCCAGCGCTCGCCGGCGGCAGCGCGCTCTTCCAGGTACCCGATCCAGCGCCCGCCCCGGTCTGGCCGCTCGACCCGCGTAAGGAAGCTCCCGATCACCGGCTGGAGCTCGTGGAGGATCATCGTCCCGTATTCCCGGGCCTCCGGCAGCGGATGGCCGAGCAGGTGGAGGATCAGCTGCTCGTAGGTCTGGCCCGAGGCGTAGATCCCCATGTGGGAGAGCGACGCTGCGGGGAGCAGCCCGCGCAGCAGGTCGAGCGACTTGGCCTTGATCGCGCGCGCGTGCGCCGCCGGGGACTCGCCCTCGCCGACGGGGAACGCCTGCGCCGCCCACGCGCTCACGACCGGGAGTGACGCGGCGTAGGTTTCGAACAGCGCGTCCATCGAGGTCTCGAATTCGGGGCCGAGCGCCGAGTCGCGGTAGTAGCGGAAGCGCTCGCCCTCCATCGGGCTGTCGTAGGCGATGTACCGTGTCGACTGCTCGAGGTAAGCGGCCAGCCGCGGGCGCTGGAGGATCTTCGTGAGGATGTTGGAGACCCACTCGCACGCCAGATGGGCGCCGCCGAGTTGGGCCACGGAGTCGTCTCCGTACCCGAGGAAGATGCGCTCGTAGAGCTGGGCCGCGCGACCGCTGTCACGCGACCCGCCGCCGGGCGCCGTTCCGCTGCCGTCGGCCGCCGTGAGGTCGTCGGCGAACTCGTCGACCATCAGCCGCCGTAGCGTCCCGGGGTAGCGCGAGTACCGGGCGAAGAGCGCGCCCTTGACCGTCTCCGGCAGGCCGACCAGGGCGAACACCGGGCGGTCGAGGTTGGTGACGTGCGGCGCGAGCAGCGCGCGTTCGTCGGCGGTGAGCGTGTCGACCGGGTAGTCCACAGGACGGACGATCGTAGACCTCGTCCCGGTCGCTCGGATGAGGTCGTGTGACGCAGCTCTCCCTGAGGGGTTGACCGGCCACGTACAGTCCGTGATACGCATGCGTACCACGCCTGCAGAGGAGACCTTCGACGTCCTGATCATCGGCGCCGGCCTGTCCGGAATCGGGGCCGGTTGCCACCTGCGGCGGTCGCTGCCCCACAAGAGCTTCGCCATCCTTGAGGCGCGCGACTCGATCGGCGGGACGTGGGACCTGTTCCGGTATCCGGGGATCCGCTCGGACTCCGACATGCACACGCTCGGGTACGCGTTCTCGCCCTGGAAGGACCCGCGGGCGATCGCCGACGGCCCGTCGATCCTCAACTACGTTCGGGAGACCGCGGACAGTCACGGGATCACCGAACGGGTGCGCTGCGGTCACCGGGTGGTCGGCGCGGACTGGTCCGAGCAGGACGCCCGCTGGACGGTCGAGGTCGAGCGCGCCGATGGCGAGCGGGTGTCGTTCGCCTGCTCGTTCCTGCTCACCTGCTGCGGCTACTACGACTACGAGAACGGCCACTCGCCCGAATTCCCGGGGCAGGAGGACTTCGCCGGCCAGATCGTGCACCCCCAGCACTGGCCGGAGGACCTCGACTACACCGGCACGCGCGTCGTCGTCATCGGCTCGGGAGCGACCGCCGTCACGCTCGTGCCGGCGATGGCCGCCGAGGCCGCCCACGTGACCATGCTCCAGCGCTCGCCGTCGTATCTGATCACGCTTCCAGGCACCGATCCGATCGCCGGTGTGCTGCGCCGTTGGCTGCCCGAGCGCGCCGCCTACACGACGATCCGTGCCAAGAACGTCGCCACCCAGGCGGTCTGGTACTGGTTCTGTCGCCGATTTCCGCGCCAGGCCCGGGCGGTCATTCGCAAGGGTGCGGCCGCACAGCTGCCGGCCGGGTTCGACGTCGACCGGCATCTGCGCCCGGACTACGACCCCTGGACTCAGCGCATGTGCATCTCGCCGGACGGCGACCTGTTCAAAGCGGTGTCCGATGGCAAGGCAGCGATCGCCACCGACCGGATCGCCAGGTTCACCCCGAGCGGGATCGAGCTCGAAAGCGGCGAGGAGTTGGCCGCGGACATCATCGTCACCGCGACCGGGTTGCGGTTGAAGGCGATGGGGGGCATGGCGCTCTCACTCGACGGCGAGCCGGTGAACGTGGGTGAGACGATCGCCTATCGCGGCTCGATGCTGTCCGGCGTGCCCAACTTCTCCTTCGCGATCGGCTACACCAACGCGTCGTGGACCCTCAAGGCCGATCTCACGAGCGAGTACGTGTGTCGGGTGCTCACCTACATGGACGCGAGCGGCTACACCTCCTGCCGGCCGCCCATCGACCCTCCTGGGATCACGCGCGAGCCGGTGATCGACCTCATGTCCGGCTACGTCCTGCGCTCGCTCGCTGAGCTGCCTGACCAGGGGTCCGTGCGGCCGTGGAAGCTGCGCCAGAACTACCCGATCGACCGCTACGAGTTCACCCGCAAGCCGGTCGACGACGGGGTGCTCGTGTTCTCCCGTGAGAGCGCGGCCGCGACGGTCGATCCGTCGCCGGCCGTCGCCTCCGTGTGAGATCGACCGCCGGCGCTAACCGGCGCTGTCGGGATTGCCGGTCGACTGCGAGCCCTCGCCCGCCTCGCCGCCGGACTCTCCGCCACCCCGCTCGCGCTCGCTGGGCTTGCGCTTGTGGGGCTCGGCCGGCTCATGTTCCTCGCGGTTGTGCTCCTGCTTGCCCGGCAGACCCTCCTTGCCGGGATGTTCTTCATGTTCATCTGTCATGAAACGTGGGCTACCCCTCTCGAAAGACGGGGAAAAACGTCTACCGTCTCAGGCAGTCCCCGTGGCCACGAGCGCACGCACCGAGACCACCACTCCACAGCCCCTCGGCACGCCCGTGCTCCAAGCCCTCGGGATCTGCCATCGCTACGGCGAGCGCGTGATCCTCGAAGACGTCTCGCTGGTTGTGGATCCGGGGGAGCGAGTTGCCCTGACCGGCGAGAACGGAGCCGGCAAGTCGACGCTCATGTCCATCTGCGCGCGCCTGCTCACCCCGCACGCCGGCACGCTCCGGATCCAGGGTCGTGTCGGCTACTGCCCGCAGATTCCCGGGCTGCACGAGCTGCTCACCGCCGATGAGCACCTGGCGCTGTTCAGTCCCGCGCTCGGCCTGAGCCGCGAGGACGGTGTCCGCCACGGCCGCGAGCTTCTGGCCGAGTTCGGCTTCCCGGTGGGAGAGCGCTCGCAGGTCCGGCACCTCTCGGGCGGCTCGCAGCAGAAGCTCAACCTCGCGCTCGCGCTGCTCGGCGACGCCCGGCTGCTGCTGCTCGACGAGCCCTACCAGGGGTTCGACCACGGCTCCTACATGAACTTCTGGGATCACGTCGCCAGCTGGGCCGAGCAGGGGATCGCGGTCGTGGTCGTCACCCACATGCTCCAGGACCTCGACCTCGTCGATCGGGTCGTCGAGCTCAAGGCGCGCAGATGATCCGCCGCCACTGGTCGATGCACATCCTCTTGCCGGCCGAGATGGCCGCGCGGGAACTGGTCCGTCGCGGCACGGCACTCGGCCTGCTCACGATCCTGCCGCTCGCCTTCTACTTCTCCTCGCGGTCCAACAGCTCCTATGCCCCGGTGCTCGGCGGGATCGCGATGGCGTTCTCGGTCTCCGGGGCCTCGATCTTCTGCGCGCTCACCTCCCGGCGGCTGGACAGCCGGCTCGTGCTCGCCGGCTACCGGCCGCGCGAACTGCTGCTGGGACGGCTGCTCCTCTTGGAGGCGCTCGGGTTCATGGTCGCGCTCGTGTTCGCCGGGGTGATCGAGCTCGGATCGAGCCCGGCCTCGCCGCTCGAGTTGATCGGCGGCGTCTTCCTGGTCACGGCCTGCGCGGTTCCGTTCGGTCTGGCGGTCGGCGCCCTCGTGCCCAACGAGCTGGAGTCGGTGCTCATCCTGATCGGGGTGGTCGGGGTCGAGCTCACGCTGCAGACCTCGAACATCGTCGACCGCTTCATGCCGTGGTGGGGGGCGCAGCGGCTGCTGGAGCAGGCGGGCGACGGGCGGGGCGACACGGTGGTGCCGATCCTGATCTGCGTGGCGTATGCGGTCGGGCTCTTCGGGTTGGCGGTGCTGGCGGTGAACCGGCGGTACGCGACGGTGCGTTGAGGCGCGGGGGTGTCTCCGTGGGGCGTGGGACGGGATGTGTCCGATCGGGGCGGGGGGGTTCGCCTCGATCGGACACATCGGGCCCACGTCGGCGGGTCGGCGTGGTCAGGAGCCCCGGGCGACCCGGGGCGGTGTCGTTCACCCACGCGCCGCACGGCCCGAGGTCGTGTGGGTGATCGGCGGCGCTCCGCGGGCCGGATCACCCAACCGCCCGTGGCCGCCGACGTGCGTGGGTGAAGCGCCCCGCCCTGGGGGTCACAATCGCGCACCATCCTGCCCGCGCCGCCTCGAGAGTCCGCAATAGCCCGTCGTCGGGCACACGAAGTGCCACCCCGCGCACGCCACGAACAGCCACGAACAAGCGGACAGAAACCGCCCGCAATCGCTGAGACGATCGAGCCACAACAAGCGACCCAAGGAGACGAGACAGATGGATCTCAAGCTCGAGTTGGTGGCCGTCCCCGTGTCCGACGTTGACCGGGCGAAGGGGTTCTACGAGCAGGTCGGCTTCAACGCCGACGTTGACGTGGTGGTGTCTGAGGAGATGCGGTTCGTGCAGCTGACGCCGCCCGGTTCGGCGTGCTCGATCACGATCGGGAAGGGGATCACCGAGGCGACGCCCGGTAGCTTCGCCGGCGCCAACCTGGTGATCAAGGATGCCGACGAGGCGCATGCGGAGCTCACGAAGCGCGGGATCGAGGTCACGGAGGTCCAGGAGATGCCGTGGGGGCGGTTCGTGTTCTTCGCCGACCCGGATGGGAACCGGTGGTCGTTGCAGCAGATTCCGCCGCGCTGAAGATGCTCGCTTGACATGTGACCAAAAGGTCACCTATAGTCCCGACCATGGACAAGGTGTTCAAGGCGCTCGCCGATCCCACCCGCCGCGGTCTGCTCGATGAGCTGTACCGGGAGGACGGGCAGACGCTGAGCGCGCTCGAGGGACGCGTCGACATGACGCGGTTCGGGGTGATGAAGCATCTGTCGGTGCT